>CASFEZ010000027.1 GCA_949293815.1 uncultured Eubacteriales bacterium | reverse complement strand
ATATATCACGCCATATGTTGGAAAATTTATTTCTTTTTTCGCCCGTACTTTTTTGATGTTTTCCTGTTTGTGGTAATCTCGAAGCAGGCTTTTGCGGATGCGTGTTACCGTATCGCCGCTGGGGGTGATGTCGTCCCAGGCGTCGATGAATTTATCATTCTTCACAAAAATCCTCTCCTAACTTTTCTTTTAACTGTTTTCTGGCATCGCGCAGCAGATTGCGTACAGTGGATGCGGGTTTTTTGAGAATCGTGGCAATCTCCTTGCCCGCGTACCCTTCGTAATAATAGAGGTAAACCACGGTTTTGTATTTGTCCGGCAGCGCCAGTACCGCGTCCAATACTTCATTGGTTTGCATCATCTCGCCTACGGTGTTTTCGGCACTGTCCAGATTTTCGCGCTTTCGCCATTTGCGCTTCAGGTGGTTTTTGCATACATTCGAGGCGGTGCGAATCAGCCAGGCCTTTTCATGTTCTGCATTCTCAAAAGAAGGGTTTGCGTCCATCAGGCGCAGAAAGGTGTCCTGCACGGCGTCCTCGGTTTCTGCTGTGTTTTTCATATACGCATAACAAACCCGCCACACGGTTTGCACATGCCGCTCGTAAATTTCTGTTATTTCTTTGTCCGTACGCAGCAAAGAAACTTTCATGCTGATTCCTCCTTCCATCATGAATACAAAACAGACCGTCAAAATGTCGGAAAAACTTTATATATTTTTTATGACAAAAAACTTGCGAGAAAATCGGTTAATTTGTCATATCGTTGTATAAAATTTTAAGAAACATTGAAACTTTTTCTCTTTCGTATTATAATATAACCATCTATGAAAAGCAAACGCGGCGCCTGCCGCCGCGGCGCTTTTCAAGTACATAGGAAAAAGGTGAAGATCATGAAAGTATTTATGATTGGCGGCACCGGTCTGTTGGGCTGCGAAGCCGCAAAAGTGTTGATTGAGCGCGGACATCAGGTGAAAACCGTTGCCCTGCCGCCGCTGCCGGAAGGCGCTCCGATTCCAGAGGAAATGGAAATCATTTTCGGCGACATCAACAAGAAAACCGACGATGAAATCCGCGAAATGGCTGCGGGCTGCGATGTATTCATTTTCGCCGCCGGCGTGGACGAGCGCGTGGAATTCCCGGCGCCTGTTTATGAGTATTACTATAAATACAACATCGCGCCGCTCAAAAGAATTTTACCCATTTGTAAAGACATGGGTATGAAACGCGCCGTGGTGCTCGGCTCGTATTTCTCGGGTCTGGCCAAGAGCCATCCGGAAATGCAGGTCTGCGAGCATAACCCCTATATTAAGAGCCGTATCGACCAGGAGAATGTCTGCAAGTCCTTTGCCGACGATACCTTTGATGTATCCGTTCTGGAGCTGCCCTATATCTTCGGCACCCAGCCCGGCAGACGCCCCGTATGGGTTATCCTGATTGAGCAGATTGCCTTTATGGACAAATGGCCCTTTACCATGTATCCGAAGGGCGGCACCACCATGCTGACTGCCAAGCAGGTCGGTCAGGTGATTGCCGGCGCGGCGGAAAAAGAGGTGCACGGCTTTAAGGCGTGGCCCATTGGTATGTACAATATGACCTGGAAAGAGTTCCTTTCCATTGTTTACGATGCCCGTGGTATGGGCGCGGATCGTAAAATTGTCGGTGTGCCCGCCTGGATGATGCAGATGGGCATGGGCAAGGTGATAAAAGATTACAAAAAACGCGGCATTGACAGCGGTATGGACCCGATGTATCTGCCGAAAATTATGAACCTGAACCTGTTCACTGATAAAAAGTATTGCCTGGAGCTGGGCGTGGAAGAGGACGACATCAAAGCCGCCATTTTTGATTCCATCAAACTCAGCGAAGCTGCCTACAAGGGCACGGCAAAGCTTTTGGAAATGAAAGGCGAATAAGCGCATAGCATAAGGCACCGTTTTTGAAGCCAAAAACAGCCCCGCAGGATGTTTGTCCTGCGGGGCTGTTGCTGTCAAAAGGACTGAGAAGCCGAACCCGTTTGGCATATTTTCCCTGAAAAACGCATAGAGATTAGCGAGGTGGATGGTTATGGCGAAGAAAAAGCAAAAAGAAAAAAATAATACCGGTCGCAGGCGGTCGGGCGTGGCGGCAACCGCTATACTCAGTTTGCTCTTGCTTGTCGTTTCGTTTTGCGCGCTGTTGTTCCTGTTTGGATATATTTGTTATATACAGGAAACCGGTTATGCAAATCTATGGCTGCTGTATCTGGCTGCCGCTGTTTTATCCTCCGCGGCGGCGGCGTTTTACGGAGCCGGGAGATTGCCCATCAAGGGTATTTTAACAGGTCTTGCCTATGCTCTCGGCTCTGCTGTTTTGCACGCGGCGGTGATTGGTATTGCAAATCCCGATGCCGCCGGTTTTCGTGCCTTGGTCATCTTTTGTGCGGTAATTGCCGCCAGCCTGACCGGCGCCGTCCTCGGCGCCCAGGTGCGCCACCGCAAGCGCAGGCGTACCGGATAATGGTCATCTAAGTGCAAAAAATATGCGATATCCCACAAAAGATACGGACTGCCTTTTCTCATTAAGTGAGAAAGCAGTCCGCTTTTTTATGAAATGAAGCAGATAAAAGTGTGCGATGTACAGAAATTTCGATAAATGTTGGATTGAGGTATATTAACTTATTTTGCAGCTGTCTTAAAGACTGTAAAAATGTATTACCCAATTTTGAAATGTGAAAATTTTAGATTTTTGTATAATATTTATAATATATATTGACTTATACAGCTAATATTGTTAAAATATTATCAATGTTATCCATGGAAGCGTGAATATGGTGGGTAAAAGTTCCAAACAGAATCGCAAAGAAATCCGCCCTTTTAATATACGGGATAAAATCGGTTATGGGCTTGGAGACTTTGGCTGCAATATGAGTTTTGCCTTTGTCAATAACTATATGCTGCTGTATTTTGTCACCTGTATGAAGATTGATCCTGACCATTACGCAATTATCATTTTTATTTCCAAAATTTTGGATGCGCTGAATGATATTGTGATTGGCCGGCTTTGCGACAAAGCAAAACAAAGAAAAGGCGGCAAGTTTATTCCCTGGATTCGGTGGGGCTGTATTCCGCTTTTGGTGTCCAGCGTACTCTTGTTTGTGGATATCTCCGGCTCTGCATACTGGTTTAAGATAGCCTATTGCTTTGTTTTTTACTTTATTTGGGGCATTGCCTATACGGCGGTCAATGTGCCCTATGGTTCGCTGCAATCGGTCATTACCAGAGACGGTGATGAGCGCGCCTCGCTTTCAACCTATCGCAGCGTGGGCGCCATGCTGGCGCAAATCCCCATCATGATTCTCATCCCCAAACTGGTATATGATACCGAGGGCAACCCGATCGGCGGTCGGTTTATCTGGATTGTTCTGGTGATGGGCGCCTTGGGGCTTGCTGCGTTTACAGCGCTGTCGAAGCTGGTGACCGAACGGGTGCACGACCAGACGCCTGCCAAGCCGGAGCTGGAAAAGACCTCGATCTTATTTACTTTGCGAGCGTTTTTCCGCAACCGCCCGCTGTTGGGGCTGTGCTTTGCGACCATTGCGCAAATTTCCTGTCTGAATACGCTGACCAGTTACCTGAACTATATTTTTATGTTATATTATAAAAATACTGACCTGATTTCGATTGCCGTTATCATCTGCGGCTTGCCGGTTGCTTTCGGCATTGTGCTTTCCAAGCCCCTTTTGCGCCGGTTTACCAAAAAACAGGTTTGTACTTATCCGTTTTTATTGTCCATTGTCAGCATTGGTATTATCACCTTTGTGCCGATTCCCAACCCCTATATCTGGATGGCGCTGGCGGGGGTCGGCATGCTGGGAACCAGCTGCTTTATGGTTTTAATTTGGGCGATGGTGTCCGATTGCATCGATTATCAGGAGGAACTGTCCGGCAAACGGGAGGAAGGCACGATTTACGCCATTTACTCTTTCTGCCGCAATGCTTCCCAGGGCATTGGGCAGGGGATTACCGCTCTGGCGCTGGGCTGGACCGGATACGACGAAAATCTGACCGTCGCCCAGCAGGCAGCTCAGGTGCCCGAGCGGGTACGGTTTACCACCGGTCTGATTCCCTTTGTGGGCTGCGTGCTGTGTTTCGTTTTTCTGTTGCTGATGTATAATCTCGGGGATAAAAAGGGCTCGGAAACCTTTATGCAGCAACAGGCGGCAAAAAAAGCGAAAGCGAAAAAATAAGATAAAGAACGGTGAATCTGCATGAGAAAAATAACGTTAGTCAATGACGGCTGGTCCTTTCATAAAGGACCGATGAAGCGGGGAAAAGTGCCTTCACGCCCCAAAAAAGATTGGGAAACGGTGAACTTGCCCCATACCTGGAACGCACTGGACGGGCAGGACGGCGGCATGGACTATTACCGCAATGCCTGTTGGTATATGAAAACCATTCATGTATCGCCCGCGCCGGAAGAGGAAGTTTATGTGGAGTTTGAAGGGGTTTCTTTAAGCTGTGAGGTTTATGCCAATGGTGTGTTTGTTGCCCGGCACACCGGCGGATTTTCTACCTTCCGTGTGTATTTGACGCCGCATGTAAAGCGGGGAAAGGTAAAACTGGCGGTTATGGCGGATAACCGCGATCAAGCGGATGTTTACCCCCGCACGGCGGACTTTACCTTTTTCGGCGGCATTTACCGCAATGTAAAATTGATTGTGGTGCCGAAACGGCATTTTGATTTGGATTATTACGGCAATCAGGGCTTTTATGTAACGCCGACACTTCATGAGGACGGCACGGCAACGGTGCGCCTGAACGCCTATTGTACCGGCACGACGATTATTGATACCGTTCGCTTTACCGTCAACGGGGAAACGCAGGAGGTAACCCACCGCAAAGCGGAGGCGGTATTCCGTATCGAAAAGCCCCATTTGTGGGACGGGCGGAACGACCCCTATTTGTATACCGCGAAAGCGGAGCTGCTGAGCGGCGGTATTCCTATTGACGAGGTTAGCGCCCGGTTCGGCATTCGCAGTTTTCGCGTTGATCCGGAAAAGGGCTTTTTCCTCAACGGCAGACCCTATCCGCTCCACGGTGTTTCCCGGCACCAGGATCGGGAAAATATGGGCTGGGCGATTACCGAAAAAGAGCATCAAGAGGATATGGAGCTGATTGCTGAAATCGGCGCGAACACCATTCGGCTGGCGCATTATCAGCACGCGCAGGCATTTTACGATTTGTGCGACGAATACGGGATGATTGTCTGGGCGGAAATCCCCTTTATTTCCACTTTCTCCGATTCCGCGGGTGCCCGCGCCAACACCGTGATGCAAATGAAAGAGCTGGTAGTGCAGAACTATAACCACCCGTCCATTGTCTGCTGGGGTATTGCCAACGAAATTACGATTGGCGGCGCTTCCGATGCCCTGCTGGATAACCTCAAGGCGCTGAACGATCTTTGTCATCATATCGACTCGACCCGCCTGACCACCATGGCGAACCTTACGATGGTGGAAATGGACAGTCCGTTGAACCGTCTTACGGATATCGTTTCGTATAACCACTATTTCGGCTGGTATATGGGCAGCGTGGCGGATAACGGTCCCTGGCTGGACGAATTTCATCGCTTGAACCCGGATATTTGCCTGGGTATTTCCGAATACGGCGCGGAGGGTATCCCCCAATACCACAGCGCAGAGCCGAAGATGCAGGACTATACCGAGGACTATCAGGCCTATTACCACGAGGAAATGGTCAAAACCTTTGCGGCGCGTCCGTATCTTTGGAGCACCCATGTGTGGAATATGTTCGACTTCGGCAGCGATATGCGCGACGAGGGCGGCGTAAAAGGGCGCAACAACAAAGGGCTGGTTACCTATGACCGTAAGCTGAAAAAGGACGCTTTTTACCTGTATAAAGCCGCCTGGAGCGACGAGCCCTTTGTGCATCTCTGCGGCAGCCGTTACCGCGATCGGGTAGGGGATACCACCACCATTAAGGTGTATTCCAATCAAAAAACCGTGACGCTCTATGTGGGCGGCGAAGAATTTGCGAAGCTGGACGGCGAGCAGGTATTTGTGTTCACACAGGTGCCCCTGGCTGAGGGGGAAACCGTGATTGAGGCAAAGAGCTCAGAGCTGACAGATGCTATGACGCTCTGCAAAGTCGAAGTGCCGAACCCGGCGTACAGCGTCCCCGAAGGCGGCGGTAAAAATGACGGCAAAAACTGGTTCGATGATTTGACGACCGAGGGCACCGAAATCGTTGTGCGGGAAGGGTACTTTACCCTTGATGATAAAATTGGCGATATTATGAAAACGCCGGACGGCGAGAAGTTCGTCAGTGAAATGATAGCCATGGCAGGCAAGGCGCTGAACATGAATATCAACAAGGGCATGCTGAATATGGCCAAAGGCTTTACTGTTTCCAAAGTCTTTGACATGGCCGGCAGCCGCCTGCCCGCCAACACCAAGGTCTGGGTCAGCGAGCAGCTTTCGCAGATTAAAAAGCCATAAAAAACTGTTGGGCTTTTGCCCTTAATCGCCCGGATGGGCTTGTTTGACGATAGAAAAACAGTGCAGGTGATTCGGTTTTATTGTTGCCGAACATCCTGCACTGTTGTTTTATTTCTCTCTTTTATTATTTCAACACGCAGCGTTTGCCTGTATCACTCACTGTCTATTGACCGTCTCGTCCTTTGCTTTCTGCGCTTCGTCTATGCGTTTGATTTCCAGCCGGGACATAAAGTACAGCGCCGCAAAGCCCGCCGCTACGGCGACCACGCTCAATACCCAGGAAAGCCAGGTAGCAGTGGAAAAATCCACGCCCATCAGCAGTTCCGGCAAGGAGCCCAAAAGGAACCCGAAGATAATCAAATAGGTTGCCTGCGGGTATTTTTCTATGGCGGGCTCCAATATTTTGGCAATGATAAAGGTGCCCAAAACGCCGCCGATGGCTAAGGGTATATACCGCAAAAGGCCCGCAATATCCCGTGCGTCAATGACCGCGTACAATTCATCCATAATGCCGAGCATATTCAGCATCTGCGAGGTGCTGATGCCGGGCAGCACCAGCGCAAAGGCAATGATAAAGCCGCCCAGCAGCTGCAAAAGGGCAAACTTCACAAAACCGTCCGAAGCGGAGACCGAAAACAGCCCTTCCGGCAAAAAGGAAATGGCGACCACGAACACAATGCCAATCAACGGGAACAGGATACAGCCGGCGGTAAATTTTTTCACCTTGGCGCTTTTAAAAATAATCGGAATACCGCCCGCAACCGCGCCCAGGAAAAAGAAATGCAGCGGAATGCTCAAGGTTGCGTTGTTTAACAGGCGAGAAATGAAACCGGCAAACAGCAAAAATCCAATGACGCCGCCCAGCCCGAATTGCAGCAGATAGAGAAAGCTCTTTTTGAAATCCTTAAAAATATGGCTGACCGAGTATACCAGCTTGTCGTATACGCCGAGAATCATCGCCATTGACCCACCGCTGACGCCGGGAACGGTCATTGTGCCGCCGGTCCAAAGCCCTTTTAAAAAGTTAATGATAATCTCTTTCATAAATAACTCCTTTTCTTCCCAATTTTATTGTATTAGGAACGGGCTATTCCCGTCTGGGTCACAGCAGGAGAACGCCTCGCTTTTTTCCTCTTGTAAAAAGACACGCAAAAAGACATCAAAATCCGGCGCAAGCGCCATATGGGGCAGGTCATCCTTTTTTACCCAAAAGACCTCCCCCTCCCGCGTGGCGGAGAGCAGCTCGCCGGAAAAATCGGTGGTGCGGTATAAAAATACCAGATACCGCGCCCCCGTTTCGGGTGTAAACCAGTGCATTACGCCCGAAAGACGCAGATTTTTGACCGAAAGACCGGTTTCCTCCCGCACTTCCCGCACGGCGGAGGCAGTGATGCTCTCGCCATCCTCCACATGACCGCCGGGAAAGGAAATCCCTGTGCGGTACAGCCTGCGGTGCTGCACCAAAACCTCGTTCGTCGCCGGGTTTTCAATCATAACCATATTGGTCAGCTCGGTCGGGTTGTTCATTTTTGGCGCCCCCTGCTTATTCTATGCACAGCGTGCCGTTGTCCTGCTCGTTCCAGTTGGCAAAGGCCTCGTTTTTATCTTCGTTCAAAAATACTTTCAGGTAATCTTCAAAGTGGGGTGATAAGTCCATCTCGGGCAGCTTCTCTTTGCTTACCCAAAAGACCTCGCCCTCCTCGGTTCCCGGGAGCAGCTGACCGGCAAAATCGGTCGTTTTATATAACAGAACCATATACCGCTCTTTTTTCTCCGTGTGGAACCAGTGAATCACGCCGCAAAGATGCAGATTTTTTACCAGAAGACCGGTTTCTTCCTGCACTTCCCGCACAGCGGAATCCACAAAGCTCTCCCCGTCCTCCACATGACCACCGGGGAAGGAGATCCCCGTCCAGTACAGGCGGCGGTGCTGCACCAAAACCTCGCCCGTTTTGGGATTTTCAATCATCACCATATTGGTGATTTCCGCCGGATGGTTCATTTTTCCGTGTCCTCCTCTTCGGTACTGCCGGACGGCAGTGCAGCCGCCTCGGCGATGGTTTCTTCGGCAGTCCCTGCATTTTTCGGTTCCGGCTCCGGCAAAACGGAGGTGCAGTGCGGGCAGCGGGTGGCGTTCTCCGCGATTTCACATTTGCAGAAAGGGCAGAGCCGGGGCGCGGGCTTTTCTTCTTCCAATGTGAGCTGATCCAGCTTGGTATGCTTTTTCAATTCGCTGCCGAGGGAGTTGAGCGTTTTTACAATGGCAAAAATAACAATTGCCATAATAAAGAAATTGATGGCGGCGGAAATAAACGAGCCGATGTTCAAGGTTGCCACACCGGCGGCCTTGGCCTGCTCTACGGTTGCGTAGGCGTCAAATTTGCCGTCCAGCGGAATAAACAGCTTGTTGACAAAATCAAACCCGCTGGTAAACAGGCTGACAACCGGCATAATCATGTCGTTGACCAGAGAATTGACAATGGCCTGGAACGCGCCGCCGATAATCACGCCGACCGCCAAATTCATGGCGTTGCCTTTTGATATAAATTCCTTAAATTCGCGCAGAATGGCTTTGCCTTTCTCCATGGATTGACGCAACTTCTTTCACACAAAGTACCCTTATTGTAAACCAAATGCAGGAAATAGTCAACCGTTGGTTTTCGTGCGCAAAGGCGGTGGCACGGCATGCTTTGCGGAATATACTGTGGTATGGCAGTTCGGCGAACAGAGAGCGTCCTGCCGATGGTCAAAACAACCGGTTACAATGGGGTGATACTATGAACAAAACATTTCCACTGTCCGACCTGCGAAAAGGGGAGCGCGCTGTGATTCATATGCTGAAAACCGATGACAGCACGGCTGCGCGGCTGCGCGGCATCGGTTTTTCCGAGGGGACAGAGGTTTTTTGCGCGGGATCCGGTCTGTTCAAAGATCCGGCGGCGTATCGGGTAAAGGGCGCGCTGATTGCGCTGCGGTATCGGGACGCGCGGGGCGTGCTGTGCCGCAAAGGGGAAAACCCCACATGAAGCCAGTGCAAAAAAAGTTTCCCGCGCCCTACCGGTATGATTGGCTGAAAAAAGCGCCCTCGGACTTGATTGTGGCGCTGGCAGGCAACCCCAATGTGGGCAAAAGCACCCTGTTCAACGCGCTGACGGGTATGCACCAGCATACCGGCAACTGGGCGGGCAAAACCGTGGAAAACGCCCGGGGCAAAACGGTTTATGACGGCAGACGGCTGGTCATTGCCGATTTGCCGGGGTGTTATTCTCTATATGCGGACGCAGCGGAGGAAACCGCCGCCGCAGAATTTTTGAAAAGCGGCGTCGCTGATTTGGCGGTAACGGTCTGCGACGGCGGCGCTTTGGAGCGCGGGCTTGCGCTGTTTTTGCAAATTCGAGCGCTGTGTCCGAAAACCATTTTATGTATCAATTTTATGGACGAGGTGGAAAAGCAGGGCGCGTATATTGATATAGACGGATTGTCTGCGGCACTGCACGCGCCGGTGGTGGCGCTCAGCGCAAAAAAAAAGGGCGCTGCCGAAACGCTGCTGCCGGAAATTATCTCGCTTTCCTTGCAGCCGTCGCCGGATGCGCCGTCCGGGGCAGATGTATTTGCAGAGGCGAAACAGCTTTGCGCCTCTTATGTGCATCGAACCAGAAGCGAGCCGAAAAAGAGCCTGCTCGATCGCCTGCTTTTGGGGAAATGGACCGCCATTCCCTGTATGCTCCTGCTGTTAACCCTGATTTTCTGGATAACCTTAGAGGGCGCAAATATCCCGTCCGCGCTGCTTTCCTCCTTTTTTACCGGTCTGGAGAACGATTTAACCGCTCTGCTTTTGCGCCTGTCGCTGCCCGCCGGGCTGATCTCTTTTCTGGTTGCAGGCGTTTGGCGAACGACTGGCTGGGTGGTCAGCGTCATGCTGCCGCCCATGGCGATATTTTTCCCGCTGTTCACCATGGCGGAGGACTGCGGTCTTTTGCCCCGTATTGCGTTTTTATTGGATTATCCATTCAGCAAATGCGCCGCCTGCGGCAAACAGGCGCTGACGATGTGCATGGGCTTTGGGTGCAATGCGGTGGGGGTGACCGGCTGCCGGATTATCGACTCGCCCCGGGAGCGGATGATTGCCGTATTGACCAACGCCTTTGTGCCCTGTAACGGCAGGTTCCCCATTCTGGTCGCGCTGATTACAATTTTTATGAGCGGCAGCGGTCAGAGCGGATTCATTTCGGCGCTGTACCTGACAGGGTTTGTGATGCTGGCAATCCTTTTGACCTTTCTGGTCTCCAAGCTCCTTTCTCTTACCTTATGTAAGGGAATGCCCTCCTTTTTTGCGTTGGAGATACCGCCGCTGCGGGTGCCGAAAGTGGGGGAAATCATTGCGCGATCGGTATTTGACCGCATTTTATTTGTGCTGGGCAGAGCCATCAGCGCGGCGGCGCCGGCGGGAGCGCTGCTTTGGATTTGCGCCAATTGGCAGATAGGCGATGGGACGCTGCTTTCGATTCTGGCATCTGTTTTGGAAGTGCCCGCAAAATGGATGGGGCTGGACGGAGAAATTCTTTTGGGCTTTCTCTTTGCTTTTCCCGCCAACGAAATTGTGCTGCCGGTGATTGTAATGGCTTATACCGGGCTTTCATCCCTTGCCGAAACGCCCGACTATGGGCAGCTGGGGCTTTTGCTCCTGCAAAACGGCTGGACGATGCTGACGGCGGTCAATACGGCACTCTTTACCCTTTGCCACTGGCCCTGCGCAACAACTCTGAAAACCATTTACAAGGAAACCGGTAGCCGCAAATGGACGCTGCTCGCCGCGGTGCTTCCAACGCTTTGCGGCGTGGTGCTTTGTATTTTAACCAATCTTTTTGCCTCGCTGTTTTGATAAACACAAAGAACCGGCTCCCGGGGCAGGGAAGCCGGTTCTTGCGTTTATTATGAAAATTGCCGTTTATGCTGCCTGGTTTGCAGCGGAAAAGCGGCTTTGCCATTGGGCTTCTTCCTGAAGGCGCAGAAGCGTCTGTTCGGCTTTTTCGCTGAGCGCCGGGTTTTCGTTGTAAAAGTCGGTGTTTGCTTCGATGTTTTCATCCAGCAGCGCTAAATAGCTCGGTTCCGGGTTTGTCAGCAGCAATGTCAGCACCGCATCCAGCTGTTCCGGCTCCGGCGTGCCTTCGAGAATAGCGTCGACCGTTTCCGGCATGTTTTGCGCCAAAAGCGGCAGCTGGGGCGCATAGTCTTCGTTATTCAGCAAATACCGGAAGGACTCCCAGCTGTCAATGGATTCGATAGCTGACAGCAAAATCGCCTTGGCTGTGGCATCGTCCGGGTGCTCTTCGTATAGGAACCGGTCGCACAGGTCAATGTAAGCCTCCCGCTCTCCGGCGGTTGATTCTCGGCGCAGCGCCTCCGCCTGTTCGCCAATGGAAGCGGCCTCGCTTTGGATAAGGGACGCGCGTATATGCCCGGCGGAGGAAAGAACCAAAGTCAGCGCGCCGCCAATCAGCACAACGCATACCGCCGTTGTCAGCAGCCGCCGTGCTTTTTTGGTAAGCGGCTTCGTGCGCATTGCCTCAGCATTTTTTCTATCGTATCTGATTGTGTTGACAAGGAACAGTATCCCGACCGCGATGCCGCAAAGGAAAAAGATAAACCCAATGGGAATATCCAATCCGATTTCCACCGCATGGCTGAAGCGAATCATATGCATCGCCTCGACGCCAAGTACAACAGGCGCGACAAGGGTTAAAATACGGTCATACAGCGGCAGTTCCTCTTTCCAGTAAAACAGGTTCAGCAGCCCCACAATCGCTGCCAGCGCGATAAAGGGAATCATTACCCAAAGCGGCAGTCCCAGAATCGTATTTGCTTCCCAGGATACCGCGGCGGCAATCAGCGCAAAACAGCAAAAAGCCCAAAACCAGGTGACCAGCAGCGTATAGCCCCGGCCGATTAAAAACAGAATCTTCTTCATCGGGTTCACTCCTTTCAGCGTCTAGGGATTGTGTGCATCGGCAGTACAGCAATTACCGAAAAACAGGTCTGCTTTCCTCTATTTCTATTATATCGTTTGATTACAGAAAATACAAGGTTTTTTCTCTATTTGTTTTTTTCGGCGATTTATACAATCGGACACGGCATATATTGGAATCATTGCCAAAAAATTTTTATATTGCTATCGAAAACCAAAACCGCACACCCTGACGGCGGGTCGGCTTTTGCCGTACCTTTGTGTGTATTTGTATTGATTTTTATGGCATCCTATGGTAAAATGAAACATATACATAGACACTTGCCGAGAACCGATATACAACGAGCTGCGGAGGGGCTGTTATGCCGGAAATTTCCGTGATAATGGGAATCTATAATTGTGCCGATACTCTGCGCGAAGCGGTCGGGTGCATTCAGGCGCAGACGGTTTCCGATTGGGAATTGCTTTTGTGCGATGACGGCTCCACCGACCGTACCGCCGAGGTGGCAGCTGAACTGGCCGCGTCCGATGCGCGGATTCGCCTTTTGCGCAACGAGCGCAATCTGGGGCTGCCCAAGACCCTGAACCGCTGCGCCAAAGAGGCGAAGGGCGCGTATCTTGCCCGTATGGACGGGGACGACCGCTGCGCACCGACACGGTTTGAAAAAGAGCTTGCCGTCCTGCGGGAGGGAAAGTTTGCGGTCGTCAGCTGCGGGATGTCCTTTTTTGACGAGGGGGGCACCTGGGGCGAAAAACAGTATATCGAATACCCGCAAAAGACCGATTTTGCCGGCAATTCTCCCTTTTGCCACGCGGGCGCCATGATGCGCAAGGATGCCTTTGACGCGGTCGGCGGTTACAGCGAAGCGCACGACCGGCTGCGGGTGGAGGATTTTGACTTGTGGTTCCGGCTCTACCAGGCGGGGTATACCGGCTGTAATTTGCAGGAAACGCTCTACGCCATGCGCGACGATCGCGCCGCCATCTCCCGCAAACAGTTCCGCTACCGTGTCAATGAATTTCACTTGAAAAAACAGATTGCCCAGACCTTTCATTTGGGGGGGAAGGCGCGTCTTTTGGCGTATCGCCCGCTCCTTTTGGGGCTTTGTCCTGCCTTTCTTTATCGTATTCTGCACCGAGCCAAGGCGCGTGCAAACCGATAGGGTTTGGCGTTTGCAGGGTGGAGGCTCGGAAGCCCTTCGGGCCTGGATTTTAGATTTTTTGTTCTTGTCGATTTTGCCGGAAATGAGGGGATGGATTGTGAAAAAGGTTTTATTTGTTATCCCCGATTTGCGTGGCGGCGGGGCGGAGCGGGTGTTGGTGAATCTTGTCAATCACCTGGATAAATCCCGTTTTTCGGTGACCCTGCTTTCGATTTTCGATTGCGGTGAGAACAAAAAACGCCTGTCGCCCGATATTGCTTACCGTTTTATTTTTAAAAAACAATTCCGAGGGAACAGCCATCTGTTTAAGGCTTTGTCACCGGCGCAGCTTTACCGCCAGTGGATTCCTGAAACATATGATATTGTTGTATCCTTTTTAGAGGGGACGGCGGCGCGGCTGGTTTCCGGCTGCGGCGATGAACATACCCGTAAGCTCTGCTGGATTCATACTTCTTTGCGCGATTCTTCCGTGTTGGCGCAGGGTTTTCGCAGCGCCGAGGAAGCAAAGCGCTGCTATGCTGCGTTTGACCAAATTGTCTGCGTATCCGAAGGGGTGCGGCAGGATTTTGCTCAGGCGACCGGTCTTGACGATATGGCGGTTTGCTATAATCCCATTGATTCTGAATCGATTCGTGCGCTGGCAAAACAGGCGCCGCCGGTGGAGGTAGATGCCAATATGCTGAATCTCTGCGCGGTGGGGCGGCTGGTTCCCGTTAAGGGCTTTGCGCGGCTGATTCCCATTCTGCGCCGTCTTTTGGACGAGGGGCTGCCGGTGCATTTATACCTATGCGGCGAGGGTGCCCAGCGCCAAAAACTGGAACAGGTCGCCCAGGATGCGGGCGTGACCCCCTATGTCACCCTGACCGGTTTTTTGGACAACCCTTACGCGCTGATGGCGCGCTGTGATTTGTTTGTCTGCTCCTCTTTCCGGGAGGGGTTCAGCTCGGCGGCGGCGGAAGCGCTGCTTTGCCATCTTCCGGTGGTTACAGTGGATGTGCCCGGTATGGCGGAGCTGCTCAATGGCAGCGGCGTGATTTGCGAAAACGATGACGAGGCGCTGTATTTGGCGCTGCGGGATGTTCTGTTAGATGAAAATAAGCGGCATCTCTTACGGCAAAGCGCCGCAAAGAGAAGCAAATTTTTTGATATACACTCCTCCGTACGCGCGATTGAAGCGCTGCTGGAGGCGCGGTAAAGGAAGAACGCAATGGGTCTGCAAACGGATAAATGGAAGATAGCCTTTCGTAAAAAGCAGGGGTACGAGGATATTGCAACCCCCTATATCCCCGTTCCCGGCGACCGGGACGGCTGGTACGCCGACCCGTTTCTGTTTGAATGGCAGGGGAGAACCTGGTTGTTCGCGGAGTATTTTTCCTATCAAACGCGAAAAGGACGCATTGTGTGCTGCGAATATGAGCCGGCGCACCATGGCTTCTCTCCCTGGCGTGAGGCGCTGCGCGAACCTTTTCATTTGTCTTACCCCTTTGTTTTTGCCGATAAGGGCAGTATTTATATGCTGCCGGAGGCTGCGGAAAGCGGGCAGCTGCTTTTGTACCGGGCAAAATCGTTCCCCGACCGCTGGGAGTGCGCGACGGTTCTGCGGCAGCGGGACGAGCTGGTGGATACCACGCCTTTGCCTGATGGAAAAACGGCGATTGCTTATCGCCAGAAAAACGGCGAGCCGGCAGGCTGCGTGCTGCTGTCGATGCCTGACGCTGCGCAGAGCCGGGATTTGACCGCGCTGCGTCCTTTGCTGCGTTCCCGACCCGGCGGGCGGATTTTTCCCGTGGGCGATGGTTTTGTGCATCCCGCGCAGGATGGGGAGAAAACCTACGGCGGCAGCTTGGTTTTTTATCAGTCGGACGCGCTTCTGACCGCCTTTTCGCCGGTTTTTACCCTGTTGCCGGAGCAGATTACCGTACAAGGCGAACACGCCCGGCTGCGGGGAATACATACCTACAATTGTACCGCGCAGCTGGAAGTGATTGATTATAAAATTCAGTCGGTCAGCGCGGTGCGTATTGCCCACCGGCTGTTGCAGAAAGCGGGGTTTGAGAAGTGAAGGTGCTTGTGGTCATCGGGGACTGCCTTTCGGTCAATTCCTCGGCGAATTTATGCCATCTGGCCTATCTGAACGGGCTGTTGCAGGCGGGCTGTGAAGTGGATTTGCTCTGCGCGAAAGATGAGGGTGCAAAGACCGACTCGGCGTTAACCATCCCGAATGAAATTGTTCAGCACACTTACGGTGTTTCTTTGTATGAAAAACTTTCCCATGTCAAGCACCATGCCGCGCATGAAAACGCAGCCGAAGAACCGGCGGCGCAGCAGGCAGAGCCGGAGGGGCACGGCGGCGGACTTTTGAGCGGCGTGAAAGCCTCGGTGCGCTCGCTGTACGGCGTATACGGTCCGTCCAGAGCATGGCATAACCGGGCGAAGCATTTTACTTCCGATACCGAATACGACTATATTCTGTCGGTGTCCTGCCCGTTTATCAGCCATTTTACCGCATATACTTTGATTCAGCACCATCAGGTGCAGTATAAAAAGTGGATTCAGATTTGGGAAGACCCCTGGTTTTCCGATATTGCCTATGCCTCCGATACCGAAGCGTGCAAAAAAGAGGAGGCTTTTCTCTGCTCGGTTGCCGAGGACATTGTTTATGTCAGCCCGGTGACGCTGGCATATCAGAAAAAGCTCTTCCCCGAATCGGCGCATAAAATGCGTTTTGTGCCCGTACCGTCCTATTACGGCGGCGCAGAAGAACCGGTCTGTTTCGATAAACCCGTTTATGGCTATTTCGGCGACTATGTGCCCGAGGTGCGCAATCTGCGCCCCTTTTATGACGCGGCAAATGAAGTGTGCGCCGAAGCGTATATCTGCGGCAATCCCGCCGGTCTGTTCTCTTCGACCGATACTGTTTCGGTACACGGCAGGCTGAATCGGGATGATTTGCGTGTTTATGAAGATAAGGCAAATGTGCTGGTGTTTTTGTGTAACCGCCGGGGCGGGCAGATTCCCGGCAAAATCTATCAATACTCCGCCACAAACCGGCTGATTCTTTTTCTTTTGGACGGCACGGCCGAGGAGCAGGCCGCGATTCGCGCCTATTTTGAGCCGTTTGGCCGATATATCTTTTGTCAAAATGAATCGGAAGCGATTCTACATGCCATGCGTGCTATCGAAGCCGGTGCTTGCCGGAAAACGGCGCGGGCGATGGATGATTTTTCATCTTTGAAAATCATTGCGCAGATTCTTCGCTGAAAGGTTGATTTTGTGGTTTCCATTATTGTTCCGGTCTATCAGGTTCAGGCGTATCTGACCCGTTGTGTCGAGTCGGTTATGGCGCAGACCGTTTCCGATTGGGAATTGATTTTGGTGGATGACGGTTCAACCGATCGAAGCGGCGAGATGTGTGATGCTTTTTGTAAAAAAGACAGCCGCATTTCGGTCATCCATCAGCCCAACGGGGGGCTTTCGGCGGCGCGGAACAGTGGCTTGAAGCGGGCAAAGGGCGAGTGGATTGCCTTTTTGGACAGCGATGACTGTCTGCATCCGCAAATGCTGGAGCGGCTGTTCGGCGCGGCGCTGGGGGAGCGGTGCGAGATCGCCGCGTGCCGGTATCTGCCGTTTTCCGACCGGCTGCCTGCGGTCGAAGGCAGCGGAAAGACAACGGTTTATTCTGCCGAGGACGCCATGCGTTATCTGATACGCAATACGATTTTTCAGCAGGTGGTTTGGAACAAGCTCTATCACCGCCGGGTGCTGGAAAAGCTGGCTTTCCCCGAGGGAAAGTGCCATGAGGACGAGTTTTTTACCTGGCAGGCTTTTCTCAACGCAGAACGGATTGCGGCGTTGGATTTTACCGGTTATTTCTATTTTCAACGCCCGGACAGCATTATGGGGGCGCCCTTTTCCGAAAAACGGCTGGATGCGCTTGAAGCCATGACTTTGCGTTCCGAACAGCTGAAAATACGCCTGCCTGCCGTTTATGCCGACAGCTGTGCGGCGCTTGTGGAAAATTGCCTGTACCAGTATCAGTGCTTTTTGCGCGATGCGAACAGCGACCCGGACGGCAGTTGCCGCAGGGCGATTGTGGGCTATGGTAAATCCTGTGATGTGCGGGCGGCGCTTTCCGCCGTGGACGGCAAACAAAAGCTGTGGTACCGTCTGTTCCTGTGCTTTCCGCATCTTACAGCGCGGCTGCGCAATCGGCTTCGTATCGGCTTATAACAGGAATCTATGTATTAAAAAGGAGGCGGTCGGGTGAAAACCGTTCTTGTGGTTTTCGGCACAAGACCGGAGGGCATTAAAATGTGCCCTTTGGTAAAAGAGCTGAAAAAAAGAGAGGGGCTGCGCGTTACGGTCTGCGTTACCGGTCAGCACCGGGAAATGCTGCGCAGCGTGCTGAACGCTTTTTCGGTTGCGCCGGATTTTGATATGGATATTATGAAACCCGGTCAAACGCTGTTTGATATTACCGGCGCAATTTTGGCGGGGATCCGCCGTATTTTTGAGCAGGTACAGCCGGATTTGGTTCTGGTGCACGGTGATACCACTACGGCTTTTGTCGTATCGCTGGCGGCATTTTACGCGCAAATCCCTGTTGGTCATGTGGAAGCGGGGCTGCGTACCTATAACCTGAAATCCCCGTTCCCGGAGGAGTTTAACCGTCAGGCCATTTCCCTGACGGCAGCGCTGAACTTTGCGCCCACCGAACAGGCGCGGCAGAACCTGCTGCGCGAGGGCAGGGACGGCAAAACCATCTTTGTCACCGGCAATACCGCCATCGATGCGCTGAAAACCACCGTTCGGGCGGATTATACCCACCCGCAGCTCGAATGGGCGAAGGGCAGCCGGTTGATTTTAATTACCGCCCACCGGCGTGAAAATCTCGGCGAGCCGATGCGCCATATGTTCCGCGCCATTCGGCGTACCGTGGATTCCCACCCGGATGTAAAGGCGATATATCCGATTCATCTGAACCCGGCGGTTCGGCGCATTGCAGACGAAGAGCTTGGCGGCGATACACGCATTCGGCTGATTGAGCCGCTGGATGTTTTGGATTTTCACAATTTTTTGGCAAGAAGTTTTCTGGTTTTAACCGACAGCGGCGGCATTCAGGAGGAGGCGCCCGCCCTGGGTAAGCCGGTGCTGGTCATGCGCGACACCACCGAGCGCCCGGAGGGCGTGGCTGCTGGAACACTGAAGCTGGTCGGCACCGAGGAGGAGCCGATATATGAGGCATTTTGCCTTCTGTTGGAGAACCGGCAGGCTTATGAAGCAATGGCAAAGGCAGTCAACCCATACGGCGACGGTACTGCCTGTATACAAATTGCGGATCATATTATGCGTCATTTTAACTGAGAGAGGTGTTTGTTTATGGACAAAAAGGTATCGGTCGTGCTTCCGGTTTTTAACGGGGAAACCTATCTGGCGCAAAGCATCGACAGCATTCTGGCGCAGACCTATACGAATTGGGAGCTGATTATCATTGACGACGGCTCTACCGACCGTACGAAGGAGATTGCCGAGTCGTATGTAAAAAAGGATAAGCGGATTTTTTACTATAAAAATCCCCAAAATATGCAGCTGCCCCGCAGCCTGAACCGGGGGTTTGCCATGTCGGTAGGCGATTATCTGACCTGGACCTCGGATGATAATATTTACTACCCCGATGCGTTTGAAACCATGGTGAAAACGTTGGAATCGGACAGCCGCCTTGGCTTCGTTTTTGCTTCCTGCGATGTGATTGACAAGGACGGAAAGAAAATTGACGAATGGATTATGCCCGAAAATATGGAGCTGCGCAAAATCGTTGGTACCAACATTGTGGGCGCGTGCTTTATGTACCGGCGCCGTGTTTACGCGCTGGTGGGCGACTATAACCCTGCGTTGTTCCTGGCAGAGGACTTCGACTATTGGCAGCGGATTTTTGCCCGTTTCAAGGTAAGACCCATTGAAAAAGTTCTGTATGCTTACCGCCGCCACGAGGACAATTTAACCAGTACCCGCAGCCCGGACGAAATCAGCCATATTGCGGAGCGTTCCATTCTGAAAAACGCCAATCTGTACGATAAACTGGATTCGGTGCAAAAGTTCTATTTGCATGAGGGGTTGAACCGCAATCGTCAAATGTCCTCAAAAGATCCGGATTTCTATTTGCAGGATTATAAATATTATGAAAAAGTGCATCTTTTGACCTATCGCATCCCCCGCAAAATCAAAAGAATGCTCAAAAAATAAGGCTGCGCAGCATCCATGGCAGCGGCCGGAAAGGGTGTGGGTGCGGATTGCTTCGTTCCCGAACTGAAAACTCCATGCGAAATATTGCTGTCGGCATCGGCGGCTATATTGTCAATACCCTTTTGGGCTTTGTATGCCGTATTGTGTTTGTCCGTTTTTTGCCGGACGATTATCTGGGGGTCAGCGGCTTCTTTTCCAATATCCTTTCGATGCTGACCATTGCGGAACTGGGCATCGGCATTGCCATTGTCTATGCGCTGTATAAGCCGATTGCGGAAAACGACACGGAAAAAGTCGCGTCCCTCATGCAGTTTTTCGGCAAAGCATATCGGATTATCGGCGTGGTGACGGCGCTGCTCGGTTTGGCGGTTGCGCCGTTTCTCAAGTATCTTGTGGAAATGCCCGATACCATAACCGAAAGCATCTATTTTTTGTATGCTGTCTTTCTGTTCAATCAGGTTATCGCTTATTTTTTCAGCTATCGCGGCTCTTTTTTACTGGCTTCACAACAAAATTATATTGTTACCGGGCTTAGCTATGTTGCGACCATTTTGCAGAGCATACTGCAAATGGTCTTTTTGGCGTTGACGCGCAGCTATTTGAGCTATCTGCTTATTCAAACCATCGGCACGGTACTGTATAATGTGGTAGTATATATCATTGCTTATAAAAAATACCCGTATATTGCCGACAAAAAAGCAAAACCGCTGGATACGGCGACCAAAAGAACGCTGTTTCGCAATACCCGGGATTTGCTTTTGACCCGTATATCCGGTCTGTTTGTCAATAATACGGATAATATCATCATTACCTATTTCCAGGGGCTGCTGACCACGGGCATTACCTCGAATTATACCCTGTTTATCAGCACCCTGACCACGCTGTTTTCCCAGGTGTTTGACGGCATGACCGCCAGCATCGGCAACCACAACGCCTTGGAGGATAACGATAAGCGGTATGAAATGTTCCGCTTTATCAACCTGAGCAATTTCTGGCTGTACAGCTGGGGCACGGTGGGCATTATTTTTGTCTCCTCCGATTTGGTGCGCGTCTGCTTCGGCGAGGAATTTGTCATGAGCCCCGCCATCCCCGTGGTGCTGGCGATCAATTTTTACCTGGTCGGCATGCAGAGCGCTGTTTGGACCTATATGCAGACGCTGGGTATTTTCCACTACGGCAGGCTGATTTCCTTTGTAACGGCGGGCATTAAAATTGCGCTCTCCATTTTGCTCGGCGCGGACTGGGGGGTTTTCGGCATTCAGATTTCAACGGCGCTGGCGCGTATCGTTACGGATGTATGGTACAGCCCCTGGGCGCTGTATAAATACGGGTTCCGTAAAAAATCCGCCCCTTTCTTTGGGCGGTATCTGTTGTACTTATTGGTGCTCTGCGCGGAATGCGGCGTTTGCTATCTGCTGTGCGCGCCGATTGCGATTCACCCGGTGGTGGATCTCTTGCTGAAATTCCTGATTTGCAGCATCGTTCCCAACCTGATTTTTCTTTTGGTGTTCGGCAGAACCCGGGATTTCGCCATGTTCAAAAAAGCGGCGGGGAATATGCTGGATATTGTCAAGTCCAAATTTACTGCAAAGGGGAAAACCGCATGAGCGAAAAGGCGCGCCTCTGCACCATCATTATGCCCTATTATAATACCGATCCGGCGGTTTTCAGCCGGTGTATGCAGTCGTTCCAATCGCTGCCCCCCGAAGCGCTGCTGCTGATTATCGACGACGGCTCCGACGCGGCGCATGCCGCCTTTTCCGATGCCTTTGCGCGGGAGAATGTGCGTATTCTTCACCAAAAAAACGGCGGGGTATCCGCCGCCCGCAACACCGGACTTCAGCAGGCGGAAGGGAAGTATATCCTCTTTGCCGACAGCGATGATTGTATCAAAGATGGTTTTGTGCAAAATCTTTGCCGTCAGGCGGACGCCTATCGCGCCGAGGTGCTGATTGCGGACATCACCATCATGCCCGACGGCTGCACCGACACGACAGGCTATCCAAAAGAAACCGTATTGCCCGGACGGGAGCTGGCAGCGAAAAATCCCCGTTTGTTTGCCGGTTTTGATTTGTGCTACAGCGTGCGTATGTGCTTCGATCGGACATTTTTGCAAAAAAATCGTCTGCGTTTCCGGGAGGACATGACCATCAGTGAGGATATGGTTTTTAATATGCAGGCGCTGGCCTTATCGCAGCGCGCGGTTGCGATAGGGGAGAGCTATTATGAATACTGGCTCGACACCCCCGATTCCGCCACCCGTGCGCCCTATAAACCGGGATATTTTGACAGCCTCGAAAAACAGTACGAGGCGTGCAGGGCTTTTGTTGGCGAAAACGAGGCGCTGCGGCGGCAGCTCGCGGCGTTTTATATGGATTTCGCGTTTTACGAATTGGTGCGCAATGAAAAGGCAGGGGAGTGCCTGGGCTACGAGCGCTACCGCGCCCTTTGCGAAAGCCCGATGTTCCGCGAGAGCATCCTGCTGCTCGGCAAAGACCACCCCTGTGAGAACCAAAAAGCCCAGCTTTTATACCGCCTCCGCCACGCCCGGCAGTACCGGCTGCCGTATGTGGCTGCCATAAAATGAATGTATTGGTCAAAAGGTGATAATGATGGATTCTCTGCTTGAAACCGAACGGCTGTTGCTGCGTCCCTTTACGGCGGCGGATATTCCCGCTATTTTCACCATTTACAGCGATGTGCAGACCAATCGGTTTCTGCCGTGGTTCCCGCTGCAAACCCGGGAGAAAGCGGCGGCTTTGTACCGTGCGCGATATGCCGCTTTGCCAAAGGGGGCGTACCGGTATGCTGTTTGTCTGAAATCGGATCCGGTTCCCGTTGGCTATGTTCATATCAGCGAAGCGGAAAGCCGCGATCTTGGTTATGCGCTTTTGCCTGCCGTGCGCGGCAGGGGATATATGACAGAAGCGTGCCGGGCGGTCATTGCGCAGCTGCGGCGCGATGGCGTTCCGTTTGTCACGGCAACACATGACCGGCAAAACGAGGCAAGCGGGCGGGTGATGCAGCGGCTGGGCATGCGCTACTGCTATTCCTATGAGGAGCAATGGATGCCCAAGGATATTCCGGTGGTCTTTCGGATGTATCAGCTCAATCTGGATGGCTGCCGGACGCGCGTGTACGAGCAGTATCGCCAAAACGCCCGGGTTTCCTTTGTGGAAACGGATGTTTAAGGCGGTTTTGCTTGCAATGTTCTTTTTGGTGTGTTATACTTTACTATGTTTGAGAAAAGGAAGCCGGGAGGGGTTCGGATGAATATCGGTGTCATTTTGGCCGCCGGTTTTGGCAGCCGTATGGGGTCTGATTTGCCGAAGCAGTTCCTGCCCTTGGACGGTAAACCGATTCTGGTGCACAGCGCCCAGCGTTTTGCCGCCTGCGAAGCCATTGATGAGATTGTTTTGGCGGTGCCGAAAACCTATCTGTCTTATACAAAAGATATGCTGGCGCAGTATTTTCCCGGCAGGTCTTTTTATCTGATAGCCGGCGGGCATGACCGCAGCGAAACCCTCTGCCGGCTGGTGGATTTTATTTTTGAAACCTTTGCGGTAGATGAAAATACCATACTGGTGACCCATGACGGCGTGCGCCCCTATGTGACGGAGCGGATGATTCTTGAAAATATTGAGGCAGCGAAGGCGTGCGGCGCCTGCAATACGGTCATTCCCGCGGTAGATACCATTCTAATCAGCGAAGACGGCGCGTATATTACATCCGTGCCCGACCGTAATTTGCTTTACCACGCCCAGACTCCCCAGAGCTTTTCGGCCGTCAAGCTGAAAAAATTGCTCGATAGGCTGTCATTGGCGCAGCTTTCGCACATGACCGATGGCTGTTCGGTTTTTGTTACCTGCGGCGAACCGGTGCGGCTGGTGCGCGGCAGCAGCGAGAATATTAAAATTACCTATCCCTCTGACTTAAAACAAGTGTGAAAGGAAGTTTACCTTGCCGAAACTTTCCGTTGTTATTCCTGTACTGAATGAAGAAACCTATTTGCCCAAGGCGCTGGATGCGCTGATTCACCAAACGGTGGAGGATTTTGAAGTATTGCTTGTGGACGGCGGTTCGACGGACGGTTCCTTAGATATTGCCCGGGCAGCATGCGATAAATATGTGGGCTTTTATTTGATTAAAGGCAAATTCGCCAACCGGTTCGAGGCAATGAACCGGGGGCTGAAAGCCGCTGAGGGCGACTATGTGCTGTTCCAGTCCGCCAAAGATTTTATTACCGATGAAACCGTGGAAAAACTGCTGGATACCATTGCCGAAAGCGAAAAGAAACCGGATGTGCTTGTATTCCGTAAATACCTGTTCGGCGAGGGCATACAGCCCCATTTTGATGAATACGAAGATAAATTGGCGCCGCTGCCCGAAGCGCCGAAATATGAGCATCTGTTTTTGCGCGCCCTTTTCCTGGGAAATAAATGCTACCGCAAGGCATATCTGGAAAACCGGCATATCCATTTTGATGTTTCCAATGTGTTTGCGGATGCATTATTTGTTTATCAGGCGTTCTTTTTGGCGCGGCATGTGATGGGCTGCCCCTATGCCTTTTATGAAAAACAGGTCTTTGAAGCGGCGGGCGACCCCACAGGCCGCCATGCGCCGACAAAAGAAAACCTTGGGGCGTTCTGCGATATGTTTTCCAAAATATATGCTTTGGCTGCCGAAGCCATTGCCGAGGACAGCGGTCGGGAAGTGGACGGCGAGGAGTCTTATTTACAGGAAGTGACCTACCGTTGGGTTTGCTTGCTGATAGAGCGTTTCTACCGCTATTTTTGGCTGATGGACGATGACACTTATGCGGACTTTGCCGCCCGGTACCAGCAGCTTGCCAAAACCCTCGATCAGGAAAAGCAGAAAAAACTGGGGCAGTTTTATTCCTATATCGGTGCGCCGTTGATTTTTGAAAATCGGCAGTCCGCAGATTATTTGTGTATGCTGGCACTGTCTTTCCCCACCGCCGCCGAATACGCCCCGTTTTTGGATTCGCTGTACCGGCAGTCGTTCCCGTTTTTTGAAGTGGCAGTGCGCAAAAGCGTGGCTGATGCGGGCGTAGTCAGCGAGCGGTATCTTGCCATGCCGAATATGAATGTATTGGATGATGCCGATTTCTTTTCGGAAGCGCGCCGCGCCGCCAAGTCACAGATGGTGCTGGTGGTGAAGGACAGCTACCCGCTGCATCTTGACGCGATGAAAGAGCTGTGCGAGTCGCATGCGCCGATGTTTTTGCGGCAGTCGGTATTTGCTAAAATCAGAAAAACCGCAAAATTAAAAATGACCATGAAAGCCAAGGGCTTGGATATATAATGATAAGAACGGTTGCGCTGCAAAGCGGATGGGAGGGATTGGATGTTTGACAGAATGCGGGAGGATATTGCCTGTGTAAAAGAGCGGGATCCTGCGGCGTCTTCCGCTTTGGAAATCATGCTGCTGTATCCCGGGTACAAGGCGGTACGCGCCCACCGCAGGGCGCATTGGTTCTATACCCACCATATGCCCTTTATCGCCCGCTGGATTTCCCAGCGATGTTCCCGCAAAACCGGCATCGAAATCCACCCCGGCGCAAAAATCGGGCGGCGGTTTTTTATTGACCACGGCACCGGCGTTGTCATTGGCGAAACGGCGGAAATCGGCGATGATGTCACCATATACCAGGGAGTGACCCTGGGCGGCACCGGTAAGGATGTGGGCAAACGCCACCCCACCGTGGGCAATAATGTCATGATTGGCTCCGGCGCGAAGGTTTTGGGACCGTTTCGTATCGGTGACAATTCCCGTATCGCCGCCGGCGCGGTGGTGCTGGAAGAAATCCCGCCTAATGCCACAGCGGTGGGCGTGCCCGCCCGTGTGGTGAAAATTGAGGGCAGACGGGTAGACGATATGGATCAGATTCATATTCCCGACCCGGTAGCCCAGGAGCTGACCCGGCTGAACGCCAGAATCGACCAGCTTTTATCTTTCGTACAGGAACCAAAAGGAGAGAACCCCCATGAAAGTTTATAATACCCTGACCAGACAAAAAGAAGAGTTAACACCTCTGCACGAAGGCGAGTTCCGTATTTATGCCTGCGGACCGACGGTTTATAACTATATCCATATCGGCAACGCCCGCCCGATTTGCGTGTTTGATGTATTGCGGCGCTATTTGGAATACCGGGGCTACCGGGTCAATTTTGTGCAGAATTTCACCGATATCGATGATAAAATCATCAAGCGCGCCAACGAAGAGGGCGTGAGCTATCGGGAAATTTCCGAAAAATATATTGCCGAATACAAAGTGGACGCCGCCGGGCTGAATGTACGCGAAGCGACCACCCACCCGAAGGCGACCGAGAACATCGATGAAATTATTTCCATCGTATCCACATTAATTGAAAAAGGCTATGCCTATGAATCGGCGGGAGATGTTTACTTCAGCCCGAAAAAATTCGCCGAATACGGCAAGCTGTCTCACCAGCCCTTAGAGGATTTGGAAGCGGGCGCACGCATCAATATCGGCGAAACCAAAAAAGACGCGATGGACTTTGCTCTGTGGAAAGCCGCGAAACCCGGCGAGCCCTATTGGGATTCCCCCTGGGGCAAGGGCAGACCCGGCTGGCATATCGAGTGCTCCGCCATGTCCCGCCGGTATCTGGGCGAAACCATCGATATTCATTGCGGCGGGCAGGATTTGATTTTCCCCCACCACGAAAACGAAATTGCCCAAAGCGAATGCTGCAACGGCGTGCCCTTTGCCCGCTATTGGATGCATAACGGCTTTATCACCGTAGACAACCAGAAAATGTCCAAATCTCTCGGAAACTTTTTCACCGTGCGGGATGTTGCCGAACAGTTCGGCTATGAGCCGATTCGCTATTTGATGATTTCCTGCCAGTACCGCAGCCCCATCAACTACAGCTATGATTCCCTGAAGCAGTGCAAGGCGTCTTTGCAGCGCCTGTATACCTGCCGGGACGCGCTGGATTTCGCTCAAAAGAACGGCTCGGCGGAGCCTTTGCGCGAGGAAGTCAAGGTCGCCGTTGACAGCCATGTGGATAACTTCTGCGAGGCCATGGATGATGATTTGAATACGGCGGACGCCATTGCGGCGGTTTTTGAGCTGGTGCGCGACATCAACAAACTGGTGCTGACCGATGCGCCCAGTAGCGCGGAAGCGGCCTATGCTGCCGAAAAATTCGATGAACTGACCGGCGTACTCGGTCTTGTGTATAACCGCAAAAAAGAGTCCTCCCTCGATGAGGAAATCAACGCTCTGGTTGAAAAAAGAACCCAGGCGCGCAAGGATAAAAACTGGGCGGAAGCGGACGCCATTCGCGATAAGCTGAAAGAAATGGGCATTGTCCTCGAGGACACCCCCCAGGGCGTGAAATGGCATAAAGCGTAAACCAGGAGCGGCGCGCTGCGCCGCTCTTCACTCTGCGCCGCAACGCGGCGCCTTAATAAAGGAGCCCTTATGACCGAAGAAAAAACCAATGTGATGCGGATTTTAGACCAGAAAAAAATCCCCTATACCGCCTATTCCTATGCCGGAACCGATGCCCTCAGCGGCGCTGATGTGGCAGCCGTGCTGGGTCAGAATCCGGCGCAGGTATTCAAAACGCTGGTGACACGCGGCAAATCCGGCAAATATTTTGTGTTTATGGTGCCCGTGAACCGGGAACTGAACCTGAAAAAAGCGGCGGCTGCCGTGCGGGAAAAAAGCGTGGAGATGATTCACCAAAAAGACCTGCTGCCCCTTACGGGCTATGTCCACGGCGGCTGTTCCCCCATCGGTCTGAAAAAGCCATTTCCCGTAACCATCGACGCTTCCTGTGCACAGTTCGAAACGGTCATTTTCAGCGCCGGAAAAATCGGCTATCAGGTGCAGACAACGGTAAACAATTTGTCGAAACTGGTGCGTTTGCAGCAGGCGGATATTACGGAAATTTGACACTTTCTGTGAAGCTGTTCAGCAGCTATTGACTTTTTCGGTTTTGATGTATTATAATGTAGATACCGAAAAGCGGAGTTGATTGGAGAATGGATGGGAAAACGGATCGCCGCGTCATTAAGACCAAAGAACGGCTGTATCAGGTTTTGATTCAGCTGCTGGCGCAAAAGCCGATTAAGGATATTACGGTTAAGGAGCTGTCCGAACAGGCGGATATCAATCGCGCCACCTTTTATTTGCATTATACCGATGTCTTTGATCTTCTGGAGCAGGTCGAGCTGGATGTTGTGCATAAATTTGAAATCATCTGCAAGGATTTTTCCGCAAATTTCAGCGATGAGCAATTTTTGTCGGCGTTTTCGCACCTGCTGACACTGATTCGGGAAAACCGGGATTTCTGCACGGCTTTGTTCAGCAACAACAGCGACAAACGGTTTTTTGAGATGCTGGTTAAGGTGGTTATCGAAAAATGCTTCCGTCCGGAGTATTATTCGGACTATGGCTTTGCCTTTGCCCTGGCCGGCTGCGTGGGCATTATTATGCGTTGGATGCGTGCAGATATGCAGGATCCCATCGACTCCGTGTCCGCCACCGCGCTGAAAATGATTAACCGCGTCAAAGGGTAACGCCGCAAAACAGCATATTATCAAAAATCTTCTCCGAGTGGGGAAGATTTTTTGGTCTTTGCGTTTTTTTAGCGAATGGAGGACTTTTGGGACTTTACATTTGCCGAGCAATATGATAGAATATGGACAGAACATTTGTTTTATCTGCGGTGTTGTATTTTTGATTGGGAACGAAGAAAAAATAAAGACACATGAATAAAAAAGGAGGGTGTCCGGTGGATCAATTTGTGCTGCATTCTGCGTTTCAACCGACAGGCGACCAGCCGACAGCCATCGATGAGCTGGTAAAAAGCATTCAGGCAGGGAATCAGGAACAGACGCTGTTGGGCGTGACCGGTTCGGGCAAAACCTTTACCATGGCGAATATCATCGCCCGCCTGAACCGGCCAACGCTGGTCTTGGCGCACAACAAAACCCTCGCCGCGCAGCTTTGCAGCGAGTTCCGTGCGTTTTTTCCGGAGAACGCGGTGGAATATTTTGTCTCCTATTATGACTACTATCAGCCGGAAGCATATATTCCCACTACCGATACCTATATCGAAAAAGATTCCGCCATCAACGATGAAATTGACCGGCTGCGCCATTCGGCGACCTCGGCGCTTTCGGAGCGGCGGGATGTGATTATCGTTGCCAGCGTATCCTGCATCTATTCCCTGGGTGACCCGATAGATTACCGCAGCATGGTCATTTCCCTGCGTCCCGGGATGCAGAAAGACCGGGACTCGCTGCTGCAAAAGCTGGTAGAAATTCAATATGAACGCAACGACATCAATTTTATCCGTAACAAATTTCGGGTGCGGGGCGATACGGTTGAGATTTTCCCGGCGTATACCGATGAGTTTGCCATTCGCGTGGAGTTTTTCGGCGATGAAATTGACCGTATTACTGAGATCAACCCCCTGACCGGTCAGGTGCGCCGGGTGCTGAACCATGTGGCAATCTATCCGGCGTCCCATTATGTGGTCGGACGGGAAAAGCTGGAGCTGGCCATTGCCGAAATTTATCAGGAAATGTTACAGCGTGAGGCAGAATTTCAAAAAGAAGGCAAGCTGATTGAAGCGCAGCGCATTCGCCAGCGCACCGAATACGATATTGAAATGCTGCGGGAAACCGGATTTTGTAAGGGCATTGAAAACTATTCCCGTGTTATGAGCGGTCGCGCCCCCGGCTCCTCGCCCTTTACCCTGCTGCATTATTTCCCCAAGGATTTTCTTTTGTTTGTAGATGAAAGCCATGTCACGCTGCCGCAGGTGCGCGCCATGTACGGCGGCGACCGCTCCCGTAAGGAGAACCTGGTGCAGTTCGGCTTTCGTCTGCCCTCCGCGTTTGACAACCGCCCGCTGACCTTTGATGAATTTTACGAAATCACCGGGCAAAAAATCTTCATCAGCGCAACGCCCGGCGCCTTTGAACGGGAGCGCAGCGCAGTGATTGCCGAGCAGATTATTCGCCCCACGGGGCTTCTCGACCCGGATATCAGCGTTCGCCCCACGGATGGGCAGATGGACGATCTGATTGGCGAAATTCAGCTGCGCGTTGAACGAAATGAGCGGGTGCTGGTGACCACCCTGACGCGAAAAATGGCGGAGAACCTGACCGACTATTTGGAGTCCTTCGGCATCAAGGTGCGGTATCTGCATTACGATGTGGATACCATTGAACGCATGGAAATTATTCGTGATTTGCGTTTGGGGGAATTTGATGTGCTGGTGGGCATCAACCTTTTACGCGAAGGGCTGGATATTCCGGAGGTTTCTCTGGTTGCGATTCTGGACGCGGACAAAGAGGGCTTCCTGCGGTCGGAAACCTCGCTGATTCAAACCATCGGCCGCGCGGCGCGCAACGCTTCGGGTATGGTGATTATGTATGCCGATTCGGTAACCCCGTCCATGGAAAACGCCATTCGCGAAACCATGCGCCGCCGGGAAAAACAGATGGCGTATAACGAGCAGCACGGTATTATTCCTCAAACCATTCATAAAGATGTACGGGATGTGCTGGAGATTTCCACAAAGGAAGAAACTGAAAAGAAGACCCATAAAAAGCTCAGCCGCAAGGAGAGGGATGAGCTGATTGCGAAGCTGACGGCGGAGATGCACGCCGCCGCCAATATTCTGGAGTTTGAACACGCGGCGTATTTGCGCGACCGGATAGAAAAACTAAAAAGCAAAGGATAAATTCTTTCGGCGCATCTCGGCGTGATGTTACCCATATATCCAAAGAGAGGGAAAATAGAATGGCTCAAAAAAATCTTGTGATTCAGGGCGCGCGGGAACACAACCTGAAAAATATCAATCTCACCATTCCCCGGGACAAGCTGGTGGTGTTTACCGGGCTTTCGGGCTCGGGCAAGTCCTCGCTGGCGTTTGATACCATTTATGCGGAGGGGCAGCGCCGCTATGTGGAATCGCTGTCCTCTTACGCCCGCCAGTTTTTGGGGCAGATGGAAAAACCCAATGTGGATTCCATTGACGGACTGTCGCCTGCCATATCCATTGACCAGAAAACCACCTCCAAAAACCCCCGTTCCACCGTTGGCACGGTGACGGAAATCTACGATTATCTGCGTCTTTTGTATGCCCGCATCGGCGTACCCCATTGCCCGGTCTGCGGCCGGGAGATCAAACAGCAGACAGTGGACCAGATTGTGGATAAAATTCTGGAACTGCCCGAGGGCACGCGTTTTCAGGTGCTGGCGCGCACCATCAACGGCAGAAAGGGCGAGCATGTCAAAGAATTGGATTCCGCCCGCCGTTCCGGCTATGCCCGTGTGCGCATTGACGGCAATATGTATGACCTGTCGGAAGAGATTTTTTTGGATAAAAACAAAAAACACACGATTGATATTGTAATTGACCGACTGGTGGTCAAAGAGGAGATCCGCTCCCGCCTGACCGATTCGATTGAAATTGCCTCGAAACTGACCGGCGGCACGGTGCTGATTGATGTCATAGGCGGCGAAGAGATGCTGTTTTCGCAAAACTGGTCCTGCCCGGAGCATAATTTCAGTATGGAAGAGCTGACCCCGCGGATGTTTTCCTTTAACAATCCCGCCGGCGCCTGCCCGACCTGTACGGGGCTGAGCTTTTTTATGAAGGTCAACCCGGATTTGGTGATTCCGAACCGCAAGCTGTCCATCGCCGAGGGCGCGATTCGTGCGCCGGGCTGGACGGTCATGGACAAGGGCACGGTCGCCCGTATGTATATGGAGGGACTCGCGCAGCATTACGGTTTTTCGCTGGATACGCCGGTTAAGGATTTGCCCAAGTCCTGTGTGGATAAAATTTTATACGGCACCGGCAAGGAGAAAATCAAAATGACCCGCAGCGGCGGCTACGGCACCGGCACCTATTCCCATGAATTTGAGGGCATTGTCAACAACCTCGACCGGCGGTATCAGGAGTCGGGCAGCGAGTGGGCGCGATATGAGATTGAACAGTTTATGTCCACCGAAACCTGTCCGGACTGCGGCGGCGCAAGGCTGAAAAAAGAGATTCTGGCGGTAACGGTCGCCGGCAAGAATATCGATGAATTTACCCATCTTTCCGTGCAGCAGGCGCTGGATTTTGTAGAGCATATGCAGCTTTCCGAGCGCGACCGCATGATTGCCGATCAGATTCTGAAAGAGATTCGCTCCCGCCTGCATTTTTTGAACAGCGTCGGGCTGGGGTACCTGACCCTTTCGCGGGCATCCGCCACCCTGTCCGGCGGCGAAAGCCAGCGCATTCGTCTGGCAACCCAAATCGGCTCGTCGCTGATGGGCGTTTTGTACATTTTGGATGAACCGAGCATCGGTCTGCACCAGCGGGATAACGAAAAACTGCTGGGTACCTTGAAAGAGCTGCGGGATTTGGGCAATACCTTAATCGTGGTGGAGCATGACGCGGAAACCATGATGGCGGCGGATTATATTGTGGACATCGGTCCCGGCGCTGGTATCCACGGCGGGGAAGTGGTCTGCGCCGGTACGCTGAAGGACTTGCTGAAGTGCAAAAAATCCATCACCGGGCAATACCTCAGCGGCAAAAAGCAGATTCCCATTCCCGAAAAACGGCGCCAGGGCAACGGTAAATGGCTTGAGATTGTCGGCGCGCGGGAGAATAACCTGCGGGATATCAATGTGCGGATTCCTTTGGGCGAATTTGTCTGCGTGACCGGCGTTTCCGGCTCGGGCAAATCCTCGCTGATTAACGAGATTTTATACAAGCGCCTTGCCAATGAATTAAACGGCGCAAAAAAGGTCTATGGCATGTGCGATACCATTGAGGGCATTGAAAACCTGGATAAAATCATCAATATCGACCAGTCGCCTATCGGCAGAACCCCCCGTTCCAATCCGGCGACCTATACCGGCGTGTTTACGGATATCCGCCAGCTGTTCGCCATGACCCGTGACGCCAAGGTGCGCGGTTATACGCCCGGGCGGTTTTCCTTCAATGTGGCGGGCGGACGCTGTGAAGCCTGTCAGGGCGACGGCATTGTGAAAATTGAAATGCACTTTCTGGCGGATATTTATGTGCCCTGCGAGGTCTGTAAGGGCGCGCGTTTCAACCGGGAGACGCTGGAGGTCAAGTATAAGGACAAAAGCATTTACGATGTGTTGGAAATGACCATCGAAGAGGGCATGCATTTCTTTTCGGGACAGCCGAAAATCGAGCGGAAGCTGCGCACCCTTTATGATGTAGGGCTGGGCTATGTAAAAATCGGTCAGCCCGCAACCACCCTGTCCGGCGGCGAGGCACAGCGGGTGAAGCTGGCGACCGAGCTTTCCAAGCGTCCCACCGGCAAAACCATTTATATTCTGGACGAGCCGACCACCGGTCTGCATACAGCGGATGTGCATAAGCTGCTGGATGTATTGCAGCAGCTGGTGGATAACGGCAATTCCGTCGTGGTGATTGAGCATAATCTGGATGTGATTAAAACCGCCGACTATATTATTGATATGGGACCCGAGGGCGGCGACGGCGGCGGCACGGTGGTGGCCACCGGCACCCCGGAGGAAGTGGCCGAAGTGCCGGAAAGCTATACCGGGCAGTACCTGAAGCGCGTATTCAATGGTGAGCGCTTCTGACAAAAATTGACAAAAATTGCAAAGGAACTTGCAAAACCGGTTGCGGGATAGTATAATTGTCGTGAAATAATAACCGGAGGTATTGCATCGATGAACAATCAAGTTACCGTTACCAACCATCCGCTGATTCAGCACAAACTGGCGATTCTGCGGGATAAAAACACAAGCTCTAAGGATTTTCGCGATTTGGTGCGCGAGATTTCCATGCTGATGTGCTATGAGGCGACCAGAGATCTGCCTTTGGAGGAAGTCGAGGTCGAAACGCCCATTGCCATAGCCAAGGCGAAAGCCATCGCCGGTAAGAAACTGGCGTTCGTGCCCATTCTGCGCGCCGGTATCGGCATGGTAGACGGTATGCTTGCGCTGCTGCCCTCCGCCCGTGTCGGTCATATCGGTATGTACCGTGACCCCGACACCCATATGCCGGTGGAATATTACTGTAAGCTGCCCGCCGATGTACAGGAGCGCGATGTGATTGTGCTTGACCCGATGCTCGCGACCGGCGGCTCCGCCATCGATGCAATCAATCAAATTAAAAAGCGTCAGCCTCATTCCATTAAATTTATCGGCATCATCGGCGCCCCCGAAGGGCTGAAGGCGCTCACCGAAGCGCATCCTGATGTGCAGGTGTATCTTGCCGCGCTGGATGAAAAACTGAACGACCACGCCTATATCATTCCCGGTCTCGGCGACGCCGGCGACCGTATTTTCGGTACCAAGTAAATTCTTTCCCCGCAGGAGCGCTTTGCATCGCAAGGTGCTCTTTTTAGGCTCTTTGTCAATAGTTGGGGTAAACCCGAAGAAAGGAAGAGTGCCGACAGGCGGCCGCCAACAAGCGGCAGCTTGTCGGCATTACGGTTTTTGATGGGAAAACA
>CASFEZ010000026.1:17685-54764 GCA_949293815.1 uncultured Eubacteriales bacterium | reverse complement strand
TCGTCAAATTTTCCAAGTCCTACCGCGACGCGCAGGATCAGGCGGGCGTCGATGGAGCGGATTTGGTTGTCGTGATCCACATCTGCGGCAAGGGCTTGCAGCTCGTCCAAGGTTTCCAATTTAACGGCGGCACGCAGTGCCAGCCGGGCGTCAGCGGAGTTGATTCTGCCGTCGCCGTTGACATCGCCCAGGGCATTGCTCAGTGCGGGAATGGTTCTGGTTTCCAGAAGCTCGTGGCACAGACTGCACCGACACTCTTCTGTCCCTTCCACACCTAACGCGGCAGGGGTTATGATGGTCCATTCGCCGGGGGTATGTCCCTTGGCGGGGATTTCATTTTGTGCCTGTAAAATCGCGCCGCAGACCGCACAGGCTTTTCCCTCGGAAAGGCCGGGTTCCGTGCAGGTTGCGCCAACAATTTGCAGGGTCTTTGCGGTATGCCCGGTGGGTTCGGTTGGCTGCTGTTTCTCCAAAACCAATCCGCAAACCCCGCAGCTTATCCCTTCGGTCAATCCTGTTTCAGTACAGGTGGCGGCCACGGCGGGAATGGTCTGTCGGGTATGTTCTGCCAGCGGAGTTGCCTCTTGCGGCTGTAAAACCGTACCGCAAACGGCACATCTTGTCCCTTCGGTCAAGCCCGTTGCGGTACAGGTGGCAGCAACCGCAGGAATCGTCTCTTCGGTATGTCCGGCGGCAGCAACCGCCCGCGATTCGGTGTGCTGACATACTGCGCAGCTTCTGGTTTCCTCACCTTCAGCGGTGCAGGTGGGCGCCTGGCTCTGAGCCCAATCGCCCCAGCTGTGCCCCAGCGCCGCAACCGTCTGCTGCTCCTCTAAAATCTTTCCGCAAACTCCACAGGCCTGCCCTTCGGTCAAGCCGGTTCCCGTACAGGTAGGTGCCACTGCCGCCAGCATTGTGGGCGTATGGTCGATAACCGAGGTAATCGACTGGGGCTCCAGCACCTTGCCGCAAACAGAACACTTCACCCCATCCGAAAGCCCGGCAACCGTACAGGTCGCATCAAACCCCGGCATGATTTCCGCCACATGCCCAGTGGCAGGAATCACTTGTTGTTTATCCAGTACCTTGCCGCAAACGGCGCACTGCCTGCCGTAGGTCAGGCCCGGCTCGGTGCAGGTCGCAGCTATACCCGGAATGTCCTCATCCGAATGCCCGTAGGCGGGAATGGTCTTCGTCTGCCGCTCCCCACAAACCGAACAGGAACGCCTGCGCGCCCCGTCATATTCACAGCTCGCCGCCGTGGTAGTTGTCCAGCTGCCCCAGCTGTGCCCCTTGGCGGGAATGGTCTGCTGGGCGGTCAATACCTTGCCGCAAACGGAACACTTGACCCCATCTGTCAATCCCGCTTTAGTACAAGTCGCTGCATAGCCGGAAACGGTTACTTTCGTATGTCCAGTGGCTGGAATGGTCTCCGTCTGCCGCTCCCCGCAAACCGAACAGGTGCGTCTCCGCGCCCCGTCATATTCACAACTTGCCGCCGTAATGGTTGTCCAGCCGCCCCAGCTGTGCCCCCTGGCAGGAATGGTTTGTGCTGCGGTCAATACCTTACCGCAAACCGAGCACATAACCCCGTCCGTCAGCCCATCTCTGGTGCAGGTCGCATCATATCCGGAAATGGTTGCCCTTGTGTGACCGGTAGCAGGGATGGTCTCCGTTTGCCGTTCCCCACAAACCGAACAGGTACGTCTGCGCGCCCCGTCATATTCACAACTTGCCGCCGTAATGGTCGTCCAGCCGCCCCAACTGTGACCTGTGGCTGGGATGGTTTCGGTCTGCCTCTCACTGCAAACAGAGCACGTGCGGGCGCGCAACCCGGCGCTCTCACAACTTGCCGCCGTAATGGTCGTCCAGCCGCCCCAGCTGTGACCTGTGGCTGGGATGGTTTCGGTCTGCCTCTCACTGCAAACAGAGCACGTGCGGGCGCGCAACCCGGCGCTCTCACAACTTGCCGCCGTGGTGGTTGTCCAGCCGCCCCAGCTGTGCCCCTTGGCAGGAATGGTCTGCTGTACAGTCAATACCTTACCGCAAACAGAGCACTTCACACCATCCGTCAGCCCTGCTTGGTTACACGTTGCATCATGCCCGGGAACAGCAACTTCCGTGTGTCCTGTGGCGGGAATGGTCTCCGTCTGCCGCTCCCCACAAAACGAACAGGTACGTCTGCGCGCCCCGTCATAATCACAACTTGCCGCTGTCGTGGTTGACCAATTGCCCCATCTATGACCCTTTGCTGCAATCGTCTGCTGCGCAGTCAATACCTTATTGCAGACAGAGCACTTGACCCCATCCGTTAATCCCGCTTTTGTACAAGTCGCTGCATAGCCGGAAACGGTTACTTTCGTATGTCCAGTGGCGGGAATGGTCTCCGTTTGCCGTTCCCCACAAACCGAACAGGTACGTCTGCGCGCCCCGTCATATTCACAACTTGCCGCCGTAATGGTCATCCAGCCGCCCCAACTGTGACCTGTGGCTGGGATGGTTTCGGTCTGCCTCTCACTGCAAACAGTGCACGTGCGGGCGCGCAACCCGGCGCTCTCACAACTTGCCGCCGTAATGGTTGTCCAGCCGCCCCAGCTATGCCCATCGGCGCAGGGATCCGGCATCTCGCCGAAAATCAATTCCGCATCCAAAAGCGGGTCATTATATGAACCAATGTCAATAGCGTCCCACTGCTCCTCGGTTCCGGTATAATACACCGTGGTCAGGGCAGCGCGGGAATAGAACGCAAAATCGCCGATGGTGGTTACGCTGTCGCCTATCTCTACCGTGGTCAGGGCATGGCAGGAATAGAACGCAAAATCGCCGATGGTGGTTACGCTGTCCGGTATCTCTACCGTGGTCAGGGCATAGCAGTACTGGAACGCCCTATCGCCGATGGTGGTTACGCTGTCCGGTATCTCTACCGTGGTCAGGGCATCGCAGTACGCGAACGCATAATCGCCGATGGTGGTTACGCTGTCGCCGATCTCTACCGTGGTCAGGGCATCGCACCAAGCGAACGCATAATCGCCGATGGTGGTTACGCTGTCGCCTATCTCTACCGTGGTCAGGGCATCGCAGTTATAGAACGCAGAATTGCCGATGGTGGTTACGCTGTCCGGTATCTCTACCGTGGTCAGGACATCGCAGGAATAGAACGCCCTATAGCCGATGGTGGTTACGCTGTCCGGAATGGTATATGCGGTTCTGCTGTTGCCAATGGGATATTGAATCAGCGTGGTTTTATCTTTATTATATAATACGCCGTATGCATCCGAGGAATAGCTCGGATTCTCTGCCGCTACCGTTATGGCGGTCAGGGCATCGCAGGAAGAGAATGCCCTATCGCCGATGGTGGTTACGCTGTCCGGGATCTCTATCGAGGTCAGGGCAGCGCAGAACTCGAACGCCCCATCGCCGATGGTGGTTACGCTATCCGGGATGGTATATGCGGTTCTGCTGTTGCCAATGGGATATTGAATCAGCGTGGTTTTATCTTTATTATACAATACGCCGTATGCATCCGAGGAATAGCTCGGATTCTCTGCCGCTACCGTTATGGCGGTCAGGGCATCGCAGTCAGAGAACGCATCATCGCCGATGGTGGTTACGCTGTCCGGAATCTCTACCGTTGTCAGGGCATCGCAGTATGCGAACACATAATCGCCGATGGTGGTTACGCTGTCCGGAATCACGATTGAGGTCAGGGCATCGCAGTACTCGAACGCATAATCGCCGATGGTGGTTACGCTGTCCGGAATCACAATTGAGGTCAGGGCACCGCAGAAAGAGAACGCATTATCGCCGATGGTGGTTACGCTGTCGCCGATCTCTACCGTGGTCAGGGCATCGCAGTCCGTGAACGCAAAATCGCCGATGGTGGTTACGCTGTCCGGAATCTCTATCGTGGTCAGAGCATAGCAGTCTTTGAACGCAGCATTGCCGATGGTGGTTACGCTGTCGCCTATCTCTACCGTGGTCAGGGCTTCGCAGGAATAGAACGCATAATCGCCGATGGTGGTTACGCTGTCGCCGATCTCTACCGTGGTCAGGGCATCGCAGGAAGAGAACGCCCGATCGCCGATGGTGGTTACGCTGTCCGGAATCACGATTGAGGTCAGGGCATCGCATCCAGAGAACGCATAATTGCCGATGGTGGTTACGGCATACCCATTAATCGTATCCGGAATCGTAATATCTCCGCCATTTCCTCTGTAATCTGTAATTTCCGCCGTGCCGTCGCTTAGAATCTTATAGGTATAAACCCCGCTGGTTGCGGCGTTGGCGGTTAGCATGAGGCAGAGGGACAGGGTTAGGATGGTCAGTAAAATTAACATACATTTTCCTGCGGTTTTCATATGCGTGACCCCTTTTTCTTTGTTATATATAACAGTTTATCACTTATCTATTTATAAGTATATACTACTCTTATGTTGCGCTGCTGTCAATTGGTTGGTAAAAATATTTTCATGATATGGTCACAATAGATGGTTTTGCGGTATTTTGACGGGGCGATGCGGTGTGTTGTTCTTTAGACAGGGGTAACAGTTGTTTCTGCTTGCGGTGGGTAAAATGCGCGCGGGGGAGTGGAATATCGATTTTGTGTTTTAATAGCAGAAAACCCCTCACCCGTGAGGGAGAGGGGCGTTGCTACTGGTGGTTGCAGGGGGCAACTTGCGGTTGCGGAAGGTCGAAAATGTTATTTTTGGAAGATAACCTTTACATAATGGCTGCCGGGGGCGGTGGTCAGTTCGATTTCTGCTTCGTTTTGTTTGAACTTGACTTCTTTGCCATCGATGCTCACGCTCTCGACCGGGAAGGGGGCGGCAATCAGGGTCGGCACTTTTGCCATTTCCTTCGGCTGGTCAAAGTCGAGGTAGAAGATGCGCTCGTTTAAGTCATAGGTATAGGCATTGATAGTGCCCGCCACGGCGCGGGGGTAGGGGCGGGAGAACACGCTCATTAAGGGCGTATCCAAAAAGCCGTCGTAGTATGCCCAGTAGGTGTTGCTCCATTTGTTCTTGTCGAACAGGTCTAACAGGAAGCTGATATGGGGCAGCCAGTCGGAATTGTCCGAGCCGCCGGAACCGCCCCATTCGCCGACGATAACCGGCACCCCGAGGCGCTCCTGGCTTCTCTTATGCTCGGCAAAAATGGTGCCTACGCGGTCGTTGCTGGCGTATTTATACAAGGGGGTGTCCACCATAAAGTCATAGGCATGGGGCGCGAACAGCTGGTTTTTTGCCCGTTCGCCGTTGACTTTGATAGCCGGGGTGGAGTAGGGGATGCCCAGGTTGGAGTAGTAGCTGTTTTCCAGAAAATAGATTTTTTCGTCGTTGACTTCGCTGATAGCGGTTGCGGTTTTATCCAAAAACTGCGAATAGCTGCCGGTGTCGAATTTGCGAATCAATTCGTCCGCGCCGCTGGTCGCTCTGCGCACTACGCTGCCGGTAATCTGGTTCAGCACCTTGGGAATGCGATCCTTGCTGAACAGGTCGCGAATCAGCTTGCCGCGCTTAATTTCTTTGTCGAATAAAACAGCCTTGACCGCGCCCTTGACAATCGCTTTGAACACCTTGCCGCCGTCCGAGCCGGGGAAGGGCTCGTTCATCATATCAAAACCGATAACTGCCGGTTTTCCGCCCAGCCGCTCTGCCAAATGCTGCCACAGCTCGGCATAGCTGTCCTGTAAGCCTTTGCCGTTGACCGGCGTGTTTTTCCAGAAATTATCAAACGCCGCATGGCAGGCTTTGCCCCAGAAATAGGGTTCCGCCCAGACAAATTTTGGGGGCTTGATTTCGTGTCCATCGGTCAATACCGCCCAGTCCGGCGCGCCGTCCGAGCCAATGGCCGCCGCATACACATCCTGGTGCATATCCAAATACACATAAATGCCGTATTGCTCGCATTTGTCCAACAGCATGGCGATATTGTCGATATACGCTTCATTGTATACGCCCTGTTCCGGTTCCAGCTTCGCCCAGGTAAAGCCCAGACGAATCAGATTGAGTCCGGCATCCCGAAAGCGCCGGAGCAGGGTATCCAGCTCCGCTTCATCATACCCCTGTTTTTCTTCGGGGTTGTAAACCGATTTGTCGCAAAGGTTTATGCCGTTAAAAATCCGCTCTCTTCCCAGGTCATCAACGAGCCGTAGCCCGCTTGTAGCTATTTTGTTCATAAAAAAATACCTCAAACCATCTATTTTTTATAACTATAGCATAGCCTCATTTTGCTGTCAAGGGGCAAAACCAACGGCTTTGCTATCGGTATCCGCAGCTTTGCCGACTAGTAAATGCCGGCGATTTTTTGGCAAAAAAATGGCGCTGCCGATTAAAAAAGGCAGCGCCGCATAAAGGGAAACCGTGTCTTTGTAAAGGTTATACCAGATCTTGTATGGATTCCAGACCCTCAAGAAGCATAACGATACGCTGCATCAGCGTCAGGAATACGCCGTCTTCAGAGGCGGGGAAGGAGTTTGAATCCCAGCCGAGCGCGTTGGCAATGCGTACGGGAATGTCCTTGTTGTCAATAGCAGCGCCGTCTTCAATCAGCGAATCGGAACCGAAGACCATCAGCGGTACATTGTCGCCGGAGTGGGAGCCGCTGGTATAGGTATATGTCCCGTCAATCAGCTCGATGGCGCCGGTTTCGTGGTCGGCGGTGACCACAACCAAAGTTTCGCCGTCTTCCCGGGCAAAGCTTACGGCGGCTTCCACGGCGTTGTCAAATTCTTCCACCGCTTCCGCTGCGTTTGCAACTTTTTCCGGGTAATTTACCCCATCATCTGTTTTATGGGAGTGCTTATCGATATGCGCGCCTTCAACCATCAAAAAGAAACCGTCTTCGTTGTCCAAAAGGGAGATGGCTTTTTCGGTCATTTCGGTCAGATTGGGCGATGCGTCATCCTCTGGAACAGCAAGCTGCCACATATTGCCGCTGAACTGGCCAAAGCTGCGCGTGCCCGGGGTCAGCGCATCCATTTCGTCCTTTGTGGTAATGACCGCAAAGCCGTTTTCCTCGGCAGCGTCGGTGTCAAGCGAATCACAGGCATCGCCCCAGATAAGATCGATACCGGAAGTGATTTGCTTATTGGAAATAGATGCTTCCATGCTACGGCTCAATACATGCACCGAAAAACCGGATGGGGTAGCACCGGCGGTGCTGTCTGTTGTGACAATGCCGGTTTTCATGCCGTTTGCGATGGCTGCCTCAGTCAGCGAAACAGGCGTGGAAAACAAACCGAGCGGATCCATCGCGTATACGCCTAAGGTGCCGTTAATGACACGAACCCCGCAGGAAAGCGCCGTTGCGCCGGCGGCGCTGTCGGTTACTTCCATCAGCGAACGGGTCTGGGATTGCCCGCGTAAATCGCAATTGTCCTCCATAAACAACTGTATGCCTTCCTGCTTTGCCAGATTCAAATGGTTTTCGCCCATGCCGTCGCCAATCATCAAAATTACATTTTTAATCTGACCGGAATCCGTGCCGGATACGGCAATGGACAGCGAGCCGAAAAGCAGCGCCAGGGTTAAAAGCAGGGCAAGAATCTTTTTCGCTTTCATCATCAATACAACCTCCTGTAATATGAATTGTCCGAGGACTTTTCATAAATTTTACAAAAACAGTATAGCACATTTCAAAAAAATTGTAAACAAGTTATGCCTATTTTTAGAAATTGTTTGTCTTATATATGGAAAAAACCGTCCAACGGGCGAACCGATTTTGTTGGACGGTTTTACAGAGAATGGAACGGAGAATCAGGCGTTTTTCAGCAGCTGAAAGGTGCCAAGGATGCTTTTGTCGAGCCAATCATAAATGACGGACGGATTTTTGAAAATGGCTTCGGTATGCTCCATAAATGGCACAATATCGCCGAAATCCATGGCGCGGTGGTCAAATGCGATGCACATTGGCAAAATTTTGCGTGTTTGCAGAAGCGGCTTGCCGGTGTGGTCAGTGATAACCGTCGCTTTCTCCTGTACGGCGCTCAGACCAATGGCGCAAACCTGCGGCGGAATGATATCCAAAAGCGTAACGCTGCCGGGAAGATTGCGGTTCAGAGAGCCTAAATTGGAAACGGTAATCGTGCCCTGTGCAATGTCGAGTCCGGTCAGCCGGTCACAGGTAGGAATGGATTCATAGCGCCTTTTGTCCTCGCCGCGCAGACGCTCAATCTTGTGTTTGCCCACAAGAGAGCCGAGCAGGCGTCCCATTACTTTCAGGATCCTGCCGTGGCGCAGTTCCTGAAAGGTATTATACATTGATGCTTCAAACATCGCTTCGTCCAAAATGGTATTTTCCGCGCGTCTTCTGGTGTCCTCGATTTTTTCGGCTATCTCATCCAGGTTCATGTGTTCAAAACCGCGGATATTTACGGTCATCATCTGCCCGTCGGGCATAATCATCGGCATGGAAATATTGATTTCCTTTGCCGTTTTCAGAATGCCTTTTACCAGCCCTTTATGATAGGAAATATGTGCGTTCATAATCGGCGCGGCTTTCAGCCCTTCGGCAATAATTTTCAGCATCAGGGTATTAATGGTAATTTTATTTTCCGCATTGCGGCCGGCGTTGATTTTTTTCAGCAGCTGCAAAACTTCCGTTACATCCGGCTCATATTGATAGGTTACATGCGGCGCGTTCTGCCAGCCCTCGGTTGTCATATTGGCAACGACTTTTCTCTGTAATCCGAAATGTTCTTTGTTGGTAATGGTAAGCATATTTTTGATTCCTTTCTTCTTGTGAATTTGTATTCGTTTTTACTGCGCGGCGTGTTCCGCTGTCGTTGTGGGTATTGTACCCTAGGCAGGCAGGAAATACCACATCCTTTGGGTTGCGGCAACAGCTTTTTGCCTTATTTTGCTGCCGCAACCGCCGGTAGCGGCAGCAGATGCCCGCTGCAACCCCATAAACAAAGCAATTTTTAAGCTTATAAAAATACACAAAAACAGAATAAATATGCAATTTGTTTGAAATGCCAGATATTTGTTTTTACTCTTATGTATTTTGTACGCCGTAAAGGCTTGACAAGCGCCTGAAAAAGATGTAATATTATGCATAATGCAATGAATACGCGCGACAACAGATTAGATGAAAAGCGAGGATATAGTATGAAACATCTTTTGAAACTCGCCGACTTGTCGAAAGAAGAGATTTTAGACATTCTCGACACAGCGGATCAATTAAAAAAGGAGAAAAAGCAGGGGATTCCCCATCCGATTTTACAGGGAAAAGCCCTAGGTATGATTTTTAGAAAATCTTCTACAAGAACCAGAGTCAGCTTCGAGGTCGGCATGTATGACCTGGGAGGCACGGCTCTGTTTTTGAGTTCGCACGATTTACAAATCGGCAGAGGCGAACCGATTCAGGATACCGCCCGCGTCCTTTCCCGTTATTTGGACGGTATCATGATCCGCACTTTCGACCAGGAGGAAGTGGAGGCGCTGGCTCAGTGCGGTTCGATTCCGGTTATCAACGGTCTTACGGATTACTGCCACCCCTGTCAGGTGCTTGCCGATCTGATGACCATTCGTGAATACAAGGGCAAGCTGGAAGGTCTGAAGCTCTGCTATATCGGCGACGGCAATAATATGGCAAACTCCCTGATTGCAGGCGGTATTACTACCGGTATGCAGGTTGCCATCGCCTGCCCGGACGATTACCGCCCCGATGAGGAACTGATGCAGTGGGCAAAGTCGAACGGCGAATTCCTCTGCACCGGCAATATTGAAGAAGCAGCCGCAGGTGCGGATGTTTTGTATACCGATGTTTGGGCATCCATGGGGCAGGAAGGCGAAGCGGAAGAGCGCAAAAAGATTTTCAAGAACTATCAGATTAACGACAGCGTGATGGCGATTGCCAAACCGGACGCCATGGTGCTGCACTGCCTGCCTGCCCACCGGGAAGAGGAAATCACCGGAAAAGTGCTCGAGGCGCATGCCGATGAAATTTTTGAGGAGGCGGAAAACCGCCTGCACGCGCAGAAAGCCGTGCTTGTTAAGCTGCTTTCTCAATCACGCCAATAAAAACGGAGGTAATTCGCAATGAAAAAAGCCTATCTCGTTCTTGGCGACGGTACGGTTTTCGAAGGCGTCCGCTTTGGCGCGGACGGCAATACGCTTGGTGAGTTGGTGTTTACCACGGGTATGTGCGGTTATATTGAAACGCTGACCGACCCGAGCTACTATGGGCAGATCGTCATGCAGACCTTTCCCCTGATTGGCAATTACGGCATCATTGAGGACGATTTTGAGGGCGAATGCTGCGTGAAGGGATATGTGGTGCGCGAATGGTGCGACACGCCCTCGAATTTCCGCTGCCAATATGATTTGGATACCTTTTTAAAACAGCGCGGTATTGTCGGGCTGTACGGAATCGATACGCGCAGCGTCACGCGCCTGATTCGTGAACACGGTGTCATGAACGCGGTTATCTGCGATGAAGTTCCCGCCGACCTGACGCCGATTCAGGATTATATCATTCAGGACGCGGTGAAAAGCGTTACCACAAAGGAAAAATACATCGTGCCCGCCAAAGGCGAAAAGAAATATGCCGTTACGCTTTTGGACTACGGCGCCAAGCGCAATATTATCCGCGAGCTGGCGCAGCGCGGCTGCGAAGTGACCGTGCTGCCCGCGAGCGCCTCTGCCGAGGAGATTCTTCGGGGCAATCCGGACGGCATTATGCTGTCCAATGGTCCGGGCGACCCGGCGGAGAATGTTTATGAAATCGAACAGCTTAGAAAACTTCTGGGTAAAAAACCAATCTTCGGCATCTGCCTGGGGCATCAGCTGTTGGGACTTGCGGACGGCGGACAAACCATTAAATTAAAATACGGTCACCGCGGTGTCAACCAGCCGGTGCGGGAGATAGGCGGAACGCGCACCTATATCACCAGCCAGAACCACGGCTATGCGGTGGTTGCCGACAGCGTTAAGCACGGTGTGCAGAGTTATATCAACGCCAATGACGGCACCTGCGAGGGCATCGATTACCCGGACTATGGTGCGTTTTCGGTGCAGTTCCACCCGGAGGTCTGTTCAGGTCCCAAGGATACGGAATATATTTTTGACCGGTTTATTGCCATGATGGGAGGGACGGAAAATGCCTAAGGCAGAAAATATTCGAAAAGTTTTGGTTATTGGCTCCGGTCCCATTGTTATAGGACAGGCCGCCGAGTTTGACTATGCGGGGGCGCAGGCCTGCCGCGTGCTGAAAAAGGCAGGCGTCAATGTAGTACTGGTCAACTCCAACCCCGCAACCATTATGACCGATAAGGCGCTGGCGGATGAAATTTACTTAGAGCCCTTGACGGCGGAAACCGTGAAGCGCATTATCGAAAAAGAACGCCCCGATTCTCTTTTGGCAGGTCTTGGCGGTCAGACCGGTCTTACCATTGCCATGCAGCTCTCCAAAGAGGGCTATCTGGAGAAAATGAACTGCCGTCTTCTGGGCACGGATGCCGAAGCCATCGACAAAGCAGAAGACCGCAAAATGTTCAAGGATACCATGGCTGCCATCGGTCAGCCGACCATTCCATCCGAAATCGCCAATACGGTTGAAGATTCGCTGAAAATTGCCGACCAGATTGGCTATCCGGTCATTGTGCGCCCCGCGTTTACCCTGGGCGGTGCCGGCGGCGGCGTGGCGTATCATCCGGAGGAACTCAGAGTTATCGCCCGTACCGGTCTGGATATGTCCCCGATTTGTCAGGTTTTGATTGAGAAATATATTTTCGGATGGAAAGAGATTGAGTTTGAAACCATGCGTGACAGCGCGGGCAATGTGATTGCCGTTTGCAGCATGGAAAACTTCGACCCGGTGGGCGTACATACCGGTGATAGCATCGTGGTCGCGCCTGCGCTGACGCTGGCGGATAAGGAATTTCAAATGCTGCGCAAAGCCTCGCTGGAGATCATTTCCGCCCTGGGCATTGTGGGCGGCTGCAACTGTCAGTTTGCGTTAAATCCCGATTCCTTCGAGTACGCGGTAATTGAGGTCAACCCCCGTGTTTCCCGCTCCTCGGCGCTGGCCAGTAAGGCGACCGGCTACCCGATTGCAAAAATCACGGCGCAGATTGCCCTTGGGTACACGCTGGATGAAATCCGCAACGACATCACCGGCAAAACCTGCGCCTGCTTTGAGCCGACAGTGGATTATTGCGTGGTCAAATTCCCGAAATGGCCTTTTGATAAATTCATCGGCTCCAACCGAACCTTAGGCACCCAGATGAAAGCCACCGGCGAAGTGATGAGCATTGCGCCCTCTTTTGAAATGGCCATTATGAAAGCGGTGCGTGGCGCGGAAATTTCTCTTGACACGCTGAACCGTCCGGTCAGCAACGATGACAGACCCATTCGGGAGCGGCTCAAAGACATCAATGATATCCGTCTGTTTACCATCTTTGAGGCCATCAAAGACGGCGTGAGCATCGATGAAATTTTTGATATTACCCGTGTGGATCGCTTTTTCTTAAATAAGCTGAAAAAATTGGCGGACTATGAGGTGTCCATTGCCGGAAAAGGCAGCCTGACGCCGGAAGAGTACCTGCACGGCAAAAAATTAGGCTACCTTGATAAGTCCTTAAAAGAAATTAGTGGCTGCAAGGAGCTGGAACATCGGAACGCCGTTTATAAAATGGTAGATACCTGCGGCGCGGAATTTGACGCCGAAACGCCCTATTTCTATTCCACCTACGACGATTTCTGCGAGGCGCGGCACTTTATTCGCAACCATACCAAGCCCCGCATCATCGTTATCGGCTCCGGTCCGATTCGTATCGGTCAGGGCATTGAGTTCGACTATTCCTCCGTCCACTGTGTGTGGACGCTGCAGGAGGAGGGGTATGAGGTTATTATTATCAATAACAACCCCGAAACCGTTTCTACAGATTACGATACCTCCGACCGGCTGTATTTTGAGCCGCTGACCCCGGAAGATGTGATGAATGTCATTCAGGTCGAGCAGCCCGAGGGTGTAGTGGTTGCGTTCGGCGGCCAGACCGCCATAAAACTGACGAAGTTCCTGGATTCCCAGGGTATCCGCATTTTCGGCACCTCGGCGGAGGGCATCGATACGGCGGAGGATCGGGAAAAGTTTGATGAACTTTTGGAAAAATTCAACATCCGCCGTCCCCGGGGTATGGGCGTTCTGACCATGGATGAAGCGCTGGCTGCCGCCGAAAAACTCGGCTATCCGGTGCTGCTGCGTCCCTCCTATGTTATCGGCGGGCAGAATATGGTTATCGCCCACGAAAAGGCGGATGTCATTAACTATATGAATATCATTCTCTCCGGTAAAATTGAGAACCCGGTGCTGATTGATAAATATATGATGGGCACGGAGCTGGAAGTGGATGTGATTTCCGACGGAGACGATGTGCTGATTCCCGGTATCATGGAGCACGTGGAGCGCGCAGGCGTACACAGCGGCGATTCCATTGCCGTCTATCCGCCCTACAATCTCAACGATAAGATGCTGCACACCATCATCGATTCGTCCGAAAAGCTGGCGCGTTCGCTGGGCACCAAGGGGCTTGTCAATATCCAATACCTGATTTATAAGAATGAGCTGTATGTCATTGAGGTCAACCCCCGCGCATCGCGCACCATTCCCTATATCAGCAAGGTAACCGGCGTGCCCATGGTAGACTTGGCGTCCAAAGTGATGATTGGCAAAAAGCTCAAGGACTTGGGCTACGGCACGGGACTTTATAAAACGCCGCCCTATTTTACCGTAAAGGTGCCGGTGTTCTCCTTTGAAAAACTGACCGATGCCAACTCCATTCTCGGCCCGGAAATGAAATCCACCGGCGAGGTTTTGGGCATCGGCAGCAATATCAACGAAGCGCTGTTTAAGGGCTTAACCTCCGCAGGCTTCAAAATTGTGACCCATAACGAAACCGACCGGAGCGGCGTGTTTATCAGCGTAGACGAGCATGACCATTGGGAGCTGTTCCCCTTGGTGAAAAAGTTTGATGATTTGGGCATGAAGCTCTATGCCACCAGCGGCACGGCGGAAACCATTCGTTCCTATGGCTTTGAAGTGACCGAAGTGAAGAGCATGACCGAAAGCAGTGAAATTTTCGATTTGCTCGAAAGCGGCGCTATCTGCTATATCATTTACACCGGCGCGCTCTATGATTCCACCATTGGTGAGTACCGCCTTTTGCACAAGCGGGCGCTGGAGCTGTCGATTACCTGCGTTACTTCGCTGGATACCGCCAATGTGCTGGCGGATATTATCACGGGGCGCTATAATCAGGGCAATACCGAGCTGATAGACATCAACGCTCTGCGCTCTGAACCCATGAAACTGGATTTTGTTAAAATGGAGGGTGCGGGCAACGACTATATTGTGATTGATGACCCAGACGCCAAAATAACCTATCCCGAAGCGCTGAGCGTGACCTTCTGTGACCGCAACTACGGTATCGGCGCGGATGGATTGATTTTGATAAAGAAGTCCAAAATAGCCGACGCGGAAATGCGCGTATATAATGTGGACGGTTCCGAGGGCAAAATGGCAGGCAACGGCATCCGCTGTGTCGCAAAATATCTGTATGACAGCGGCAAGGTGAAAAAGGATATCATGGCCATCGATACTGCCAGCGGCGTGAAGGAAGTGCGGGTCTATACGATTAACGACAAGGTCAGCTCTGCCAGCGTGGATATGGGCAAAGCAGTCTTTGATGCAAAAGCCATCCCCGTTTCCACCGATGCGCAAACGCTGATCAATTATCCGATGATTGTGGATGGCGCGACCTATAAAATCAACTGTGTATCCATCGGCAATCCCCATTGCGTGGTCTTTGCCAATAAAATTGACGCGCTGCATATTGATGAAATCGGTCCGAAATTTGAAAACGCCTCCCTGTTCCCGGAGCGCGTGAATACCGAATTTGTGGATGTGATCAATTCCACCACCTTAAAAATGCGTGTCTACGAGCGCGGCAACGGCGAAACCCCCGCTTGCGGAACCGGCGCTTGCGCCGCCGTGGCGGTTGCGGTGCTCAACGGCTACTGCAAAAAGAATGAGGATATTACCATCAAGGTCAAAGGCGGCGATTTGACCGTCTGTTACACCGACGAAGGCATGATCCTCTCCGGTCCCGCCAAACTCATCTACCGCGGCGAAGTTGAGTATTGATTTTGTTCCAACAAAAATCCCCGACTCGATTCAAAACGAAGTCGGGGATTTATTTATGATATAAGCAGGCATTGTACATTTACATATGTAGATTTCGGCAGAAATGGTTTATTTTTGCCCAAAAAATACACAAATAGAAGTGAGATAATAGATACATAGCAACTGAAAATGATGGTTGCCATGTCTATCATAACAAAGGATTTGCATTGTCTTTTGAGCCTGCATCAAAGTTTGATTGCGCAACCTGTGGTAGAATGCAATGATGTTCACGCATTTTTCTCCCATTGCAGCCCGATTTCCCGCAGGGCGCCCTGTACGGCAGCAGGGAGGAGGGGAGAGGGGGCGGCTGTTTTCAGGACGGTGGAATAGCGCAGGGTTTTCAGAATATTGCTGCCCGGAATGGCCGAGAGCAGCGCCGTGCGTTTTTCCCTGCGGCTGCGGGGTACGAACCAGCGTGGATTTTGTATACATACCGTTATGTTCTGCTCGGAAGATACGGCGGAGCAGTCAATGGTAAGGCAATCCGCCTTTGTTACAACAGAATAGGAATCCGTACCGCTGACGGTAAAATCTGCCCCTGCGCATACATTGCGGAAGGTCAGGCGGAACTCTCTTTGCTCGGGAACCAGTTCCACCGCGCCCCCGGCCGGTTCTATGGTAAAGAGCAGCTGTTCAGCCGTCTCTTTTACGGTAAAGCGCCGGGTGGTAAACCCGCCGTTTTGGTACTGTATGCTCTCGCCGTCGTCCTCATACAGGGTGTACGCACCGTCGCCGCTGAAAATCAGCAGCTCCAGTTTCCGGGGATTGTCCGTGCCGTTGGCGGTATCGTTCCTGTCCAGCGGCAGAATGGTGCCCTCTTTTGCCAAAACGGGAATGCTTTTCAGGTTTCGGTACATCCTTTCGATACCGTTATAGCTGTAAGTGTCGCCGGTAAAAATATCGGTATACCGCTTGCCGTCCAAATAGACCTTGGTACAGCTGAGACCGGTGTGTTTGTCGGTGTGCTCTGTAAGGGGCGCTACTACCAGCTGTGAAGCGAACAGGTACTGGTTCTTGACCTGATAGGCGCGCTCGTCCCAGGGGTGTTCATAATACATTGGCTGCAACAGCGGCAGCGCGTCCCGGTGGGCGTGCAGGTTGGCGGTATACAAACAGGGAATCAGCCGTTTGCGCAGCCGCAGCCACTGCTTGGCAAGCTCTTCGGTTTCGGGGCGGTAGTTCCACGGCTCTTTCCCCATAAACGGGTCAGAGGTAGCGTGCAGCCGGTTGATAGGGCTGAACACGCCAAATTGCAGCCAGCGCAGGTAGAGTTCATCGTCATGTATTCCTAAATGATGCCCGCCGATATCATGGCTCCACCAGCCGTATCCGATATTGGATGCAGTTGCCGTAAAATAGGGCTGGAAATGCAGCGAGGGAAAGCCCATGACCGTATCTCCGGAAAAGCCCAGCGGATAGCGGTGGGATCCGGCTCCGGCAAAGCGGGAGAGAATCAATCCCCGTTTGCCATTTTTTTGGCTGTCTAAAAAGTGATAGTGGTTCAGCCCCCACAGCGGATCCAAACCGGGCACCTTGCTCTCTTTTCCCTGCTGCCAGTCAATCCACCAAAAGTCCACGCCATCGTTTTCGTAAGGGTGCAAAAGCAGCTCAAAATAGTTTTCAATAAATTTCGGATCGGTGATATCAAAAGGCACATGCTCTTTGGTTGCCGGGTCAATGCCCATCGCCCGTGCCATTTGGGGATATTGATCCTCAAAAAACTGTACACCGGCTGCCGGATGCAGATTCAGCGTAACTTTGCATCCGCTTTCGTGCAGTTTATCAAGAAAAGCTTTGTAATCGGGAAACAGGTCGGTGTTCCAGCTGTAACCGGTCCAGCCTGCGGACTGAAACCGCTGTTTCTCGCCCTCTGCACGCTTGACATGCCGTAGCGCGGCCTCTTTGCCGAATTTTTCGGTCACCTTCACCCAGTGCCAGTCCATATCCACTGTGGCAACGGTAAAGGGAACCTGTTCTTTTTGAAAGCGCGCCATCAAATCAAGGTATTCCTGTTGGGAATACGCATAGTAACGGCTCCACCAGTTGCCAAGACAGAAGCGGGGCAGCAGCGGGGTAGCGCCGCAGAGCCGGTAAAAATCCCGCAGCGCCGTGCGGTAGTTCCTGCCATATAAAAAGTAATAGCAATCCGTACCGTTTTCCCGGGAAATAATTTTTCCATCCGCAGTCAGCAGTAAACTTTTGCTGTCGTCCAGCAGCGCCGCACCGTTTTTGGATAAAATGCCGTCCCCGAGCAGCGCAAAGCCTGCGGTCATGTCCAGCGTGCGGCAGGTGCCCTTCAGATTGCCCGAAAGGCTTGTGACTTTGCCGCAGTCGCGGGTTTTGGCATAGACGAAATTGCCGTCCGTTCTGCGAATGCAAAGCGCCGCCTGTTTGGTGGAAATCAGCAGGTTTTCGCCCTTTTCCGTAATCCGAAAAATTGGCGTATCCAACCTCCGGCAAAGGACAGTCTGGGTCGGCAAGTCGGTAAAACAGCCGCTTTCTACGCGAATGAGCTGTTCGGTCAAAACGGTAATGCGCAAATTTCCCCTGACGACAGCCGCCGCAGAGGCATCCGCCGGGGCGGTGTCAAGCGCAAAGGTATCGGAAAACTTCATGCGTCATCCTCCTTATCATTTTCAATCATATAGTCGCAATACTGCGGAATTTTAAAATATGAAAAATAAGCATCCTCCATGGGGATCCATTCAGTAAGAAACCGCTGCAATTTTTCTTCGCCGCTGCGTGCGGCAATGCGCCTCAGGCGGGTATGGATATCCGCCTGTACAAACAGACGCAAGGATATCACATCCGCAATCTGCGGGTGCTGGCTGTAAACCCCTTCCAAAATAAGAATTTTCGGCAGGGGGAATGTTACGCTCTCAGTATAGTCCATCAGGCGGCAGCTGAAAATGCGATAGGTGATGTCTTGTCCTTTGCGGATGGGTTCGGCAATTTCGGCGTTCAGCCGCTCATAATGCACATTGCCGCCGATTTCGGAAAGCCGTTCCCGACTGCGCAGCGCAGGAGGCAGGAAAAAATCATCGGTATGCACCACGGGACAGCTCAGTTTTTCCGATAAAAGCGCGGCAAGGGTTGTTTTGCCGGTGCCGCTGCCGCCCTCTATGGCAATGACATAAACGCCGTCGCGGGCAGCGGCGCTTTTATGTATCTGCTGTAAAATAGGAGTAAGGGCTTCTTGTTTCATCGGTTTTCCTCGACAATGCGCGCGCTGATGCGCTTTAGTTCGTCTACTGTTTCAATTTGTGAAAGCTCCCTGCGCCAGGCGGCTTTGCCCCGTAAACCTTTGGTATACCAGATCGCGTGCTTGCGCGCTTCCCGTATGCCGATGCGAACGCCCTTGTATGCACAGATTTTGGCGGCATGGCGGAGCATAATCTCCATTTTTTCCTCAATGGTTGGCTCGGTAAAATGTTTGCCGGAAAGGGCTGCGTTGATTTCGGCAAAGACCCAGGGTCTGCCCAGCGCGCCCCGCCCAACGGCAATCAGATCGCAGCCGGTGGTTTGGTACATTACCTGCGCCGATGCGCCGTCTGTGACATCTCCGTTGCCGATAACGGGAATAGTAACTGCTTCTTTGACCAGCCGAATGGTTTCCATGTTGACCGGCGGGGCATACATCTGCTCGCGGGTTCTGCCGTGTACGGTAATGGCGGCTGCGCCCGCCTGCTCGCAGATTTTAGCTACTTCCACGGCGTTGCTATGCGCTTCGTCCCAGCCCCGGCGGATTTTCACCGTTACGGGCAAATCGGTCGCGCGGACGACAGCTGCCACAATCTCGCCGCAGCGCTCGGGGGTTTTCATTAAGGTGCTGCCGCCGCCGTTTTTGGTCACCTTCGGCGCGGGACAGCCCATGTTGATATCAATAAAATCCGGGTTGTGCAAGAGTGCCTGCGGTACGGCACGGGCAAAATCCTCGGGGTTGCTGCCGAATAGCTGAATGCCCACCGGACGCTCCCGGTCGGACACCTCCATTAACAAATCCGATTTGCGGTCGCCGTACTGAATGCCTTTGACGCTGACCATTTCGCCGGTGCAGGCAGCCGCACCAAAGGACATGCACAATTCGCGGAACGCCCGATCCGCTACGCCCGCCATGGGCGCGAGTGAAGCATGACCGGACAGTTGTAAATTGCCGATTTTCATATCTTTTTTCCTGTTCTGTAAAGGTATCGGCTTCATCATAGCACAAATGCAAAAAAAATTCACCCCTTTTTTGCAACAAAGGTAGTAAATCTGAGCCGATTGTGTTAAAATAATGAAAATTAAGGGTTTGGAGGTATTTTCATGAAAAAGTTTCTTGCGGTTTTATTAAGTCTTCTTACCATGTTTACCTTGTTAACGCCAGCTTTTGCGGCGGAGGAAGAAACGCCGCCGCTGGTGATTGTGCGCGGCATGCAGTTTACCGGTCAGTATACCGATTTGGGGACGGAGAATGAACACCCGTATCTGGAGCGGATTTCGGCAGGAAATATTGCTGTAGCGGTGATCAAAGCGCTGGTGAGCGCCATTGTTTCCCACAGCCGCGATGCCTTTGCCGATTCCATGATAGAATCGCTTTTGTGGATGTTTGAAGAAATGGCATGCGATTCAGACGGCAATTCCATTTATGATGTTTCCCCGGTTGTCTATCCCGGCGCATTCTCGCAATATATCGATTCGGCGGACTTGGGCGATGGCGGCGAAGATGCGCTTTTGGCAGCGGCCTGCGAACGGTACGGGGCGGAGAATGTCTATTATTTTGTTTACGACTGGCGGCTTGACCCCTATGATGTGGCCGAGGATATCTACGATACGGTCGAGCAGGCGAAAGCGGAGCACCAGACCGATAAGGTCAATGTCATTGCCTGTAGCATGGGCGGCGTGATGCTGAACGCCTATATGTATCGTTACGGGTATGAATCCATTAACAGCTGTGTCCATTTGTCCTCTACTTTTCAGGGAACATACTGCACCACGGATTTATTCCAGGGCAAAGCGGTACTGAACAGTCAGGCATTATCGTTCCTCTTACAAAATCAAACCGGCGGCGCGCTGCCTTCTTCTATTATCAACGCGGTTTCGTCGGTGGCGGGTATGCTTTGCAATCTGTTTATTGATGAATTTAAGGGCGATATTTATGAGGGCTTTATGCGCTCCACCTTTGCCACCATTCCTTCCCTTTGGGCGGTCACACTGCCCGACGAGCTGGAAAGCTGTATCGATTATGTTTTTCCGACTGTGGCTTTGCAGGAGGAATACAGCGGCGTGATTGCCCGCGCCCGCCGGATGGGCGAAATCAACGCCCAAACCGACCAGATGCTCTTAAACGCGCAGGCAGACGGCTGTAAAATCAGCGTGGTTGCCAGCTATAACGGCTCCTGTGTACCGTTTTATGCCCGCGCCAATGTCCACGGCGACGGTACATTGGAAAGCCCGCTGATGCTCGGCGGCGCAACAATGGCGCCCGTTGGCGAAACGCTTGCTGAATCCTATGCGGCGGCGGAGCCTGCCTGTCTTTCACCTGACCGCATCCTTGATATGTCCACCGCGCTGTTCCCGGAAAATACCTGGGCGCTGAAAGGCGCGCCCCATGTACCCAGTCGGGTCGGTTCGGATGTCACAGAATTTTTGTTTGCTTTAATCGAAAGCGATGCCCAGCCCACCGTTTCCAATATGACGGGCTATACCCAGTTTATGCAGGCGGACAGCGAGTTACAGTTGCAGCCCGTAACCGCGTAATACGGACAGCGGGATTTGATGATATAACGGAATGAGGTACTCCCATGATTTTATTGGCAATTGACGGCAACAGCATGATGAACCGCGCCTTTTACGGCATTAAAATGCTGACCACAAAAGACGGCAGGTTCACCAATGCGATTTTCGGTTTTATGAACATCCTTTTGAGCCTGCGGGAAAAATATAAGCCCGACGCGATTGCCGTGGCCTTTGACGTCAAAGCGCCGACTTTCCGCCATGAGATGTACGGCGAGTATAAGGCGGGCAGAAAGGGAATGCCTCCGGAGCTTGCCGAGCAGATGCCGGTTATCAAGGAAATTCTGCACGATATGGGTATTGTCACCGTTGAGCAGACCGGGGTAGAGGCGGATGATATTTTGGGCACGCTCTCGGTCTGCGACTGCGACCATTGCTATATCGCCACCGGCGATAGGGACAGCTTGCAGCTGATTTCCGATAAGGCAACCGTGCTTTTAGCGTCCACCCGCGCCGGGCAGACCGAAACGGTGGAATATGATAAAGAAAAACTCATGGAAACCTATTCCATGAGCCCTCAGCAGATGATTGACCTGAAAGCGCTGATGGGCGATTCCTCCGACAATATTCCCGGCGTGCCGGGGATTGGGCAGAAAACCGCCACCGACCTGCTTTTGAAATGCGGCTCGCTTGACGGGGTGTATGCGGATCTGGACGGCTTGCAGGCAACCAAATCCGTCAAAGCCAAGCTTTTGGCGGGAAAGGATTCTGCCTATTTGAGCTATCAGCTCGGCACCATTTGCAAAACCGTTGCCATGGATACCGACCCGGCGCACTATCTGGTTGGCGAGGGCGACCCTGCCGCACTGCGGGCGCTGCTTGGCAGCCTGGAAATGTATAAAATGATAGACCGGCTCCATTTGCCCGATACCCCTTTGCCGCAGCAGGCAACGGCGCAGGAGGCGCTGCCAGCGCTTACGGTGCGGGAAAACGGCGATATCACCCCGCTGCTTTCCGCTGACAAGCTATATCTTGGCGTGGATTGGGTGGATGGTCAGCCTCATCGCCTTGCTTGCAGCGATGGGAAAGCTTTATATGTGTTTACAGAGCAGGTCGATACGGCGCTGCTGTCTGTGCTTTGTGAGGAGCAGCTTGAAAAATATACCCTTTCCTCCAAGCCGCTGCACCGCTTCGCCTTGGAGCAGGGAAGGGGAGCGCAGTCGATTGTATTTGATTGCGAAATTGCCGGGTATCTTTTGAACCCGAATGCCTCGGATTATTCTGCCATCGCGGCGGCCGCCTCGCTGGGGGTGAGCTGCCCGGAGATAGCGGGAATCGAGGAGCCGGATTCGCTCCTGCGCGCCGTGGCGCTGTTGCCGGTGGTTTCCGATAAACTCCTGGCGCAGATGGAGAGCAACGAGCAGCATACGCTGTTTTATGAGGTGGAGCTGCCCTTATCCGAGGTGCTCGCTTCCATGGAAACCCTTGGTTTTCAGGTGGACAGGGCGGGCATTGCCGCCTTTGGGGAAACGCTCGGGCAGCAGATTGAAACGCTGGAGCAGGATATTTACAGGCAGGCGGATGCGGAATTTAACTTAAATTCCCCCAAGCAGCTGGGCAAAATTTTATTTGAAAAGCTCGAGATTCCGTCTAAGAAAAAGACCAAAACCGGCTATTCCACCAGCGCCGAGGTGCTGGAAGGGTTGGCGGATGACTATCCGATTGTAAAAGATATTCTGCACTACCGTACCCTGTCCAAGCTCAAGTCCACCTACTGTGACGGCTTATTGAAAGTGATTGGCAAGGATGGCAGAATCCACTCTACCTTTAACCAGACCGAAACCCGCACTGGCAGAATTTCCAGCTCCGAGCCGAATTTACAGAATATCCCCGTGCGCTCCGAGCTTGGTCGGGAGATGCGCCGGTTCTTTGTGGCGGGCGATGGCTATACCCTGGCCGATGCGGACTATTCGCAGATTGAACTGCGGGTTCTGGCGGCGCTTTCCGGGGATGAGGCGATGCTTTCCGCCTTTAACAACGGCGAGGATATCCACACCGCAACCGCTTCCCAGGTGTTCTCCCTGCCGCCTCAGATGATTACTGCCGCCCTGCGCAGCCGCGCCAAAGCGGTGAATTTCGGCATTGTCTACGGGATCGGTGCGTTTTCTCTGGCAAAAGACATCGGTGTTTCCCGTTTTGAAGCGGATAAATATATCAAAGCGTATCTGGCGCATTACGCCGGAGTAGACCAGTATATGAAGCATTCCATTGAAACGGCAAAGGAAAAGGGCTATGCCGAAACGGTGTTCCACCGCCGCCGGTATTTGCCGGAGCTGACCGCTTCCAATGCCATGCAGCGCGCTTTCGGTGAGCGAGTGGCGCGGAATATGCCCATTCAGGGCACCGCCGCCGACATTATTAAAATTGCCATGGTGCGCGTTTACCGGCGGCTGAAAGAGGAGCAGCGCAGGTCCCGTCTGGTTTTGCAGGTACACGATGAACTGATTGTGGAAACCGCCGCCGGGGAAGAAGAAGCGGTGTCCGCGCTTTTGTCGGAAGAGATGGAAAACGCCGTGCAGCTTGGGGTTCGCCTTATCGCCGATGTCCATTTGGGCAAAAGCTGGTACGAGGCAAAAGAATAAACCGAGGTGCTGACCTTGCCGCATTTTTTGTTTTTTTGTAAGAACGATATTGTCCTTGCCCAAACGGCCGCCGCGCGCTTTGCGCTGCTGGCAAAAGAAGGGGGGCGGGCGGATATTTTTGTTGAGAGCACCAATGCCATAACAAAACCGCCCATGGAAGATTTTGTGGTGCTGCTCGGCGATACGGATTCGCCTTTGATAGAGCCCACCCAGCGCTATTGCATTTTGCCGCAAAAGGAGCCGCTTGACCGGCAGCTTCAAAATCTGTTCCAAAAACGCGCCGCCGTACTGGTCGTGCCCATGGCGGCGCGGCATCTTTCTGCCATTGCCGCCCTGGAGCAAAGCTGTTTTGCCCACCCCTGGAGCAGGGAAACGCTCGAAGCGCAGCTGACGAATCCCACCGCCCGGTTCTTTGCGGCGGAGCGGGACGGGGAGGTGGTCGGCTATATCGGCGCAAATCTCATTTTAGACGAGATGTATATTGCCAATATTGCCGTCGAAGAGCAGCACCGCCATCGGGGCGCCGCCATGGCTTTGATGCGCGCGCTGGTGATGGCAGCGCAGCGGGAAAATGCCGCTTTGCTGACCTTGGAAGTGCGTAAAAGCAATACCCACGCGATTGACTGGTATCGCCGCTGCGGCTTTTTGGATATGGGGATCCGCCCAAACTTTTATACCGCGCCCGATGAGGACGCCCTGATTATGACGAAATACCTGAAAAAGGATGAAATATAAATGAAAATTCTTGCCATTGAAAGCTCCTGTGACGATACGGCGGCTGCGGTGGTGGAGGACGGCAGAAAAATTCTCTCGTCCATTGTCGCCTCGCAGATTTCCGACCATAAAAAATTCGGCGGCGTGGTGCCCGAAATCGCCTCCCGCCTGCACGCGGAGTGCATCGGCGCGGTGACCGAGGCCGCCATGCGCAAAGCCGCGCTGGATTACGATATGCTCGACGCGGTGGCGGTGACCTTTGCCCCGGGGCTGATTGGCTCTCTTCTGGTGGGTGTGAATTTTGCCAAAGGGATTTCCATGGCCGCCTCTCTGCCGCTGGTGCCGGTGCACCATCTGCGCTCGCATATCGCTGCAAACTATATCACCCATCCGGATCTTGAGCCGCCGTTCCTGGCGCTGGTGGTTTCGGGCGGGCACAGCCATTTGGTGGCGGTGGACGATTATACCGTCTTTCGCGTATTGGGCAGAACCCGGGACGATGCGGCAGGCGAGGCGCTGGACAAGGCTGCCCGCGCCATGGGGCTTGCGTACCCCGGCGGCGCGAATCTGGATGTATTGGCAAAGGACGGCAACCCCCATGCCTTTTCGTTCCCGCACCCGCAGGTGGACGGCTCGCCTTTGGATTTCAGCTTTTCCGGTCTGAAAACCGCGGTGGTGAACCTTTTGCACCATGCCCAGCAAAAGGGCGAAACGCTCGATGCGAAAGATCTCGGCGCGTCCTATATTTGGGCGGTAACAGATTGCCTGTTGAAAAACACCAGGACAGCTCTGGAGCAGACCGGTTTTTCCAAACTGGTGGTGGCGGGCGGGGTCAGCGCCAATTCGGTGCTGCGCCGCCGCTTGCAGGAACTGTGCGCCAAAAATGGGGTGGAATTATACCTGCCGTCCCTGAATTTATGCGGCGATAATGCCGCCATGGTCGGCGCACAGGGGTATTATGAACTGAAAAAGGGCAATATCGCCAATTTATCACTGAATGCGACGGCAAGTTTGTCGATTGACTATAATTGATTATACTTGACAAAGAAGCGCTGATTTTTGTATACTTTACAATGGAAATGATTTGAATAATATTTATTATTTTTTCAATCATCAGAACAATCGAAGAAGGAGTGTTTATGAATGGAAAACAAAGCGCTGACAACGAATAAGTCCATTCTTGCATGGCTTGATGAAAAAATAGAACTCGTAAAGCCGGACAAAATCGTTTGGATTGACGGATCTCAGGAGCAGATTGACGCTCTCAGAGCGGAAGCTGTTTCCACCGGCGAGCTGACCAAGCTGAATGAGGAGCTCGCTCCCGACTGCTATCTGCACAGAACCCATCCCAACGATGTGGCCCGTGTAGAGTCCAGAACCCTGATTTGCACCCCCACCAAGGAAGAGGCAGGTCCCACCAATAACTGGATGGAACCGAACGCCTGCTACCAGATGCTGTATGACATTGCCCGCGACAGCTACAAGGGCAGAACCATGTATGTTATCCCCTATTCCATGGGACCGGTCGCTTCTCCTTTTGCAAAAGCCGGTATCGAAGTGACCGACTCGATCTATGTTGTTTTGAATATGTGCATCATGACCCGTGTGGGCAAATCCGTGCTCGATAAGCTGGGCGACAGCAACGACTGGGTTCGCGGTCTGCACTGCAAATGCGATATTGACGAAGAAAAACGCTATATCTGCCAGTTCCCCCAGGACAATACCATTATTTCCGTCAACTCCGGTTACGGCGGCAATGTGCTTTTGGGTAAAAAGTGCTTTGCGCTTCGCATTGCCTCCTATCAGGGCTGGAAAGAGGGCTGGCAGGCTGAGCATATGCTGATTCTCGGCGTGGAGAACCCGAAGGGCGAAGTCAAATACATCTGCGCCGCGTTCCCCTCTGCCTGCGGCAAGACCAACCTTGCGATGCTCATTCCTCCCGAAGTTTATCGTGAAAAAGGCTATAAAGTCTGGTGTGTCGGCGATGACATCTCCTGGATTCGCAAGGGTCCGGATGGTCGCCTGTACGCCATCAACCCCGAAAACGGCTTCTTCGGCGTAGCCCCCGGCACCAACGCCCACTCCAACCCCAACGCGTTGGCTGCAACCAAAAAAGGCACCATTTTCACCAATGTTGCCCTGAATCTTGATACCATGACCGCCTGGTGGGAAGACCTTGATAACGACCCGCCTGAAAACGGCATTGACTGGCTCGGCAACCCCTGGAACGGCAAGACCAGCGATGTGAAAGGCGCCCATCCCAACAGCCGCTTCACCGCTCCCGCCGTCAACTGCCCCTGCCTGTCTCCCGAATTTGAAAATCCCAACGGTGTGCCGATTTCCGCTATCGTATTCGGCGGACGCCGCGCAAAACTGGCTCCGCTGGTTTATCAGTCCAGAGACTGGAACAACGGCGTATTTGTCGGTTCCATTATGGCTTCCGAAAAGACTGCCGCTGCGGTCGGCAAGGTCGGCGAGCTGCGCCGTGACCCCATGGCGATGCTTCCGTTCTGCGGCTACAATATGGCAGATTACTGGCAGCACTGGATCGACATCGGCAAGACCCTCGATCCGGACAAAGCGCCCAAAATCTTCAATGTCAACTGGTTCAGAAAGAGCGATGAGGGCAAGTTCCTGTGGCCGGGCTTCGGCGAGAACCTGCGCGTGCTCGAATGGATCCTCAAGCGCTGCGAAGGCGAAGTAGACGCCAAAGAAACTGCCATCGGCTATGTTCCCTATGCGGAGGACATCAACCTGAGCGGTATCGAAGACGAGGTTTCCATGGATACGCTTAAATCCATCCTTGAGGTGGACAACGATTTGTGGAAAGAGGAAGCGGACGGCATCGGCGAATTCTATGCCCAGTTCGGCGACAAACTGCCCGAAACCCTTAAAAACGAGCTGGATTCTTTGAAGGCCTCTCTGTAAAAAAGTCCCTTAGCCTTACGGGCGGCAGCACTTTCTGTTGCCGCCTTCTTTTTCAGGTGATACTATGAAAAAATTTTTAGCTGTTTTTCTTTCGCTGACCCTGTGTGTCTTTGGTTTTGCCGCCTGCTCCGATACGGAAACGACCTCTGACCAGGACGCCAATCAGACCACAGCGGCGCAGCAAACCACAGAAAATAACGAAACGGAGGGCACTACCGTGACTTCTTCTGAGAATAATCCCATCGTCACCATCACCATGGCAAACGGCGGGGTAATTGAAATTGAACTGTACCCCGATGTCGCGCCCAATACCGTCAACAACTTTATCAGCCTTGTTGAGGACGGTTTTTATGACGGGCTGATTTTCCATCGGGTGATACCTGGCTTTATGATTCAGGGCGGCGACCCCGAAGGCATGGGCTACGGCGGCCCCGGTTACAGCATCGCGGGCGAGTTTTCCGACAACGACTTTGAAAACAATCTGGCGCATACCCGCGGCGTGATTTCCATGGCGCGTTCCTCTGCTCCCGATTCCGCCGGCAGCCAGTTCTTTATTATGGTTGACGACGCGCCCCATCTGGACGGGCAGTATGCTGCCTTCGGCAAAGTTATTTCCGGCATGGATGTGGCGGACGAAATTGTCAGCGTGGACACCAACGCTTCCGCCAAGCCTTATGAAGACCAGGTCATGCAAACCGTCACCGTCGATACCAAGGGCGTGGACTATCCCGAACCCGTAACCCTGGCCGAATAAGATTTTGATTAAAAAATACAAGCAGGATGCCTTTTTTTGGGCATCCTGCTGTATCTGCTTTTTTATCGTTTGTAAAAATTACGCTTCCGTTGTGCCTGCCTGCGCCAGCTCTTCGGAAATCAGCTCTTCGACCTGCGGAATCTCCAATACATCACATAACCCCGCTAAAAAATCCGCCGGCACCCGGTAGAGGTGGTTGTCGATTATCACCTGTTCCCGTTCGCTCAGGTGATAGGACAAATTGCTTTGCTCCTGATTGTCCCCCTGAAAGCGAATGGTAATGGTGTCGTCCCGTCCCGCCGGCTCTTCCTGCTTTGGCACTTCCCCCAAATCCTCCTGAATGCTTTCATTGATATAGGAAAGCAGCGCACGCACTTGGGGTTCTTCGGTCAATGTTTTATTCTGCGGCGGAGAGGGCAGCCAGACTGCATCGGCGGTCATGCCCTCCTGATAGGCAAGAGGCGCAAATTCCCCCTGGCCGCAGCCGCAAAAGAGCAACAGCAGCATAACAAGACTGCAAGCACAAATATATTTTAGCGTTCTCGCTAATTTTTTCATAACCAAACCTCCTTTTTTTATTTATCATAACAAGATATATCTTTATTGTCAATATGAAAAACTGTATTTTTTACTTTTTTTCATATTCTTTTGTTCCAGACCGCATATTCGCTTTTTTGACGGTGCTTCTGTCTTTTTGAGAAGCGGCGCCCGAGGCTTATATTTAATAAATATTCATTTTTTCCTTGACTTTTCCGGAGGAAAGCGTATAATTATAAAACATCTCATGAATAAATATACTTCTGGGGAGGATATTCGCCTTGCGTATTTATATTGACGGCAATTCCGGTACGACCGGCTTGCGTATACATGAACGGCTGTCGGCGCGCGAAGATATTACGCTGCTGACCTTGCCTGAGGAGAAGAGAAAAGACCCGGCAGCGAAGCAGGAAATTTACGCCGCGTCCGATGTGGTCTTTTTCTGCCTGCCTGATGCGGCGGCGCGGGAGGCGGCGTCGCTCGCCTTTGAGGTGCAGAAAACCCATCCGCTGCGTATCATAGACACCTCCACCGCCCACCGCACAGAACCGGGCTGGGCGTACGGCTTTCCGGAGCTGTCTGATTCTATGAGGCGAAATATCGAGCAGTCCTCCCGCACAGCGGTGCCCGGCTGCCACGCTTCCGGCTTTATTGCGCTGGTAAAGCCGTTGATAGACGCGAATCTTGTGGCAAAAGACGCGCTTTTGACCTGCCATTCCCTGACCGGCTACAGCGGCGGCGGCAAGGCGATGATTGCTTCTTATGAAGCGAACGACCGCCCCCGGGACTACGATTCTCCGCGCCAATACGCCCTTTCCCAGCAGCATAAGCACCTGAGGGAAATGGTCGCCGTCACCGGCGTTCAGAACGCTCCCGCCTTTTGCCCGATTGTCGGGGATTTTTACAGCGGCATGCTGGTGACGGTGCCCCTGTTCCGGCAGCAGTGCAAGGGCAGCATCGAGGACATCCGCGCCGTATACCGTGAAACCTATACCACCGGGCTGGTGCAGTATCAGGAATCCATCGCGGACGAGGGCGGCTTCATCGCCGCTTCCGCTCTTTGCGGCAAGGACAGTATGCGTATCAGCGTTTCGGGCAACGAGGAGCGTTTTTTGCTGACTGCCTTGTATGATAATCTGGGCAAAGGCGCCTCCGGCGCGGCGGTACAATGCTTGAATATTATGACCGGCATGGACGAAACCACCGGTCTTGTGTTATAAAATTGAGGCGAAGGAAAGGCTGAAAAGAATGAGTGAGATTGTAGCAATCGAAAACGGCGTGTGCGCCGCCAAGGGCTTTCGGGCGAGCGGCGTGCATTGCGGGATTCGGAAAAATAAAGTTAAAAAAGATTTGGCGCTGATCGTAAGCGAGCAGCGGGCAGCTACGGCGGCGGTATACACCACCAATCTGGTGAAAGGCGCGCCCCTGACCGTCACCAAAAACCATCTGGCGGATGGCTTTGCTTCTGCTCTGATCTGCAATAGCGGCAACGCCAACACCTGCAACGCAAACGGCATTGAAATTGCCGAGGGTATGTGCGAACTGGTCTCGCAGCATCTGGGGATTCCCGCTTCGGACGTGCTGGTCGCCTCTACCGGCGTGATTGGTCAGCCCCTCAGCCTTGATCCGATTGCGGAGGGTATGGATAACCTCTGCGCGAATCTATCCACCACCGGGCTTGCGGCGGCTCAGGCGATTATGACCACAGACACCATCGCCAAAGAGGCGGCGGTTTCCTTTACGGTCGGCGGCGTACCCTGCCGTTTGGGCGGCATCGCCAAGGGCAGCGGCATGATTCACCCGAATATGGCGACCATGCTTGTTTTTATTACGACCGACTGCGCCATTGCCCCTGCGCTTTTGCAAAAGGCGCTGAGTGAGGATGTCAAATCTTCTTTTAATATGGTCAGCATCGACGGCGACACCTCTACCAACGATATGGTCACCGTCATGGCCAACGGTCTGGCGGGTAACCCGGAAATAACCGCTGAGGACGGGGATTTCGCGGTGTTCTGCGAAGCGCTCCATCGGGTCACCGTGAAGCTCTGCCGGATGATTGCCGGGGACGGCGAAGGCGCAACCAAGCTGTTGACCTGCAAGGTCAAAAACGCCAGGGACGAGCAAACCGCCAAAACCGCAGCAAAAAGCGTAATCTGCTCTTCGCTGTTTAAGGCAGCCATGTTCGGTGCGGACGCCAACTGGGGGCGGGTGCTCTGTGCCCTCGGCTACAGCGGCGCAGCGCTGGATATTGCGAAAATTGATGTAGGCTTTGCATCCGCCAAAGGCGAAATCACCGTCTGTAAGGCTGGGGCGGGTGTGCCGTTTTCAGAGGAAAAGGCGAAGGAAATCCTCTTGGAAAAGGAAATCGATGTGAATATCGATTTACACGATGGCGAGGCGGTCGCTGAAGCCTGGGGCTGTGATTTGACCTACGATTATGTAAAAATCAATGGGGATTATCGAACATAACAGATAGATAAAATATTGACTTTATAAATAAGGGAGACCTTGCGTATGGAAATGTCGAATGCGCTTCGGGCGGAAGTGCTGGTACACGCCCTGCCTTTGATTCAAAAATACAACAAAAAAACCGTTGTGATTAAATACGGCGGCAGCGCCATGGTGAACGAAACGCTCAAGGATGCGGTCATGGAGGACATCTGCCTGTTGCGGCAGGTGGGTATGAATGTGGTTCTCGTCCACGGCGGCGGTCCGGAAATTTCCGAAATGCTGAAAAAGATCGGCAAAAAGAGCGAGTTCAAAAACGGTCTGCGTGTCACCGACCGGGAAACGGCGGAGATTGTGCAAATGGTTCTGGCAGGTAAGGTCTGCAAGGATCTGGTCAAGTTAATCAATAACAAAGGCGGCAGAGCCATCGGTCTTTGCGGTCTGGATGGCAAAATGATGGAAGCCCGTCCTAAAAATCCGGAACTCGGACTTGGCTATGTGGGCGAACTGGTCGCCATTCGCTCCCAGCCGGTGGAAGATTTGCTGGCCTGCGGGTATATTCCCGTGGTGGCGGGCATCGGCTACGACGACGAGGGCAATGTATATAATATCAATGCCGACACAGCGGCGGCGGAGCTGGCGGGAAAGCTTTCAGCGGAATGCCTGATTTCCGTTACCGACGAAAGCGGCGTACTGATGGATAAAGACGACCCCTCCTCGCTGATTTCCAAATTGAATATCCGCACCGCCAAGCGGCTGATTGCCGAAGGCGTGATTGCCGGCGGCATGATCCCCAAAGTCGAATGCTGTATTGAAGCGCTGAAAGCGGGCGTTAAAAAGGTGTTTGTTATCGACGGTCGGGTGCCCCATTCGCTGTTAATGGAGCTTTTGACCGACGAAGGCCTGGGTACGATGTTTACTAAAAATTAAACCTTTATATAGGATAATTGATTGTTTCCACTCCGTAGGGGCGGGTCTTGTGCCCGCCCGAGGGCGTGGAAGAAAAATACCCCATACCGGCGAGGGGCTGGCGTGGCAGCAAACCAAAAATCCCCTCTCAAATCCCACAAACCCAAATGTATACCCTTCAGAAAACACGGAGCGTCTTCCGAGGCATGTGCGGCACCGAAATTCTCTGCCCCTCCCCATTTCCACAGCGTAGGGGCGGGTCTTGTGCCCGCCCGGGAGCGTAGATGGTATCCCTCTGTACCACCGCAGCCTGGGCGTGAATATAACCTCCCGATTTTTGTTTGATGGTTTTGACAGGAAACCGGATCTTTTATGCCCTTTCCCGGGGATTATGGAAATCCGCCTTCTCTGCCTCTCCCCCGGGCGGGCACAAGACCCGCCCCTACACAGAGGAAGACGCCTGTGGGACTTATTTGAATTTACGAAATTTAAAATAGAAAGCTGGTTTCCTGATGGATATTAAAGCAATTGACAAGGAATATATCATGCCCACCTATGCGCGTTTCCCGGTGCAGATTGTAAAGGGGCAGGGCAGTGAGCTGTTTTCCGAGGACGGCAAACGATATATCGATATGGGCAGCGGCATCGCCGTCAATGTGTTCGGTGTGGCGGATAAGGAATGGGCGGCTGCGGTCAGTGCGCAGCTTCTCAAGGTGCAGCATACCTCCAATCTTTACTATACCGAGCCCTGCGCGCTTTTGGCGGAGGAACTCTGCAAAAGAACCGGTATGAAAAAGGTATTCTTCGGCAATTCCGGCGCGGAGGCCAATGAATGCGCCATCAAAGCCGCCCGCCGCTATTCGGTCAAAAAATACGGCGAGGGCAGAAGTACCATTATTACCATGAAAAACAGCTTCCATGGCAGAACCCTTGCCACCCTGGCGGCCACGGGGCAGGACGGGTACCATAAGGATTTCGGTCCCTTCCCCGGCGGTTTTGTTTATGCTGAGCCGGATTCTTTGGATTCCGTCAAACAGTTGGCCGCCGAAAACAAGTGCTGCGCGGTGATGATTGAAACCATTCAGGGCGAGGGCGGCGTGGTGCCACTTTCGGATGATTTTGTTAAGGGGCTGCGCCGTTTTTGCGATGAAAGCGATCTGCTTTTGATTGTGGACGAGGTGCAGACCGGCAACGGCAGAACCGGCGAGCTGTATTCCTATATGCATTATGGCATCAAACCCGATTTGTTCACCACCGCAAAGGGCATTGGCGGCGGTCTGCCGCTGGGACTTGCCGTATTCTCAGAAAAATGCGAAAACGCCCTGGAGCCGGGCACCCACGGTTCCACTTTCGGCGGCAATCCCGTCTGCTGCGCCGGTGCGCTGAACATCCTCTCCCGCCTGACGCCGGATCTCCTGGTCGAGGTCAACCGCAAGTCGGACTATATCCGCCAAGAGCTCAGCGGGGCAGACGGCGTTTTGGAAATCACCGGACGCGGTCTGATGTTGGGCGTCGCCTGCAAAAAGCCCGGCAGAGAGATTGCCAACGCTGCGCTGGAAAAGGGTCTTTTGGTGCTGACCGCCAAAGACAAAGTGCGCCTGCTGCCCGCGCTGACTATTCCGTGGGAACTGCTGACAGAAGCGGTTGACACGCTGAAAACCTGCATTTCTGAGGTTTGCGCTGAGGAATAAAGGATTTTGTGCGGTGACAGGACGCATGTCATGCCTATCAAACGAAAATACTATTTTGCCCCATTTGGTATTTTCCACAATATCATCATATGACCGGTGCGTTACCGATAAAAGGGTAATGCACCGGCTTTTTCTATTTTTCCACAAAAAAGTGTGTCAGGATTGATAAATGTTACAGGAATTTGATAAAGGTTCTCGGGTTATTTATTTTGCGTTTATATTTTTGAAGTATTTTTTTGATGTACCTCATATAAAATTGCGTCTGAAATTACAAAAAATTTAGGAGGAATTACCATGCAGCGATATTTTCGCTCGCTTATCTCTCTTCTTTTATGTGTTTCACTGCTGTGCGGCAGTATGCCGATGCTTATCGGTGCGGCAGAGGATGGGATGCAGGCGAATGCCTATTATTCCGACAATTACAAAGCGACCAAAATCACAAACCCCACAACGGGCAGCGGCGAGGCGGACGGGATCCTTTTAGGGGAAGAAGCCAACCGTCTGAATTCCTATGCCTGGGCAACGGCATACCGGGATGGGTATTTGTATATTGGCGTGAACCGCAATTCTTTGCAGGTTGCCATTAACAGCTTCGGTACGGGTCTTGGAATCGATGCGCTGAACCAGATAACCACGCTGGTAAGCCACGGGGAACTGCCGGAATTCAGCGAAGAACAGCGTCAGCCGCAGATTATCAAGCTGAACCCCCAAACCGGCGAAGTCAATTCCGCCGATGCCCGCCTGATTCTGCGCGCGGCCACCGGACTGGATTCTCTGGAAGGCATATTGGCATAACTTTGCTCCGATTGCAATGAAAACAGGTCTGCCGTGATTGTTTAATTTCACGGCAGACCTTGTTATTTAAATGCATGCGATATCTTTATGCAAGAGAAAATACCTCGAAAAATAAACTTTGTATGAGTAAACAAATTTACACTATGGAAATTGGGCAATATTGCCAAAAGAAGAATATATACTTTAAGGCGGCAAAGAAAAATCTTTGCCGCTCAAAAATTTTAAAAAAGGTCTTGTTTGTGACGCTGCGTAATGATTTATAATAGGTGTCAGGAGGTAAATAATGATGGCAAAATACAGAGCAATTCCGCAAGGGTTTATGACAGTTGGCGAAGTGGCAAAGAAAATGGGAGTTACCGTCCGTACGCTGCAATACTACGATAAAGAAGGGCTGCTTTCCCCGTCGGCAGAAAGCGAAGGCGGACGCAGGCTTTATACCGATAAAGATTTGATTACGCTTCATCAGATTATATCTTTGAAATCGCTGGGCTTTTCTTTGGACGATATAAAAGAGCGGCTGATCTCTTTGGAAACACCGGCTGATGTTGCAAATGCTCTTGCAGAGCAGGCAGATGATATACGCAAAAAAATAGAACAGCTTCAGGCTTCTTTGTCAGCAATAGAACAGTTAAAAGCAGAAGTTTTACAAATGCAGACGGTCAGCTTTAAGAAGTATGCGGATATTATTGTCAACCTGCAAATGCAGAATGATTCTTATTATCTGATTAAGCGTTTCGACGATGATACGCTCGACCATATACGCAGCCGATTTGATAAGGAAAGCGGCTTAGATTTTATGGACAGATTTAACCGCCTGAGTGATGAAATCATACAGCTTCAAAAAGAAAATGTACCGCCCGAAAGCGAAAAATGCCAACAGGTTGTAAAAGAATATTGGGGCTTGATTATGGAGTTTACAAATGGCGATATGAGTATGCTTCCGAAATTGATGGAAGTCGGTAACATCGATACTGCCACAAACGCCTGGGAAGAAAGGCAGAAAATTGTTAACGATTATTTAGAACCAGCTTTGCAGGTCTATTTTTCAGGACTTGGAATAAATCCCTTTGAGGAGGTGAAACCGTGAAAGACGCAATACAAGTTCGTGAATTAAAGAAAAACTACGGCAGCCATATGGTTCTTAAGGGTCTCGATTTTCAAATTGAAAAAGGAGAAATTTTCGCTCTGCTCGGCGTAAACGGAGCAGGAAAAACAACAACGCTTGAATGTATCGAAGGTTTGAGACAATATGACAGTGGTGCGATTACTGTAAACGGGAAGATGGGTATTCAGCTACAATCCTCTTCTTTACCAGCCCATATCAAGCCAATGGAGGCTGTAAAGCTGTTTGCAAAATGGAATAAAACAAAAATTGATGATGCCATGCTTGACGGTCTTGCTATCAAAGAAATTGAGAAGAAGCAGTATATACAATTATCCGCAGGGCAGAAAAGGCGGTTGCATCTTGCTCTTGCGCTTATCGGCAATCCCGATATTATTTTTCTCGATGAGCCGACTGCGGGACTTGATGTCGAGGGAAGACTATCGCTCCACGAACAAATCCGAAAGCTCAAATCATACGGAAAAACAATCGTCTTGGCAAGCCACGATATGGCAGAGGTAGAAACCTTATGTGACCGCATTGCTATTCTGAATAACGGAAATATTGCCTTTTGCGGTACAGCTTCGGAACTGACCGATAGGATTGGGAGAAAATATTTTATCCATATCAAGACGCAGCAAGGAGAAAACACTTTTGAAACGGACAATATCGAAGACACTTTGATTTTCTTACTGAGCGAATTAAAACAGAAAAAAATCCATGTATCAGATATTAAAGTTGATCGTGGCACACTGGAGCAGCATTTTATCGAAATGGCAAGGAGGGATGCTTAAATGAACGGTTTTTTATATGGCGTGGAATTACAGTGGAAACTGGATATACGCAGTAAATCTTTGTTGGTAACCTGCTATGTCGTTCCGCTTGTTTTCTTTCTGTTTATGGGTGGTATTTTTACTTCTGTTATGCCTGAAATGAGAAGTACATTGATACAATCTATGATTGTGATGAGCGTTTCAATGGGAGCGTTTATCGGGCTGCCGCCATCGTTGATTGAAACTTATGGAAGTGATGTAAAAAAGGTTTATAAAGCAAATGGAGTACCTTTATATTTAGGGCTTGTTACAATGTCCCTTTCTGCATTTGTGCATTTAATGATCAGCTGTATTATTATATTACTCCTCGCTCCGATATTGTTTGAGGCGGCTTTGCCGGTACAGCTTCCGCTTTTCTTTCCTGCGCTTGCCATATACATTATTGTGTCGCTGAGTATTGGGAGTATATTAGGTTTGGCTGTAAAAAGTCAGGCAAAGTTGACAATGATCGCGCAGCTTGTGTTTTTACCCTCGATTATGCTTTCAGGGATTATGTTCCCTATCGATTTGCTGCCCGATTTTCTTGAAGCCATAGGGCGCATTTTTCCCGCTTCATGGGGATACCGATTGATGTTAGAGAATGGCTTTTGCCTTGAAAATCTATGGTATTTAATTTTGATATTCTGTGCAGCAGTAATTATATGTGCATTACTTTTGAACAAGCAAAAATTCGGATTTGTATAATTTGAGAAGGGACGCCGGAAGAGACTGGTGTGGTGCCGGAGAACACACTTTCGTTCGGACCGCAGACGCAGCGGTACGTAAGAGCGCAAAAAACGCGCTCTAAGTGCCGGCGCTGCTTTACGGTCCTCCATCACCACACCA
>CASFEZ010000026.1:0-17680 GCA_949293815.1 uncultured Eubacteriales bacterium | reverse complement strand
GCAGTATCCCTCACAATTCCAAATTGCAAGAAGAAAGCAGGAGCTGTTCCGACTGCAGCTGGTTGGATCTAAAGCATCACTACTGCCTGGATCACCTGCATAAAAACTTCTTTGTCCTCTGTTTTCCCTTTTCGATACCGGAAGTTCACTTCAACAAATCCAAATTGAATTCTGCCCTTCAAAGAATGTGACATCAGAAGCGCAGATATAACTGTCTCCGATGTCGTGAAGGAGAATCAGGTTCAGGTTTCCGTTCAGATTTTTTTTATCCAGGCGGATCGCTTCAGTCAGTTTGGAGACTGAAAGACCGCAGGAGGAAGGCAGTCCGTAAATATCAAGCGCTTTTTTGATTTTTTCTGCACAGCCCTTTGCGGTCAGGCCTTTGTTTTCCGCCATTTTTGTGATCTGATACATACCGATGCCGACCGCCTCGCCGTGGCTTTCTCTTTTATAGTGGTAATACTGCTCAATGGTATGGGCCAGCGTATGGCCGAAATTCAAAAGCATCCTCTCGCCGGTATCAAATTGATCTGCCTCCACTACAATCCGCTTGATGTCCACGCAGCGGGCAATGACAGAAGGCAGTTCATCCTTCAGGCCGGCAAACGAACTGTGACTGCAGAGTGTTTCAAAAAGAGAGGCGTCTTTGATGCATCCGTACTTAATTACTTCGCCCATGCCGTCATTGATGAAGCGAGGCGGAAGAGTGTCCAGAACCGATGGATCGATCAGAACCATTTTCGGCTGGAAAAAGGCGCCCACCAGATTTTTTCCCTGGGGCAGATCAACAGCGACTTTCCCGCCTACGGAAGAGTCTACCTGAGCCAGGAGAGAAGTGGGAATCTGTACCAGAGAGATACCGCGCAGATAGCTTGCCGCTGCGAATCCTGCCAGATCTCCGATTACGCCTCCGCCGAGAGCGATAACCAGATCACTCCGGGAAAGTTTTGCTTCGAGAAGCGCTGAGTAGATCCGGGGCAGCGACTGAAAGTTTTTGGTAGGCTCCCCGTGAGGCAGGACAAGTGTATGGCATTCATATTCTTTCAGAGAAGAGAGAAGAGTCTCTCCGTAAATAGGAAATACATTGTCATCTGATACGATCATAATCCGTCTGCCCCGGAAAACCTGAGGAAGATAGTTTCCACATTTTGACAGAATTCCATTTTCAATATAAATGGGATAAGAGTTTTTGTCTAAATTAACTGATAATTTCATAAATCATTTCTCCTTTTAGAGAAAAGGGGAAGGCTCTTTTGAGAAGTCGCTTCCTCTTTTACAGAATTTTCCCTACAACCTGAGCAATTTCCTTTACCTGTTTCAGCAGAGTGTCGTACTTTTCCGGTTTTAGTGACTGCGCTCCGTCGCACAGCGCACATTCCGGATTATTGTGTACTTCGATCATCAGACCGTCAGCACCGGCTGCTACGGCCGCCTTTGCCATTGGTTCGGCCAACCACCATTTTCCGCCGGCATGGCTGGGATCTACGATGACCGGGAGATGAGTTTTCCTGTGAAGGACAGGAATGCTCTGCAGATCAAGGGTGTTCCTTGTAAATGATTCGAAGGTGCGGATGCCGCGTTCGCAGAGGATGACGTTCTCATTTCCGGATGCCATGATGTACTCGGCGGACATGATCCATTCTTCGTAAGTTGCATTCAGTCCTCGTTTTAAGAGAATGGGACGGTCCACCTGTCCCAGCTGTTTCAGCAGATCAAAGTTCTGCATATTGCGGGCTCCGATCTGGATCAGGTCTACTTTTTCGTTGAAAATATCCAGATACTGAGGGGACATAAGTTCTGTGACAATGGGAAGTCCGGTTTCTTTTTTTACCGCACGGAGAATCTCGAGGCCTTCCAATCCAAGCCCCTGGAAAGAATAGGGACTTGTTCTGGGCTTAAACGCGCCGCCCCGCAGCAGGTTTGCTCCGGATGCTTTTACAGATTTCGCGATTTCAAGAACCTGTTCAAAAGATTCTACAGAACAGGGGCCGGCGATCAGCCCCATATGGCCGTCTCCGATCTTTACGCCGGAAACATCCACGACAGAATTTTCCGGGTGAAATGCCCGGTTTGCCAGTTTGTAAGGCTCCTGTACGTGCATAACCTTATCTACCGAACTGTCGACTTCGAACAGACGGGGGTCAATGAGAGTCGTATCACCGATGCATCCGATGATTGTCATCTCTGTGCCCCTTACGATATGAGTATCCAGACCTCTGCTCTTGACAAGATTTTCTACGCGAGTTATATTTTCTTCTGTTGTATGTGGCTTTAATACAATAATCATTTCTTTTCCTCCGGGTGTCCAGACTTTATGTGTGAATGATACAAATTGATGCACTTCAACTTCACACTGTAAAATTTTATCTGTTTAAAGTGCGAAAACAATATGTATCATAAATCATTGGCAGAGGAATGTCAATATTTTAGGAAGGAATAAACAGATTTATGAAGATTATCAGACAGATTGGAATTATATTTGCTATCTGCTGGTTCAGCGAGGTAATTGAGAGCGTTCTTCCTTTTTCATTTCCGGCAAGTGTAACGGGAATGATCCTCCTTTTTATCTGCCTGGCAGCAGGAATTCTGAAAATTGAGCATGTGCAGGAAAAAGCCGGTTTTCTTTTGGAAAACATGGCGTTTTTCTTCATTCCGGCAGGCGTCAGCATTATTAACTATTTTGGAATACTGAAGCATTCGGCCGTGCAGATTGTGATTATCTGCATCATTTCTACAATTATTACTTTTACAGTTACAGCATACAGTGTGATGCTGACTGTCAGGTGGATGAACAGGAGGAAACAGCATGAGTGAACTGACATCATCTCCTTATTTCGGAGTCGCATTGAGTGTAATTGCCTTTGCAATCGGGGTAAAACTTCAGCAGAAATTGAAAACGCCGGTGTGTAATCCGCTGATTATTGCCATCCTCCTTGTGGTTGGAGTTCTTCTTATATTTAAAATTCCCTATGAATCTTACTATGAAGGCGGCAAGGTGATCGATATGTTTCTGGCGCCGGCTACGGCCTGTCTTGCAGTGGCGATATACAGTAAATTAAAAATACTGAAGGAATACTGGTTCCCTATTCTGGTTGGCTGTACGGCCGGCTCTGCCGCGTCTATGGCGAGTGTTTACGGGCTGTGCCGCCTGTTCGGACTTGATGAGAGCCTGACCATATCACTGATTCCGAAGTCCGTAACTACACCCATTGCAGTAAGTGTGGCAGAACCGAACGGGGGCGTTGTGCCGGTAACTGTTGTGGCGGTGATCTTTACCGGGATTCTGGGCGGCATATTTGCTCCGCTTCTGATCCGACTGCTTCGGATAAAAGATCCTGTGGCGGCGGGTCTGGCCATTGGCGCGTCAAGTCATGCCGTAGGTACATCGAAGGCGGTGGAGCTGGGAGAAACGGAAGGAGCCATGAGCGGTCTCGCCATTGGAATCTGCGGAATTATTACCGTGATCTTTTCGATGTTTATATACTGATTTTTTATTCTGACGGGTTTCCGCTGCGGGAATATAGGTATATACTTGTAAATGAATACACAGAATAGAAAAAATGCCGGACCGGGGGGAGGAAATAATGTGAAAAAGGACACAGGATATACATTAAAACGGGCGCACAGACTGCCGGTTATTCTTATAGCAGAAGGACTTCTGACAGGTGCCGCAGCCGGCCTTATTGTGCTGTTGTACCGGGTTGCTCTTACATATGCCGGCCAATGGCTGAATGATATTGTACAATTCATTGAAGGCAGCGTGTTAAAGACAGCCGGCTGGTTTCTGGTGCTTTTCCTGCTTGCCCTTCTTACGGGAAAACTGGTAAAGTGGGAACCTATGATTTCGGGAAGCGGCATTCCCCAGGTGGAAGGAGAGATCCTGGGGAAACTGAGTCAGAACTGGAAAAAGGTGCTTCCGGCCAAATTTGCAGGAGGGTTTTTGTGTCTGCTGGGCGGTCTGTCTCTGGGAAGGGAAGGCCCTTCTATTCAGCTGGGGGCCATGACTGGGCAGGGAATTTCCCGTCTGATGAACCGGGGGAAAACTGAGGAAAACTATATTATGACATGCGGAGCCAGCGCTGGCCTGGCAGCGGCCTTTCATGCGCCTCTGGCGGGAATGATGTTTGCCCTGGAGGAAATTCACAAAGGATTTTCCGTGACGCTTCTTGTATCGGTTATGACCGCATCTGTGACTGCCGACTATATTTCGTCTTATATTATCGGGCTGGATCCGGTGTTCCAGTTCCGCCTGGAACATGTGCTGCCTCAGAATTATTACTGGCTGCTGATTGTGCTGGGAATTGTGCTTGGCGTTTTCGGAGCTCTGTATAACAAAGGAATGTTAAAGGCGCAGGAACTGTATAAGAAGTGGAAATGGCTGAATGAAACAAAGCGTCTGGTAATCGCATTTATGGCAGCAGGCGTAATGGCGGTTCTGATGCCTTCGGTTCTGGGCAGCGGCGGAGATCTTATCGTATCGCTGACAAATGGCGAAATGGTATTGTCTGTGGTCATCGTTACCTTTGCGGTGAAATTCCTGTTTTCTGCGGTAAGCTTCGGCTCCGGCGCGCCGGGAGGCATTTTCTTTCCCCTTCTTATTCTGGGAGCTCTTCTTGGCGGGGCGTTTTCTATGGCATGTGTGGAATTTCTCGGGCTGGATCCGGTGTACATAAACAATTTTGTCCTTCTTGCCATGGCAGGATATTTTACAGCGATTGTGAGAGCGCCGATTACCGGAATTATCCTCTTATTTGAAATGTCCGGATCTGTCAGCCAGATGCTTTCTCTGGCTATTGTATCTGTGGCTGCCTACATTACTGCCACACTGCTGAGATCCGAGCCGATTTACGACAGTCTTCTTGCAGGAATTCTGGATGGAAAAGAGAAAAACAACGGGCAGGCCGCTCCGGGACGGCAGAAAGTTCTGAACGAATTTGTTATTATGAGCGGGTCTGTTCTGGAAGGGCGTACAGTGATGGAGATACACTGGCCCGGGAACTGCCTGCTGGTCGCTCTGGAACGGGGCGGAAAAGAGTTGATTCCAAAAGGCAAAACCCGGCTTGAGGCCGGCGACCGGCTGACGGTAATGACAGATGAAAGGGATGCCGGATATGTACATGACAAATTAGAAAACTTATGTTATACTTCAATTTAGAATTGACAGAAACCAAAGGAGTCAAACAATTATGAAAAGAGTATTGTTAAAGCTGAGCGGGGAGGCGCTGGCAGGAGATAAGAAAACCGGATTTGACGAGGCTACCTGTATTGGTGTCGCAAAGCAGGTAAAACAGCTGACGGATGCCGGAATCCAGGTTGCAATTGTAACCGGCGGAGGGAACTTCTGGCGGGGACGCACCAGCGAGACGATTGACCGGACGAAGGCAGATCAGATCGGGATGCTGGCGACAGTGATGAACTGTATTTATGTCTCCGACATTTTCCGGTATGAAGGAATGAAGACAGAAGTATTTACTCCCTTTGTATGCGGGTCATTTACCTCTCTGTTTTCCAAGGACGCTGCTGTAGAGGCACTGGAAGCGGGAAAGGTGATTTTCTTTGCCGGAGGAACCGGACATCCGTATTTTTCCACAGATACAGGAGCTGTTCTGCGCGCCATAGAGATTGAGGCTGATGCCATGCTTCTGGCAAAAGCCATTGACGGAATATATGACAGCGATCCGAAGGTAAATCCGGAGGCAGTCAAGTATGATGAAGTGTCTATTCAGGAAGTGATCGATAAGAAACTCGCGGCAGTGGATCTGACAGCGTCAATTCTCTGTCTTGAGAATAAAATGCCCATGCTTGTGTTCGGACTGAATGAAGAAAACAGCATTGTGGAGACAATGAGCGGAAATTTCACGGGAACAAAAGTAACAGTGTAGGAGGATTTTACCATGAATGAAAGACTGACAACATATGACAGTAAAATGACAAAGACACTCAATAATCTGGATGCCGAACTGGCGACAATCCGTGCGGGACGCGCGAATCCCCATGTGCTGGACAAGCTGGCAGTGGATTACTATGGGGTTCCAACACCAATTCAGCAGGCGGCAAATATATCGGTGCCGGAGGCACGTATGATTCAGATACAGCCCTGGGAGAAGAGTATGTTAAAGGCTATAGAAAAAGCAATTCTTACTTCAGACATCGGCATCAATCCTACCAATGACGGCTCCTGCATCCGTCTTGTATTTCCGGAACTTACAGAAGAGCGAAGAAAAGAACTGGCAAAAGATGTAAAGAAAAAAGGTGAAGGAGCAAAAGTTGCGGTGCGCAATATCCGCAGAGATGGAAACGTGGCATTCAAAAAACTGAAAGGAACAGAGGTTTCCGAGGATGAGATTAAAGACCTGGAGGATGAACTTCAGAAGCTGACAGATAAATATGTAGAAAAAATTGATAAGATGGTCGAGACAAAATCAAAAGAGATCATGACGGTGTAAAACGGAACTTATACAGAAGGGGGCTTTCAGATCAAGGCTCCCTTTTGTATGAATGTTTTATGGAAATAGTTTGAATGCAAAATGCGGATGCATATTCTGGGGATTTCCGGCATCCGATTTATGAATAGGGGAAAGAAACATGAAAGTACCGCAGCATATTGCGATTATTTTAGATGGCAACGGGCGCTGGGCCAAGGCAAAGGGAATGCCGAGAAATTACGGCCACGCTCAGGGAAGTAAAAATGTAGAGAGGATCTGTGAGGAAGCGTGGAGAATGGGCATCAAGTATCTGACAGTATACGCTTTTTCTACCGAGAACTGGAGCCGGCCGGAAAGTGAAGTTACCGCTCTGATGAAGCTGCTGCGCAATTATATGAAGACTTGTCTGAAAACAGCGGCAAAAAATGACATGAAGATCCGTGTCATCGGCGATATTGAGCCTCTGGATGACGATATAAAAAGTCGGATAAGGGAACTGGAAAGTGCAACTGTAAATAACGGCGGCCTGAATTTTACTATTGCGCTGAATTATGGAAGCAGGGATGAGATTGTCCGTGCATCCAGGCGAATGGCAAAGGACTGCGCGGAAGGAAGACTGGATCCGGACAGTATTGATGAGACGGTATTTGAATCTTATCTTGATACCCATGGTATTCCGGATCCTGATCTGATGATCCGCACAAGCGGAGAACAGAGACTTTCCAATTATCTGCTCTGGCAGCTGGCCTACTCGGAGTTTTATTTTACAGACGTTCCCTGGCCTGACTTTACAAAAGCAGAACTGGTAAAAGCAGTGGAAGAGTTTAACCACCGGCACAGACGCTTCGGCGGTGTAGAGGAGGGAAAATCAGATGTTTAAAACACGGTTGTTAAGTGGCATCCTTCTGGTAATTATTGCTCTGATTACAGTGATTACAGGAGGAAATCTTCTGTTTCTTGTTCTGCTTGCCGTAAGTCTTATCGGCATGACAGAACTTTATAAAGTGTTTGGTATAGAGAAGAAGCCCCCGGGCATAATCGGGTATTTGTTTGCTCTTCTTTATTACGGACTTCTGTATTTTGAACCTCTTCTTCCGGGAGAGAGCCTGAACTGGTTTATGATGTCATTTATGGCATTTCTGATCTGTCAGATGGCGGTTCTTGTATTTGCCTACCCCAGATATAATACGCAGCAGATTATGGCAGCGTTTTTCGGTATGTTTTATGTGGCAGTAATGCTGTCCTATATTTATCAGATAAGAATTCTTCCCGGCGGCATTTTTACAGTTTGGCTTGTGTTTGTCTGTTCCTGGGGCTGTGATACATGTGCCTACTGTGTAGGTATGCTGATCGGAAAACATAAGATGGCGCCTATATTAAGTCCGAAAAAATCTGTAGAAGGCGGCATTGGAGGAATTCTCGGAGCAGCTCTGATCGGCGTGCTTTACGGACTGGCAATTAATTACTGGGGCGATGCAGGAGCAGACGTGCTGTCCTATGCCGTGATCGGGGCGGCAGGCGGCGCGATTTCCCAGATTGGAGATCTGGCTGCGTCGGCAATTAAGCGGTATCATAATATTAAAGATTACGGAAAGCTGATTCCCGGACATGGCGGAATTCTGGATCGTTTTGACAGTGTGATTTTTACGGCTCCGATTATCTATTATCTTGCTATCATGCTCTGATGGATTTTATACAAAAAGAAGGACATATTTTATGAAAAAAATAGGAATTCTGGGGTCTACGGGATCTATCGGAACCCAGACTCTGGAAATTGTAAGAACAAATAAAGATATTGAGGTGACAGCGCTGGCTGCCGGAAGCAATATCAGCCTTCTGGAACAGCAGATCCGGGAGTTCCGGCCGTCCCTGGCAGCTGTATGGGACCCGGACAGAGCGGCGCAGTTAAAAGAAAATGTGCGTGATCTGGATGTGAAGATACTTTCCGGCATGGACGGACTTCTTGCAGCGGCGTCGGATCCCTGCTCAGAGATTCTTGTGACTGCAGTAGTGGGAATGATTGGCGTACTTCCCACTATCGAGGCAATTAAGGCCGGAAAGGATATTGCCCTGGCAAACAAGGAAACTCTGGTTACGGCAGGACATATTATTATGCCTCTTGCGCGGGAAAAACAGGTGAAAATTCTCCCTGTGGACAGTGAACACAGCGCGATTTTTCAGTCTCTTCAGGGCGGTCAGCGGAAGAGTCTTCATAAAATTCTTCTGACTGCATCAGGTGGTCCGTTCCGCGGGAAAAAGAAAGAGGAGCTGGAGAATATTCAGGTGGAAGATGCGCTGAAACATCCGAACTGGGAAATGGGGAAAAAGATTACCATAGATTCTTCTACTATGGTAAATAAGGGGCTGGAAGTTATTGAGGCAAAATGGCTTTTTGGTGTCACTGCAGATCAGATTCAGGTTGTCGTTCAGCCTCAGAGTATTATTCATTCGATGGTGGAGTATGAGGACGGCGCGGTGATCGCCCAGCTGGGTACGCCTGATATGAAGCTCCCCATACAGTATGCACTGTATTATCCGGAGCGCAGATATCTTCCGGGAGACAGGCTGGATTTTGGCGCTCTTTCGGAGATTACGTTTGAACGTCCGGATATGGAAACTTTTTATGGCCTGAAACTGGCTTATGAGGCGGGCCGCAGAGGCGGCAGCCTTCCGACGGTTTTTAATGCGGCAAATGAGCGCGCGGTAGCCATGTTCCTGGACAGAAAGATCCGGTATCTGCAGATCCCGGAGATCATTCAGGCATGTATGGAACAGCACAGGAATATTTCAGAACCGACAGTGGAAGAGATACTAAAGACTGAGCAGGAAACATATGAATTTATAAAAAGCAGGTGGTAGCGTATGGGCATAGTTATTGCGATTATAATATTCAGCCTGACTATTATATTCCATGAACTGGGACATTTTATTCTGGCTAAAATAAACAAAATCCGTGTGGATGAATTCTCTCTGGGTCTGGGACCGACTCTGATCGGAAAAAATATCGGCGGTACATTTTTCTGCCTTAAATTGCTTCCGTTTGGCGGCGCATGTATGATGGGGGAAGATGATGCGGATGATATGTCGGAGGGCAGTTTTAACAGTAAATCTGTGTGGGCAAGAATGTCTGTTATTGCGGCAGGCCCCGTTTTTAATCTCATTCTGGCGTGGATTCTGTGTTCTATTATGGTCGGATGGATCGGATACAGTTCTGCTACGGTCACAGATGTATCCGAAGGATACTCGGCGGCAGAAGAAGGTGTCCGGGCCGGAGATGTAATCAAGGAAATTAATGGAAGAAATATACACATCTGGAATGATATCAGCCTGTATAATCTGACTCATCCAAATGAAACTTCTCTGGAAGTGGTGCTGGAACGCAATGGAGAAGAGTATACGGCAGAGATTGAACCCAGACAGCTGGAAGGGGACGCATATGCAAAATTGGGAGTTGTCGGCGGAGAATATGTAAAGCCGGGATTTTTCGGTACTATGCAGTATGGAGCCTATACGGTAAAATACTGGATTAATTATTCCATTGACAGTCTGAGAATGCTTGTTACCGGTCAGCTGGGCCTTCAGGATCTGTCCGGACCGGTAGGAATTGTAAATGCAGTGGATGATGTATATGAAACATCTTCATCGGCCGGAATGGATGTGCTTGTACTGAATCTGATGAATTTTGCGGTTCTTCTGACTGCAAATCTCGGAGTACTCAATCTCCTTCCGTTGCCGGCCCTGGATGGAGGACGTCTTGTCTTTCTGATTATTGAGGCTGTACGGAGAAAGAGAATACCTCCGGAAAAGGAAGGAATAGTACATTTTGCCGGTTTTGCCGCACTGATGGTACTGATGGTTGTGGTTATGTACAATGATATAGTGAGACTGTTTTAAAATGAAAAGCTGCCGTATTCAAAAGAATGCGGCAGCTTTTACACATAAAATTATTCTTCTGCTGATATAATGAAAAAGATCATTATATGCAGGAGAAAAAAATGGGTTATATAAGAGCAATGCAGAATGAACTATCGGAGAAAGGAAAGCTTCAGATCAACGTGACTTCGTCGGTTAATTCCCGTCCGATTGGCGAAGCGGAGATATCCATATCTTATACCGGTGTTCCGGAAAATATTCTTGAGAGACTGACGACAGATTCGTCCGGACAGACGGAAGTGATTGACCTGGATGCTCCGCCGGAAGAGTGGAGCCTGAATCCGGAGAATGAACGGCAACCCTATTCGGAGTATACGTTTGATATCAGCGCTCCCGGCTTTGAGCCGGTGAGTATCGCCGGAGCGGAGATTCTTGCGAATGTAAAGGCAATTCAGAATGTCAGGATGCGGCCCAGCGACGCGTCCCGGGAAGAGGAAGAAGTATTTGTGATTCCCGCCCATACCCTGTATGGAGAATACCCGCCGAAAATCGCGGAAGACGAGATAAAGCCCGTCAATGAGTCAGGTGAGATTGTACTGAGCAGAGTGGTAATTCCGGAATATATTGTCGTTCATGACGGTTCGCCACGGGACAGTACCGCGAAAAATTATTATGTGAAATATAAGGATTATATTAAAAATGTGGCTTCCAGCGAAATCTACGCCACATGGCCGTCGAATACGATCCGCGCGAATGTACTTGCGATTATGTCATTCACCCTGAATCGGGTGTATACGGAATGGTATCGGAACAAGGGATATGATTTTACAATCACTTCATCCACAGCTTTTGATCATAAATGGATTCCGGAGCGGAATGTCTATGATACAATCTCGGTAATTGTGGATGAACTGTTTTCCAATTATCTGTCCCGCCCGAATGTACGTCAGCCGATCTTGACTCAGTATTGTGACGGAAGGCGGGTTACATGTCCGAACTGGTTGACCCAGTGGGGCTCCAAAGCCCTTGGCGACGAGGGCTTGACCCCTATTGAAATTCTGCGGTATTATTACGGAGACGATATGTATATCAATACAGCCCGGGAGATTTCCGGGATTCCGGCGTCCTGGCCCGGATATAATCTGCAAGAAGGCTCAAGGGGCGATAAAGTGCGGCAGATGCAGGAACAGCTGGATGTGATTGCAGGAGCGTATCCGGCAATTCCGACTGTCCGGGCCGATGGCATATACGGGCCATCAACAGAAGAGGCTGTGAGAAAATTTCAGTCTGTGTTCGGACTTCCGGCAACAGGAATTGTAGATTATCCGACATGGTATAAAATTTCTGAAATTTATGTAGGGGTATCGAGAATAGCGGAACTGACATAGGAGCGAAAACAGAGAGGAGAAGCATGGCGAGAAGGAGAAAGCGGAAAAAACATATCTTTCCGAGATTGTTATTATTCATTTGCATTATTGCTGTATCAGCCGGAGCAGTGACTGCGGCAGGCTGGTCCCTGCCCCGGTTGGTCCGGTCTGTAGGAGAAACGGTAAATACGGTTGCACAGCCGCAGGCAGAGTTCCCTGAGCTTACCGTGGATGTGGAAGAGGTTGACGGCAGCTTTTATTATCAGCAGCTGAATGAAAAGGAGCAGCAGATCTACAGAGAGATTCTTCAGGCAGTACAGGCAATGGAAGAAGAAACATATATTCATGCCGGCCGGGATGATGATGTGGCAAAAGTATATGAGTATCTTTTGTATGACCGTCCGGAACTGTTCTGGTGTGACGGCAGTTCGCAGATGACTGTATATGAAGAATATACAGAGCTGTATCCCGGATATACCTGTACTGAATCCGAGAAAGAACAGAGACAGCAGCAGATTGAACAGGCAGAGAGAGAATGCCTGTCCGGAGCAGATGCAGGCATGTCAGAGTATGAAAAAATAAAATACATTTATGAATATCTGGTGCAGACGATAGACTATGACGAAAGCGCTCCGGATAATCAGAATATATACAGTTCCCTGGTCGGGAAAAGGTCTGTATGTGCCGGATATTCAAGAGCCGCCCAGTATCTTCTGGAACAGATGGGGATTGAATGCATTTATGTGACCGGAACAATCCGGGGCCAGGGTTCTCATGCATGGAACATTGTAAAATGTAATGATACGTATTATCAGATGGATGTAACATTCGGAGATCCGGTTTTTCTTGAGGCAGAATCCGGAGAAAGCATTCCTCATACCAGTATTAATTATGACTATTTATGTTGTACGGATGAAGTCCTTTTCACAGATCATATACAGAATGATTTTGTACCTTATCCGCCATGCGATGCCGATGACCTGGATTATTACCGGCTAAATGGCATGTACTATGACAATTTTGATCCGGATTTATTGCTCAGAGATATGAATCAGAGTATTTATAACGGGGAAGAATCTTTTGTGTGTAAGTTTTCAGATGAAAATGTATACAGCCAGGCAAGAGATGAGATTATTGACAATCTGATTCCAAGAGCGGCAAAAAATCTGGCAGATACTTATGGGCTTTCCCGGGTAAGATATACCTATGTGGATGACGGAACCCACAGGAGAATTTCAGTATTCTGGGATTACGGAGAAAGTAAAAGCTGACGAAGAATCCGGAGAGGAAAAGAATATTTATGCATATATTTAATATATTTAGAAGTGTATTTACTGAATATTTAGAAGTATTTATTAGTTGAATTATGACCTCAGTTGTAGTATAATTTTTACAATTTGAGAACGAGGGCGCTCTGGAATCAAAAGACTCCAAGAGTGCCTTTGCTATGCAACGGCAGACATTCTCAGATCAGCTGCTATTGATTTATACAAAGGGAAAGGGTGAACAGATGAAGGCGTTTCTAATATTGGAAGATGGTACCGTATTTACGGGAACAAGCATTGGTTCTACGCGGGACTGTATCAGTGAGATTGTTTTTAATACTTCTATGACAGGTTATCTCGAGGTGCTCACAGACCCCTCTTATGCAGGTCAGGCTGTTGTAATGACCTATCCCCTGATCGGAAATTATGGTATTACACCGGACATGGAGTCAGGAAAAGCATGGCCGGATGGATATATTGTAAGAGAATTATCAAGAATGCCCAGCAATTTCAGATGTGAGGGCACGATTCAGGATTTCTTAAAAGAACAGGACATTCCCGGAATTGCAGGAATTGATACCCGTGCATTGACTAAGATTCTGAGAGAAAAAGGCACAATGAACGGTATGATAACAACAAAAGAAGATTACGATCTGAATGAGATCCTTCCGAAACTTAAGGAATATACGGTGGGAGATGTTGTATCCAAAGTGACATGTTCCGAAAAATATGTGCTGGAGGGAGACGGACCTAAAGTTGCTCTTTTAGATCTTGGCGCCAAGAATAATATTGCCGCATCTTTAAATAGACGCGGCTGTGAAGTGACAGTATATCCGGCTCATACTACTGCGGAAGAGATTATTTCTTCCAATCCTGATGGAATTATGCTTTCAAATGGCCCCGGGGACCCGGCAGACTGTACTTCCATTATCAAAGAGATTGAAAAACTGTACAATACAGATATTCCCATATTTGCGATCTGCCTCGGCCATCAGCTTATGGCGCTCGCGACAGGCGCGTCTACACACAAATTAAAATACGGACACAGAGGCGGCAATCATCCGGTGAAAGATCTGGAGACCGGAAGAGTTTATATTTCTTCTCAGAACCATGGTTATGTGGTAGATGAGGAGTCAGTAGATCCTCTTGTGGCGGTTCCGGCATTTAAAAATGTAAATGACGGGACAAATGAGGGCCTGGTTTATGTGGGCAAGAACATCTTTACCGTGCAGTTCCATCCGGAAGCATGCCCCGGGCCGCAGGATTCCGGATATTTATTTGACAGATTCATTGAGATGATGAAAGGAGCGAAATAATGCCAAGAGATTTAAGTATTAAGAAAGTACTGGTTATCGGTTCCGGTCCGATCGTCATCGGGCAGGCGGCAGAGTTTGATTATGCAGGAACTCAGGCATGCCGTTCCCTGAAAGAAGAGGGCATTGAGGTCGTTCTGTTAAACTCCAACCCGGCGACTATCATGACAGATAAAGATATTGCGGACCGCGTATATATTGAACCTCTGACTGTAGAGGTTGTGGAACAGCTTATTAAGAAAGAAAGACCGGACAGTGTCCTTCCTACGCTTGGAGGACAGGCCGGGCTGAATCTGGCGATGGAGCTGGAAGAGGCCGGTTTCCTTCGGGAAAACGGTGTGCGTCTGATCGGAACAACTTCTGAGACAATCAGGAAGGCAGAAGACCGTCTGGAATTCAAGGCGACAATGGAGAAGATCGGCGAGCCTGTGGCGGCTTCTCTTGTAGTAGAAAATGTAGATGACGGTCTTGCGTTTGCTAATAAAATCGGCTATCCGGTAGTACTGCGCCCGGCTTACACCCTGGGCGGCAGCGGCGGCGGTATTGCCCACGATTCTCACCAGCTTGTAGAGATTCTGGAGAATGGTCTGCGTCTTTCCCGTGTGGGACAGGTACTTGTAGAGCGCTGCATTGCAGGCTGGAAAGAAATTGAGTATGAAGTGATGCGGGACAGCAAAGGAAACTGCATTACAGTATGTAATATGGAAAATATTGATCCGGTGGGCGTTCATACCGGAGACAGTATTGTTGTAGCTCCGTCCCAGACTCTGGGAGATAAGGAATACCAGATGCTGCGTACCTCTGCCCTGAATATTATCAGTGAGCTGAATATTACAGGCGGATGTAACGTACAGTATGCCTTGAATCCGGATTCCTTTGAGTACTGCGTTATTGAGGTGAATCCCCGTGTAAGCCGTTCTTCCGCTCTGGCATCCAAAGCAACCGGTTATCCGATTGCGAAGGTTGCGGCAAAGATCGCTCTCGGGTATACACTGGATGAGATCAAAAATGCCATTACGAAGAAGACTTACGCAAGCTTTGAACCTATGCTGGACTATGTGGTTGTAAAGCTTCCGCGTCTGCCTTTTGACAAATTTATCAGCGCAAAGAGAACGCTGACAACTCAGATGAAGGCAACCGGTGAGGTTATGAGTATCTGCAATAATTTCGAAGGCGCGCTGATGAAAGCGATTCGTTCTCTGGAGCAGCATGTGGACAGTCTGATGTCCTATGATTTCACAGGCCTTTCGAAAGAAGATCTGCTGGAGCAGCTTGCAGTTGTGGATGATATGCGTATGTGGAAGATCGCAGAGGCAATCCGCAGAGGTATTGACTATGATACGATTTACAGTATTACAAAAGTTGACAGATGGTTTATTGATAAATTTGCCATTATTGTGGAGATGGAGAATGCTCTGAAAACGCAGGAGCTTACCGTAGACCTGTTAAGAGAGGCAAAGCGGATCGAGTTCCCTGATAATGTGATTTCCCGTCTGACAGGAAAGACTGAGCAGGAAATTCACGATATGCGCCATGCGAATGGTATTGTAGCAGCCTATAAGATTGTCGATACCTGCGCGGCAGAGTTTGCCGCAGAGACGCCGTATTACTATTCTGTATACGGCAGCGAGAATGAGGTGGAAGAGACAAGAGACAGAAAGAAAGTTCTTGTCCTCGGTTCCGGCCCGATCCGTATCGGACAGGGAATTGAGTTTGATTTCTGTTCCGTACACTGTACCTGGGCCTTTTCCAAAGAAGGGTATGAGACGATTATCGTCAATAACAACCCGGAAACAGTAAGTACGGACTTTGATATTGCGGATAAACTGTATTTCGAACCGCTCACACCGGAGGATGTGGAGAGCATTGTAGACATTGAAAAACCGGACGGCGCAGTCGTTCAGTTTGGCGGTCAGACAGCCATCAAGCTGACAGAGGCGCTTATGAAGATGGGAGTGCCGATTCTGGGAACCTCCGCGGAAAATGTGGATAAGGCGGAAGACAGAGAACTGTTCGACGAGATCCTGGAAGAATGCCAGATACCGCGTCCCACAGGAGGAACCGTATTTACGGCAGAAGAAGCGAAAGAAGTGGCAAACCGTCTGGGATATCCGGTTCTGGTGCGTCCGTCCTACGTACTTGGCGGCCAGGGCATGCAGATTGCCATCAATGACAATGATATTGACCAGTTTATCGGTATTATTAACCGGATCGCGCAGGATCATCCGATTCTGGTGGATAAATACCTGCAGGGCAAGGAGATTGAAGTTGACGCCGTGTGCGACGGCACAGACATTCTGATTCCCGGCATTATGGAACATATTGAGCGCGCGGGAATCCATTCCGGCGACAGTATTTCCGTTTATCCGGCCCAGAGTCTGACAGAGGGCGCAAAGGCCAAGATCGCAGAGTACACAAGAAGACTTGCGAAATCCCTGCATGTTATCGGTATGATTAACATTCAGTTTATCGTCTGCGGAGAAGAAGATGTATACGTAATTGAGGTGAATCCGCGTTCCAGCCGTACTGTGCCTTATATCAGCAAAGTTACAGGCATTCCGATTGTGCCCCTTGCCACACAGGTTATTATCGGAAAGAAGATAAAAGAGCTGGGCTACACCCCCGGACTGCAGCCGGAGGCAGATTATGTGGCAGTTAAGATGCCGGTATTCTCCTTTGAGAAGATCAGAGGCGCGGATATCAGCCTTGGACCGGAGATGAAGTCTACCGGCGAATGTCTTGGTATCGCGAAAACGTTTGACGAGGCGCTTTATAAAGCATTCCTGGGCGCCGGAATCAAGCTGCCGAAATTCAAGAACATGATTATGACCGTCCGGGATGAAGATCAGCCGGAAGCTGTGGAGATCGGACGGAGATTTGCCAATATCGGCTACCATATCTTTGCCACCAGCGGAACAGCGCGGGCGCTGAACGAAGCGGGTGTAAAAGCAACACCGGTGCGCAAGATCGAGCAGGAGTCACCGAACCTTCTCGACCTGATTCTGGGACATAAGATCGACCTTGTTATCGATATCCCGGCGCAGGGAGCAGAACATTCCAGAGATGGATTTGTCATCCGCAGAAATGCCATTGAGACAGGCGTGAATGTACTGACGGCGATTGATACCGCACGGGCTCTGATCACCAGTCTTGAAAATACAGACATAAAGAAACTGACACTCATAGATATTGCGACTGTGTAGATCTGAAATTATCGGTGGCATGAGACTGGAGAAGGTCTGAAAGTACCCGGATACGGCATAAGTGGATAATCGTATCTGGGAATGAGAAATGTGGGACTTCGCTTCCGTTCCGCGTATGAAGAAAAACAACAAAAACCTGACGACAGGCTAAAAGCAAAATTTGCAGCAGAAAACTCGCGTTCCGCTCAGACAATTCTGCTGCAAATTTAACGCCTGCCGCCAGGTTTTTTGTTT
>CASFEZ010000025.1 GCA_949293815.1 uncultured Eubacteriales bacterium | reverse complement strand
AGGGCTTATCTTCATCATCTTGTAAAATGCAACGAGATGTTTGGAGGCATGTTGCTGACGGAGCATAACCTTACGTATCTTTATAATCTCATGAAGAGGATAAGAGCTAACATAGAGGAGGGGACTTTCCTTTCTTTCAAGAAGGAGTATATCTCACGCTATTATGGAAAATAGGAGAAAGAATTTTCTTATTCCTTTGATGCTTCTTCTCAGCCATCTATTAGGGCTTTTGAGGGTCATACTCGTTTCATATAAGTTCGGCTCTACTACAGATGCGGATCTTCTCTCATATTCGTTCTCATATCCAAATCAGGCGAGAAAAAAGATAGAAGAGGGAACCGATAATCTTGCTCTTATAAGAAAACTCGGAGCAGAGAGGAATAGCGAAAGCGTATCATTCTTCATCCTTCTTTTCCATTTTGCTGCCCTAATTCTTCTTTGCATGCTCTCCTTTCCGATATCGAACCTATTATTTCGTTTTTCCTCTTTTACTAAGGAGGCTGTGGAGAAGGGCAGTTACCTAATACTCACCTTTCTTTGTTTTCTAGTTCTTTTCAGCTATGGCAGCAATCTCAACGCTTATCTGCAAATAAGCGGTAAAAAACTCAGCTCCACCGTATTATCATCAGTGCCATCGATTTTTTCCATCGTCTTTCTCCTCTTATTCTCAGATGGAATAGGGGTATATTCGTTTTCGCTTGGATTACTGACAGGTGGTATTGCATATTTTCTTATATCTTTCATATATGCACTTAGATGCGGGATGAGGATAAAGTTCACCCTAGATTTTGATGTCTCATTTACTAAATCCTATCTTGTCTCTGTTTTTCTGGTTTTAATATCAGTTGTAGAAATACTACCTCTTTTCCTTTCATCATCTTTCATAAGCAAGGGAAGCATTTATTTTTCAAATGCTTATTCCATTTCCCGCAGAACTTCCGTCAGAACCACCGCCAACATGGAAGCGCATTCCATTTCTACGGCTAAGCAGCCTTCTTGCCTGCGCTCTTGGATGGCGGCTTTGGTTTCCCGGTCGCCGGACGCGACGCAAAGCACCACTTCTCCGCTGAGCATACCGGCGCCTTTGTAGCCCTTGTCGGCGGCGTCCGCCAACAGGACTTTGCCGTTCATATTGATATTTGCGCCGTTCAGACCGGTATTTTTATCGGGTTTGGTAATGACTACCGCTTCCGCTTTCATTCGTATCATAGTATTTCACCTTCCGCATAAAGGGATATCATCGCACATAATCATCTATTATCTTATCATTTTTCAAATAATTCGTCAACTGTCTTTCGCAAAATATTTCTGACATCTCCTGCCAGATACAACGAGCCGCATACGACCAGCGCGTCGTATTCCGCAAGGCGCTTACAAGCCAGCAATATCGCCGCCTGCGGGGCTGCGCAGCTTTCAGCGTTTACACCGCGTTCGCGGATTTTATTGGCTAAATCCTCTGCCGCAATGGCGCGGGGATTGGACGGCGTTGTGGTTATGACCGCAGCAAAATGCGGCAGCAAATGCGCCAGCGCCCGGTCGATATCCTTGTCCGCCATCATGCCCATGACGGCAAGAATTTTCCGCCCTCTTAATTGCCGGGAAAGCAAATCGGAAAGCGCCATTGTTGATGCGTCATTATGGCAGCCGTCCAACAGCACGGCCGGATTTTTACACAGCAGCTCACAGCGGGCGGGATGGACAGTATGGGCAATTCCCTGTATAATTTGCGCATCTGTTACCGGAAAGGAAGCCGCCATCCGTGCGGCGGTTACCGCCAGGGCAGCGTTTTCGCTCTGCACCGTGCCCGCCAGCGGTACATGAAAGGAGAGACCGCCAAAGGTTTCGTCAAATCCGGTTAAGGTGGGATTCTTGACGGTAATGTCTGCCGTGTTTACAATCGTCAAGGCGGATTCTTTCACCCGGCAGACGGTTTCCAGCACCGCAAGTGCCTCCTCCGGCAAGCTGTCCGGGCAAACGGTCGGGCAGCCGGGCTTGATAATGCCGCTTTTTTCAAAGGCAATCTGCTGCACCGTATCGCCTAAAACAGCGGTATGGTCAAGCGAAATCGAGGTAATCACGCTGACCAGCGGATTGCGTATGATATTGGTCGCGTCGAACCGACCGCCCAGTCCGGTTTCGAGAATCACCAGCTCACAGCCGCTTTCGGCAAAACAGAGAAAGGCGGCGGCCGTGACCGCCTCAAATTCAGTCACCGTTTCGCCGGACTGCGCCATGCGGTCGACCGCAGCCCGCACCCGCTCGGTCGCCCGGCAAAGCAGGTCATCCTCCACCGGCTGACCGTCAATTTGAATCCGTTCGCTGAATTTTGTAATATAGGGCGAGGTGTAAAGCCCGACCCGGTAGCCACCGGCGCGGAAAATCTCGCTGAGCATCACCGCCACAGAGCCTTTGCCGTTGGTGCCCGCAATATGAATGTAGGATGGCTTTTCCTGCGGGGAGCCCAGCATGGTGCATAACTCGTCAATGCGGGCAAGCCCCGGTTTCATGCCGAAACGCAACAGGGAATGGTAGTAGCTGACCGCTTCGTCTATGGTCATATTTTGCTTTTGGTTCATGTGGTATCCTCTTATTTTCAACAGCAAAGCCCGCCGTTACAGCGGGCTTTCTTATTGGTTTTACAGATCAGAGTTTGGCAAGCTCGGCTTCAATCATGGCGATTTTTTCCGTAAATTTGCCTAATTTTTCCCGTTCGGCGTTGACCACCGCTTCGGGCGCTTTGGACACAAAGCCCGGATTGTTCAGTTTCCCCTGCACCCGTGCCAGCTCTCCTTGTGCCGCTTTCAGCTCGCGGTTCAGCCGTTCTTTTTCCTTTTCTTTATCAATCAGCTCATCCAGCGGAATATAGATGGTTGCATCGGATGTTACCACGCTGACGCAGCCGTCCAGCGCGAATTGCGGCGCAACCTCTACTTCGGATGCCGATGCCAAACGGGTGAAGAACACAGCGCCCTGCCGGAAGGTGTCCGTATAGGCTGTGGCGATGAACAGCTTTGCCTTTTTTGACGGGGGTACATTCATCTCCGCCCGGCGGTTGCGCACCGCGCGAATGGCGTCCATTATGCGGCTGAATTCCGCTTCTTCCTCAGGATAGCAGAGGTCTTCCCGAAAGGTCGGGAAAGCGGAAATCATAATCGACTCGCCCTCGTGCGGCAGCGTCTGCCAGATTTCCTCGGTAATAAAGGGCATAAACGGGTGCAGCAGTTTCAGGGTGTTGGACATCACATATACCAGCACCGCTTTTGCCGTGGCCGCTTTCTCGCCGCCGGTTTGCAAACGGATTTTGCAAAGCTCAATATACCAGTCGCACAGCACATCCCAGATAAAGTCGTACAGCTTTTGCACGGCAATGCCCAGCTCATAGCTGTCCAGCGAATCGGTTACGCCCTTGACCAATTCGTTATATTGGGACAAAATCCATTTGTCCTCAAAATCGAGCTCGGGCGGAATATGGGGCGCGGGCTCCGACTCGTCCAGATTCATTAAAATAAAGCGCGAAGCGTTCCAAATCTTATTGGCAAAGTTCCGGCTGGCTTCCACTTTTTCATCCGAAAAGCGCATATCGTTGCCGGGGCTGTTGTTGGTTGCCAAAGTGAAACGCAGGGCATCCGCACCGTATTTATCGATAATTTCCAGCGGGTCGATGCCGTTGCCGAGGGATTTTGACATTTTGCGCCCCTGGGCATCGCGCACCAGTCCGTGAATCAGCACGGTATCAAAGGGCACGCGACCGGTATGTTCCAAGCCGGAGAACATCATGCGCATGACCCAGAACGGTATAATATCGTAGCCGGTAACCAGCGTGTTGGTGGGGTAGTAGTGTTTAAAATCCGGCGCGTTTACATCCGGCCAGCCGAGGGTGGAAAACGGCCAGAGCGCCGAGGAGAACCAGGTGTCCAGGGTATCCTCATCCTGATGGATATGGCTGCTGCCGCAGTGGGCACAGGTCGTGATATCCTCTTTGCTGACGCTGATCTCGCCGCAGTCGTCGCAGTACCAGGCGGGAATACGGTGTCCCCACCAGAGCTGACGGGAAATGCACCAGTCCTTGATGTTTTCCAGCCAGTGGAAATAGACTTTCTCGAAGCGGCGGGGAATAAACCGGGTGTCGCCGTTCTTCACCGCGTCAATCGCCGGACCCGCCAACGGTTTCATCTTTACAAACCACTGTTTGGAAACCCGGGGCTCCACCGTGGTATGGCAGCGCTGGCAGGTGCCCACATTGTGGGAATAATCCTCTACTTTTATCAGCGCGCCTTCCGCTTCCAAATCGTTTACGATTGCCTTGCGCGCTTCGTAGCGATCCATACCCGCGTACTTCGGATAATCGGCGGTAATCTTCGCGTCGTCGGTCATCACATTGATTACCGGCAGATTGTGCCGAAGCCCCACTTCAAAGTCGTTGGGGTCGTGGGCAGGGGTAATTTTCACCACGCCGGTGCCGAAGTCTTTTTCTACATACTCGTCGGCAATGACCGGGATTTCCCGGTGGACAATCGGCAGAATCAGGGTTTTGCCGATAAAGTTTTTGTATCTTTCATCGTTCGGGTTCACCGCCACGGCGGTATCGCCCAACAGGGTTTCCGGACGGGTGGTCGCCAGTGCCAGATAGCCGCTTCCGTCCTTCAACGGATAGCGCAGGTGCCAGAAATGACCTGCCTGCTCCTCGTATTCCACTTCTACATCGGATATGGAGGTCAGGCAGTGGGGACACCAGTTGATCATCCGCTCGCCGCGGTAGATCAAGCCTTTGTTATACAGGTTGACAAATACCTCGCGTACTGCGCGGCTGCATCCCTCGTCCATGGTAAAGCGTTCCCGCTCCCAGTCGCAGGAGGAACCGAGCTTTTTCAGCTGCTCAATAATGCGACCGCCGTACTGTGCTTTCCACTGCCAGGCGCGCTCCAAAAAGCCCTCTCGACCAATGTCCTGCTTGGTGGTGCCCTCTTTTGCCATGGCTTCCACGATTTTTGCTTCGGTGGCAATCGAGGCGTGGTCGGTGCCCGGCACCCAAAGGGTGTCAAACCCTTTCATGCGCTTATAGCGGATTAAAATATCCTGCAAGGTATTGTCAAAGGCATGCCCCATATGCAGCTGACCGGTAATATTCGGTGGAGGGATAACGATGGTATAGGTCGGTTTTCCCTCCTCGCGCTTTGCGTGGAAGTAATGTTGGTTCAGCCAGGACTGGTAAATGCGATCCTCCACGGCTTTCGGGTCATACTGTTTTGCTAACTCGCGGCTCATTCGTCTGCATTCCTTTCGGTGTCACCGTTGGCATTTGCCGTGTCCTCGCGGGGGAAGATTTCAATTTTGATTTTTTCAATTCTGCGTTCTTCCACGCTCAACACGGTGAATTTCAGATTTTCGTATTCAACGGTATCAAAATTGCCATCGGTGGGCAGATAGCCGAGCTGACTTATCACAAAGCCGCCGATGGTGTCATAATCGCCCTCGGGGAGCTTTGCGCCGATCAGCTCATCTACCTCGTCAATATCGGTAATACCGTCTACGGTATAGATGTTGTCGTTAATCTTAGAAATTTCTTCGTCGTCCTCGTCGTATTCATCGCGAATATTGCCGACGATGGACTCTATGATGTCTTCAATGGTCACAATACCCGCCGTGCCGCCGTATTCATCCACAATAATGCTCATCTGAATGCGTTTTTCGGTCATCTCCGCAAACAGCTCGCCGCATTTTTTGGTTTCGGGCACAAAATACGCTTCGCGCATGACCTGGCGGATGGTGGTGGTCTTGGGCAGATCCTCACCGATGAATTTCAGCAAGTCTTTGACATAGACGATGCCCACAATATTGTCCGGGTCATCATCGTACACCGGGATGCGGGAATAGCCATCCTTGATGGAAGCCTGGATCACGGTTGCAACCGGTTCGTCCGCTTCTACGGCGGTCATATCCACCCGGTGGGTCATAATATCGCCGGCGTCCATATCGTCGAACTCGAAAATATTGTTAATCATTTCCTTTTGCGAGTTCTCGATAACGCCCTTTTCCTCGCCGACATCGACCATCATCAAAATTTCTTCTTCGGTAACCTGCTCTTCGTCCGCGTTCGGGTCAATGCCAATCAGGCGCAAAACGCCGTTGGTGGAGGCGGAAAGCAGTTTGACGAAGGGCTTGGTGATGGTGGCAATGCCCAAAAGAATCGGCGCGAAAGCAAAAGAAAGCTTTTCTGATTTTGCCATGGCGATTTTTTTCGGCACCAGCTCGCCGAATACCAGCGACAGATAGGACATAATGATGGTAATTACCGCAGAAGCAATTCCACGGATCAATCCATAATGGCTCGCCATATCCGGACTGCGGGCAACAATGGCGTCTGCAATCAACGGCGCGTAGGTCTGCGAAGCAGATGCGCTGGTGAAAAATCCTGCCAAGGTTACGCCGATTTGAATCGTCGATAAAAAATTGGAGGAATTTTTGGTGAGTTTTAAAACCTGTTTTGCTTTTTTGTGGCCTTCGGATGCCAGTTTTTCGATTTTTTTGTCATTCAACGAAATAACGGCGATCTCACTGCATGCAAAAAATGCGTTAACAAAAATAAGCACAATCATCAGTACGGTTTGCAGAACCAGGGTGGTGGTACTTGTACCGTTTTGGGCTGATGCTGCAAGCAGTGTGAACATACTTCCGGGGTCGGGGTCTGACATGAGAAGAAATCTCCTTTCAAAAATAAAAAATAATAAAATATGGTAAGCCATATTTATAGCATTATACATCAAGAATACGCGCTTGTCAATTCTTTTGCCCCTTCTTCAAAAGAAAATTCCGAAATAAATGAAAAAAGGCGTTGAATCTGACGCTCAAATATGCTAAAATGAGCCTGCCAATGAAAAAGTTAGGAGTGTTTTTATGAGCAATATCCGTTTTACCGGCGTTATGCCTGCCATGCTGACGCCCTTTAACGATGACGGCAGTATTAAAAAAGACACGGTTAAAGCCCTGATGGACTACCACTATGGCTGTGGCGTCAAAGGCTTTTATATCAACGGCTCTACCGGCGAGGGTCCCTCTCTTTCCTTAAAGACCCGCCTGGAAATGAGCGAAACCGTGATGGAAAACAACAACGGTCGCGGCGTGATTATCGAGCATGTGGGCGCGCCCTGCTATAACGACGCGGTGGAACTGGTAAAGCATGCCGATAAGGTTGGCGTTGATGCCATTTCCTCCCTTGCGCCGAACTTCTATTTTTCCTTTACGGACGATGAAATTGTTGACTATTACCGTTCCATTGCTTCTTATACGGATAAGCCCCTGATTGTTTACGTCACCGCGCATATCAAGTCCGATGTGGTCAAATTGGTAAACCGCCTGATGGAAATTCCCACGGTGATCGGTCTGAAGTATACGCTGCCGGACTATTTCCTGATGCGTAAGCTCTGTGAGGTCAACGGCGGGGACATCAATATTATCAACGGTCCCGACGAAATGCTGATTTGCGGTCTTATCATGGGGGCGCAGGGCTGCATTGGTTCTACTTATAATGTGATGCCTGAATGGTTCGTTGCGGAATATGACGCCGCCATGAAAGGCGACTGGGAAACCGCCCGGCAGATTCAATATAAGATTAACCGCGTGATTGATGTGCTGCTGCGCTACAGCGAAAACGGCGCGATCAAGGGCGTAAAAGCCGCCATGACCTGCAAAGGGTTTGACATGGGCAACGCGGTGTACCCCTCCAAGGTCTATACCGCTTCCGAGCTGGCTTCGCTGAAAGCGGAGCTGAGCGCGCTGGGCATTCAGTTTTAAAAATATAAAAGAGCCGTCTTGCAATGGGGCGGTTCTTTTGTTTATTCTGGGAGGAACACCATATGTCGACATTGCCGAAATGCTTCCTTTGCCATCCTACGGTTTGTGCCGTGGAGAATGATTATATCATTGCCGTGCCGGTGCGCGTGCCTGTTTTTATGAAAATTCAAATCGGCGAACAAACTTATTACAACACCGCCAACGGGGTTCGCCTGTCGGATACACGGGTGCAGCTGTTCCGGGTGGATAAGCCGGTGCTGGACGCGGCGGGTCATTATACGGTGATATACCAGCCGGTCTATCTGCGCCTGCCGTTTTACTGTGCCAAGGGTACGGAGCAAACCAGAACCTATGCCTTTCGCCCGCTGAGAGAGCAGGGGGATATCCATATCTGCCATATTTCCGATACCCACGGACGCCGCAAACCGGCGGCACAGGCGGGTGCGTTTTTCGGCGGCGATTTGGATTTGCTGCTTTTGAACGGCGATATTCAGGATTTCAGCGGCACCGTTGACCAGATTTTGCTGCCCTATCAAATCGCCTCGGATATTACCGGCGGTGAAATACCGGTTATTATCAGCCGGGGTAATCACGATTTGCGGGGAACAGCCGCCCAGCAGCTGCACCGGCTCTGGCCGACGGCAAACGGCAAAACCTATTATCCCGTCCGACTGGGCAGGTTGTGGTTCCTTGTGATGGACTGCGGCGAGGATAAGCGGGATTCCCACCCGGAATACAGCGGCTCAGTTGCCTGTGAGCCGTTCCGAAGAGAGGAAACCGATTTTCTTGAGGCGGTTACCGACCCTGCCGTGTTCCATCCGGAGGAAATGCGCCGGTTTGTGGTGGCGCATATGCCGTTTTCTATCCGAAATACCGAGCCCTGCAAGGGAGAGGAAGCCCCCTTTGATATTGAAAACGAGCGTTATGACCACTGGTGCCGGCTGCTGAACGAGCGCGTAAAGCCGGAGCTGTTCTTCGGCGGACATTATCATGAATTGACCGTGCTTCCCAATGAAAGCCCGCGCAACACCAGAGGGCTGGATTGCCCGATTTTAATCGGCGGCAGGCCCGGGGCAAGGGAGGCATATGCCTGCGCCCAGCTGGTGCTGCATGAAAAGTCGGCAACGGTATATTTTGTTGACCAGAACCGGCAGATTCTCCAAAGGCAAATGATTCCGCTGTCTTCTGTGGAGTGAGAACAATCAATAAACAGGAAGTCCGTTTCGGCGGGCTTCTTTTTTCATCAGCCGGAAGGCGTATCCTTGCTGCCCTGTTTGCGGTATTCTGCCGGCGGCAGGCCGGTATATTCGCGAAAAATACGGCTGAAATGGCTCAAGCTGGCGTAGCCGAGCAGATTGGAAAGCTCCAACGTGGAAATATCCGTATTGCGCAACGCCTGACAGGCATAATGCATTTTAATATCCCGCAGATATTCCGAAACCGTTTTGCCGGTATATTTGCGAAAGGCGTCAATGATAACCGGTGCGGAAAAATTGCTGAGCGCATAGACATCTGCCGCTGTACAGGAGAGGTAATCCGGCGTATGCAGCCGCTCTAAAATACGGGTAAACCAAAGCGGCTGACTGTTTTCCGAAAGCGCAGTCTGCGGGGATAAGGCTGCGAGCGCATAGACAGCCAGCTCCGCTATCAGGGTATCCGCACGCTTGCCTTCGTGCAAAAGCAAATTGATACGCTCCGCCCGTTTCATTAAAAAGGTCATATCCTCCGTCGGCAGCACGGTGCGATAGCACTGCTCCCGGCAGAAATCCGCCTCTTTTAATCCCATGCCAAGACACAGCGCACGAAAACGCGCAATGCTCATGGTAATATTCATATGGGTGCAGTCGTCGCCGGACAGGGGCGTGATTTGGTGCACATCTCCCGGTCGCAGTAAGTGCAGGCTGTTTTGGGGCAGCTCCGTTTTTGTGCCGTTCCATTCATGCAGCACCGCACCGCGCACCACAATAAAAAATTCATAAAAATTGTGCGCGTGCAGGCTGGTCGGCTCAGCGCGCCACCAGTGAAAGGAAAGTCCCCGCTCCCGCAAAGCCTTGCTATGGGTTTCTTTGACCAATAAAATAGAATTTTCATGATATATCTTTTGAATTTTATTCAGTTCCAATAAATCACCCCATGGAATGTGTTTTGCCGTCTGCTTTGCATTTAGTATAGCAGACTTTTATTATTTTGTCAAAAACCTATCAAATTTAAAAAAATCACATGAAAGTCTTAAATAATCACAAGCATTTTCCGCCGGAAAGGAATAGAATAAAAAATAGAAATGCGGTTCATCATTTTTCCCAAAAAGGAGTGTGCTTGTATGAAAAAGGCGAAGCAATCCGGGCAGCGAAAGACCAATCCGTTTCTTTACGCGTTCGGTATGTTCGGTACATCCATCCCCATCAATATGTTCAAAACCTTTGCCACGGTCTTTTATGTGGATCAGCTGAGTGTGATTACCTTCAGTCAGTTCGGCATCATTACGGCGGCGTATACCTTTTTAGATGCCATCGACAATCCGATTTACGGCTTTTTGTCTGACCGTACCCGTACCCGGTACGGCCGCCGCCGTCCCTGGCTGGTGATTGCCACGCCGCTTCTGGTAATCTGCTATATTTTGTTTTTTAACCCGCCCGCGTCCATTGCCGCCGGGTCGCCGTTTTCTTATGTGATGCTGATGTATATGCTGACCGGTACGCTGGATTCGATGATCAGCACCAACTACGGCGCCCTGTTTCCGGAGCTGTTCCGCGATGAAAAAGAGCGGGCAAAAACGAACGCCATGCGTCAGATTTTTCAGCTGACGGCCATGGTTGTCAGCATTGCCTTAACGCCGGTTGTCGCCGAAAAGCTCGGCTTCGGCAATACCGCTATTGTCTACGGGATTCTTGCGATTGTGGTTATCTGGTTCATGGCGTTCAGTGCCAAAGAGGATTTGTCGCTGATGGATCAGCCGAAGCCGCCTTTCCTTGGCAGCATCAAGGCGGTGCTGACCAATCCGAAATTCTGGAAATACGGTATGACCAACTGCTGCTTCGGCGCGGCGCTGGCGCTGGTACAGGCGGGCGTGCCGTTTTATGTCAAATATTATCTCGGTCGGGAGGATGGATTGAGCGCTACCATTCTGTTGGGCGCCGCCATCGGCAGTGCGATTATTTTTATTCCGGTGTGGATTAAAATTATCGGTAAGCTCTCGGTCATGCGCGCCTGGCGGCTGGCATTCGGGCTGATTGCTTTTCTGGTACTGCCGCTGTATTTTACTTCCTCGCTGGCAACAGCCGTTCCGCTGCTGGTTGTGCTGGGCTTTGCCACCGGCGGCGTACAGGCGACAATGGATTTGGTCTCCGCCCGCATTTTGGATGAGGATACGCAAAAATACGGTCTGCGGCGCGAGGGCATCTACTCCAGCCTTTTGGGCGTTATGAATAAACTTTATGGTCTGTTTGTTTCTGCCGGTTACTTTATTGTGGATAAGCTCTATGGCTTTGTCGACGGTAACGAGCCGGGTCCGCGTCCCGACGATGCTTCCCGCTTTTTAATGGTGCTGTTTCCGGCATTGCTGCTGTTTGTCGGCTTCTTATTCTCTTTCTGGCTGAAATTTAAGGATGACGGTTCCAAACAGCCGGCGGAGAAAGAAACGGTCGCGCCTGCGCAGAAAGAGGCAGAGGAGGAATAAGAATGGCTGTCGCAAGTATTGATTTCACCTCCAAAGAGCTGAAAATGAATACGCTGGTTACGGTTTCTTTTCCGGATTCGGTGCGTATCCATGGGGAGGCTTTGTCCAAGAAAAAGGTGTTGTGGCTGCTGCACGGTCTGTCGGATGACGGCACGGCATGGCTGCGTTACTCCAATATCGACCGGTATGCCATGGAAAACGATTTGGTGGTTGTGATGCCCTCGGTGAACCGGAGTATGTACTGCGACCATGTATTGGGGCAAAACTATTTTACCTATATCGCTGAGGAACTGCCCGAATATCTTTCTCTGGTCTTTGGGCTCTCCCGTGAGCGGGAGCAAAACTTCATCGCCGGGCTTTCCATGGGCGGTTTCGGCGCCATGCGCATTGCGCTGACTTATCCGGAGCGATATGCGGCAGTGGGCAGCTTTTCGGGTATTTTGGATTTAACGCCGATGGCGCTGATTTGGAACACGGAACGCCAGGAGGAATTTCCTTTTCTTGCGCAGGCGCTCGATGACCCCGCCGCGTCGCCTTTCAATCCGGCGGCGCTGCTGCCTAACGCTGTCCGCACCCCTATCCCTATCTATGCCGCCTGCGGTTTGCAGGATGATTTGCTGATTACGAACGAACTGTTTCGCCAAAAAGCGGAAGCGCTCGGCGTGCCGCTCACCTATATAACAGAACCCGGCGGGCATGAATGGGCGTTTTGGGATAAACAGATTCATCGCTTTATTCAATACATCTTGGAGAAGGAACATGAAAAGGATTGAGATTCGGCATCGGGTGGAAAAGCAAAGGGAGGGCACTTATTATGCCATCCCCTTTTCCGTTCCGGAGGGGATTGTAAAGCTGACCGTCAGCTATCGCTACGATAAAATCACGCAAGGTCTGACCGGACACAGAAAAACAGCAAATATCATTGATTTGGGGCTTCAAGATACCGCCGGGCGTTTTCTCGGCTGGAGCGGCAGCGCGAAAGAGTCGGTCAGTGTGGGGGAATACAGCTCGGAAAAAGGATATTTTTCCGAACCGATTCAACCGGGGCAGTGGCAGATTTTAATCGGCGCGTATAAAATCAACGGCTTGTATACGGATGTGGTCTATACCATCGAATTGGAAGAAAGGCAAAGCCGGTTCTATTTCGGGGATTTGCATGTGCATTCCGAGGCATCCGACGGCAAATACAGCGCCTGGCAGCTTGCGCAAAAGGCAATGGACGCGGGGCTCGACTTTATTGCCCTGGCCGACCACAACAATTATTCCGAAAATTTCCATCTGCCCCGCATATCGGATTTTACCTTCATTCCCGCTGTGGAATGGACCCATTATAAAGGGCATATGAATCTTTTCGGCGCGAGGGCACCCTTTGACAATGGATTTATCGCGAATACCGCCGAGGAGATGCGTCAGCTCCTTTCCCGTGCAAAGGAATTGGGCGCGTATGTTTCTGTCAACCACCCAAAATGCAGCGTCTGTCCCTATCTTTGGCAGGACGATACCGCCTTTGACTGGATGGAAATTTGGAACGGACCGATGCGCCCCGCCAACCGGAAAGCGCTGGCGTGGTGGACGGAGCTGCTCTCTGGGGGCAGAAAAATTCCGATTGTTGCCGGAAGTGATTATCACAAGGGGAATTTTCCCGTGCAGCTGGGACACCCTCTCACCGCTGTTTACAGCAATTCCCCCGCAGCGGAAGCGCTGCTTGAAGCGCTCGCCAAGGGGCATTCCTATATTACCTCCGGCGTAAAAGGCGCAAAGCTTCATCTGTCCTATGGCGAGCAGATGATGGGCGATACCATATCGGTTACCCGTTCAGCAGAGCTTCTGGTGCGCGCCCGGCTGCCGAAAGGGCAGCTTCTGCAAATGGTCACCGCCCGTGGCGTGCGCACGCTGGATTTGCAAAACGGTCGCGCCACGGTGACTGTGAGCAAAAAAGAGAAATTTGCTTATCTCAAGGCGGTTTTGCCCATCGGCGGCGGCAATCTGTTTACCGCAGTTTCCAACCCCATCTATTTCGCAGATACGCCGTAAGCTCATTTTTTGGCATACCTGTGCATGTGTTGATGAATAAACCGCTGAAATTTTGTAAAAGTTTATAAAAAATGATTTACTTTTTACAGGGTCTATGGTATACTTGACATAGAATAAGAGAACAGAAGCGGCAGGGTAGGGCGGTAACAGCCGTGCCCTGCCTTTTTCTTATTCAATACCGCAGAAGGAGATGTAACTATGAACATCACAATTATCGGCAGAAAATGCAACCCGAGAGATTCTTTTAAGGAAAGAGCAGAAAAGAAACTCGCCAAAATTGACCGCTTTTTTGACGATGAGGCAAGCGCCAAAATTACCGTTACAATAGAAAAAACAATGGCTGCGGTTGAAATTACCGTCAACAGCAATGGGCTGATTGTTCGCGCCCAGGAGCGCAGCGCTGACATGAACGACGCGCTGGACGCCTGTGTGGATTCCCTGATTCGTAAAATCCGCAAAAACAAGACCAAGGTCGAAAAGAAACTCCGCCAGGGCGCGCTGGACAATTTCACCTTCGGCGATGATTTGGTGGAGGAGGAATCTGATTACGAAATCGTCCGCACCAAGAATATCATCCTCAAGCCCCAGTCTGTAGACGAAGCCATTTTGCAGATGAATATGCTCGGTCACCATTTCTATATGTTCCTTGACGAGCAGACCGACCTGGTCTCGGTGGTCTACAGCCGCAGCGACGGCGGCTATGGCCTGTTGGTGCCGGAGCTTGAATAAATCGCTATTATCAGAATTCAAAATTATTTTCTCTCATTACGGGGACGGAAGCTGCGGCTTCCGTCCCTTTTTTGTAGAAATGTCAAAAGTATTACAAATTTCATACAAATAAATTAAAAAACCGTATTTTGCTTGCCTCGTCTGTTTTTTTCTGATACGATACCATTGTAAGGTATTTCGGAATCCGCCATTTTGCAGGCAATTGCTTCTACAGTTCAGGAAAGGTGATAGATGATGAATAAGCACGAAAGCACCCCCTTGCCGCAGAATTTGCCAACGGATGGTAAGAAAAAACCGCATAGACACAAAGCAAAACGGGTGATGAAAACCATATTGGCGGTTTGCTTTGGTATTATCATGTTGAGCATTCTTGCAGATTTTTTCGTTGGGGTTCATAATGCTACCTATCAATATTTACACATAAGCGATTATTTTGCGGTGCGTTCGGAGCTACAACATAGCGCTGCATATTTTCGTCGAGTTTATGACGAAAAGGCGAATGGTCTTGCCGGTGCGATGTCGGGAAACGGCGGACTGACACTATATTGCGATTCCGATTTTCAGTCGTTTTCTGTAGAGCCCGGCGCGGCGCAGGAAAACAGCATTGCGATTGCCGATCCTGACATAACAGCGGCGCTTCGGGCAATCAACGAGCGGATGTTGGCACATCAATATGTTATGCTGGCAATCCTTACGGATAAACCGCGTTCACCGGCGCTGAATATGGTCATGGTGGACGAGACGGAAGTGATGTTCTGGTTTGGCTATCCTTATGGGTGGGACATGGAAAGACCATTCTATAACCGGGGCAGTGGTTTCTCTCTTGTGACGGACGGAGCGCGCCCGCACTTATATCATGGGGAGGGCGGCGGAACGCTGGGCTTTGTGGACGGTTGGCATTGGGTAAAACAGTTTGATGACAGGCGTTGGACATGGACATATTTTCACGGCGATTGCGCACAGGTGCTGTTTTGGGTCGTTATTCTTCCCTTTGACCTGCTGTTTACAGGAATCTCTACTGCCATATCAAAAATCAGCAATTGACGCCCTCGGTGAACCAGGATATTTCATTTGAAATTTGAACGAAAAAGTTTGATTATCTGATAGAGGTGAATACGCAATGAAAGTGAAAAAAGCAATGAAAAAATGGCTGCTGCCTGCCATTGCGGTCATACTGGTTCTCTCTTATTGTCATATTGCATATTCAAATATTACATATGAATACTTCCGTTTCCGCGATTATTTGCGCTTGCGAAAGGAGATTTCCCTCTGTTCTTCGTATTTTCTTGATAACTACGAGAATTATATCGCGTTGCTGACAGCGGAAATACCGCCGGATTGTGTATTGCCGTCGGAGCGCCTGGGGATTTCTTTTGATGAACCTTTTACGGATATTAAAATTTCTTCGACCAGAGCGAACGTGACAAACGAATACAGCTGTACGATTGACGATCCTGAGGTAACGCAAGCGCTTGCTTCCATCAGCCAGCGTATGCGAAAACACAAAAATTACTATCTTGAATTTGCGCCAAAAAAACTGCCCCTGACATATATTTGTTTGGATGCAACAGAAGTGTTATTTTGGTTTGGCTTTATGACCCCCGGTGACACCTGGGAATATTGCGGGAGCGGTTTGTCCTATGTTTCCCCCGGCAGCGAACCACATATTTGCAATGAGCTTTACGATGCGTGGTGCAACTCTTTTTTCGCAAATCCCGGGCATTACCGGCATTTGATTGGTGATTGGTATCTTGCCAAGCAAATCGGCCCCAGTGATGACTGGCACCCACGCGGTTCAAAAGATTTTTTAGCACCGTTCAATACGATCGTTGGCATTATGGTAGCTGGTGTTGAGGTGCTTTGGAATTTATTATTCGTGCGTGATTTTTAAGTTGAATCATACGCTGGTTCTGTTTTCTTGCGAAAAAGCAATTGACGCCCTCGGCAAATTATGCTAAAATAGAGCGGTAAATTCTAAGCAAATATGTGAGGGATGACCATGCAAAAAGAGCAAATTGCTTCTGCCATTGGAGCAGGGGATACCTTTTTAGGGATTGAGTTTGGTTCCACCCGTATCAAAGCGGTGCTGACCGACCTTGCCCATCAGCCCATTGCTTCGGGCAGCTTTGATTGGGAAAACAGCCTGATTGACGGCGTTTGGACCTATTCGCTCGATGAGATTCACCAGGGGTTACAGCAGTGCTTTGCCGATTTGAAAAAGAATGTGCAGGAAACTTACGGCGCATCCTTAAAATCCGTAAAAAGTATGGGCGTATCCGCCATGATGCACGGGTTTTTGGTTTTTGACAAAGACGGGAATTTGCTGACCCCGTTCCGCACCTGGCGCAATACCATCACCGGCGAAGCGGCAGCGGCGCTTTCCGAGCGGTTCCGGTTTAATATCCCCGAACGCTGGAGCATTGCCCATCTGTATCAGGCCATCTTAAACGGCGAACAATATGTGCCCGAGATTGCCTATATGACCACCCTTGCGGGGTATATCCATTTCCTTTTGACCGGCGAAAAGGTCTTAGGGGTGGGCGATGCCAGCGGAATGTTCCCCATTGACAGCGCCACAGGGGATTACAACAAACAGTTTATGCAGTCCTTTGAAGAGCTGATTGTCGATAAAAGCTTCCCCTGGCGTTTACAGGATATCCTGCCCCGGGTGCTGTTTGCCGGGGACGCGGCAGGCACGTTAACCGCCGAGGGCGCTTTGCTTCTCGACCCGACCGGCGATTTTCAGAGCGGTGTGCCGCTCTGCCCGCCCGAAGGGGACGCGGGCACGGGCATGGTTGCCACCAACAGCGTTGCGGTCAATACCGGCAATGTCAGCGCCGGTACCAGTATTTTCGCCATGGCGGTGCTGGAAAAGGAGCTTTCCCGCTATTATCCGGAAATTGATATGGTCACCACCCCCGACGGCAAGCCCGTCGCCATGGTGCACTGCAATAACTGCACCGGCGATTTGGACGGCTGGATGCGTCTGTTCGCCGAGGTGCTGGAGCGGTTCGGCGTTTCCCCGAAAAAGGCAGCGCTTTACGATACGCTCCTGCTCGCCTCTTTTGATGGGGACGAGCAGTGCGGCGGTCTGATGAATTATAACTATCTGTCCGGCGAGAGCATTACCGGTCTGACGCGCGGCAAACCGATGTTCCTCCGGGAGCAGAACAGCCGCTTCACCCTGCCGAATTTTATGAAAACCCAGCTGTTTTCCTGCCTTGCGACTTTGCGTATCGGCATGAATATCCTCTATTCAGAGGGCGTGTCCCTTTCCGCCATTGCCGGGCACGGCGGGTATTATAAAACCAAGGAAACCGGCGCGCGCTTCACGGCGGCGGCGCTGAAAACGCCGGTCACCATCATGGAAACCGCCGGTGAGGGCGGTCCCTGGGGCATTGCGGTGCTGGCAGGCTTCGCCGCCATGCGCAAAGAGGGGGAATCCCTTTCCGCGTATCTGGATGCTCATGTCTTTGCTAACGCAAAGAAAGAGACGGTAAATCCCACCGCCGAGGACATGGCATGCTTTGATGATTTCCTCGCCCGCTATCAAAGCTGGCTTCCCGCCCAAAAAGCGGCGGCAGACTGCGAGTAAGCCGAAAAATACCAATTTTTTGTATCAAAAAACAGCGGTAAGGCGCATTGACCTTACCGCTGTTCCTTTTTATTGCCTGTTAGCAGGAAACCGTAATACCGTCAAACAGGGCGTAGGGCAGGGAAGAGCTGCCGTCCTCTACGGTTTCCTGGGAGAGGGAGACAACCTCCCGGAGCATGGACGCCAGATTGCCGCTGATCATGGTTTCGGTCACGGCGTGCTTGATCTTGCCGTCTTCAATATAAAAGCTGTTTTTGGCAACGCCGGAAAAATCGCCGTTCACCGCAGGCTGACCGCCGGAGAACCGGTAGACCAGAAGCCCCTTGTCGATACCCTGAATCATCTGCTGGAGCGGCGTATCGCCGTTCTTTATGACCATACAGCTGCTGGTGTTCTTGCCGCGCCGGTTGCCGGTTTTTTTCGCCGCATACTCCGAAAGACCGAAATCCTTTAATACGCCGTCTTTGATAATATCATAGTTTTCGCTGACATACCCGTCGCCGGAAATACGCTCGCCGCCCGCCATGCGCGCATCCAGCGGAGACATGGAAATGGTCAGCTTTTCGCTTGCCACCTTTTGCCCAAGGGCATTTTTCCAGGGGCTGGTGCCGTCAATCAGGGAGGTATCGGAGATAAAGTTCCCCAGCGCCATGCTGATAAAATCCCCTAAGCAGATGGGCGCCACCAGAATTTTGCCGGTGAATTTTTCCGGCAGCCTTTCGGCGTCAAGCTCCATCTGGCTGCGCTCGTACAGCTCCCGCTGCATGCCCCGCTCGATAATCGGCAGCGTAAGGTCGTTGAACTGGGCGTCGCAGTAATTGAACGAGGTGGCGTTTTCGCCCTCGTGGGCGGAGAACATGGTGTTAAAGTAATACCCGCCGTGGTGGGTGGTATGGCAAACCCCGTTGGTGTTCATAAACACCTGATCCGCTTCGGAATATTCGGCAATCACCTGCTCGAGGATAATTTTCGGATAGTCGCTTTTCACGGTCTGTAAATATTCCGCAATCCGGTCGTAAAGGCCGTCCATGTCCTCTTTTTCTGCGCCAGTGCGGAAGTCGGCATTCTCTGTCAGCTCGGCGATGCAGACCGCCTCATCCCGAACGCCTGCCTCGGCGGCATCCATACAGTCCCTGGCCGCCTTGTCGATGTCCGCTTTGCCGAATTTATTGATGGTAATAGTTCCTTTTTTGCCGTCCTTAATGGCTTTCAGAGAAACCTGATTTTCAAACAGCGTACGAATTAAGTTGATTTCTCCGCCGTCTATGGTAAATTCACGGGTCTTGCCATGGGCAACCACGCACTGCGCCTGATCCGCGCCCGCGTTTTCCAGCGCCTGCAGGGCGTAGGAGGCAATGTCTTTTAATGCTTTCATCGTCCTGTCCTCCTTTACTGTCCGCCGATGGAAACCCTGCACTTGACGGCAGGACCGCCGATGCCAACGGGCATGGGCTGCTTTTTGCCGCAATAGCCGGAGGATTCCCAAACCAAATCATCCGAAAGCATGGAAACGGTTTTCAGCATATCGAACGCCACACCGGAAATGGTGGTGTCTCGGAGCGCTCTGCCGAGCTTGCCGTTTTTAATTTCATAGCCCATATTGATGCCGAACATAAACTCGCCGGTGGTGTCGGCCTGTCCGTTGCCGGTGCGGGTCAAATAGTACCCGTTGTCGATGGAGGCAATCATATCTTCCAGCTTGTCTTTGCCGGGCAGAATCGCCGTGTTGCGCATACGAATCAGCGGCTCATCGGAAAAAGCAAAGGCGCGGGCGTTGCCCCTCGGCTTCATCTCATAGCGAACAGAAGATTCGAGGTTGTTCATATACCCCACCAGAACGCCGTCACGAATCAATACTTCGTCCTCACACAGGGTGCCTTCGTCGTCCACAAAAATGGGCAGCGGCGTGCTCTGCCCCAGGGCAGTATGGGCAAAATCCACCATATTGACCAGCGGCGAGGCAACTTCCTTGCCAAGGCAATGCCCGGCGACAGAACCGCCGGTGACCATATCCGCTTCTACGGTATGACCGACCGCTTCATGCGCCAGCATGCCCGAAAGGGAGGGCGCCAGTATCACATCGGCCGTACCCGCTTCGGGGAAGATGCCCTCGGTCTTGTCCATCAGCTCCTGATACAGCTTTTCAATGATTTCATAGTATTTTGACGGCGCGGTAAAGTAATCGGGGAAATACCCGTGCCCGCCGTCCAACACCTCAAACAGCTCCAGCGTTTCCCCGTCTTTTGTCTCGGCGGATAAAAACACATATACATACACTCTGGGTGCGACAGTATACGCCTTTGTGCCGTTGGTGGCGTACAGCAGCTTTTCAAATTTTTCGCTGGTGATAACAACGCGCCTGCCCGTAAGCTTCGGATAGGTTTTCGCCAAATAATCGTCCAGCTCCATGGCAAAATCAATATACATTTTGCGCGGTATGACGGGCGATGGGGCAGGCTCTGCCGCCTGATAGGGAGTACTCAGCGGCAGGGGCTGCTTGCCCTTTTGCAGCTTTTTATCTAAAAATAAACTGTTCTGTGCCGCTTCCCGTAAAACCGCTTTCACACCGGCTTCGTCATAATCGGCGCAGGCGGCAAAGCCCCAGCTGCCGTTTTGATAAACCCGGGCACAAACGCCGCCGGTTTCGCTGGCGGCATTGGCGACAAGGTTGCCGCCCACCACGGAAATTTTAACCGACTCGGTATTCTGCGCCCGTATTTCCGTATGAGCGCCGCCGGATGGAAACAGACCGCCAATATGATCCGATAACAATGGAATCCCTCTTTTCGACAATGATGATTCAGTTTATGTAAAATAGATGGGAATATACCGTCCCTTACTGTTCGGCAACAACTTCCACGCCGCCCACCGGACGAATGGAGAGGATATAGCAGGCACCTTCGCCGAAGATAGCTTCCATTTTCTTTTTATATTCGGCAACCAGGGCGTTGGGAACAAACGCCTGTATGGTTCCGGCAAAACCGCCGCCGTGTACACGCCAGGCGCCCTTGCCCTGCAAAATGGATTCGCTGACCGCCAGCGCCAGCGAAACCGGCTGGTCTGACGGTTTCTTTGGCGCAAATACATTCTGGTTATACATATACGAGGAATAGCCGCTTTCAATCACGCAGCTCTTAAAGGTTTCAAAGTCGCCCTTTGCCAGCGCGTCAGCCTCCCGGTCAACCCGGGCGTTATCCGCGTAGAAGTGCATGGCGCGCAGAACCGCCCGCTCGCCGAGTCTCTGCCGCAATTCATTGATATGGGCATACACCTCTTCTTTGTCCACTTCCCGCAGGCAGGATTTGCCGAAAAAGGCGGCGACCGCTTCCATTTCGCTGCGAATGGCGGCATACTCGTCTGTTAAATCCGCATGGCTGGCGCGGGTGTCAACAATGCAAAGGCTGTGTCCGCAGGAAGCAAAGTCAAACATCACCGGCTCAATCACAGGCTTTGCCGGGTCGGCAAAGTCAATTTTTACAAAGCTGCCCACCGAACAGGCCATTTGATCCATCAGCCCGCAGGGCTTGCCGAAAAATTCGTTTTCCGCGTACTGGGCAATCTGGGCAATTTCCACCGGCGATACTTTTCCGTCGTTATACAGGTAGTTGAGAATGGTGCCAATCAATACTTCAAAGGCGGCGGAGGAGGAAAGCCCCGAGCCGGAGAGTACGTCCGAGGTGGTAGCTGCGTCAAACCCGCCGATTTGATACCCGAGCTGCTGAAAACGCGCCGCAACGCCGCGAATCAGCGCGGCGGAATGGTCGGTTTCCTCGGCAACCGGCGACAGCGTAGCCAAATTGACCACATCCATTTTCGCATAGCCGCGGGACTTGACGCGAATGATGTTATTGCCGGTAGCGGCGACGGCGGCAATGGCGTCCAGATTGATAGAGGCCGCCAGCACCTTGCCGTGGTTATGGTCGGTGTGGTTGCCGCCCACTTCCGTTCTGCCGGGGGCGGAGAAAAACCGCAGATTATCGTTTGCGCCGTACAAATCGGCGAAATCCTCTGCCAGCGACAGGTAGCGCGCCCGCTGGGCTTCAAGGGCGTTTTCCTGGGCGTACAGCTTCGCCATGCTTTTGTCATAAGCGCCGGCGTTCATTTTTTCCTGGATGGTTGCAGTCATACTTACAATTCCTTTCAAACAGTTATCTTTTTATTTTCACTTGCTTCCTCATCGGTATTGATAAACAGCCGGTTGAGAACCAGCAGCGAAATACCGGAGATGGCAAAAATTGCAGTGAGCGGTGCCAAAAATTTGGTGGAAAACGGGTCGTATACATTCCGACCAATCACGCTGTATATGAGCAGCTTCGGCGTTAAGGCAATGATGGAAATATAGATATATTTATCAAACGGGTATTTCAATGCGCCGTAAAGCTGGCTGGTTTTGTTAATGGGCGTCCAGGGAATCAACCGCCCCAAAAACAGGGTCAGCCCTTTGCCGTATTTTTTGTTGAACACCGTTTGCACAACCCGATAGCTCAATAGCTTTTTTTCAAATTTGCCTGCGCCGAACCGGTAGCCCCACAGATATTTTACTGTCATCAGCAACAGCATCCCCACCGCGTTTATCAATACGGCATAGCTATAGGGAAAAACCATACCGGAGATAACGAACATCAGCGAAACCGGCAGCGGTAAAATGCTTTTGGCGAGAAATAACAGCTCTATGATAAGAAATATCAGCCATTTATCATTCAGCGAAGCTACGGAAAGCTGAAACTCATACATTTTGTTTTGCAGCTCGGCATAGCGAAGCTGCAATGTCCCTGTCCGCAATAACAGGCTCCAAACAATCAGCGCAGCGGCTGCGGCAAGCAGAAGAACGCCTGCCGTATTGATCGCATGCGACTGCGCTCTTTTTTTATTGCGTGCTTGCCGGCTCAAAAACCTGCTCCTTTCATGCTTTTGCTCTATTGTTCCCATGGGAAACTTGTGCTATACTGTATTTATATCCATCAAAACAAGATAAAGAGGCGATACCTATGAAAATTGTTATCTTAGACGGTTATGCGGAAAATCCCGGCGATTTGTCCTGGGACGGCGTGCGCGCCTTTGGCGAGGTCACGGTTTATGACCGCACACCGGCGGAAAAAATTTTGGAGCGTGCGCAGGGCGCGGATATTCTGGTGACCAATAAAACCCCGCTGACGAAAGATACGCTTGCCCTTTTGCCAGGCCTTAAAATGATTGCGCTGCTGTCCACCGGCTATAATGTGGTGGACTGCGCCTGGGCAAAGGAACACGGGATTCCGGTGTCCAATATCCCGGCCTATTCTACCGAATCGGTGGCGCAGCTGGTGTTCGCGTTTATTCTGGCGCATTGCCGTCAGGTTGAGCGGCACAGCCGGTCTGTTCTGGCAGGGGACTGGGCGGCTAGCAGGGATTTTTGCTATACCTTGACCCCTTTGACGGACATTGAGGGCAAAACCATCGGTCTTGTGGGCTACGGCAGCATCGGGAAAGCGGTGGCACGGATTGCGCTGGCGTTCGGTATGCGCGTTCTGGCCACATCCCGTTCCCATACCCAGGGCACCGACGGTCAGGTACAGTTCTGCGCGTTGGATACGCTTTTGCAGGAGAGCGACTTTGTATCTCTCCATTGTCCGCTGACGCCCGAAACCGAGGGGCTGGTCAATGCCGGATTCCTTTCCAAAATGAAGCCGAACGCATTTTTGATTAACACATCCCGTGGTCCGGTCGTCGATGAAGCTGCGCTGGCAAGCGCACTGAATCAGGGGCAAATCGCAGGCGCGGGCTTGGATGTTTTAGGCAAAGAGCCGCCGGAAGCGGATAATCCGCTGTTTACGGCAAAAAACTGCCTGATTACCCCGCATATTGCCTGGGCATCCAAAGAAACGCGGCAGCGGCTGATGGATATTTTTACCGATAACATCCGTGCCTTTTGCGAGGGGCACCCGCAGAATGTGGTGAATCCGTAATCAGATTTTGCGGGTGGCTTTTACGGTGGGCAGGTGGAAGGACTGTTTTTTGCCGCTCCACTTTTCCCCCCATTTGTTCGCCCAGCTTTCACAATAGAGTTTATAATAAGAGATATGGTGTTTTTTGCGGTAACCGGCAAAAAAATTGCACCAGATGGCCGAGGGCAGCGCCACAACGAGCCAGTACAGCGGTCCCAAAAGCAGGCATTGAATCGTGTGACCGTATTCGTGGATCTGGGTGTCGTCTTTCCAGGGCTGATCTTCTTTCGCGTTCATAAAAATAAACAGCCCCAACGAAAGCCCGCCGAAGTTTTTCTTATTTGAGTACACAATAACCGCGTGGCAGAACCGCTCGCTGCGGCATCCGGCTATTTTGCAAATCAAAAAAACAACGGCGCCAACCAAATTAACGGTAAGCCCCCAGGTGAGCTGGTCAAGATAAAAGAAAAATTTCGCCCATCCCTTATTCGCCAGGGGTTTTGCTTCGCGGTAGCGGTGCGGGTTTTTACGCTTTTCTGCCATCAGACGCACTTCCATATCTTAACATATTTATATTCTATTATATTGCAAATTATCCGATAACTCAAGCCTTATAAGGGAAGAAAATGTAAATTTTTGCTTTTTAACGGAAAAAGGAGGATCTGCCTATGAAAATACGACAGGCGCAGCGGGGTGATATTCCCGCCATATCTTCGATGGCCTTGCGGCTTTGGAGCGGATGTGCGCGGGACGAGGTGGAACAGGATATTGCCGAACGCTTCGGCGACGGCGAAGCATTTTTCCTGGCGGAAGCGGACGGCGCGCCGGTCGGCTTTGCCGAGGTGAGCCTAAGGCACGATTATGTTGAGGGCAGCGAAACAAGCCCGGTCGGTTATTTAGAGGGTGTTTTTGTGGAAGAGGCTTATCGCCGCCGAGGAATCGCAAAGGCGCTGGCGGCTTCCTGCGAGCAGTGGGCAGCGTCCGAGGGCTGCCGGGAGTTTGCCAGCGACTGCCGTATCGAAAACGATACCAGCCGGCTGTTTCATACAGCTGCCGGTTTCACGGAAGCGAGCCGTATTATTTGCTTTATCAAAACAATATCATAAGACAAACCGGCGGCGGAGCACAAAAAAGCTCTGCCGCTTTTTGGACAGAGCGTGTAATGGAAAATCTAACTTTATGTATTTTTCATAATGGCACTTTCCACCGTGTCCGCTACATGCTCGCAGGTGTCCATACATTTTTCCAGTTCAGAGTAAATTTCCCGCCAGGCGATTACCTCGAACGGCTCTCGTCCTTCGCCGTGCAGCCGGTACATGCCGGAAATATACAGCTTGTCTGCCTCTTCCTCCAGCGTATTGATACGCACAATGTGGTCATGGATGCTCTTCGATTTTTTAAAATCGGGGAACGCAGCCATCATTTTGGCAACTTCTTCGCAGCAGGCAATCAGCACATCAACCATTTTTTCCGCATCCGGGCGAATGGCGGTGACCCGGTTGTAATACAGCCGAATCAATACATCCTCAATTTGGTCGGTCATATCGTCCAGATTCTGGCAAATGTCCAATATATCCTCCCGCTCAATGGGGGTAATAAACGCCTTGACCAGTTGGTTCAAAAGTTCATGCTTTTTCTTGTCCGCCGCGTGCTCAATGGCGTGCATTTCCTCAAGCTTCGCGGGCAGATCCGCCGCGTTAAAACGGCTGAAAATCTCTTTCAGCAGCTTGGCTGCCTTGCAGGAATCCGCTGCGCAGTCCATAAAGGTTTGAAAATAAAAGGAATCTTGTTTTTTCGACATCAATTGTGCCTCCTTTTCAAGAAGTGAGAAATCAAAATATGGAAATAAACAGCTTTGCCATCAAAAAGCTGATCAGCCCGCAGCCCGGGAAAGTGAAGATCCAGGTCAGCATCATTTCCCGCACCACACCAAAGTTAATCGCCGACAGGCGCCTTACCGCGCCCACGCCCATAATGGCACTGGTTTTGGTGTGGGTGGTGGAAACGGGTATGCCGAACAGGCTCGAGAGCAAAAGGCAAATCGCCGCCGCCAAATCGGCGGAAAAGCCCTGGTACCGCTCCAGCTTTACCATATCCATACCGACGGATTTGATGATTTTTTCGCCGCCGACTGCCGTTCCTGCCGCCATAATGACGCTGCACAGCAGCATCAGCCACACCGGTATGCCTGCGCCGGAAACATCGCTCTGCCCTTTGGAAAAGGCCAGCCCCAAAAACAGGACGCCGATGAATTTTTGTCCGTCCTGCGCCCCGTGCATAAAGCTCATGGCTGCCGCACCGAAAATCTGCGCCCCGCGAAAGAATCCGTTTGTTTTCCGGCGATCCATGTTCACACATAGCAGGCTGACCGCTTTGCATACCAGAAAGCCGCAGGCAAAGCCCAAAAGCAGGCTCATCACAAGCCCGTAGAGCACTTTTACCCATTCCGCACCGTTTACGCCGCCGAAGCCGTTTTGAATGGCAATGGCAGCCCCGGTAATACCGGCTATCAGGCTGTGGCTTTCGCTGGTTGGAATGCCGAAATAGGACGCGCCGACGCTATAGACCACAATGGAAAACAGGGCGGCGCAAAGGGCAATCATGGCGCTTCGGGTGTCATTGCCAAAGTCTACCATATTGCTGATGGTGGACGCCACGGAGCTGTTGATATGCGTCATAATCAGCACGCCCGCGAAGTTGAAGACTGCGCTCATCAATATGGCGGCGCGGATGCTCATGCAGCGGGTGGTAACGCAGGTGGCAATGGCGTTGGGTGCGTCCGTCCAGCCGTTGACAAAGATAACCCCCAGCGTCAGCAGCACCGTCATGAGCAGCGCCGGATTGGTGATTACATCCTGCAAAAATGAAGTAAAGGAAATATCCATGCTTAGTACCTGCCAAAAATGGTAAAATCTCTTCGCCCTGAAATACAATAAAACGGGAAGCCCCACCGTCCGGTAACGGCAGGCATCAGCAAATTGCCGTTACCAGTTTACAGGTTTCCCGAATAGAAGTCAACCGGTTTCTTATATTTTATGATTCGCTTCTTTTTCCCATGCGCCAGGTCGTGGTTCCCCTCTTGCCGGTTTTCGCATTTTGTGTTAGGCTGTAGGCAGAGAGGTGCCAGGGAGGCTGTAAGAAATGAAAACGCCGCAAGTGAGCGAAAATGTCCACGACCAGTACCGCAAATCGGATAATCTGCAATTCCGAATTGCCTTTCAAAAGAAATATTCCGTTAACCCTCAGGGGTTTGTCAACTGGATTTTTTCGGTTGTTCCCTTTCCGATATCAGGTGAGATTTTAGAGCTTGGCTGCGGCAGCGGCGAAATGTGGCGGGAAAACTTAGCGTTGCTGCCGCCGGATTGCCGGCTGCTGCTGACGGATTTGTCTGAAAATATGGTTGCCACCGCCAAAGAAACACTGGGCGCGCAGCCGAACCTTGCTTTTGAAACAGCGGATATTCAGAATCTGCCCTATGAAACCGGCAGATTTGCGATGGTTATGGCGCATATGATGCTGACCATCGGCAGGCGCTGGCTAAACTGACGCAAGCCGCAAAAGGCGGCGTGCTGACGATTCCGAAAGAATACGGTCTGTTTATCTGCCGTCCGTAATCGGAGAAAGGAGCGATTTATGGCGTTTGTAAAAGGTTCCTTTGGGTGTTTATGCGAGCGGTCCGGAGGGTTCCTCTTTTCGGGCAGAATTTACCGATCTTGCGCTGACCGACTGCCTGTGGCTCCCGCACAACGGCCAGGCGCCCGACCCGGAGGAATAAGATAGCCTATATTATTTCAGTAGAATATACAACAGACCCTCAGGCAATCTGCCGGAAGGTCTGTTTTGTGATTTTTGCAAATTTTGCAAAATAACCGCTTTGTTGTAGCAATAATATCGCAATCCTCAAAGATTGACAGAAAGCCAAAAAAGAAGCGCCCGGCATCAGGTGCTTCTTTTTCTTTTTATAATAATATTCGGATTGCGCTTTTTTGCTTCATTCAAAAATAATTCTTTGTCAACAACAGATATCATCGTCCATGTTTTATTTTTGCAAAGAATTTCGATTCTGTCCAAAGAAGCGGCCAGAGAAGACAGGGGATTGTTTGTTTCTGATAGAGAAACAATATCATCATAAGGTATTTTTTTCCTGATAAAGCCGAATACAATCACAAAAAAGTGCTCCTGCATTTCCACGTAATTGTGTACTGCTATGGAAATAAACAGCGATTCTATTAAAATAAACGTAATCAAGGTAAGAAGCATTGCCTCCATCTCTTGCTCTATAACAGCACGGATAAGCTGCGGCACAAGAAGAAAAGCAATTAAAAGGATGCATCCATAGAACCACCAAGATATTTTCCCTTTCAGTCTCATACGATCCTCCGGCAGAACAGGTTGTTTTTCAGCGGATAAATAAAAAGTTATTCATTGTTATTTTCAAATAAATGGCGCAGGATTTTGTTTGGATTCTCTAAAAAGCGTTTGGTTAACAGGTAATGTTCGGTCTGTTCATATGTCGTTTTCTGTATACCGTCATCGGTCAGCAAATAAATATCCGCATCGGGAAAAGCCATTAAAATGGGGGAGTGGGTAGCAATCAGCAGCTGCGAATCGTTCTGCACCAGCCGGTGTATTTCCGCCATAAGGGAAAGCTGCCGCATGGGGGAGAGCGCCGCCTCCGGTTCATCTACATCTAAAATATATAATCCATGCCCGCCAAACCGGTTGTGTACGGCAGCGAGAAAACTTTCCCCATGGGATTGGCTGTGCAGGGATACGCCCCCGTAGCCTGTGAGGATGGGAGGAGAAGAGGCTGGAATTTCGTCAAGCTCTTCTATATAGGTTGCTGCATTGTATAAACTTTCCGCCCGCAGAAAAAAGCCGTCTTTTGCATAGGCTTTTTTCCCAAGCGTCAAATGCTGCCAAAGAACGGAATGGGTTGTTTTTGTGGAAAAGCGGAAATGGATAGAACCGCCCTCCGCGTTAAACCCATAGGCAACGGCAATGGCTTCCAGCAGGGTAGATTTGCCCGTTCCGTTTTCTCCGACAAAAAAGTCACATTAGATGACAGCCGCAGCCGCCGATGGGCGGATAAATATTGTACAACGGGCAGCGTATATAAATATGATTGCGCGTCCAGACCGCCGTCAAATATAATTTCGCTGATATATCCCGCAAAAGCCATACCCTCACCTCATATACCGAGTATAACACAGACATGACCGGTTGGCAAGCAGGGCGCAGGAAACAGAGTAAATGACAGTTAAACAAAAGTAGCTTCATGCGGCAAAAAAAGAGAAGCACCTGATTTTCAGGTGCTTCTTTGGTTGCGGAGGCAGGATTTGAACCTACGACCTTCGGGTTATGAGCCCGACGAGCTACCGGACTGCTCCACTCCGCGATATGTTGTTTGCCGCTTTTGTTCAAAGCGCTTTATTATTATATGCCTTTATGAAGCATTTGTCAAGCCCTTTTTATAAAATTTTCTCGTTCTAACGCGCCGAGCCAATCCATATAGTGTATCAGACAAGCAATGGAAAGGAAGTAGCGGTATGGATACTGTAAAACAATTCAACGATGTACTGTATTATTTGCCGAAAAATCTCAGCCGTCTGTTGGCGGAACTGCCGGAGGAAATGAAAGCGCAAACCTATGAAATCCGTCTGCGCGCCGGAAAGCCGCTGGTGCTTTGCGGCGCCTTCGGTTCTGCTTTTCCCATGGCAAAGGGACGGTATTCCTGTATGTCTTATGAAAAAACGCCTGTTGTTACGCCCTCTGAGGTGGAGGGAGTCGTCTCTGCGCTTTGCGGCGGCTCCATATACGCGCATCAGGACGAAATCAACCAGAGCTTTCTTTCGTTTCCGGGCGGCGGACGCGCGGGGGTGGCGGGTATTGCCGTGCGCGATGGCGGTCAAATCAAAAGCGTACGCGGCATCGGCTCTGTTAATATTCGTATTGCTAAAAATATTGTTGGCGCCGGGCAGGAAATATACGAATCTATCTTTACTTCCGGTCTGAACAATGTGCTGCTTTTCGGGGCGCCGATGACCGGCAAAACAACGGTGTTAAAGGATTTGGCAGCCCGCCTGTCTGCCTCGCCGACCTTTTACCGAACGGTGATTGTGGATGAGCGCTGCGAAATGCGCGGGTGCGGCGGGGTGCATTTGGATGTTTTCTGCGGTTATCCCAAGGCGCAGGGAATCCAAATGGCTACCCGGTCGTTTTCGCCGGAATTGATTGTCTGTGACGAGCTGGGCGGCGATGCGGAATGTGACGCGGTGCTTTCCGCCATGGATTGCGGCGTCAAATTTTTGCTGAGTGTGCATTGCGGCAGCCGGGAAGAACTCTTGCGCAGACCAATCGGGCGGCGGCTGATTGCAAGCGGGAGCTTTGACTGGTTTGTACATCTTCGGGGAATCGGAGAAAAAGCGGCGTATTACACGCGGGAGGTGCTCTATGCTGAAATGGATGGCAGCCATTCTGATTTTAAGCGCATCGGTGCTGGTGGGGATGTTTTGCAATTCCAGAATGACAAAGCGAATATCACAGCTTGAGTCGGCGCTGGAAGCGGTGCGCACGGTGCGGCTGCGCATAGACTATTTTTTGGAACCACTGGACGCCATTCTTGCGCTTTTGCGGGTGGAAAACCCGCTGTTCCGCGAAACGGAAGAGGCGGTTTTTGGTCTTGGCTGGCAAAACGCATTTTTGGAACGGGCGGACGCGCTATCGCAGGATGAACGCGCCGTACTGGCGCATTTCGGCGCAAGGCTCGGCGGCACCGACCGGGAGGGTCAGATTTCCCTGTGCGGCGCCATGCAGGAGAAAATTGCGGATTATCTGGCGCGCGCAAAACAGGACCGGGAGCGGTATGCCCGTCTGGCGGCAACACTGCCCGTGCTGGTCGGCGTAACGGTTGTCGTACTTTTTCTATAGCGAGGAAACAGAATGGATGTTGATGTAATTTTCAAAATTGCCGCCATCGGAATCATTGTCGCCGTCATCAATCAAATTCTGACCCGCTCCGGTCGGGAGGAGTATACCATGATTACCACCATTGCGGGACTGATTATTGTTTTGATGATGCTTTTACCCTATATCAGCGAATTGTTCCGGTACATTCGCGCGATTTTTGATTTGTAAAGATGATACGTCTGGTTGTGTTTGCGGCGGTGGCCGCCATGGTCTATGTGATTGTCAAAAGATATACGCCGGAATTTGCGGCTTTTTCAGAGCTGTTCGCTGTCGTGGCGGTTCTGCTGTTCCTGCTGCCGGATTTGCTGTCTTTGCTGAATTTTACACAGGATTTTTTTGACGCGGCAGGGGTGGAGCGGGACTATTTTATCGTGCTGATGAAAATAACGGGCATTGCCATTCTGACCCAGTTCGCTTCGGACACCTGCCGGGACTGCGGCGAGGCGGCGCTGGCCTCCCAGGCGGAATTTGCGGGAAAGGTGCTGATGGTCGTCAGCGCCATGCCGGTCATCAAAGCGGTGATACAGACGGCGTTCGCCCTCTTTGAAAACGGGTAAAAAGGAAAAATAAGGATGAAAAAAAATGGTTTTACAAGGATTTTGCTTGTACTCCTGACAGGTGTATCCCTTTTCTGTCTGCTGCCGTGTGCGGCACTTGCGGCGGATACCGACGCCTTGTATGATGAAAGCGGCATAGAGGATGCTTTTGATGCGCTGGATGAGCAAACGCTTTCCCTCTTGGAGTCACTGGGGCTGGATATTTCCGACCCCGCCTCGCTGCTGGATATTACGCCCGCCCGAGTCGTATCGGCGGCGCTTTCGCTTTTCACCGGCGGGCTTACGGAGCCAATGCAAAAATGCGCCATCATTATGGGCGCGGTGCTGCTCTTCGCGCTGCTGGATTCCGCCGCGCCCTCCGTAGGGAAGAGCAGCGATACCGGCGGTATGCTTTTGATGCTCATGCTCTCGCTTTTGGTCATAGCGCCGGTGTCCGATTGCGTCAGCAATGTCTTGAGCGCCATTCGTGTGCTGTCCGGCTTTACCCGCATGCTGATTCCGATTTTGGCTTCCTTTGTGGCAGCGTCCGGAAAACCGCTGCTCTCCGCTTCGTTTTCCGCGGCGTCTTTGGGGGCGGCGGAAGCGGTTTCGTGGGCGGTGGATACCTTTTTTGTGCCCCTTGTGGGTGCGTATGCTGCCATCTGCGTGGTAGCGGCGGTGAATCCCGTATTTAATCTGCAAAATATTGCGCTGTTTTTCCGGCGCATTTTTACCGTCGTGCTCGGTGTCATTTCTTCGCTGTTTGCCGGCGTATTGTCCATCAAGAGTGCCGCCACCGCCTCTGCCGATTCATTGACCTTTAAAGGGGTCAAGTTTCTGGTCGGCGGGCTGGTTCCGGTGGTCGGCGGTGCCCTGAGTGAAGGGCTGACATCTGTTACCGCGGCTTTGAACGCGGTCAACCAGACCATCGGCGCGCTGGGTATTCTGGTTATGGTGCTCATCACGCTGCCGTCGGTGCTGCAGGTGCTCATATGGTGGGCGGCGCTGTATATCTGCTCCATGGCCGCCACGCTGACCGGTCAGACGCAGGTTGCCTTTTATCTTTCGGGCGTATCGAATGTGATTGTCATGCTGAATATCCTTTTGCTGTTCGATGCTTTTGTGTTCATTGCGGCGGTCGGTATTGTGATGCGCTTTGCGGGAGGTTGAAAAATGGAAGCGATCGTATTGTGGGCGAAAAACATATGTATTGCCGCCGTTGGCTGTGCGGTGCTGCGGTTTTTATTGCCGCGCGGGAACGCAGCAAAAACGGCGCGGGTGGTGATGGGCTTTTTTATGGTCTGGATGCTGTTTATGCCGCTGGTTTCCGTTTTTTCCGGAGAGCTGTCCGCAGATGACAGCATCGATTTCGCGTACGAGGCAGAGGCTGAGCTTTCCGATTCGGTCAGTACCTATGTTGAAAAGCAAACAGCCGAAATGATTCAAAATCTATTGGACGAAAACGGTTTTTCTGTTTCCGAAGTTTCGGTCGCGTGTCATATTGAGCAGGACGGGGTCATAAATATTACCAGAATCGAGATTGTTACAGGGGGGAATGCCGAGGAAATTCGCGCGCTGGTACAGCAGCAGACGGGACTGGTGCCCGAGGTTATGATCGAATGAAGGCGAAAAACATGATGCAGTTGAAAGATTTGCTGAAAAGCAAAAAGAACCGGCTGATTCTCTTAATTGGCGCCGTTGGGGTGGTGCTGCTTTTCCTTTCGGAAATGGTCAATTGGCTGCCGTCCGGCAGCGACAGCTCCGGCGGCAGTGCGGATACCGTTTCGCTGTCCGAATGGGAGGAAGACATGCGCTCGCAGCTGACCGAGCTGGTTTGTGCCATCGACGGCGCCGGCAAAAGTATGGTGATGCTCACTTTGGCGTCTGACGGCGAGGCAAGCTATGCGGCGGATATTAGGAGCGAATCGGCAGTCGGGGAGCGTACAACAGAATCCTCCTATGAAAAAACCTATTTGATTATCGATGGGGCAAACGGAGAAACCGGTTTGATACAAAAGACCACAGCGCCTGAGGTTCGCGGGGTAGCTGTGGTTTGTGAGGGCGGCGGCAGCGCCGCTGTCAAACGGGAAATCACCGAAACGATCAGCGCCGCGCTGGGCATTGGAAGAGAGAAGATATATGTTGCAAAAATGAGTACAACAGAATAAACGGAGGCTCAAAATGACTAAGATTATGAAAAAAAGACAATTGATAATGGCAGTTCTGGTTGTGGCGCTGGCAACGGCTGTTTTTGTGAACTGGTATTACACCAAACCGCAGACCACGCCGGTTTCCGGTCAGGAACCGATGACGGAGGTGGACGCAGAGGAAACCGTTGACGATATCCAGGCGGTGGATGCCGGCGATGCCAGCGAGGATTATTTTGCCGCGGTTCGCTTGCAGCGGGATACCGCCCGCGATCAGGCGCTGGGAAATATCCAGGCGGTTATGGCAAATATTGCCGACGCGGACGCCGAGGCGGTGCAGGAGGCCAACGACGATTTGAACAGCCTGTCGGAGTCGATTAAACTGGAAAGCGATATCGAGGCGCTGGTCAGCGCAAAAATCGGCGGGGACTGCGTAGCGGTTATCAACGGCGATGCCATACAAATCGTTGTTGCGCCGGAAAGCATTGATGAAACCTCTGTTTTGCAGATTACGGAGATTGTGCTGGATAATACCGATATTAAATCCGATAATATTAAAATCATCGGTGCGCAGTCCAGCGCGGAATAAGCCAACGGGGCTGTTGCATTTTGATTCAGAAAGCGTTTTTTTCGCCCCGAAGCTGTACAAAGGTACCGCGAGCGGGCGAAAAAACGCTTAGAAAAGCAAATATAATTTATCCTTATAAAACAAAACAAAGACTGTCGCACATAAAAGCCTGTTTGCTGCTTCCATTTGTGTGTGACAGTCCACATCTTTATTCTTTTGCTTTTTGGTCTGCGCGAAAGGCAACAGCCCCTTTTTTGACATATGTTCATTATGTTTGAAAGGAAAGTATATCTATTGACAAAGGTTCTATTGCTGCTATATACTATAATCAATGAAACTTTTTTTAGGTTCATTGATTTTTTTATATAGGGTGTGCAAATTATGGAAAAATGCAGTAGGGCAACACGGCGAACATGCGCCGCTTTTTTGGCAATGCTTTTTCTTCTGTCCTTGTTTATACCCGTAGGCTGGTCGTCGCTGTCTTCTTCCATCGCAGCGGCAGCGGAGGATAACCGCTATCTTTCTTCTATTACTCTACATGGCGCGTCCTCATCGAATCTGTCCGGCCATGAATATGTCAATGCCGATCGATGGGCGGTTCCGGTTGCTTCCTATCTGTCCGCGCGTGCGGATGGCGGCTTTGAGCGGGTGGAATGGACGGGTGAAAGCCTGCTCGCCGAAATTTTTGATGCGGCAGGTGCGCTGCAATCCGAAACGGCTATTGCCGGTGAGTTGGAGCTGTTCGGCGGGTATTTTGCCGGAGAAAACTACCGATATGTGCTTTTCGGTGCGGAAAATCCCCAGGAGAGCGACAGCACGGAGGTTTTGCGCATTGTAAAATATGCCGAGGACTGGACAAGAATCGATGCTTGCAGCATATACGGCGCGAATACCTATATTCCCTTTGATGCCGGTACGCCGCGTATGGTCGAGACCGGCGGCAAGCTGTATATTCATACCAGCCATGAAATGTATGCCGATGAAGCCGGTCTGCACCACCAGGCGAATATGACCTTTGTGATTGAGGAAGACACCATGACGGTTGCGGACTCTTTTTACGATGTCATGAACCTGCGGCAGGCGGGCTATGTCAGCCATTCATTTAACCAGTATATCGCTACGGACGGCACCTATGTTTATCGGGTTGACCATGGCGATGCCTATCCGAGGGCGATTGCGCTGACCCGCTGCCTTGTGAACGGCGCCGTTACCCGGGTTTCCTATACCTTACCCTTTGCCATTCAGGGAAGCATTGGCGCAAACGATACCGGCGTTGCCGTCGGCGGTCTGGCGCTCGGAGAAAACACCGTTCTCATAGCCGGTAATTCCGTTGACCAGAGCAGCGCGGAGAGCTACGATCCCTTCGGAACAAGAAATATCTTTTTAACTGTTACCGATAAAGATTTGATTGCCACGGAGATTCACTGGCTGACAAATTACGCGGATGACGATGCTGTTTCTGTCGGCAACCCCCACCTTGTGGCGCTTAGCGGCGAGCGTTTTCTGGTATTATGGGAAGAAACCGCCAGCGGCAATACGGTCTTAAAATCCGTGATTGTAAACGGCGATGGTGCGCCTCTCAGCGGAATGGTTACCTCACAGGCGCCCCTTTCCGACTGCCAGCCGATTCTCTGCTCGGACGGCGCAGTGCGCTGGTATGTAACTGACCGCAGTCAGCCGACGCTGTATACCCTGCGTCCCGATGCTGTGGATTATGTGGAATCCACGCATCCCGTCACATCGGTTCCGACAACTGCCGATGAGACGACCGATCCGAACACCGGCGGGCAGCAGGAGGGCACGCTGTATTTTTCCTCTGATGGCAACGGCGGCCTGGTAATAAGCGCCTATGAGGGCGATGAGCTGCGGCAGATTGAGATTCCCGCACAGGTGCAGGGATTAACCGTGACCGGCATCGGGGCGGATGTTTTCGCAAACCATACCGAAATCGAAGATGTCATTTTGCCTGAGACCATTCGCACCATCGGGGCGGGCGCGTTTGCCGGCAGCGGCATCCTGGCGCTGACTATCCCGGCATCCGTTGCGGAAATCGGTGACGGCGCGTTTTCGGAATGCGAACAACTGTCATCGGTTGTTATCGACGATGGCTTAACCGTCCTGCCGGAAAATGCCTTTGCCCATTGCGATCAGCTTTCTACGGTTACGCTCCCGAATAGTTTGACAAGTATTGGCGACTATGCATTTACCGGCTGTTCCTCGATGCCGTCGATAGACATTCCCGATTCTGTTTCTGTCATTGGCGAGTCTGCCTTCTCTTTCTGCGAGGCGCTGTATGAGATTGATTTGTCCGATAATATTCGCAGCATCGGCGCTTCAACCTTTACTTATACCGCTTTCTATGATACTCCGGACAACTGGCAGGACGGCGTATTATATCTGGGGAACTGTCTGCTGTCGGCGGAAGATACGCTGGACGGCGCCTATACCGTTCGGGACGGCACGCGCACCATCGCAGTGCTGGCGTTCAGCGAATGCAAAAATCTTTCCGCCGTGTATTTGCCGAATAGCTTACAGTATATCGGCGAATCCGCGTTCAGCGGCTGTACGCACCTGACAAAAGCGGATATTCCCGCTTCGGTGGTGGAAATCGGTCGTTCGCCGTTTGTCTTTTGTTCTTCCTTAAACGGTATTTCCGTATCGCCCGACAACGCTTACTATTATACCGATGCCTACGGTGTTTTGTATGATAAAGAACAAACCCTGCTTTTGCAATATCCCATGGGGCTTTCCCTTGCGGCTTATACCGTTCCTGACAGCGTTGATAATATCGGGAAAGCCGCGTTCTGCGGAGAAGAGCAGCTGGAGCAGATTACACTTCCCGCCGGGCTGCGGGTGGTTGAGGATATGGCGTTCTGTTTGAATCTGGACAGAGTGGTTTATGCGGGCGGTGATGCGCTTTGGAACGGCATTGCCTTTGGCGAGCACAATGAACCGCTGCTGACCGCAAGACGGGTGGACGAGGCGCCGGATCCCGCTCCCGATACCACCGCGCAAGATCCTGAAACGACATCCGCCGCCCCTGTAACCACCACCGAGCCGATTTCTCAGTCCACTGCGCCGCATACGACCGCGCCGGATGCGGATATCACACTGCCCATCACATCCGCCCCGCCGACTCCATCGGAAACGCCCGGCGAGCCGGACTATACCCTTGGCGATGTGAACGGCGACGGCAAAGTGACAAGTGCGGACGCGCGGCTGGCGCTTCGTGCGGCGCTTTCGCTGGAGATGCTGAATCCCCGTCAGGCGCTTGCCGCCGATACGGACAAAAACGGTATCATCCGTTCTTCAGACGCACGCATGATCCTGCGCGTTGCGCTGAAACTGGATACCTTTGATGCACAATAGAGGATAACATTTTAATTCCCCTTGATAAAAAACAGAAAACAGTTGCTTTACCGCCAAGGTTTTGGTATAATAATACAAACCGACGGTACCGCTCTTTGATAAGATAATACTGTTTTTCCATGCCCTCGGTTGAAAAGCCGGGGGCATTTTTTACAAGAAAAAATCCAGATAGGTGGTATGTCCATGACAAGACGCGAATCCCGCGAGCAGGCGTTTGTTTTAATATTTGAACAGATTTTTCATCCGGAGGCGACCGTTGCCGAAATGGTTGAAATGGCGGGGCTGAGCCCGGATGTGCAATTCCCGGATGCCTTTGCGGTTGCTTTGGCGGAAAAGACCGCGCAGCAGCGCGAAGAAATTGACGCCATGATTGAAAAATATGCCAAAGGCTGGCGCCTGTCCCGTTTGTCCAAGGTCAGCCTGGCGCTTCTGCGCTTGGCGGTATGTGAAATTTTATATATGGACGATGTGCCAAACGGCGTTTCCGTCAACGAAGCGGTAGAGCTGGCAAAAAAATATGCCACAACGGAGGATGCTTCCTTTATTAACGGTATTCTCGGTTCCGTGATCCGGGGTTTGGACAAATAATGGGGCTTTATCTTGGTATCGATACCAGCAATTATACCACCTCCGCCGCTTTTTTTGATTCCGGCAGCGGCAAGGTCTATAGCAGCCGCCGTCTTCTGCCGGTAAAACCTGGGGAAAAGGGTCTTCGACAAAGCGACGCGGTTTTTCACCATACGGCAGCGCTGCCGGAGCGCATACAGGAATTGTGCGAGCAGTACCCTGGTTCCATTGCGCTTTCCGCTGTAGCTGCCTCCGACCGTCCCGAGGATCGGGAGGGCTCCTATATGCCCTGTTTTACCGTGGGCACTTCTTTTGTCAAAAGCCTTTCGCAGCTCGAGGGGATTCCGCTCTATTTTCATTCCCACCAGCACGGGCATATTGCCGCCGCGCTATACAGCGCCGATCGAATGGATATTTTGACCGATTCCTTTATCGCTTTTCATGTGTCCGGCGGTACGACCGAAGCGGTTCTCTGCGAGCCGGATCCGCAGCGGATTTTCACCTGTAAGCCCCTGCTGAAAACCTCAGATTTGAAGGCGGGACAGGCCATTGACCGGGTCGGCGTGATGCTCGGTCTGCCGTTCCCGGCGGGAAAGGCGCTCGACCGGCTCTCGTTGGAGAGCAAAGAAGTTTTTACGCCGAAAATCAGCAGCAAGGACGGCTGTCCCAGCCTTTCCGGTATCGAAAATCAATGTGAAAAACGCTACCGGGACGGCGCAAAGCCCTGCGATGTGGCAAGGTTCTGTTTGGACAGCATCGGGGCGGCGCTCAGAGCGTAATGAGTAATACCATTTTGCGCGAGCATATGTCCTCTTATATTGGGACAGTCTTTTCATCAACTGAATTTTCATCAGATAATGCAGTCGGCACGGCGCTGCTGGCCGCTATAAAGGACGCGATGCATTGATTTCTTCTGTGCTAACGGTTACACAACTGAATTTTTTTATCAAATCCATGTTTGACGCCGAGCCGCGCCTGAAACGGGTGACGGTGATAGGCGAAATCTCAAATTTTGTACAGCATTACAAATCCGGACATTTATATTTTTCCCTGAAAGATGAAAATGCTGCCATCAAAGCGGTGATGTTCCGTACCGATGCCGTAAAGCTGCGCTTTCGCCCGGAAAACGGGATGCGGGTTGTTCTGACCGGTCGGGTTTCGGTCTTTGAGCGGGACGGACAATATCAGCTTTATGCGGAATCGCTCATTCCCGCCGGCGAGGGTGCGCTGGCAATCGCGTTCGCCCAGCTCAGGGAAAAACTGGCAAAAGAAGGTCTTTTTGACGATACGCGCAAAAAGCCGATTCCCCGTTTCCCGCACAAAATCGGCGTGGTAACTGCCAAGAGCGGCGCGGCGGTGCGGGATATACTGCAAATTCTCAATCGCCGCTGGCCGATGGCTCAGGTTGTGCTATCGCCGGTTCTGGTACAGGGCGCCGGTGCGGCAGCTTCGATTGCCGCAGCGTTGAAACAGCTGAACTTTGCCGGGCAGTGCGATGTTCTCATTGTCGGGCGGGGCGGCGGTTCCATGGAGGATTTATGGGCGTTTAACGAGGAAATCGTCGTACGGGCGGTGGCGGATTCGGTCATTCCCGTGATTTCCGCTGTGGGGCATGAAACAGACTTTACCCTATGCGATTTTGCCGCTGATCTGCGCGCGCCGACCCCTTCTGCTGCGGCGGAGCTTGCGGTGCCGAACCAAACGGAAATGGCTGAAACCGTATTTTCGCTGCGCGGGCAGCTGCGCCGGGCGGCGGACGGGTACCTGTCTTCGCGCCAATATGCGCTTTCCCTGGTAAGTCCGCAAGCCAACCGCAGGCGTATTTTAAATACCATTGATAATCAAATGCAATACTGCGACAGTCTGCAAACACGGCTGCAAACCGCCGTTTCCCACCGGCGGGATGCTGCCCAAAACGCTTTCGGCGAGGCGGTATCCCGTCTGGAGGCGCTCAGTCCGCTAAAAGTTCTTTCTCGTGGATATGCCCTTTGCGAAAAAGAGGGCGCGGCGGTGGATTCCATTCAAAAACTACAGCAGGGCGATCGGGTATCCCTGCGTTTTTGGGACGGCAGCGCCGATTGCGAAGTGATACAAACGGAGGAAAAATCCCATGAAAAAGCAAACCTTTGAACAGGCGTTGGAGGAGCTGCGCTTAACCGTAGAAAAACTGGAAAGCGGCAGCACCACCCTGGAAGAATCGGTTCAATTATATGAAAAAGGCACCAAGCTATCTTTATTCTGTGCCAAATGCCTGGAAGAAGCCAGGCAAAAAATAACACAGCTGGAGGAAATGAGCGATGAGCAGCCTGCTGACTGAACAATATGCCGACCGTATTCGCGAGGCGCTGACCGACTTTTTGCCTGAAGACGAAGGCGCGTCCGGTGTGATGCGTCAGGTGATGAACTATTCCTTATCCGTCGGCGGCAAACGGGTGCGCCCCGCCCTGACCCTCGCTTTTTGTGAACTTTGCGGCGGTGATACCGAAAAAGCGCTGCCCTTTGCGGCGGCAGTGGAATATATTCATACCTATTCACTGATTCACGACGATTTGCCCTGTATGGACGATGACGATATGCGCCGGGGGCAGCCCTCGTCCCATATCCGGTTCGGCGAGGCGAACGCGCTTCTGGGCGGCGATGCGCTGCTGACGCGCGCTTTCGGTATTTTGGCTGCGGCAGATTTGCCGCCTGCGCTGATTGTGCGCGCAGTGGATGCGCTTTCGCTTTATGCGGGCGCGGATGGCATGATCGGCGGTCAGGTGCTGGATCTGGCAGGAGAGGGCAAAACCCTTTCCGCTGACGAACTGAAGCAGATTGATATCTTAAAGACCGGCGCTTTGATAAAATGCGCCTGTGTGCTCGGCTGTATTGCGGCGGACGCACCCTGGGAGCAGATTGCGGCGGCGGAAAATTTTGCCGACGCGCTGGGCATTGCTTTCCAGATTCAGGATGATATTCTGGATGTCACCTCCGACAGCGCCACCCTGGGCAAGCCGGTAGGCAGCGATGAGAAAAACCAAAAGAATACCTATGTTTCCCGGCTGGGGCTTGCCCGCGCGAGAGAGGAAGAGGCTCGCTATACCGCCATGGCAATAGAGGCGCTGGATATCTTTGGTGATGCGGCGGATTCCCTGCGCGCATTCGCCGGGGCTCTTTCCGGCAGACTTTCCTAATATTTAGGTGGGATCAGTTTTCATGGATGATAAGTATCTAAGGACAATTCACGCACCGGCGGATTTGAAAAAACTCAATGATGAACAATTGCAGGTTCTGGCTGCGGAAATCCGGGAAGAGCTGATTGAAACCGTGTCGAAAACCGGCGGGCATCTGGCGTCGAATCTGGGAGTTGTGGAACTGACCATTGCCCTGCACAAGGTCTTTCGTTCACCGGAGGACAAAATTGTTTGGGATGTCGGCCATCAGGCCTATGTGCATAAGCTGCTGACCGGTCGCTATGAGCGGTTCGATACCCTGCGGACCGAGAACGGTATTTCCGGCTTTACCCGCCCCACCGAGAGTGAACACGATATGTTTTTCAGCGGACACAGCAGCACTTCGGTGTCTGCCGCTCTGGGCATTGCCGAGGGCAATAAGATAAAAGGCAACAAAAATTATGCCATTGCCGTGGTGGGGGACGGCGCGTTCACCGGCGGCATGATTTACGAAGCGCTCAATAACGCCGGACGGTCGGATACGCGCCTGATAGTCATCTTAAACAACAATGAAATGTCCATTTCCAAAAATGTCGGCGCCATGGCAAAGTATTTGGCGGTCATTCGTTCCAGACCTGCGTATTTTCGCCTGAAAGAGCGTACCGAGAGCTTTTTAAACAAAATTCCGTTGATTGGCAAAAAATGCGCAAAAGCAATTTTTAACTTAAAAACCATTGTCAAAAACCTGATTTACTCCAGTACCATGTTCGAGCAATTCGGTTTTCGCTATATGGGACCCATTGACGGGCACAATATAGGGCAGCTCTGTGACGCGCTGGAGGGTGCCAAAGAGGTCAAAGGTCCGGTGCTTCTGCATATTCATACCACAAAAGGCAAGGGATATGACTTTGCGGAAAAATCCCCAAGTCTGTACCATGGTATTTCGGAATTTGATATCAACACCGGCGAACCGATATACAGCGGCGACAATTTTTCCAAAGAATTCGGTACGTTTCTTGCGGATATGGCAGGCAAGGACCGCCGCATCTGCGCCGTTACTGCCGCCATGTCCCTGGGAACGGGATTAGCAGCTTTTCAGGCGAAATATCCGGATCGGTTCTTCGATGTGGGTATTGCCGAAGAACACGCAGTTACTTTTTGTTCCGGTCTTGCCAAAGCCGGAATGGTGCCGGTTTTTGCTGTTTATTCTTCTTTTTTGCAGCGCGCGTATGACCAGATTGTACATGATTGCGCCTTACAGGGGCAAAAGGTGCTTTTGGCCATCGACCGCGCCGGTTTTGTCGGCGAGGACGGCGAAACCCATCAGGGCATACTGGATGTACCTTTTTTGAATACCATTCCCCAAGTTACGGTGTACAGCCCTTCCACCTACAGTGAGCTGCGCGGCTGCTTTGTGCAGGCATTTTACCACGATGCGGGGCTGGTTGCCGTGCGCTACCCAAGGGGTGCGGAAAAGCCCCTGCCCGATGATTTTCATTCCACCGGGGAGAGCTTTGATGTCTACGGCGATGCCGATGCGGCGATTGCCGTGGTTGCCTATGGGCGGGAGTTCGCCTTTGCCTGTGACGCCAAAGCACAGCTGGCAGAAGAAGGCATTGTGTTGAAAATCGTAAAAATAAACCGCATAAAACCGATAGACCAGCAGGTCTATGCGCAGCTGCTGACAAGTGAGCGGGTATTTTTCTTCGAGGAAGCGGAGCGCGGCGGGTCAACAGGTGAGCTGCTCGGCGCCGAATTGTGCGAGAGGGGCTATACCGGCACTTTTATCCACACGGCGGTAGACAACGAGTTTGTCTGTCATGCCAGCGTTGCCTCACAGCTGCATAAATACCGGCTGGACGCGGACGGCATGGTTATGACAATCAAGGAGCATTTGCCCAATGGAAACGAAACGGCTTGATGTATATCTGGCGCAAAACGGATTTTGCCGCAGCCGTTCGCTGGCGGCGGTGCTGATTAAAAATAAACGGGTGCGTGTCAACGGGCAAACGGTCTGTAAAACCTCTTTTCCGGTAAGCGAGGACGACAGGGTTTGCGTGGACGCAGCAGAGGAAACCGAATTTGTCGGACGGGGCGGAAAAAAGCTGAAAAAAGCGCTGGCTGTTTTTGATATTTCGCTGACCGGGTGCGTTTGCGCCGATATTGGCGCTTCTACCGGCGGATTTTGCGACTGTATGCTGCAAAACGGCGCGGCGCGGGTATTCGCCATTGATGTAGGGCGCGGGCAGCTGGCAGCTTCCTTGCTGGCGGATCCGCGTGTGGTGAATCTGGAAAATACCAATATCCGTTTTCTGCCCGATGATTTGCTGCCGCCGGTTGATTTTGTCAGCTGTGATGTTTCCTTTATCTCGCTTTCTTATGTGCTGCCGGTCATTGCCCGCCTGCTGAAAAACGGCTGCGGCGCGGTGGTGCTGGTAAAACCGCAATTCGAGGTGGGCAAAGAACTGGTCGGCAAAAACGGCATTGTAAAAAATCCCAAGCTGCACAGGCGTGTATTGGAATCGGTTATGCAGCAGGCGCGACAGAACGGTCTCGCGCCGGTCGGATTGGCTTATTCGCCCATTCGGGGCGGCGATGGCAATCGGGAGTATCTTTTGTATCTGCAAAAATCAAATGGCGTCGGCAGGGAATGCTTTGTGGTGGAACAAGTGGTTTCCGATGCCTTTCGGGAGTTGTGAGCTGTGACAGGATTATTTCTTGCAATTGAGCCGAATATTTCGCGTCCGGGCGCAGTTGCGGTAACGCGGGACATTTGTGCACAATTAAATAAACTGAACGTGTCTTTCGCCTTTGCCGAACGGAACCGCTCCGTGTGCGACGGGCTGGGCGGCTCATTTTTGCCGGATGAGGAATTGTATGCATCCTGCAATATTGTGATAGCCGTGGGGGGCGACGGCTCGATTATCCACTACGCCAAGAACGCAGCGCAGCACCGGCTGCCGGTTTTGGGCATCAACGCCGGCAATGTGGCTTTTATGGCGGGGTTGGAGGCGGATGAGCTGTCCCTTTTGGGTGCGCTGCTTGCGGGGAATTATTTTATCGACGCTCGCATGATGCTGCAGGCGGATATCATAAAAGACGGCGAGGTGCTTTTTTCCGACTGCTGTTTAAATGACGCGGTGTTTGCCCGGGGCGCGGAAATCAATCTGGCGGAAATTGATGTAGCCTGCGATGGGCTTCCGGTGAAGCATTACCGCAGCGATGGTATTATATTGGCAACGCCCACCGGCTCTACCGCTTATTCCTTTGCGGCTGGTGGTCCGGTTGTGGAACCAACGCTGGAAAGCATGATTTTAACGCCGATTTCTCCGTATTCCATGTCCTCGCGCAGCATTATTTTTTCGTCAAGCTGCGTGTTGCAGGTGTCCTCAGCCAACCGGGAACGCCCGCTGTTTTTATCGGCGGACGGCGGCAGCGCCGTAAAAATTCCTGACGGCGGTATGGCGCTTGTGCGCAAATGCGGATATTACGCCAATTTTATCCGCATAAAAAAAGACAGGTTCTGGCATGTTCTCGACAATAAAATGGGAAAATAATCATTTTCCTCTTGCAAAAAATTGTTATTTTTGTTTTAATATAAAGTTGGATGACTTGCGGATTCATCAACCGGATGAAGATAAGAACAGGAGAGCGGATTTCATGAAAAAAAGCAGACATGCGCTGATTTTGCGGCTGATTGAGCAGTATAATATCAGTACCCAGGATGAGTTGCTGGAAAAGCTGCTGGAAAGCGGTATTTCGGTAACCCAGGCGACCGTATCGCGGGATATTAAGGAGCTGAAGCTGATTAAGCGTCCCTCTTCCAGCGGTGTGTATAAGTACTGTGTTGCGGAATCAGCAGCAAGCGATGAGCAGAATAAGCATAATTCCAAATATTATACCATTTTTGTGCAATCTGTTATCTTTGTTGATTGCGCCGAAAATATTTGCGTGTTAAAATGTCATACCGGTACTGCCAATGCGGCGTGCGCCGCTTTGGATTCTCTGAATTTCGACAATATCGTCGGCACCTTAGCGGGGGACGATACGGTTTTTGTTCTCTGCCGTACTGCCGCATCTGCCGTTGAAACCAAAGAAAAAATGGAAAAATTACTCAAGTTTTAAGCAGGGATCTTCTGATGCTTTCTGAACTGACGATTGAAAATATTGCCGTAATTGAGCGGGCGACTGTTTCTTTTACCCGGGGCTTTCAGTGCCTGACGGGTGAAACCGGTGCGGGCAAATCCATTATCATTGACGCAATCAACTGTATTACCGGCGAAAAAACCTCCCGGGAGCTGATTCGTTCCGGTGAGTCCAGCGCGCGGGTAACGGCGGTTTTTTCTGATTTGTCCGAATCTGTTCTTTCTTTTTTGGCTGAAAATGATGTAGAATCTGAAGAGAATACGCTCATTCTCTCTCGCCGTATTTCCCGGGACGGCAAAAATTCCTGCCGCGTGAACGGCTATCCGGTGCCGTTGTCGCTTTTGCGGGCGCTGGGGGAGCGGCTTGTGAATATACACGGCCAGATGGACAGTAAAAATTTACTGGACGCCGACCGTCATTTTGTTTATATCGATGCGTTCGGTAATCTATCTGATTTGCTGGCTGCCTATCAGGCGGATTATCGCCGCCTGTGCGATATCCGCAGCGAAATGAAGCGCCTGACCATGGACGAGTCGGAAAAACTCAAAGAAATTGACCGGCTGGATTTTCAGATTGAAGAGCTGACAGCCGCCGAATTAAAAATCGGCGAGCGGGAAGAGCTGGCAAAGCGCCGCGACGTGGCAAGAAATGCGAAAAAAATTGTTGATGCGCTGGCGGAAGTTTCTCTCTTGCTGAGCGGTGATGAATACGCCGACGGCGCGTTGCAAAAAGTCAGCGCGGCGGTGCAGGCACTGCAAAACGCCGCCGATTATCTGCCGGAATTGGGGGAGACGGCAGGCGCTTTGCAGGAAACATCCTATACGCTTTCCGACATCGGCGCAGACATAAAAAACAGGCTTTCGGATGTGTCTTATTCCGAAAGTGAAGCGGATGCCATAGAGAGCCGCTTGGACGAGTTACAGCGTCTTTCCCGAAAATACGGCGCAACTGAAGAAGATATGCTCCGCTACCTGGAAGAAGCAAAAAAACGCCGCGCCGAGATTGACCTGTCCGAAGAGCGGCTGGCGGAGTTGAGCGGTTTGTTTGACGAAGCGGCAGAGCAGGCAAAAAAGAGCGCCAAGGCTCTCTCCCGGGCGCGCAAGACCGCCGCAGCGGATTTTGCCGCAAGGGTAGAGGAGCAGCTGCGGTTTTTGGATATGCCCGATGTACGCTTTACGGTGTCGGATACCATTACGCCCTTAGGGGAAAACGGCGTTGATAAAATGGCGTTTTTGTTCTCTGCCAACAAGGGCGAAGCGCCGAAAGCGCTGGCGCGTATTGCTTCCGGCGGCGAGCTTTCCCGTGTGATGCTGGCGATTAAAAATGTACTGTCCGTCTGCGATACGGTGGGAACGCTGATTTTCGATGAAATTGATACCGGCGTCAGCGGTCGTGCGGCGGAAAAAGTAGCAATGAAACTGGTGGAACTCTCCCGCAGCCGCCAGGTCATCTGCGTTACCCATTTAACGCAGCTTGCGATGTTTGCGGATACCCACTTTTTAATACAAAAAACCTCTGACGATGCGCGCACTACCACCTCTGTCACCTGTTTGGACGAAGCGGGCAGAGCGTATGAGCTGGCGCGTATGGGCAGCGGAACCAATATCGGCGAAACCCAGCTGCAAAACGCCAGGCAGCTGCTTGCCTATGCCGAAAATTATAAAAAAAATTTGTGAGGTGCTTTTATGCGTTTTGGTTTTTGCATGGCAGTAGAATCAGAAGGTAATATGCGCGCGGCTGCCGCCTGCGGCGCTGACTATGTGGAAGCGAATTTTAAAATGCTTGCAGAAGCGGATCGAGCCAAACAGAAAACGGTAAAAGACCTCGTAGCCGCCTGTCAGCTTTCCTGCGAAGCTGCCAACTGTTTTCTGCCCGGCGAACTGAAAACCAGCGGTTCCGAGAGAAGCGATGCAGCGCTGGCGGACTATATCAAGCGCGGGTTGGATTTTGGCTGCGAACTGGGGCTGAAAACCGTGGTGTTCGGCAGCGGCGGCGCCCGGCAAATTCCCGAAGAGCTGTCCTTTTATGAGGGCATGGCGCAGAATATCGATTTTTTACAGCGGATTGCCCTGCCGCTTTTCGAGCAGTACGGCGTAACGCTGGTGATTGAGCCGCTCAGCCCTGCGGAGTGTAATTTTATCCATACGGTAAAAGAGGCGGCGATGCTATCCTATGCCGTCTCCTCGCCATATCTGGCGGTGCTGGCGGATATTTATCATATGAAGAATGCTGCCGATGGCTTCGGGAATATTCGAGACTTAAAGGGAATTGTGCGCCATGCGCATATCTCGAACCCGCAGCCTTTCGGCGAGATGAAGAGAATCTACCCCCGGTTGGGGGAGGAATATGACTATATCGGATTTTTATCGGCTTTGACGGCGGCAGGGTGCGAAACCTGCTCCGTTGAAGCCAGCACCAAGGATTTTGCCCAGGATGCGCCTCTGGCGCTGCGGGCGTTAAAAGATTTGAAAGTTACGGAGGATTAATCAATAGATGACTGTATTTGAAGAACTGAAACAGCGCGGTCTGGTCGCGCAGATGACCGATGAAAAAAAAGTAGAAGAGCTGATGTGCGGCGAGCCGATGAAATTTTATATCGGCTTCGACCCCACCGCTGACAGTTTGCACGTGGGGCATTTTGTGTCTGTGATGGTGATGGCGCATATGCAGCGGGCGGGGCATATTCCCATTGCCCTGTTCGGTGGCGGCACCGGCATGATCGGCGACCCGTCCGGCAAAACGGATATGCGTAAAATGCTGACAAAGGAAACCATTGCCCATAATATCGCATGCTTCCGCAAGCAGATGGGAAAGCTCATTGATTTTTCGGACGGCAAAGCCATTATGGCAAACAACGCCGACTGGCTCTGCGATTTGAATTATATCGACTTCTTGCGGGATGTGGGCGTGCATTTTTCCGTCAACCGGATGCTCGCAGCGGAGTGCTATAAGCAGCGGCTGGAACGGGGGCTTTCATTCTTTGAGCTGAACTACATGATTATGCAAAGCTATGACTTCTTGCATTTGGCGCGGGAGTATGATTGTAAAATGCAGCTGGGCGGCGATGACCAGTGGAGCAATATGATTGGCGGTGTCGAGCTGAACCGCCGCGCCGACCAGCGCGAGGTTTGCGCCATGACCTTTACCCTGCTTTTGACCAGCGAGGGCAAAAAAATGGGCAAAACCGAAAAAGGCGCCGTGTGGCTTGACCCCGAAAAAACCTCTCCCTACGATTTTTACCAGTACTGGCGCAATATCGACGATGCGGATGTCATAAAATGTATGAAAATGCTCACCTTTGTGCCCTTGGAGGAGATTGCTGAATTTGAAAAATGCGAGGGCAGCGCCCTCAACCCGGTCAAAGAGCGGCTGGCCTATGAAATTACCAAGCTGATTCACGGCGAAGAGGAGGCAGCAAAGGCGCAGAGCGCGGCGCGTTCGGTATTCGGCGGCGCATCCTCTGCCGAGGAAATGCCGTCCCGGGCGATCAGCGAGGCGGACTTTACCGATGGTCAAATCTCCCTTGCGGATCTGTTGGTAAGAATGGGCGTAGCCAAATCCAAAAGCGATGCCAAAACCTTGATCAAACAGGGCAGTGTGACCGTTGACGAGGAAAAAATAACGGATATGTTTGCCCTGATTCCCCATGCTGCTTTTGATAAGGGGCATGTGGTGGTCAAAAAAGGCAAAAAAGTGTTCTTAAAAGCTGTGATTGAATAAAAAGGAGCAACAAGATGAAATTATCTTTTCGCTGGTATGGGAAAGAGGATAAAATTACCCCCCAGATGATTCGCCAGATTCCCGGTATGCATTCCATTGTCACCGCCGTCTATGATGTGTCGGTGGGTGAGGTTTGGAGCCGGGAGAGCATTGCTGATTTGAAAAAGCGCACCGAGGACGCGGGACTTGCGTTCGAGGTGATTGAGAGCGTGCCGGTACACGAAGACATTAAACTCGGTAAACCCACCCGTGACCGGTATATTGAGAACTATTGCGAAAACATCCGCAGATTGGGCGAAGCCGGAGTAAAATGCATTTGCTATAACTTTATGCCGGTGTTCGACTGGACGCGCACGGACCTTGCCCATGTGCGCGAGGACGGCTCCACCTGCCTTGCGTATTTTCAGGAGCAGGTGGATAAGGTAAACCCCTTAAAGAGCGACAGCGATTTGACCCTGCCCGGCTGGGACGCCAGCTATACCCGCGAGCAGCTGAGCAGCGTGGTGGCGGAATACAACGCCATGACCGCCGAGGATTTGTGGGCGAATCTGCAATATTTTTTGGAGCGGATTATTCCCGTTGCCGCTGAAAACGATATCAATATGGCCATTCACGAGGATGACCCCTGCTGGAGCATTTTCGGTCTGCCGCGCATCATTACCGATGAAAAGAATCTGGATCGGTTCCTGAAGCTGGTGGACGACCCACATAACGGTCTGACCCTTTGCACCGGTTCCCTCGGATGCAGCTGTAAAAACGATGTGGTCAAAATGGCTGCCAAATACGCCGCTGTGGGCAGAATTCATTTTGTACATATGCGCAATGTCAAAATTCTGCCCGATGGTTTTGAGGAGAGCGGTCACCTTTCCAAAGACGGCAGTCTGGATATGTACGCCATTGTCAAAGCCCTTTACGATAACGGGTTCGACGGCTATGTGCGTCCGGATCACGGCCGTATGATTTGGGGCGAAACCGGCAGAGCTGGTTATGGTTTATATGACCGCGCGTTAGGCGCTGCTTATTTGAACGGCCTGTGGGAAGCGGTAGAAAAAGCCGCCCGGCAGCAATAATCGCGCTTGCGCGTGTAAGGAACGGAGAGAAAACCATGCAAAATGATAAAGTGCTTTTTGCCGGCACCAATTTTTCATTTATGGATGATTTGCGCCCGGCGGGCTTTTCCGCGCCGGATTATCGCATCCCCTCGCTGGTGACGGCGAAGGGCAATTTGGTAGCTGCCATCGACAGCGCCTCCGGCGGTATGGACTGGGGCAAGATTGGCATATCGGTGAAAGTCAGCGGCGATTCGGGCGAGCATTGGAGCGATGAAATCAAAGTTATGTCCCCGCCCTGCTGCAAAGCGCCGGTAGACGGCAATGATACGACAAGCGCTATTTTAATGGATCCGGTTATGGTAGTCAAAGACGATGTGATACTCATGCACTGCGATATGTTCCCGGAAAGCAAGGGGCTGCATGACCGTTCCCGTCTGGAAAAAACCGACGGCTATTGCATGGTGGACGGTCAGCGATGTCTGATGCTGTTTACCAGAGAACAGTCTGTAAAAAAGTTGAAAAAAGGGCACACCAAAACCGGCTTGAACTGTTATACCCTGCGCGCGGACGGCTATGTCTATGACCCGGACGGCGGCAAAACCCGCTATTATATGCCGAAAAACCATGATTTTGCCCATGCGTATGAAACCCTGGGCGATTTATATTACGGTGACGGTGAATTTCTGGAAAACGCGCCGCCGCTGTATCCGGACAGCACCGGTGATATTTATGTGGGCAATATCTATCTGAGCAGCGATATGCCCGCGTTTTCGGAAAACCCCACGCCGGTGAAAAAGCGGGAGTATAACGAAAAATATGTGACCCCCGAAACCAAAGCCGCGCCGCTGCGGGCGGCGGTGACCTGCTACATCTGGCAGACCGAGAGCCGCGACGGCGGTCTTACCTGGAGCCAGCCTGTGGATATTACGCCCCAGGTCAAATCCCCCAAAGACGGCAAATTTTTCGGCACCGGTCCCGGTATCGGCATTTGCCTTTCCCACCAGCCGGACAAAGCCAAAAATGGGAGGCTCCTGATGCCCATGTATGCCCTCGGGCGCGCCGCTGTGATTTATTCCGATGATAGCGGCAAAACCTGGCATCGTAACGGCTATTCCAAAAATATCGATGAGTCCCAGCTGATGGAGCAGTCTGACGGTACTATTTTGTGTTTGGGACGACAGCTCAAATACGGCAAAACACCGCTTTCGGTCAGCCACAGCGGCGGGCAGCATTTTAAGCGCGCCAGAGCCTGCGGTCTGTATTCCGTACGGTGTCAGAAATCTATTTTGATGCTGCCCCGTCACGGCGAAAACGGCTTTTCCTATCCGTCGTATCTGGATCAAAAGAAGGAATACTTTGTTTCGGTGCATCCTTCCGGTCACCACGGTAAAGACAGCTCCCGAACCGACGGCGTATTGTCCGTTTGCGAAATTGCGGATAAACAGGTAAAAACCATCAAAGACATTCCGCTCAAGGATAAAACACAATACGCCGCGTTTGAAAAATACGACGACTTTTTTGCCTATTCCTCCATCGCGCTATTGTCGGGCGGTGAAATCGGCGTATTTTATGAGGCTTACCCGTCCGGTTGCCTGGTTTTTAAACGCGTAAAGCTTTGATTTTCCCGCAGGGGCTGTTGCCTTTCGCGCAGACCGAAAAGCAAAAGAGCCTTTCGCGCAGACCGAAAAGCAAAAGAATAAAACATGGACTGTTACACGTAAATGGATGCAGCAAAAAAAGCATTTATGTGCGACAGTCCTTTTTTACATAATAAGGATAAAATATATTTGCTTTTCTAAGCGTTTTTTCGCCCGCTCGCGGTACCTTTGTACAGCTTCGGGGCGAAGAAAACGCTTTCTGTATCGAAATGCAACAGCTCCTTTTTTGTTTTTAACCATTGATAGCAGAAATGGCATGTTGACATTTTTTGCGTTTATAGACAAAAAATAACACGGTTATACGTTTTGCCTGGGGAAAAGCTATGGTTGTGCCGAACAAAAAGTTTGCAAATCGCAAATTGACAGCATTTGACAAGGCTAATTGTCGTTGTGCGGCACAAACTAACCTTGCAAGCGCAGGGTACCAATAGCAAAGGAGTGAAAAAAATGGCGAAGTCCGGTAATTCTTCTCTTGTACCCCAGGCTCGTGAAGCTCTCGATAAGTTCAAGATGGAAGCCGCCAGCGAAGTTGGCGTCAACCTGAAACAGGGCTACAATGGTGATTTGACTTCTCGTCAGGCCGGTTCTGTTGGCGGTCAGATGGTGAAGAACATCTGTCCCGTACGAACCGTGAAATTCACGCGCAATTATCGCTGGCTTGACGGACACAGCAAAGAGATTACATACGAAGTTTCTTTGACAATGTAAGACTAAGCGTACCCCCCAAATAACCCGGCGTCCCGGCAAATAGAACTAACCCCCGAAGAATTGACTCTATCAAAAGAGCGATATTCTCCGGGGGATTGTCTTATTCAGATTTCCTCGATAAATATTTATTCCGATTTCAGCGGCAGCCGTCTTTCGCCGGTGCGGAAGATGGTTGTCAGATATTCTTTGGCATCCATGCCGTTTGCCTGTGCCGAGTTGATGATTGAGTAGGCAATTGAACTTGCTTCGGCTCCTTTCGGCGAGGTGGAAAACAGCCAGTTTTTTCTGCCGATAACAAAAGGCTTTACCGCTCTTTCGGCTAAGTTGTTGTCTATCGGAATCTGCGGATCTTCAAGGAAAGCATAAAGATAGCTCTTCTCGTTTCGTGCATACTAACCGCTTTCGCAAGGCCGGTTCCCTGTGAGGGATTCACCGTTTCAAGCCATGCGTAAAAGCCGTCAAGAACCTTTTTTGAGTGTTCCTGCCGTTGTGTATATCGTTCTTCCGGACATATTTGGGCGTATTCCCTTTCGAGATCAAACAGTTGGTTGATTCTTTCAAAACCTTCATTGGCTTTGGATGTTTTTTTAATTTCTTCATCTGCGGGTAAGGCTTCATAAAACTTTCTTCTCGCATGAGCCCAGCATCCGCAGCGGGTGACATTCTTCAGCTTGTTGTAACCGTCATAGCCGTCACATACCAGATAGCCTGTGTACCCTTTCAGAAAGGTTTCAGCAATTAATAATTATTAAAGACGTTATGCCGATCAGGATTCCCGCTGCGCTTCGCTTCGTAAGTTTTTCTTTAAAGAAGCATGCCCCCGTCAGTGCGGAAATTATTGTCGCTCCGCCGTCGTTTATCGGGAACATAACGGCTGATGGAACGTTTTTCGCCGCGACGGTGGCAAGCTGATTTATTGCAAACAGAATAACCGAAAGGATCGTTCCGTATAAAAACAGCTTACGCGGGACGGTTTTGATTTCTGTTCTGTTTGCTTTCGAAAACGAATTTATAATAAGTCCTGCAAGCATACCCGCGCCGAGCAGTGAAAACGTATAGAATGAGAACACCGACGCACTCATATCGGGAAGGAATTTCGAAAACATTTTCTGCGAAAGCATGACCGTTCCGTTTGATAACATACTGCCGATCAACAACAGCAGAGTTTTAAACGTAAACGCACCCGTCTGTTTTTTTGAATAGCCGATGAGAAGCCATCCCGAGAATATAAGCAGAGCAATTCCCGCAAACTGCATGAGCTTCATTTTTTCTGCGAACATAAATATTCCTGCGATGCAGGGAATCAACAGTCCGGCAGAGCCTGCGAGAGAGGACAGAACCATAACTCCGTGTTTGAGCGATTCGAGACTGAAGTAAATATTAAGTGCCAGTGCCAAGGCTCCGAGCGCGGATATCCCGAATGCGTACGGATTGAATTCGGGCAGTCCCTCGCTCAGCATCAGAACAAATGCGATTAATCCCGCAAGAACGTAGCTGTAAGAACAGTATACGAAGTACCTCGGCGTGCTTGTGACGAGAGTGCTTGTTTTCTTGTTAAAGAAGCTCTGCGGAATACGCAGAATAAGAATTGTTATTAAAAATATATAGTCCATCATTTATCTTATCACTATTACGGTATTGGGCTTCATTGTAATAAAAAATCCTCCGTTGTCGGAGGCGCAGGTTTCGGTAAGCTCGAAATCCTTATCCTCATCAAGCGTAAAAATGCTGTAAAGCCTGTCCTTTTCGTTTTTTCCGAAGTCGATTTTGAACGAACGCGTTACTGCACGGTCATCGGCAGAGTAGTATGCTATCATGGTTACGCTTTTTCCGTTTCCGACGGCTGACGCGGCGTAGATATCGGGAATGTCGCATTCTGTTTTGCACTCCGCCCCCATTTTGAGCATTTCACCCCATAGCTTGACGGGATAGTAGCCCTTTTTCGGCTCAAGCGTATTACGATCAAACAGATTGTTCATGCTTGACTGAATTCTTGCGTCGTAATACATGAGCATGTCGGCTGAGGATTTTTGGCACTGCGCCATGACGGCGGCGCAAAAAACCGCGCCCTTTACGGAATTCATTTCAATAAGACTTTTTTTCCACGTTTCGCCCTCCCAGCCGACAACGTAGTTCCATTCGTTTAATATGCTTTCGGTTTCTGTGTATCCGTATTTATCCAAAATCTCGCGGTGACGCTCTGCGTCGATAGTGAAATCCTCGATTTTATCGGAATATCGATGCCATGAGTAGAAATCCATGGGTACGCCGTGTTCGCGCATATATTCAAAAAACGGTACGAGCCATTTTTCGTTATAACAGCATACTGCGGGGCCTCCGATTTTAAGAGACGGAAATTTTGATTTTAAATGCTTTGCCGTGACGGCGAAAAGCTCGTAGAATTCCTCGGGCGTTCCGAGCCAGCATTTGTTGTTAAAATCGGGCTCGTTCCATATTTCCCAGTATTTTATTCCCATTTTAAAGCCGTCCGCCCAACCGTAATTATAATGATTTATGATATGCTCGCATATCACAGCCCATTTTTTATAATCCTTAGGGGGTATAATGCCGTAATGCTTCGGCCAGTGTTCGATTTTATTGCCGAGACGAAAGAATACCTGCGCTCCTGAGCGTTCTATATTTTTTAAATACATATCCGTAAGCGTGAAATCATACGAATTCGGGTCGTTTTCATCATTTTCGAAATTCGGAAATATTCCGATTATGTCAACGCAGTGCTCTCCGCCGTAATCATAGCATATCGATGAGTCGTGCGTTCTGGCGTACGGAATATTAGCGTCGATAAAGTACGGCATGTTCGTTAAATTCTGATCGGCGTTTTCGGTATATACAGGACCGTTGTTAACGGCGTTCATCGGCTTTATTCTGCCGGTTATCGAGTTTTTGTTTACAGTTAGCTTCATATGTTAAACCTTCCCATTTGAGATTCTGTCTATACGGTATATTTCCGTTTCATACTTATATGGTACGTTTTCGTCAAGAATAATGAGCCTGCCGCCGCGCTCTCCTCCGCATGTGTGGTAGCCCGCGCCTATTGTCTGAACAAGGTCTATGCCCTCAACGTTTTCGGTAAAATCGTTTACGTGGTCGTGACCGAAAAATGCCGCGGCGATATCGCCCGTTCTGACCCAGCTTTCGAATTGAAACGAAGCGGTTTTTGGTTATCTTTTATATGTCTAAATGCAGTCGGCAGTCCCGAAGCCATAAGAAACCTCCGAAAATTGATTTACTTAGTTTAATATAGCACATTCTTGCATGGGTTGCAACGGAAAATATGAAATACAACGGATTTTAATATTGAAAATATAATATTGCTTTGAACCATGGAGTAATCTTGATAAGGTTACCAGAAATTAACAATTAAATCATAGATCAAGGCGTAAGGTTTGATGTCCGTACAGAATATGTAATAGAATACTTAGAACAGATAACAGAACAATATATTAACCTCACAGGAATTAACCCTTTGATGATGGTATGAGGCAGAGGACACCACAAAACCAAAGAACAAAGAAACTATGACAAACTCATTGAATATACTGATAAATTAAAGAAATACGCAAATCACATAAGAATCTGCGGAGAAGAAAGAAACAGTTAACCAACAAATACAATATTGTTCATCGGCACACTTTGATAGAGCATATCATTTTCTGTGAAGTAGGAAATAACATTTTCGTTAATTTCACGCCCCTTTAAATACTCGATTGCAATATCATTGTTTTCTGCTTTTGTGGGAAGTATTAAGCTTCTTTCTGTTCTCGGTTTTGGTTTTTCGTATTGTTTTCTTAATGCACTCTCATCATTTGCAATTTGCGAAACAGTTTCTATGAAAGTCATATCACGCCTCTCATAAGATAATCAACTGCACTTCTTCCGCCGATACCTATTGACCACCAAAAAGGAACCCAAATCATTTTGATTCGGGTTCCTTTTTTATTGGTTTTATTATTTTTACTCAACCGTTCCGATTATAAATTTGCCGTCGGATGAGGTTGACCCGCCGACGTTGGAGAAGCGGACATATGCACCGTATTTTGAAACATCGTCAACTCTTATATGAACGCTGTCACCCGATTTAAGGTCGATTATTGCGGTGAAATACTCCGTTTTACCCGGCAAAATCTTGCTTATGTCCTGCTTTGTCTCAACCTCGTTATCTTCTGTTCCGATATAAACGGCAGGGTTAGCGTAAATCGGAGCAACGCCGAGATTTTTAACCCCGACTCTGACATAAGCCTTGCCGAAAAGCTTCTTGACCTGAACTCTATCGACATAAAAATCATATCCGAGCTTTGCCGAGGCTTCATTTGCCGTCTTGATCTCCCGGTCACTCAGCTTGCCTGTAAAAGCCCCTGTCATCATCAGCCATGAGCAATGCGTCTTATTTACGCACTCGTCATAGTCCTGAAAATCTTCCGTCACCTTGCCATTAAGGAAATTATCCTGACCTTCGGGACGAAATTCACCGCCGATTGGCTGAGTTTTCCAAATATTTGTTTTCAACGCTTTTTTTAACTGATTGCAAAAGAAATAATCTTCTTCGGAATTTATAGTGTTGTATGTAAAAGAATCATCATGGAAGCCAATTTGACCGTTGTTCGAACCCGGCGTTCCCGGGTAACGTGTAAGAATATTCGTATGCTTAAACTTATATTCAAACGCATTGATGATCTGTCTTTTCTGCTTGTTCGAAGCCATTGCGGACCTGATTTCATAACAAACATGCCATTCGCCCCAATGACCGATTAAGCCTGTCGTAATATATGCGATTCTCTTGTCACCGTCATAATTCAAGGCAAATTTATCAATAAAATCAAGCAGAAAATCAATCAGCCTTTGGTCACTGTAATCGGGACTTACTCCTCCGCCGTACTCGCTGTATTCATATTTTTTTACTCCCATATCCCATATGAACTGCGGAACAGCACATTCCTTATCGGGATAGTCAAGGTAAACTCTGAGTGCCGCCTGATGTCCTCGGCGAGCGATTTTATCAAGCTTTTCTTCAAGCGTTCCGCGAAGCGTAAATGTGCCGTCGTCCGCAACAAGCTCCGTCATCGGAATATAGAGCCATTCCATGCTGTATGGCACGGAGGAATCGGCACCGTCCTCGCTGTAGAAAGGCATAAAGCCCTTCATCGGGTTGCCGTATGCGGTTTCGTAATCAAGCTCCGCTGCCGTGAAGCCCGGATAATTTCCACAAAGCATAGCGAGGCAAAGCGTAATTATATTTAGAAAAGAAAGTATTTTATAAACAAAATTCATGTATATCCCCCTTTTTTTAAATATAATACAGGTTTTTTAACGTATGGTCAATATAAATTTTAATTTTTATAGCCTTCTTGAATCGCCGAGATTTCTACTTTAAGAAAAGCGTTGTCATATTTTATGTCGTAATCACGGTAGTCCCATGTTATCTCGTGATTATCGCTGACCCGGACTTTAAAATCCGATTTGCCGTTTTTGTCGGTTGCTTTTATTATTTCCATAAGTTCATCAACATGCATATCGTCAATTATCCCTCTGCCTGCACCGTCAACAACCTTCGGATAAGACGTGCCTTTGCCGCGGAGCATATCAACTGCACCGATAAATTCAATATCAAAAATTTGCTCACATCCGAAATCATAAACCATTTCCATATGCTCACCGGGTTGGAGATTAAGACTTGATAATTTTACATCCTGAAGCAACGGTGATTCGCCGTAATCGTCGATATCTGTTTCGTAAATAACGCCTTTGTGTTCAATGGAAAACAGATGATACGCATTTGTGTCGAAGCTTGCAAGCACCATGTATCCGAGCCTTGCAAGGTCATAATTTGAAGAGACCTCAAATGTACGCCATATTTTGTTTTCACATCCATTGTAAGTGATTTTAAAAGTATAAACTTGCGTTGCCATAATAACACCCCAAAATTAATTTTTTATTGAATTATTTTTTAATATATCTTTGATTTCTGCTGTTGGGTTTGTCGGGCTCTGTCATAACAACCAATCCGCTTTCAATAGCAGGGGTCAGATAATTTTTTCTCAGTGTTTCTTTCGATTTGAGACCAATCAGAGCAAGAATTTCGTTTGATGTGTACGGTGTGTCATATTCCATAACCGAAAGAAGTCTGCTCACATATTCAGTAATGTTATTTGCGGGTGAGGTTACGGAATCGGCTATTTCATCAAGAACAGCATCGATTTGTTCAAGCATAAATTCAATAAAAACCGTGCTGTTGCCGTTTGCGTGGCATTTTGCGATTGCTTCATAATAACCGTTCTGAAATTTTTCTATCTGACTTTCAATTGGAATAAATTCAAATATAGGTTGCCATTTTGAAAGAATGGCTGTGTGCCATAAACGAGCCATTCTGCCGTTTCCATCGGTAAACGGATGAATAAAAACAAACTCGTAGTGAAAAACAGAAGATAATATCAACGGGTGAACGATTGCCTTGTTCTGTTTCATCCAGTTGAACAAGTCTGTCATTTGTCCGGGAACAAGCTTTGCAGGCGGAGCCATAAAAATACATTTGTCACCATTGAAAACTCCTTCTTCACCAAGGCGAAAATCACCGCTGATATCAACAATGTATTTTGTCATAATGCCGTGCAAACGTTTCAACTCTTTCAGACTGTAAACATCAATTTTGGAGATTTCTTCGTAAGCTGCATACGCATTTTTGACTTCTTGTATTTCTTTTTCAGCACCGATAACGGTTTTGCCGTTGATAACATCCTTGACTTCGCCCAAAGAGAGTGAGTTAGCTTCAATAGCAAGCGATGAATAAATCGACTTGATTTTATTCCTTCTTCTCAGATGCGGTTTTGAATCAAGATTACTACGTTCTGTAATTCTTCCAACTTTTTCGGAAACTGATGCAACAAGGCTTAATATTATATCAGTAATTATATACGGCGGTGTGTAACCGGACATAAGTATTCCTCCTTCCAATCTTGCTTATTATCTTGCTTATTATCTTACCACAAAAAGATCAAATTATCAACACTATTATAAAATAATATTTGGCGGGAGTCGCGAAAAAAATCGTACAGGCAACACCCGTTGTGGGCGTTACCTGCCTTCTCATTTACGCTTCTTTCTGGTTTTTCCTCTCTGACTATACGGACTTTTCATATGCTTTGATTTTTTGAGGATGTTGATTTGTGTTACAAGCTCCTCTTTTGTGAGTGAGTCGTAGTCGATGCCGAGGGAATTGAGATACATTCTAACCTTCTTTTCTTCGTCGCTGCCTTCAAATTTCAATGCATCCTGCAACTGCTTTTGTGCATCTGCCGCAGGCGAGGTTGTGTCTGCGGTTGTTCTGTCTGTTTTATGGTTTTCACGGATTGTGCTGATAATTCGGTCAAGGTCTTTATGTATCACGTGACTGAAATATTCATCTTCATCAACCTGCGCAAGCTCCAAAGTGCGGATATACAAATCATTTTCATTGGGGCATTTTTCCATAGCCGCATTTCGCACGCCACCAAGTACAGCATTCAAATCGTTGATTCTCATATCGGCAATGCGGTCAACATAGATCTCAATATCGGTTAAAAACCGTCTGAAATCTTCATGTGTTGCGATTTCGGATAACAACCGATTATTTATCTTTCCGCTTTCAAGCAAATCAAATGATTGAAGAAGTTTCTGCGATTCAAAGCCGTATCGACACCGCCGAAGAAAAAATCAAAGAACTCAAAAAGGGAATTAAGTTTCTCGGTGATTATGCGAAATATAAATCTGTTGCAGATGAATACAGCAAAAAGAAATTCGGCAGGGATAAATTCAAAACCGAACACAGTAAGGAGTTAAATTCATTCTACCGGGCAAAGCGATGGGTTGATGAAAACCCGAACACAACAACCAAATCTTTGAAAGCCGAACTCGAAAAATTGCAAACAGAAAAAGCTGCCGATGAAGCTTTAATTGAAAGTAATTACGGTAGCCTCGAAGAACTCAAACGTGCAAAATATATTATTTCGGTTGTTGTGGCAAATGTCAAAGCTGCAGAGCAAAACCAACCTCAAACCGAAAGACAAAATATCATAACACAAAATCAAAATATTGAATAACGAAAGGAGATCTATAAATTCAACAGAATAAACAGTAAATTTGGGCAAATATTAATAAACGAAAGGAGGACGGCTGATGATTGAAAACAGTGAGCAGAGTACAGGCAGGAAAATGAGCGAATATGAAAAGCAGAGCGTTATTGAAAAGTTATGGCTTATTTATTTCAACGATACGCTTTATGAAAAAGGTCTTATAACCGAAACGGAACGAAACCGTATGGCAAATAAAATTCATGCACGCAAGCCGTCCGGTCAGTCAAGATAGAAAGAGGTCTGTTTTTTTATTGCAGATCTCTTGATTTCTTTCTTAAAATATGATAATATACAGATAATGATACAACGAAACTTTTAAGGAGGATAAAAGATATGGATATACATAGTGTGCGAACTCAGTTGAAATCAAAAAGCATATATGAAATTCCTCTCAGGGTAACATACTATGCCCGTGTTTCGTCGGAAAGTGACGAGCAGTTGAATTCGCTCGGCAATCAGATAAGCTATTACGAAAATCTTATCAAAAAGAATCGTGCGTGGACTTTTGTGCCGGGATATATTGACGAGGGTTTGTCAGGCATATCTGTTAAGAAAAGAGAAAATTTTAACAGAATGATTGGTGATGCGGCAGACGGAAAATTTGATTTTGTTATAACAAAAGAAATCTCCAGATTTGCGAGAAATACTCTCGATTCGATTCAGTTTACCCGTCAGCTTCTTGGCTACGGCGTTGGCGTTTTCTTTCAGAACGATAACATCAACACGCTCGATGAAGATAGTGAACTCAGACTTTCGATTATGTCATCAATCGCTCAGGATGAACTCCGCAAGCTTTCGAGCCGAGTCAAATTCGGTCATCAGCAGGCGATAAAATCAAACGTTGTGCTTGGCAACAGTAATATTTTCGGCTACACAAAGGTTGATAAGAAGCTTGTTATTGATGAAGAACAGGCAGCTATGGTCAGAGAGCTTTTTGAACTTTATGCTACCGACCAATACAGCATGAAACAGATTGAAACAATCTTTTGGGACAAAGGATACCGAAACAGTAAGGGCAATAAAATTGCTCATTCCACAATGTCAAATATGATTTCAAACCCGAAATACAAGGGGTATTATGTCGGTAACAAGGTTCGTGTTGTTGATATGTTCACCAAAAAGCAGAAATTCCTGCCGCCCGAAGAATGGGTAATGTTCAAGGATGAAACGGGCGAAATAGTGCCTGCAATTGTATCGGAAGAACTGTGGGATAAGGCAAACGAAATTCTGAAAAGACGAAGTGATGATGTAAAAGCACGTCAGGGAATTTGCAACCACGCAAATCTGCTGACGGGAAAACTTTTCTGTGCCGACTGCGGAACGGCATATTACCGCCGCGAATCCAAGGATAAAAGCGGAAAGAAAAACAGCAAGTGGATTTGCTCGGGAAAAATCAAAGGCGGCTCGGATTCCTGTTCGTCGTTTGCAATTTATGAAGAAGAAATCAAACCGATTCTGTTTGAGGTATTTCGTGATACAAAAGCGGATGCAGATGCACTTGTTGCCGAATATGTGCGTATGTACTCCGAAATGACCGATAACGGTAAACTCCCGCTAAAGATATCGGAGCAGGAAAAGGTTATTGACTTTGCTTTACAGAAGAAATCCAAGTTACTTCAGTATAATGTTGCAGGTCAGATTACGGACAGAGATTTCATTGAGATGACCGAGCAATGCAACCGTGAAATAGCAGAAGCGGAAAAGACGATTGCGGAGCTTAATGAAGCACTTGAATCCAGCGAAGATTTCAAAAGGCATATTTCAGCAGTCCGTGCGGCAATATCGGCTGCACAGAACGATGCAAGGAAAGGCACGATTTCAAAAGAGTTTGTTGATACCTATATTGATAAGATTTTTGTTACTCCGCTTGATGACGGTAGCATGAGGCTGAGTATAAAGATTTTTTCTGGAGAATCAACCGAAAAGTTTCTCGGAAAGCTCAAACGTCGTGCGGGACAAATCAACTCATCATCTGACAACTCGGCAAAAAATCAAGGGACATCAACGGATATAGACAACTCTGTTTCTATGGGTCAAATGTTCAAAAAAATGATCGAGGCCTATGAGAACGGCATGAAATAAGCTGTTTTCGCAAAAGCGCTTTCGCAATCGCGAGGGCGCTTTTTTCGGTTCGACCGTCATTGCTTTCTGCGCTAAGTCTTTTCTCTTTTGTCATGGGTTTTGCGCTTGAATTTGCCGCAAATATCGGCGACCGATTGCGGTAACATAGCAACAAGGAGGTGAACAATGAAACGATTGATTCGATTTTCATGCTTTCTTTTGGGCATGGTATGTGTATTCGGAATCGGCGCTGCCGCGGCAGGCTGTTTTTTATTGCCTGACAGTTATACGATGACGGAGAACGATACACTGGATTTAGGATACCTTTATCGTCTGGATTCTGCAACGCAGCCGGTACTGGCACAAACGAGCTCCGGAGAAGATTGCGAACGGTTCGAGGCGGATGTTTCCGTCTTGGGGATTATCCCGGTCAAGACGGTTGAAGTGACCCAAACCAGGCGGCAGCAGGTGGTCGTTTGCGGAACGGTCTGCGGTTTGCGGATTTACAGCGACGGCGTCAGCGTGGTGGATACCGATACGGTGCAGACAAACTTGG
>CASFEZ010000024.1 GCA_949293815.1 uncultured Eubacteriales bacterium | reverse complement strand
AACGATTTTCAGAATCGACCACAGGCAGCGCCAGAAAATCGTATTTATCGAACATTTTCGCCACATCTTCCTTATCCTCCAGCGTGTTGGCGGAAATGATATTGGTTTCCATAATATCGGAAAGCAGCGTATCGCCTTTGGCAACCAGCAAATCTTTTACCGTCACGATGCCGGTCAAATGGCGGGTTTCATCTAAAACATAACAGGTATAAATGGTCTCTTTGTCAATCGCGTCGCGGCGGATTTTCTCGATGGCGGCATCCACGGTCATACTGGAGCGCAAATCCACAAACTCAATCGTCATCAGGCTGCCGGCGCTGTCTTCGGGATATTGCAGGATTTCATTGATCAGTTTTCGCTGGTGCGGGTCGGTGGTCTTTAAGATTCGCCGCACAATATTGGCGGGCATTTCACTGACCAAGTCAACGGTATCATCCAAATACATATCGCCGATTACTTTTTCCAGCTCGTTGTCTGTCAGACTGGCAATCAGGCGCTGCTGGTCGTCCGAGTCCAGATAGGAAAACACATCCACCGCCTTGTCCTTTGGCAAAAGACGAAAGACCTTGAGCATGTCCTCGTTGTTCAGTTCCGCCATCAGAAGGGACAAATCCACTTCGTTCATAACTTCCAGCAAATCATATAAACTTTTATATTTTCTTTTTTCAATCAAGCTAATGATTTCATCTTTCATTAAGAAAGACCCCCTTATCAAATCTAATAAAAGATATCATAAGGAGCATAAAATCACTGTTCTTCTATCCCTTGAAAAAGAGATCAGAAAAACGAACAGCCGCACTATGCTTCTTACTACATCGGTGACATCTACTGCCAGGGCCTGCGTCCATTCTTCTCATCTCCTTTTATCTGTAAAATAAAAACAAGCCATCGTTTGAAATCCATATTTATTCTAATCTTTTCCGCGCCGCATGTCAAGAAAAACATCCGGACGGGCATATTTGTTATACCGGCGTCATATTTCTTTAACAAGAAAGGACGGATGGCCATGCCAAAACCGGAAGGGAAAAAAGATTTTTTTGTTAAAATAACCACCATACAGCTGATGCTGATGCTTGCGCTTTATATGACCTGCTTTTTATATTGCCGTTTTTCCGCAGACGACGGCAGCCGTCTGCTGGCGGATTATAGACAGCTGACTGCCCAGGATATGGATTTTAATGATTTCCGCGCCCTTTTTTCCGGCGGTACAGAAGAGCCGGAAGAACGAAGCGATACCGATGAAGAACAGACAACCGAGCCGCCGCAGGAAGCGGCCGCCGAGGATGAAGCGACAACCGCAGTCAGCGCTTCCCTTTTAGAGGAGGATAATACCTCCCCTCTCTATCCGCTCGACAGCAGTCATACCGCCTCCGCCGCCTTTTTATCCCAGCAAATCCAAACAGCACCGGTTTTTCCGGTTGCCGGCTCCGTCAGCTCCTCCTTTGGCAATCGGGTGTCCCCGATATATAATTACAACGAACAGCATAAAGGCGTAGACATAGCCGCCAAGGAAGGCACAGTGATTCGCGCGGTGATGGACGGCATCGTCAGCATGGTAGACTATACCCCCGGACGGGGCAATTTTTTAATCATAGACCATAAGGATACCGAGGAAGAAAAAATACAGACGCTGTACCAGCACTGCCTGAAAATACTGGTCGAGCCATACACCGTTGTACGCGCAGGCGAGGCCATTGCGCTGGTTGGCAGCACCGGCGACAGCACCGGTCCGCATCTGCACCTGGAATACCGCGTCAACGGCGAATGTGTAGACCCAATGGAAGCGCTGTTCGGTGATTTGAATGCGGTTTAAAAGAAACCGGCTTGTATTTCAGTTCAGCGTACCCGACCTTGCTCTTGCGGGAATGCTGCTTTGCTCCGGTCAAGGGGAAATTTACCTGATTGCTGTCGGCAGCGCGCTTTTGCATGAAGCGGGACATCTAATTATCATGCGCCGTTTCGGCGCTGAACCGCAGCAAGTGCTTCTTTCGCCCTTGGGCGCACAAATACAGCCGGACAGGGGACATATTTCTTCTTACCGGGAAGATTTACTGACGGCAGCGGGCGGACCTTTGCTCAACGGCATACTATGTTTTTGCTGTATTCTGTTATTTTTGTTTTGCAAATCCCCCATTGTGCTTCACGGCGCAGCTATCAACTTTTTTATGGGACTGACCAATCTGTTCCCCGCAAGGCCGTTGGATGGCGAGCGGATTTTTCGCAGCCTGCGATGGGTACGAGAAAGCGAAAAAAGCGGCTTTCTTTGTGAAAAAGCCGCTTTTTGCAGTGTGCTCGCCATTGAATTGTTATTTGCCTTTGCCGCCGCCTATAGGGGAATCAACTGGACAATCATCCTGTTTGGCGCATATGTCATCTTTCACCTAATCAAAGATTACGATACCTGCTGAATAAAACGCAAAAACTGCGCCATGCCCTGCTCGGTACGGGCAAATACGCCGCACTGGGCAAGAATATCCGCAAATACTTTGCCAATCTCATCCTGCAAAACCGCATGGACATTTTCAGCGGTCACTTCACGCCGGGCAGCAATATCCGCAGCCCATACCGCGTGTTTGCCGATCCGTTCATCCGAAGCAATGTCCTTGCCGCTGACCATTGCGTCCGCCAGAGCAGCCATTTCCTGCTTCAGGCGCGCAGGCAGCACCGCAAGCCCCATGACCTCGATAAGACCGATGTTCTCTTTTTTAATGTGATGATGCTCCGGGTGCGGGTGATATACCCCATCCGGATATTCTTTTGTAGTAATATTATTGCGCAGCACCAAATCCAGTTCATACTGCTCGCCTCTGCGGCGGGCGATGGGGGTAATGGTGTTGTGGGGCGTGCCGTCGGTTTCGGCAAAGATAAAGGCATCTTCATCGGTATAACCCCGCCAGCTGCAAAGAATACGATCCGCCAAATCGACTATATCGTCCGGGTTGTCGCCGGTTAAGCGCAGGACGGACATCGGCCATTTGACAATGCCCGCCTTAACCGATTGATAGCCGGGAAAAGAAACTTCCTGCTGCACCGGCGCTTTTTCCATGGCAAACGCATACCGCCCGCCCTGAAAATGCTCATGAGAAAGGATGGAGCCGCCGACAATGGGTAAATCCGCATTGGAACCGATAAAATAATGAGGGAACTGCCGCACAAAATCAAAGAGCTTGCGGAACGCGGAACGGTCGATTTTCATCGGCACATGGCTGCCGTTAAACACAATGCAATGTTCATTATAATAAACATAGGGAGAATACTGCATAAACCAATGACCGCCGTCAATGGTTACGGGGATAACGCGGTGATTTTCCCGCGCCGGATGATTGACACGACCGGCATAGCCCTCGTTTTCGGGACAGAGCATACAGAGCGGATAGGAGCTTTTTGCCATATTTGCCGCTGCGGCAATGGCTTTGGGGTCTTTTTCGGGCTTCGACAGATTGATGGTAATATCAATATCGCCGTATTCAGTTTTGGTGACCCATTTCCTGTCATTTTTCACCCGATAGGTACGAATATAATCCGTTGCCCGGGAAAACGCATAGTACCAGTCGGTAGCCATCTGTGGCGACTGGGCGTAGCGGTCAAAAAAGGCTTTACGCACCTGAGACGGACGGGGCAGCAGGCAATTCATGATTTTGGTATCAAACAAATCCCGATAGGTTACACTGTCCTGACACAGACCGTTTGCGCAGGCGTAATCGAGTATCGCCTTTAATATCTGTTCCAAATCCGCATCAAGCGGCGGGGCGCTTTCGTAAGAATCCAGTCCCAAACGCTCAAGAAGCAAATTAACGGTATAAATCCGGTCAGCTTCCTCCAAAAGACCGTTTTTTAACCCATAGGCGACAAGGGATGAAACCGCCTGCTGAATATCCATATCACAACATCCTTTTCCTTGTTACTGTCTGTTCGTCCGCACCATGCCGGCCTTATGCATGCAGCTGGTCGGAAAGCCACTGTTTGACATCAGAATATACAATCTCCCGGTCATCTTCATTTAAGATTTCATGCCGGTCGCCGGGATACAAAATCACCGTTGGCTCGTTGCCGGCTGCCTCCAGCGCATCAACCACTTTCAATACACCCTTACCGTTGCCGCCAACCGGATCTTTTGCGCCGGAAATAACCAGAATCGGTAAATCTACCGGAATCTTAAACGCCCAGTCCGGGTGGCTGACCTTGAGCATAAGGGTAGCAAGGTCACGAAAACCGCCGACCTTCAGCTGGAAACCGCAGTAAGGATCCGCCCGGTAGACCTCCCGGTTTTCTACATTGCGGGAAAGCCAGGCAAGGTCATCATTTTCATCGCGGAAGCCCTGATTATACGCCTTGCTGTTCAGCGCGAAAAGATCAATTTTATCGCTGCCGGCGCCGAGCTTTTCCACCAGCTTATCCATTGGTGTTTTTAACAATACCGCCGCACCGATGATATTACCGGTGCCACAGAATATGGCGCCGCTGAGTTCATAGCCGAACACCGCGCAATATTGGCGCGCCAGCAGGGAACCCATGCTGTGACCAAATAAAAAGTACGGCAAATCGGGGTAACGCTTTTTCATAATCTGATAGAGAATGTGCATATCGTCCACCATACGCACATCGCCGTCTTCATCAGCAAAATAGCCAAGCTCATCCAGCGTATTGACGCTTTTACCGTGACCGAGATGGTCATTCCCGACAACAACATAACCGCAGCCCACCAAAAAACGGGCAAAATCATCGTAGCGCTCAATATGTTCGCAAACACCGTGCGCAATTTGAATAACCGCTTTCGGGTCGGCACTGTCGTCCTTCCAAATCATGGTATGAATTTTATTTTTTCCGGTTGAGGAATTAAAATAGGCGTCTGTAACGGTAATAGCCATGGTACATTTCCTTTCTGAATCAATCATTAACCAAACATATAAACACGGGTTTCATAGGGGCGCAGAGTGCAGCCAACCCCATCGGCGGTAGGATCATCATAATTGCAAAGCACACACTTGCCGAAAGACAAATCATAGGCGCCCGGCGCTTTGAAAGAGATATTCTTTTCGCTGAACGAGCAAATCACCAGCATCCGTTTTCCCTCATAGGTCCTGCCGTAGCAGAACAGGTCATCCCGCTCATGATAATATTCGGTATAATCACCGTAAATAACAATCTCGTTTTCCTTGCGGAACTTTAACAGCCTGCGATAGAAATTCAATATCGAATCCGGGTCATTTTCCGCATCGGCGACATTGACATCGGTATAATTCGGGTTGATTGGGAACCAGGGCTTGTCGGCGGTGGTAAAGCCGGCGTTTTTATCACTGGACCACTGTACCGGTGTACGGGCGTTATCGCGGGAAGCGTAGCTTGCCAGCTTCATGATGGATGCGTCTTTCACACCGAATTTGCGCGCCATATTGTAGATATTCTTGGTGGAAACATCCTCGTACTGGTTGATATCGGTCATGCCGATATTGGTCATGCCAATCTCCTGCCCCTGATAAATAAAGGGGGTGCCGCTTTGGCAGATATACATAACCGCCAGCATTTTTGCGCTCTCTTTGCGGTATTTCAAGCTGCCATAACGGTTGATAACCCGGGGCTGGTCGTGGTTTTCAATATACAGCGCGTTCCATGCCTTGCCATAAAGGGCTTTCTGCCAATTGGTAAAAACCTTTTTCAGCTTTTTCAGGTTGAAGGGCATTTTAATCCAGCTGACGAACATACAGTCCGCCTCCATATGCTGAAAGTGGAACATCATATTCAGTTCCTGGTTCTCCCCTTCGGTAATATGCTTCAGGGCGCGTTTGGGGGTCATCATCGGCGCCTCGCCAATGGTTACGCAGTCGTATTTGCTCCAAACATCCTTAAATTCCATTAAATATTCGTGCAGATGCGGACCGTCCATATAATGCTCCACACCGGCAGCCACCGGCAGCGGGAACCCATCAGGCAACCCCTCGCGTTTGGAGATAAAGGTGATAACATCCTCGCGGAAGCCGTCCACGCCCATATCCAGCCAGAATTTCATGATATCCTTGACTTCGGCGCGCACTTTTGGGTTATCCATATTCAAATCCGGCTGTTCTTTGGCAAACAAATGCAGATAGTATTCATCCCGCTCCGGCACATACTGCCAGCCCGGCTCGGCAAAAGTGGATTTCCAGTCATTGGGAGGCAGCTTGTTGTTCAATCTGCCCTTGCGCCAGATATAATAATCGGAATAGGGATTGTTCTTGCTCTTTTTGCTTTCTAAAAACCAGGGGTGCTGATCGGAGGTATGGTTGACAACCAAATCCATAATCACCCGCAGTCCTCGCTCGTGCGCGCCGTCGAGCACCGCTTTGAAGTCATCCATGGTTCCGTACTCCGGCGCAATATTGCGATAGTCGGCAATATCATAGCCATAATCCTTTTGCGGCGATACATAAAGCGGGGAAAACCAAATGGCGTCTACGCCAAGGCTTTTGATATAGTCCAGCTTGGAAAGCACGCCCTGCAAATCACCAATGCCGTCGCCGTTGCCGTCGCAAAAGCTGCGGGGCCAAACCTGATAAACAGCCATTTCTTTATACCAGGATTTTTTTATAGAACCTGCCATACATACACCCTCCACAAAAGATAAATACTGTATTATTTAACTATTTTAACAGCATTTGCTTTCTTTGTAAAGAGCACAACGAAAATTTCTGTTTTTTCTGCCTAAAACAACATTTCGTTTTGATTTGCATACAGAAAAAAACGGGCAAGAACCACCTCACCCGTTTTCAAAGCTATACAATTATCAGTCCAATAAATCTGCAAGAAGCCGAACCCGACCGACCATTAAAAGCCAAAAATAGTCTGGAAGAATTTCAGAATCTTGTCAAAAAGCTGAAACAGAACCGCCCATTTCAACTCAAAAAAGTCGTTAACAATGATATCGTCCTGAGCAGCCGTGGTCGTGGTAACATCCATGGTAAAATCCTCCTACTTTTATTTTATAGTTAAATTATACTCTTTCCCCGGATGTAGTCAATAGAAATATGGAAAAATTCATAATTTTGCAATACGGATAACAAGAGAAGATGACATTTCTTCTTTTCACCGCCTGCATTATTCGGCAAGCATAAAAACAGGATAATTCCCACAAAAAACCGTATGGGGCTTGCGAAGAACTGTATGATATGTTACTATTATTTGTATATGGGGGTGTTTTGGATGAGGCAATTCCAACTAACGCAAATTGGCTGCGATTTTGCAGACGCGGCGGCTTTCCGCGCCGCGGTCTTGCTGCGCGATGAGATGGCCGCGCGTATACCTGAAGCGCCGGCGCTGGCTGAAAGCGGAGATATTCAGCTGCTGTGCGACAGCGCTATCACCGGCAAAGACGCCTATCGAATAACATCGGACGGTTCGCGGCTGATTTTTTCGGCAAAAGGACTGCGCGGGCTTGTCTTTGCCATTGGGCTTTTTCTGCGCCGAACCGAATACCGCGACGGCAGCATTTTTTTAGTGGAAGATATTACCGGCTTTTACGAGCCATATATGAAAATTCGCGGCCATCAGCTCGGTTACCGCACCACGCCTAACGCTTACGACGCCTGGGATTTGGATGATTACGAGCGGTATTATAAGGATTTGATGTTTTTCGGCGTCAATACAGTGGAACATATTCCCTCCGAGGGCAACGGACGGCGCAACAAATTGATGCAATACAGCTCCGAAGAGATGTGCGCCATGGCATCGGCTCTTGCGGACAAATGGGATTTGGATGTTTCCCTCTGGTACCCGAATGCCGAAGATACCCTGGAAGAAGCCCTGAAAAACCGTCAGGCTGTTTTTCAGGCAACGCCGCGTATCGATGCCCTGTTCCCGCCGGGCGGCGATCCGGGGGATTTTGATGCGGACGAATTTATTCACCGGGTCAAAGCCATTTCCCCTTTGCTCAAGCAATATCATCCGAATGCCGAACTATGGCCGTCGGCGCAGGCGCCCCATCAGTACCCGCACTGGGGGGAAACCTTTATACGGGAGATGGAAAAACAGCCGCAGGAGATTGACGGCGTGATTTTGGGACCGAACCGCGCCATGGATTTGGACGAGCTGCGCATGCGCCTTAATGGGCGGTATCCGATTCGCCTTTATCCGGATATTACGCACAATGTGCGGTGCGAGTATCCGGTGCATTTCGACCGGGACGACTGGCATTTTGCCTGGACCATCGGCGAGAGCCGGGAGTGCGTCAACCCACGCCCAAAGGAGTACCGCCGCATCCACCGCCTGACCCGGGGGTATCTTGCCGGCAGCGTCAGCTATTCCGAAGGGGTCAACGATGATCTCAACAAGATGATTTGGTCGGATATGGACTATTTCGGTGAGACGGATTTGCGTGTTTCGGTGATGGATTATGTGCGGCTGTTCTTCCCCGGCAGCAATACCGAGCTTCTGACCGATGCCATCTTCGGTTTGGAGGAGAACTGGAACACCGACCCGGCGCAAAGCGCTTGTGTGGAAAGCACCTTACAAAAATGGCTGGCGGCGGGGGAAGAGAATCCCAAGCTATACCAAAACTGGCGCTATGTAATGCACCTGTTCCGCGCCAGCTGCGACCGGCTATTGCAGCTGCGCCGCCGCTTTGAGCTTGCACTGGTTCGCCGTGCGAAAAAAGCATTGGCGCAGGGCGAATATGAAAAAAGCCGTCAAGTTTTGTCGGAGCCGCTGCCCGACGAATATCAGAACCTGCGGGAAAAAATAGAGGAATATGCCGCCTTTTTATTTGAAAAGATTGGCTATCAGCTGGATGTGAAGCGGTACGGCTGCGACTCCTGGGAGCGCGGCGCAACGCTTGAGACAATCGACCTGCCCGTCACCGACCGGGCGTATCTTGCGAACCGCTTTCTCTTTGCCGAAGCCTTGCCGAAAGAAAAGCGCCTTTTATTTATGCAGTCCGTATGTGACCGTACAAAACCCCGCAAAGACGAGTTTTATTACTCGGTTGCCCTGCATGGACTTGCCGAAACCGGCGAGAAGCAGGACGGATATGTATATTTGAATTTCCGGGGCGACAATCCGTCCGTCAATGACGGAAACGCACCGATGAGCATCCTCAATGTCTATGATAATTTTTCTTTCCGCTGCAAGGTCAGCGGTCTTATGGCGGACTGCGACTATCAAATCCGTGTGGTGTATCTCGACCAAAGAAAAGACGATGTGACAAAGCATCAGGTCATTTTTAACGGGAAAACCATCTACTGCGGCGCCCAATTCGGGCAGGCGGATGCGGCGTATGACAGGCATTATTTAACCCATGGCTTTGTCAGTGCGGTTTATACGCTGCCGAAACGGCTTTTGCAAAACGGCTGCGGCGTTCTGGAGCTTCGCGAGCCAACCATGGGCGTGATGTTTTCGGAAATATTGATTACCAAAAAAGAGGGATAACATATGAAATTGAAAAACTTTGTGAAGTTTGGTCTTGCAGTGGGCGCGGCGGCTGCCGCTGCGCCGTACATTCAAAAGAAATTGAAAGAGCCGGCAGGCAAGCGGTTTTTATACGATACCGCAAACGGCGCCGCAAATGGGCTTTGCAGTGTCATCGGCGCGGTACTGCCGGACGGCGAAACGGGCGATGTTCTGGACTTTTCGCCCGATTTGCTGCTGCCGGGCACCGGACCATTTCTGAAAAAGGCTGCGGCGAATGCCCGCTGGCACTTAGGCTTTGCCAAAGAAAGCCTTTTGCCCGATGACATCAGCGCCGACAAATACTATATCGGCGGCTATCTGGCCTTTCCGCCCAATGTAGCCGAGGGGGTGCTGGATGACCAGATGATTCGCTGCGTCGCTCTGTCGGACGGAAGCGGTCGGGGCATTGCCGTCTTTGCCGTGATCGACTGCGTGGGGATTTCCAACCATGACATCAATGAGATTCGCACCCGGCTTTTGGACGATTGCAAGGAAAAAAATATTGTCAGCATCAATATCAGCGCCACCCACTCCCATTCCTGTATTGACACCATGGGCGTCTGGGGCGAGTTGACCACCGCGCTCAAGGTGAATCCCGGCAAGGTAAAACGGGAGGAAACCGACTTTGTTTCCGGCAGGAACGAGTCGTTTATGGAAAACCTCAAACAGGCTGCGTGTCGGGTGATACGCACGGCTGTAGAAAATATGAAACCCGGTCAGCTTCAGCATGGCATACAGGACGGCAGCCGGTTCGTGCGGGATAAGCGTCCGCCGGAAGTGATGATGACGGAAATCAACACCCTGCTGTTTACGCCGGATGACGGATCCGCGCCGACCCGCGCCATCATCATGGCGGCGCATCCGACCCAGTTCGGCGGCAGCAATAAAATCATCAGCGCAGACTATCCGTACTATATCTGTGAGGAATGGGAGAAGAGGGGCGAAAACGCCCTGTTTTTCCAGGGCGCACAGCTGGCCATTGCCACCGAACGGGCGGGCAATGTGCCGGATGGGCTTTCCCGCGCCGAGAGCATTCAGGAATACGGCAGAGCCATCGGGCGGTTCTGTCTGGAAGCAGAAATGCAGCCGGTGGAACCTCTGCTGAACATCACCGGCAAACGGATACTGGTGACGATTTCCAATAAAATTTTTGACCTTTTGGCAAAAATACAGGTTATTGACAACGATGTACTGACAGGCGGCGAGGGCGGCAAGCTGCTCATTGTCAGCGAGCTGGGCTATGCCGAGCTCGGCGATATCAAAATCGCCATGCTGCCGGGCGAGGTCGCGCCGGAAATCATTCGCGGCGGGTGCCTGACGGCAGAGGAGAGCTATGACGGCAGCAGCTGGCGCTATGCGCCGCTGGAGGAAACCGCCGGGAGCCGGCTTGTGGTTATAGGGCTTTGCAACGATGAGATTGGCTACATCATCCCCGACAACGACTTTGGCTCCATCATCGCTCCCCTGCACTATGAAGAAAGCGTTTCCACCGGCAAACACACCGCCTCCAAAATCGTCAAAGAGTTCACCTCGCTCCTGAAATCCATTCAATATCAGGCGGATTAAAGATTGGCGCGCGGAGCGTGAACATTCGCAAGGTTCGCCTTCATGCTGCCAATCGCTTGTGCAAATAGGAAGACAGTGCGTGACAATCGGCTTTTCTGAACCGAGCATCACGCACTGTCTTTTTCAATTTATGCTGTATGCGAAATGACCTGCCGAAGCTGGCATGAACGCATAAGAAAAAGGTTATTCTTTCTTCTCAAAAGCATCCAAGCCTACCGCAACACGGAGAATCAGCCGCGCATCGGCGGATGTGACCTTGCCGTCCCCATTGGCATCGGCAGAAAGCAGTTGCACCGCATCAAGCGTTTCCAGACTGACCGCCGCCCGCAAGGCCAGCCGCGCATCTGCGGAAGTAATCCGCCCATCGCCGTTGACATCGCCCAGCACATATTCCGGCTCGGACGGTTCTGTCACCGGCGGCTCGGTGGAAGGCTCCGTAGAAGGGTCAGTAACAGGCGAGTCTGTTTCAGAGGTAGCAGGTTCAATATCTGACGGGCTATCCGCATTGAGTTCAAGAATGGCATAATAACTCAGATGATCGGTTTCAAAACAGATATACTCACCTTCCAGATAGCAATGCATACTTTGCAGCTCGCCGTTCTCTTTTACCCAATATACGGTCAACCTATCGCGGTCAAATTCTTCCGGAATCGGGAGCATCACCTTGATTTTTCCATCTGGCTGCGTTGCCGTTCCGCCTTGGTATAAAGTGACATCATAAACGACGCGATTCTTGGAAATCGCATCCAACGCCGTTTGGGCATTCAAAATAATCGTATCATCTTCGCCCACAATAAACGAATGCGCCACATACCCTTCCTCTACACCATTTTCAGGAATCACGTTCACCCCGTTGGTTACATAGGCTTTGTCATCGTTTAAGGGGTGATAAATGACAATCATAGGAGCTTCAAAACTGTTGCAATATGCAATTACTTCTGAAGTAAAATTTGCAACATCCAAAGAGGAGAAAAGCAAACTGATTACCCTCCCAAAAGGGATAACATTATACAGAATAGTCTCCGGAAGAGTCAGGAAAAACTTTGCATTTAATGTATCCGCTACAATTACGCTAAAGTCTATATCAACTTCATTCAAATAATTACTAAAATTCTCCAAAAGAATATGAACTGTCTCTGTTGTAATTAGTGTTTTCAAAGCATTTTGCACAAATGCCTCGATAAAACCCCAACCGCCTTCCTCAGCTGCCTTAACCAATATTTCTCGAATAATACTTGAAACAGCGTCGCTGGTATTTGTGGAGGAAACCATTCCGGAAACAACCTTTGCACTTGTAAAAGCAAAATTGATTGCTATATCAACAAGATTTGCTGTATACACGACCGGATTACTGGAATTGTTGGTAATAACAATATAACCATCCTCGGGTACGTCTACCTCTGCTCTTGTATATGTGGAAATTGACCAACCGGTATAATAATATTCATTCTGAATCAGATGATAGGTATCGCCAATTAAATAAAGCAATTCTCCCGCATTCTCTATCAATGTTGTCTCGTTCTCTTTATGCGGAGCAATGAGTGCTGTGTCATAAATTTCACCATTTTTGTCGTAGGCAACTACCGCAGCATAATGGAAGTTAGCATTGTAAGCATCCATTGCAATCTGATATTTTGCCTCGCCTTCGCTCGGCTGTTCATTCACAAGCTCGTAATCAAAATTGGCAATGCAAAGACGGTTATAGTTATAAAAATTGGTATTGACATCCTCTTCGTACTTTGTGTCCACGGGAACGGTATTGAACCGCCAGACATTCATAGCATCCGTTGCGGTCAAAGCTACACTGATGTAAACCCCGGTGTTAGGATCGCTGATGGTCATTAATGTAGATCCGGCAGTTTCCGCCTGTACAGTGACGCCATAATATACATCGTTATTCTCGCCTAAATTCTGAACGGAAGTACCCGTGACCTGATAAATTCCCTCCGGAGCGAAAGAAATCACACAGGAATCCAAATCATTTACAATAGAAGCATTATAATACTCACGAAGCCAGAATGTCATTTGCTCCCCAACGGGGACAGAGTTTGTGGCGTTGTTAGAATAGATTTGGAAATACCCCTCCGATTTAACATTTGTGCCATTAAATGAATTCAACCGGAGCGCCGGGCGAATGCCAAATTCGACAAAATGAACATTACAACTGTAGTCACTTAAAACTCCGTCGCTGCCAATATAACAAGATAGATTGGCTTTCCATCCTGGTGTGCGAAGCCGCCAAAAGGTATTTTCTTCGTTATTATTAGATGACAAACATATCAAACCTTGAATTTTAGCATAATCGGTACCTTTTGCACAGCGATTCTCGTCTTGAGAATGACTGTCTTCTAAAAAGCCATAATCAGTATTTGTCATTTCAGCCCAAGAAGGCAAGAATATTTTATCATCAGTGCTAAGATATGTAACCCCATCCCAACTATTATTGTCTAAGGTAGAAACGGAAATCTGATTTTGTTCTGATTCATTAAACGCTGTGTTGTAAAAATCATTATTTAGCCATTCTCGTATACTACTTGTTTTATAATCATTTGCATAATTTTGGAACTGCTTATCATTATAAAAAGTCTCAATATTATTTGTGATCTTATCGTAAATCAGATTGCTATACGCCTGAACATCAATAACGGATTCAGAAAGAATTAACCCCTGTGAAGGGTCAAGAATCCTCCATTTCAAGGAAGAAAACTCAAACCAATATACCGTATTTAATGAATATCCATTATTATCTTGTTCACTATATGCCGGTGAAGACGGAAGAAATGTATTGTTGGGACGATATTGAGAGATACATACGCCGCGATATTTGTTGTTATTATAATAAACATCGCAATATTGCATCAAATTGCCCTGTTCAGCAGAGCCAATTTCACCATTACCAGAATAATATCCAAAAGCATACCATTCTTTATTCAAAACATTCAACGCTGAAATCGTCGCTTCGTCAGTCACTTCATCCTGTGGATAAGAACCGAATTCAATGATATCACCGGTTTGATACGAATAAGATTCTGTCACAGCATTAGCAACATGGAAACTCTTCTCGCCCAAACCAACAAAGCCGCTCAGGGGGGCGGCGGTTAGGGTTAGGGTGATGACTAACAGGATGGCGAAGCATTTTTTGATGGGCTTTTTCATGGTGTCCTCCTCTTTTTGTTTCCTTATTATGCGCGAGTATGTTGTGTGTGCGGTGTTTTACAGATGTCATTTATTGTCAGGCTTTCAAACGGATTGATAGCATAACAACAAATGACTGTTATTGACTTTATCATAACCTATTTAACATTTTCTGTCAATACTTTCTTCACACACTTTTCACAGATTTCCGTTTAATGGAGTAAGAACTTCAACTTTTGTGATGTGCCGGAAAAAGGGTTGCGGCAAAGCAAACCTTTTCACCAAAAAAAGAGGAAGCGTGGGGTGCTTCCTCTTTTTGTTGGTATTCTTTTATTCCGTCCGGCTGGTGGTATGTTTCCACAGCTTCGCGCAAGGAATGAGCGGTAGGGGTGTGGGGATTTGTCTTATTCGGCTGGGATGCGGAGGGTGTCGCCCTGTTCTTCTAGCGGGAAGAATACGGGGCGTTCATCCGGTTGGTTGTTGGGGCGGTGGAGGGTCAGCATAAGCTGACCGCCAAGGTCGCGGAAGAACATACCGTGTCCGCCGTCGCGGGTGAAGAGGTGAGGCTGCTGGATCCAGTGGCCGGTGATGCTGCCGTTGTCGGACAGGGCGCGGCACTGGGCATATTGCCCGTCGATGACCGTTGACCAGATGAGCGACAGGCTGCCATTTTGGTGGCGGTAGAGGAAAGGACCGTCGGTGATATAGCGCTTCCCTTCCTGATAGGTTACGCCGTAGGCATCCGAACCGCGGAACAGGGTAAAGGGCGCACCAACCGGCTTTTTCAGGTCATCCGACAGACGCACCGCCTCTACGGTGCCGTTGAGAATCTGCACATGCTCATGGCAGAAGACCATATAGGGCACCTCATTTTCAATATAGAGCGTTCCGTCCAGCGCGTACCAGTCCGCCGGGGTGATAAAGCCATCGCTGTGGGGCGTGAACGTGCCGTCCGGCGTGTCGCAGGAGAGGATCGCCGTACCCCGCAGGTCGCTGTTTTTTTGGGTAAAGGTTGCCAGCAGATAATATCTACCCCGGTACTTATGCACCTCCGGCGCCCAGTTGACCCCGTGGTTCATATCGAAGTCTTCCGAGGTAAACACCGGCTTCGGCTCACTCCAATGCACCAAATCGCGGCTTACGTAGACATCGAACCCGCCAATTTTTTTGCCGAAATCGGCAGCGCGGGTGCCGTAGAGATAATAACAGCCGTTCTCCGTGAGGACAAAGGGGTCGCGGATGTGGATTTCATTTGCTAACATCTGTTACTGTACCTTTCTGAAACGATTTATTTTGCGAATTTGACGCAATAAGGCGATTTAAGAGTAAAGATATGGAAGGCTTCGCCTTGATTGATAGATGGTTGTTTCGGACAACAACATCGTAGGGGTGCATACATTATGAAATAGCAAAGGTCAGAATTTCAAAGGGGTGATAGGAGATGGTATCGGTTTCCTGCTGTACTTCCTCCAACAGGTTCATGGTTTTGACCGGTTTGGGGAGGGTGAATTGACCGCGTTTGCCGTCCTGTTCGCAAAGACGGACAATGACCGCATCGCTGTCCTCTGCCTTTTTCACCGCTTGCAGCATGAGGTTTTCGGGCACGGTAAAGGGCAATGAAAAATCATCGGCGAAAAGCAGGGGGATATTGTATTCGGTGGCCTTGCGATTGATTCCGGCATCGAGGAAAGAGCCCTCGTGGGGGTAAATCACATAGCAGAAATCGTGTTCGCCCATATCGGAAGTGGGGTCGGGACGGATGGTGGCTCTGAGGAGCGAAAGAGACATACGGCTGTTTTTGGCGCCTACGCCGTATTTGCCCTCGTTGATCAAGGCGACACCGCCGCCGCTTTCCGCCATATCGCACCATTTATGGTGGCAGACCTCGAACCGCGCCTGCTGCCAGGAGGTATTGCGGTGGGTCTCGCGCCGGATGAAACCGGCGGAGGTATCGCAGATCAGCTCACGCGAGAGCACATTCACATCAAACAGCGCTTTCGCCAGCTTATGTTTTTCATGCCAATCGACAATATTTTCCACCTCGATACCACGGGAATGACGGAACAAACGGATTACGCGCCGCCAGGTGCTCTCCCCTGTTTTGAGCGTGACGGTAAATTCCGCCGCTTCGCCGTCGGCACAAAGGAAAGACAGCGGTTCAGCAATCTGCACATCCGCTTCCACCGCCTCATAGTCGGGCAAAATGTCCCAGGCATCGTAATTGCCGGGGCAGTCGCGGTAGATTTTCAGGGTATTAAATGCACCGTCTACCCACTCGCGCTGCAATTTACTATCAAAAAGCGAAGCAAAGCTCCCATCCGGATTGAATTTCAGCTGATAATAGGGCGTGCGCACCACTTCACCGTCAAAGGTGAACCAATCGGTATCGATTTCAGCCGACAGCGTAACCGGCGCAAGGGCTTCACAGACGGGCAATTGGTAGCTACCGGCAAGACCGTGGCGCACGCTCTTGCCCTTTTCATCCGGCACAAAAACCGGCTCGGTGCGGGGGAAATTGCAGGTATTGTACAGGGTATTGCCGGTGCCGATAATGGCATCCAGTCCTTCGCTGACGGCGGTCAAATCGGCTATCGTATCCCGCCAAACCGGCGTGATATGGCTGCCGGGTAAAATATCATGGAACTGGGTGACCAGGAAACGCTTATACAGTGCTTCCAGTTCCTTTGCGGGATAGGTTCCGCCTTTCAGCATACGGGAAACGGAGAGCATTTCGGCATCCCGGAATTGATACTCGAGCATCCGGTTCATGCGTTTGAGCACAGATTTGGTGGTAAAGGTGCCCCGGTGCATCTCCAGGTACAGCTCCCCGTCCCAGACGGCGAGGTTTTGATTTCCGTCAAAATTCCGGTGCAAAAATTCCTTGCCGGTCATATGCTCGGTTTTGGGCATAACGGAGAGCTTTTCAAAGCGGTGCATCAGCTCAATCATTTCCTCGGTGCAGCCGCTGCCGCCGTCGCCGTAACCGAACATCTGCATGGTGCTGCCGCCGGTGTCCTTATCCTGATAGGCGTCCCAATTCTCCTTAATCTGGGATGGCTCGTTCCAGGAAATAAAGTGGGTCGGCGGCACGCAGGCATAGACCTCGGTGCCGTCCAGACCGCGCCAGATAAAGTTATTGTGGGGGAACCGGTTGGTGTCGTTCCAGGTGGACATTTTGTTGGATACAAAATAAGAGACACCGCTCTGCTTTAAGATTTGGGGCAAAATCCAGCTGTTGCCGAATACATCCGGCAGCCAGCAGTTATCAACAGTAATCCCGAACTTTTCCCGGTAATACCGCTGCCCGTACAGGCACTGGCGCACAAGGCTTTCCGCCGATGGGATATTGCAGTCCGGTTCCACATACATCACGCCCGCCGGCTCAAACTGACCGGTTTTGATTTTTTCTTTCAGCTCCGCAAAGACCTCGGGATAGTATTTCTCCAAGGTTTCATAGGTATAGGGCTGGGTATGGGCATAACGGAAGTCGGGATACCGATCCATCAGCCGAAGCTGAATCAGAACCGTGCGCAGATTTTTCTGCACAGTATGAATTTTCCGCCAATAGTAGGCAAGGTCCAGGTGGGAATGTCCAATCAGCGCCACCGAGCCGGAGCCCTGATAATTTTTGTTTCGATAAATATTTTTCTCAATATGTTCAGCAGCCTTTTTGATATCCGCCGTGCACAACGCGTCAAAATCAATAAAATTAAGCGCCGTATCCAATTCGCGAATGACCATGGCGGAAAAGTCCTCGTCAAAGGACTCGGAAAGCGCCGCATCCAGCAAAAGCTCCAAGTCGTAGCAAAGCGAGAGCACCGCGTCATTGACAAGGCTGAGGTAGCCGCCTTCGAAAATCTGACGGCAGCCGCGTACCGAAAGGCTCTCCGGGTTGCGCTCATCATCGGGCTTGGAGCGGTTATAGCCAACAATTTCGATATCCAGCTTTGCATCCTTAATATAGGGGGAAAGCAGAACCCGTTCCCGATTGGGGTCAATACCGCCCACATAGACGCCGTTTATCTTTACCACCATTTCGGCGGCGGTCTTCAGGGAGAACCAGACTTCCCTGCCCTGCCAATCGGCGGGAATTTCAGCGGTGGCACGAATAAAGGCGGTGCCGTCCGGCGTGAAATACAAATCCCCCCTTTTTAAGGGACGATAATCCTCAGAATAGTATTCGTAGGTTTCCTCAGCGGTCTGCCGCGCATCGCGGATTTGAAAGGTGGTAATCTCCCGCTTCTCTTCATAAATATGCCGCTTGAGCCATCCGTAACGCAGCTGGACAAATTCCTCCGGGCGCATGCTCCGGCGCTGTACTTTTATATGTGCCATAGCGTTTCCTCCTTATCCCTTGTCCCAGAAAAACGGTTTTTTGCGCTGCGCAGAGAGCGTTACCTTTCGTCCGGTTTCGCGCAGAATTTCAGATTCAATCCAGGCTATGCAGCGATCGAGAATCCGGCACTTGGAGCATTCGCCCTGAAAACAGACCGAAACGGTGTCGCCCTCTTCCGAAACGAAGGTGATCTCGCCGCCGTCTCCCTGAATTTTGGGACGGATAATCTCATTGATATAGTTGGACACTTCCATATACACCTCTCCTTATCGCTCTATCAAAAATGAGCGGCAGAGTGGTCTGCCGCTCATTGTTCGTTCTGTCAGGCCGCCATAATTTTCCCGTCCACAACGGTTATGGAAATTTCCGTAACCGGCAATGTGGCATTGATGATGATGTCGGCAATTTTATCTTCAATCTCACGGCGAATCACATTGCGGATATCCCGTGCGCCGCGGGAACCGCCGTACCCTTCTTTGGCAATGGCGGCATAAACACTGTCGTCCACTTTCAGGGTAACGCCTTTTTCCTTTAATGCAGGGCGGAACTCGTCAATCAGAATTTTGGCAATTTTACAGCAATCCGCTTCCGACAATTCATTAAAGACAATAATTTCATCCACACGACCGATGAACTCGGGACGCAGGAACTCGCGCAATGCCTTCATTGCCTTATCCCGATTGGCGGCAGCTGCGTTTTTAGCAAAGCCCATGGCGTTTTCGCGCCGTTCGCTGCCCGCATTGGAAGTCATAATGATAACCGTATTGGCAAAGTTGACGGTACGCCCCTGGGCGTCGTTGGTTTTTCCCTCATCCAGAATTTGCAGCAAAATATTCATAACATCCGGATGCGCTTTTTCAATCTCATCAAACAAAATGACCGAATAGGGCTTGCGGCGCACCTTTTCCGTCAGCTGCCCCGCTTCGTCATAGCCCACATAGCCCGGCGGGGAACCGATTAAACGGGAGACGGAGTGCTTTTCCATAAACTCGGACATATCCAGCCTGATAAGCGTTTCCGGCGTATCGAAAAGCTCGGACGCCAGCTGCTTGACCAGTTCGGTTTTACCTACGCCGGTGGGACCTACGAAGATAAAGGAAGCCGGACGGTGAACCGGATTCAGCTGAAGACGGGTACGCTTAATGGCTTTGACAACCGCGTCAATGGCTTCGTCCTGACCGATAATGCGCGCTTTGAGGTGGTCTTCCATGGCGGCCAGACGCTTAATATCGCTGTCAATTACCTTTTGCGCCGGAATGCCCGTCCACAGATGGATGACACGCGCCAAATCATCGGCCGTAACGGCGTTATCGGCGGCTTTTTCTTTCAGAGGCGCTTCCTTTTCCTCGAGAACCAGAATCTCGGAACGAACCCGGGCAAGCTCTTCATAATCGACATTTTCGGTTTCGGACATCAGGTCTTCTTCCTCATCGCGCAGGTCTTGCAGGGCGTTTTCATTTTTTTCATAATCGCTGATGGCCTTATTGCGCAAATTGGCGCAGGTGCAGGCTTCATCCAACAGGTCAATAGCCTTATCCGGCAAAAAGCGGTCGGTAATATAGCGTTCGGAAAGGGTAACGGCGCTGTAGAGCAGCTCGTCTGAAATTTTCACCTTATGGAAATTTTCATAGTATTCCCGAATGCCTTTGAGCATTTCATAGGTATCGGCAATCGAAGGCTCTTCAACCTTAACCGGCTGGAACCGACGCTCCAGAGCGGCGTCCTTTTCGATATGCTTACGGTACTCGTTAAAGGTTGTTGCGCCGATTACCTGAATTTCGCCGCGGGAGAGGGCGGGTTTCAGGATATTGGCGGCGTTCATCGAGCCTTCCGCATCGCCGGTGCCCACCAGATTATGCACCTCGTCAATAAAGAGAATGATATTTCCCTCCGCCTTGACCTCTTCCACAAGACCCTTGATACGGCTTTCAAACTGGCCGCGGAACTGGGTGCCGGCAACCAGCGCGGTTAAATCCAATAGATGAATTTCCTTATCCGCCAGCTTTGCGGGAACATCCCCGGCGGCAATTTTTTGCGCAAGCCCCTCGGCAATGGCGGTTTTACCAACGCCGGGCTCGCCGATAAGGCACGGGTTGTTCTTGGTGCGGCGGCAAAGAATCTGCGTCACACGGTAAATCTCGCTGTCGCGGCCAATAATACGGTCAATCTGCCCGTCCCGGGCGCGCGCGGTTAAATCCGTGCAGTACAAATTCAAAAATTTCCGTTTGGTTTGCTTTTTGTTTTTTCCGCGGCGATGTTTGCCCTTCTCTTCTTCCTTCTTTTCGCCGGCAGGCGCAAGGTCAGTTTTCTCGCCGCCGTCCGACTTTTCATCGGACGCCGTATTTTGCGGCATGTTGCCGCCCATAATGCCGTTTAAAAAGGGCATAACGGAAGCGCCGCCCGGCTCGAAATCGTCGCCCATGCCGGACATCATTTCATTCATCTGCTCCATGGCATCGTCAATATCCTGCTCCGTAAGCCCCATCTGATCCATCATCTGGCGCACCGGCGGAATATTCAGCTCCATGGCGCATTTTAAGCAAAGCCCTTCCTGTACGGGCTTGTTATTTTCCATTTTCTGCAAGAATACGACAGCAGGTCGCTGTTTGCATCTTGAGCACATCATTGTTTTCATTTATGCAAGTATCTCCTGATGTTTATTTTTTTGTGTCAATAAATTGATTCTTCTTTCTGTCCCAGGTACCGTTTTTGATTCCCTCGTGCCGTTCTTTTAGCTGAGAATACACACCGGGAATATAACTTGCCAGCGCAACCAACGTAAGAATGGCGGATATGACAACCAGTACAATCATTACCCAATCCGGCAGCACCAGCGAAGGGTCGATTGCCGAAAAAGCGCCGACCTCCGGACCAAAGCAGACAACAATAATCATCACCGCGTAAAAAACAAAGGTGGCGACCTTGCCGTAAATTTCTGCCGCGCCGGGGCGGATGCCCATTAAAATCATAATGCCGCCGAAACACACCATAAGCAGTTCCTTGGCAACAAAGACAAGAAACACCCAGCTGAACGCACGAATCAACTCATCCTCAGCCGCGTGCATTTTCAAAAAGAGGACAATGGCAATGGTTATTTGCGTCAGTTTATCTGCCACGGGATCCAGAATTTTCCCCAATTCGCTGATTTGGTTAAAACGACGGGCAATTTTTCCATCAAAAAAATCGGAAAGACCGGAAATAGCCAAACAAATAACCGCGCCTATTAAATTATCGCGATAAAATAATACCGCGAAAACAGGTATGAGTAAAATCCGAATCAAAGAAAGCAGGTTCGGTATCGTCCAAACATTTTCAAACAAATAAAACTTCTTCTTTTCTTCTTTCATAACACCAATCTCCCAAACCAAACGAATATTGAAAACAGTATATCATATCATGTGTAAAATTTCTACTGCTAAACTGCAAATTTTTGAATCGGAAATCGCAGTCGCGAAAGCAGATTCCGGCGCCGCACAGGCAACCGCCGTCAGACAGAGCGCCGCGATGAAGAGGACCAGAACCGCCTGCAACGCACCGAACAGCGCCCCCAATGCGGTATTTAAGCCTTGCAGGAACGAGCGCTTGACGGCTCGGTTAATCAGCCGCGCGACCAGCCGCAAAACCAGCCCCAGCACAACAGATAAAGCAATAAACAGCGCACATTTGACAACAAAGACCGCTATCGGTCCGAAAAAAATACTTTCCAGCTGTTCTGCGGTAACCAAACCGGACAGCTCCAGCGAGGACAGGGACGGCGTAATGCCGATTTGCTCCGCCAATGACAGCAGCGATTCTGGAACGGCTGACAGCAGTGCATTCCAATCGCTCTGCATATGACCTTCCAGATTGACCAAAAAAGTGTCATTCAGGTAAGACAGCAGCGCCGGCTGAAAGAACCGAACATAAATCTGTTCGCAAAAGGCGGCTGCAAAAGCCCATGCAACAGCCGTTCCCAACAAGGAAAACGCAAAATTCAAAGCAGACGCAACAAAACCTTTTTGGGCGGCTCTTATGATAAAAATCATGCCCAAAACAACAAAAATGATGTCAACAAGGTATTGCATATTATCCCTCCGCCGGTGTAATGGTTGTGCCTTCCTCGGTAAATGCGGCAATAGGCGGCGGCGCGGTTGTCGAAACGGCTGCATCGGAAGCCGATGGATCTGACCGCACGGTCGTATTTTCGGGCACGGTTGTCTCTATTGTAATATGCGCCGTTACGCCGTAAACGGAAATACCGTTTGCGGATAAAATATAAATACTGGTTCCGTCAATTAAAATGCGCTCGGCAGCTTCATCCGATACAACGGAACCTACCATTTTGCCGTCCATATTATAAATTTCCACACGACCGTCCAACGCGATGGCAACATACCGGGAGGTAGCGCTGAGCCAGGTAACCGCTTCGCTCAGATTCAGCGTCAGCTCCGCTTCTCCGGCAGCATTAAAAGAAGTCAGTTCCCCTGAAGAATCGTTGCCGTATTTTGCCAAAAGAATAGTTGCCTGCCCACTGGCGGCATCCAGGGAAAACCGGCGGTTGGATACAGACGAATAGGTAAGCGCATCGGTTCGTTCGGTTTCGGTAACATAGCTTAAAACACTTTCCCCCAAAACCGCGACCCGGGAATTGGACACATACTGCACCGAAAACAGCGCATCTTCAAAATCATAGCTTGCCAGTGCAGAATCGGCGCTTAAATCAAACAAATGCACCCGGGAGTACAGCGCTGCGTTAGACGCGCTCATCACAGCGGCGGCAGCGCTTTTGCCGTTTGGGGACAGATCCACCCCGATAATATATTCCGATGCGCACTGCCACTGAAAGGTCAATTCATATTTTCGATTATAAACCAAAAGCGAAGACTGAGCCGTATCGCTTTTAACAGCCAGCGCATAATTGCCTTTTGCGCCGAAAGCCGCCGTGATAATCGGCTGTTCCGTTTTGGATTCAAGCAGGGTTCCGCCCTCGTTTTCAATGCGGTAAGCCGTACCCCCGCGGTCGTAAAGCAGAACACGGTCGCCGGAAACGCAAATGGCAGGAGAGGAATAAGTATGTGCATTATAATATGCAGCGGAGCCGGAGCGATTGACATATATCACGGCGTTCGATGTTAAAATAGCCAGACCGCCGTTGCAGCTTTGCATATCCAGCACCGCATCGCCGCTGATTTCGTAGATATAATTACCGCCTGCCGCCGTCAATTCCTGCGATTCGCCATTGTTGGACAACAGCCGCGCAAAAATAAACAGAACCAAAAGAAAAATCAGCACAATCATCAAAACACGCAGAACAGACAGTACTTTCTTTTGTCTTTGTATGGATGAATGGTTTTTACCTCCGTCCAACACCTCAAAATCATCCACGGCTATGCCTCCTTTTCAATAAAACACTTTGCTCAGATATAACCCCTGGGGCGGTGCGGTTGCGCCGGCCAATAAGCGATTCTGACCGGCTAAAATCGCCGGAATCGAACCTCGCTCAATTTTGTTTTCAGAAACAGCGAGCAGCGTGCCGACCATAATGCGCACCATATTATAGAGGAAACCATCAGCGCTGACACGAAACAGCAATAGATTGCCCTCCCGCGTCACCGATACCGCCTCCACCGTACGGACTTTATTCTGAACCGCTGAACCGCTGCTGCAAAAGGCAGAAAAATCGTGGGTACCCAAAAAGTCCTGCGCTTCCTGCGCCAACAGCTCTTCATCCAAAGGATACCGATAAAGCAGCGCCCGATTCCGCCAGAACGGGTCGCGCTGAGGTGTATTGCAGATGCGGTACACATACTCCTTTTTCTTGCAGGAAAACCGAGCATGAAAATCCGCTTCTTTTTCCTCAGCTGAATAAACGGCAATATCCTGCGGCAGATAAAAGTTGAGCGCAGGCACCAGTTTTTCGGCAGGTATCGCCTTCTCTGTATGAAAATTGCAGCAGAACATCTCGGCATGTACGCCAGTATCCGTACGGCTGCACCCGCTGACATTGACCGGCTCATTTAATACTGAAGACAGCGCAGCGTTCACCCGCGCCTGCACGGTATCGGCATTCTGCTGCAGCTGCCAGCCATGGTACGCCGTACCATCAAAAGCAAGGGTTAAAAGAATATTCCGGCTCATAAAACCGCCTCAAAGAAATGATTCAACAGGATAACCCCCGCCAAAAGGGCGGCGGATATCACAAACGCCACGCCATCGCGCCAGGAGAATTTCATAACCCGCATTCTGGTTCTGCCGTCGCCGCCCCGATAGCAGCGGCATTCCATGGCATATGCCAAATCATAGGCACGCCGAAAAGAGTTGACGAACAACGGGATCAAGATTGGAATCAGGGCTTTTGCGCGCTTTATCACATTGCCGGTTTCCATATCCGCGCCCCGTGCCTTTTGGGCAGACATGATATGATCCACCTCTTCTATCAGCGTCGGGATAAACCGCAGGGCAATGGTCATCATCATCGCCAATGTATGCGGTTCAATATGAATCAGCCGAAGCGGCTTCAAAAGCCGCTCAATGCCGTCCGTTAATAGCGTCGGCGAGGTAGTATAGGTCAAAAGAGAGCTGATAAAAATCAGGCAGACAATGCGCACTGCAATAAAAATGGCCATGCTGACGCCGCCGGTGGTGATTTTTACGGCGCGCCACTGCCAGAGAATATCCCCACTCTCATTATAAAATATCTGCAAAATCGCCGTTAATATCACCACAAAGACAATGGCCTTTAAGCCTTTCATCATGGTTTTTAAGGGGATACGGGAAAGCAGAACGCAAAACAGGGAGAACACAAAAATCAGTGCCAGCGAAAAAAAGTTTTGGCAGAGAAAGATAATCACCAAAAGCGCCAATACCAGAATCAGTTTGGTTCGGGCATCCAGACGGTGAATAAAGGATTTTCCCGGGAAATACTGACCGATGGTAATATCCTTTATCATACGGCACCGCCTCCCCTCAGATAGTCCCGCAGGGCGGCAGCCGCCTCTTCTACGGTAAAAATACCGGCGGGCAGGCAGTAGCCCGCCTCGCGCAGGTCATTCATAATACGGGCGCATTCGGGGACGGTCAGCCCCATATGCATCAGTTCCTCGCTGCGGGAAAAAATATCGCGCACACTCCCCTGCATGGCGATTTTTCCCTCGCTTACCACAATCACCTCATCGGCGGTTTCGGCAACATCGTCCATACTGTGCGAAACCAGCAGAACGGTTTTTCCCGATTTATCTTTATAATCCCGAATCATTTGCAAAATCTGCGCACGACCGCGGGGGTCAAGACCGGCGGTCGGCTCATCCAAAATCAATAAATCCGGTTCCATTGCCATCACGCCGGCAATGGCGATACGCCGCTTCTGCCCGCCGGATAAATCAAAGGGCGATTGCTCGAATAAATCCGGAGAAATCCCCACATACGCCGCCGCCTTGCGCACGGCTGCATCAATTTCGGCTTCGCTCAGTCCCATATTGGTGGGACCAAAGGCGATGTCTTTGTAGACGGTACTTTCAAACAATTGATATTCCGGGTACTGGAAGCAAAGCCCCACCCGGAAGCGAATGCGATAGGAAATCTCTTTCGAGGCGTTCACATCCTGCCCGTCGAACAGAACCTGACCGGAGGTTGGCTGTAAAAGCGCATTTAAGTGCTGAATCAGGGTGCTTTTGCCGCTGCCGGTGTGACCGATAACAGCTTTGATACCGCCTTTTTCTATCTGTAAAAACATATGATCCAGCGCAGTGGTGCAAAAGGGCGTGTTTTGCCCATAAATATAGACCAAATCTTTGACTTCAACCAAACTCATCTTCTGCCCTCCTCATATGCGCGAAAGGCGGAAATAAAATCGGCGGGAGTCAGAATGCTGCCCGAAAGCGGGATGCCCATCTGCCGAAGCCGATCGGTCAATTTGGCACTTTGGGGAATGTCCAATCCACATCGATAAAGCTCCTGCCGATGAGAGAACACCTCCTGCGGCGTACCGAGCAGCACAAGGCGCCCCTCGTCCATTACCGCAACCCGGTCAGCCTGCACCGCTTCGTCCATATAATGGGTAATCAGCACAACGGTGATCCCCATATCACGGTTCAGCTCTTTGATGGTTTTCATTACTTCCTGCCGACCCTGCGGGTCAAGCATAGCGGTGGGCTCATCCAGAATAATGCAGTCGGTCCGCATGGCAATAACCCCGGCGATGGCGACCCGCTGTTTTTGTCCTCCGGACAATTTATGCGGCTCCTGGCTGCGGTATTCATACATCCCGACACGCTTCAGTGCATCGTCCACCCGTCTGCGAATCTCTGCCGGCTCTACCCCAAGGTTTTCCGGACCGAACGCCACATCCTCTTCCACAATGGTGGCAACAATCTGGTTATCCGGATTCTGCATCACCACGCCGACCTTTTCACGGATATCATATTCCAGCGCCGGGTCGGCGGTATCCATCCCTTCAACAAAGACTTTACCGCTGTCGGGAACCGCCATGGCGTTGCAAAGGCGCGTAAGGGTGGATTTTCCGGAACCGTTATGTCCCAGGATTGCCAAAAACTCCCCCCGTTTGATATCCAGTGAAAAATCACGGATAACCGGCGCGAGCTTTACCCCCTCCTCTTCCCCTTCATAGGCATAGGATATATTTTGTATTTCAATCATAGAATCTGCTTTCATTTTTCACTCCAAACAGCGGTAGAGCCGCAGGGCAATACATAGCCGGACGCGCTCACCGGAAGACCTATCTCCTCAGCACGCACCACACCGCCGAATTTTTCGGCAACGGTCACACCAAGAATATACTGCATCACGGCGGGCGAAAGCCCCGCCGTATAAGAATTGACCAGAAAAGCCAGCGGTTTTTCCGATAAAATTTCAGTGCATTTTTCAACCAAAGGAAAAATCTCATCCTCTAATTTCCAAACTTCCCCGCCCGGACCTCTGCCGTAAGAGGGCGGATCCATAATAATAATGTCATAGTGGTTGCCGCGGCGGATTTCCCGTTCTACAAATTTTTTGCAGTCATCCACCAGCCAGCGCACCGGACGGTCGGACAAATGCGAGGCGGCGGCGTTTTCCTTTGCCCAGGCTACCATTCCCTTTGAAGCATCCACATGGGTCACCGCAGCGCCGGCTGCCAGCGCCGAAACCGTTGCCGCGCCGGTATAAGCGAACAGGTTCAGCACCTTGACCTCTCTGCCCGCCGCGCGTATCAGTTCGGCAATATAATCCCAGTTCGCCGCCTGCTCCGGGAACAGACCGGTATGCTTAAACCCCATGGTTTTAATGCCGAAGCGCATCTGACGATAAGATATGAACCAGCTGTCGGGGATTTTATGGTACACTTCCCAGTGACCGCCGCCGGTTTTCGAGCGAAAATACCGCGCATCGGCGTTATACCAGCGGGGGTCTTTTTTGGGCGTTGCCCAAATCACCTGCGGGTCGGGGCGTATCAGAACAACATCGCCCCAGCGCTCCAGTCGCTCCCCTTCGGAGCAATCAATCAATTCATAATCTGTCCAGTTTTCGGAAAATCTCATAGTATCACTCAAAAAATAGATTAAAGCATGGACTGCTGCCCCGGCACCGGCAAATCAAAATACCGGTAGGCGGCGGGCGTCACCGTTCTGCCGCGCGGGGTTCGAGACAAAAAGCCTATCTGCATCAAATATGGCTCGTATACATCCTCAATGGTTACCGCCTCTTCCCCGATGGCAGCGGCAATGGTTTCCAGACCCACTGGTCCGCCGTTGTAATTGCGTATCATGGTCATCAAAAGCAGGCGGTCGATATTATCCAGCCCGTATTCGTCAATTTCCATGCGTGAAAGCGCCCGGCGGGCTTCTTCTTCGGTAATCACACCGCTGCCCATGACCTCGGCAAAATCCCGCGCCCGCTTTAAAAGGCGGTTGGCAATACGCGGCGTACCCCGGGAGCGGGAGGCAATTTCCATGGCGCCCTCCTCATCGGCATTAATGCCCAAAATACCGGCACTGCGGCGCACAATGGTGCCGAGTTCTTCGGGAGAATACAGCTCCAACCGGAACAGACAGCCGAACCGGTCGCGCAGCGGGGCTGTCAGCTGCCCGGCGCGGGTGGTTGCGCCAATCAGCGTAAAATGGGGCAAGTCCAGACGAATTGAACGGGCGGACGGACCTTTGCCGATGATAATATCCAGCGAATAGTCCTCCATGGCAGGATACAAAACCTCTTCAACCGCCCTTGACAGACGATGGATTTCATCAATAAAAAGGATGTCCCCTTCGTTCAAATTGGTCAAAAGCGCTGCCAGATCGCCGGGTTTTTCAATCGCCGGACCGGAGGTCACGCGAATTTGCACATGCATTTCATTGGCAATCACACCGGCAAGGGTGGTTTTGCCCAATCCGGGCGGACCATAGAGCAGCACATGATCCAGCGCTTCGCCGCGTTTAACGGCAGCATCAATATAAACTTTCAGGTTTTCTTTAATTTTCTCCTGCCCGATATATTCCTCCAATGTTTTTGGACGCAGAGAAATTTCGGTTTCATTGTCGTTTTCCCGGTTGAACTCAGGCGACACCAGGCGCCCTTCCTCATCGTTTTGAAAAAGCATAATTATCCTCTCGCAAGCAGCTTCAGCGCAAATTTAATTTTATCTTCCACAGAAAGCGTTTCGTCTGCTTTTGCAACCGCCGCAGACGCCTCCTGGCGGGAATAGCCGAGCACTTCCAGGGCACTTACCGCTTCAGCGGCAGCGCCGGAAGCGGACATAATCCCGGCATCCGGCATCGACAAATTCAACTCCCGCGTATCGATGGAGCGGGAAACCTTATCCTTGAGCTCCAGCACAATACGCTGGGCAAGTTTTGGTCCGATCCCCGGAGCTTTGCGAATCTGTTTCGCATCGCCCGCAGCAATACAAAGCGCCAGCCGGTCGGGTGTCATTTCCGATAAAATGGCAATCGCAGCTTTCGGACCAACACCGTTGACAGCAATGAGCATCTTAAAACAGTTCAGCTCTTCTTGTGTATCAAAGCCGAACAGCTCCAGCGCATCCTCGCGCACACTCATATAGGTATATAAGGTGACCTGTGCGCCGACAGAACCAATGCGCCGCAGCGTGGACATGGAAGTTTGGCAGCGGAAAGCAACACCGGCGCAGGAAATGGCAGCGGCGCTCTCCTCAACAGCAACAACGGTTCCGGTAATACTGTAAAACATAGAATCGCTCTCCGAATCAGATAGTTCGTCCCGTCCGGCGCAGGGCGCCGAGCGCCGAGGTGCCGGAATGGGCATGGCAGATAGCCAAAGCAAGGGAATCGGCTGTGTCATCGGGTTTTGGCACTTTTTGCAAGTTCAGCAAAATACGGGTCATTTCCTGAACCTGCTGCTTTTCCGCCCTGCCGTACCCCACCACACTTTGCTTCACCTGCAAAGGGGTATATTCAAAAACAGGCACCTCGGCTTTAACGGCTGCCAGCAAAATAACGCCGCGCGCCTGACTGACATCGATTGCCGTTTTGGCGTTGGTATTAAAAAAGAGTTTTTCAATGGACAGCGCCTGTGGGCGGTAACGGTCGATAATGGCGGCAACATCGTCATAAATACATTCCAGCCGCTGCTCAAAAGGCGTTCCGGCTGCGGTCAGCACCGCGCCGTAGTCAACGGGCGTAAAGTGGTTTTTTTCGTAATCCACGACTCCCCAGCCAACAATGGCATACCCGGGGTCAATTCCCAAAATACGCATAGAACACTCCAAGATACATATTCAGTTTATTATAGCAAGTCTTACAGTCGAATGCAAGAAAACAATGTATGAAATTTCCGCTTTTTCATGAAATAACCAGTCGTAGCTGCCTTGCAGAACAAGAAAAAGACCCGCTTAAACAGGTCTTTTTTTGCTGTTATTTCTTCCTTTTCTGTTTGACCGCCGGGTCGGGAATTTCAAAATCGACTTCCACTGCGAGACAGCCAACGGTTTTGCTGTAGCGGTACACACCGGGCGGCAGCGGATCGTAATAATCACTCAGGACAATTTCGTAGTCCTGCATATCCCCCGGAGCAATAAAATAGGACGCACCGGAATAAGCGGGATGCTCTTTTATAGGGATATCCACATAACCATCCTGTTTTTTTATGCTCAGATATCCTTCGGTATGGTAGCATACCTCGGAAGAAGTATCATTCTTAATGGTAAACTTCAAAATCTGCCTGCCGTCCCGTTCGATGTATTCGATATAATCCGCGCTCAGTGCTTCAATTTTTTCTTTTTTGAACAGTTCTTTTAATTTTCCGGATGACCAGAACATCACAAACCAAAACAAAGCGGAAAAAAGCAGCTTGAGTACCATGCTTTTCATCAGGCATTCCCCCTAACAGATTTAACTATAGCATATTTATTCCCGTTTTTCAAGGAAATATTTGCCGGTTGACGATGACGGGGCATAAATGACAGAAAACACAGACAAACAACCTTGCCGCCCGTGCGTCAAACAGCACAAAAGGCAGCCCGAAGACTGCCTTTTGCTGATGACCTGCCGTCTGAAAAACACAGATGACAAGAAGTGGTAAAACCGGCGGTCGTATCGGTCGGCGGCGTAACAACCGCAACATAATTGTGTCCAAGCGCGTCAACTTCGGAATCGGTATACACATCGCCGCAATTCTGGCACGTATAGGTGGTGTAGCCGTCCGCCGTGCAGGTCGGCTCAGTCACAACAGCGACATAATCATGACCGGTGGCAGGCAGTACTTCGGATTCGTGAACCACGCCGTAAATCTCGCAGTACAGCGCCTTCAGCCCTTCGGATTCACAGGTAGCGGGCGTAACCTCGACCATGCCATCCGCAGATTCTTTGTGGTAAACAAAACGGGTGGAATAATCGGTGGTTTCGCTGTCTACCGTCAGGGTAACCGAGGAAGTGTACTCGTCGAGGAGTACATACGCTTCCGGCAAAGACACCGTGATGGTGTAGGTGCCATAGGGTACTTCCAGGGTGGTGGCGTCAAGCCAGGCAGCATCTTCCAAAAACCGTAATGCCGACAAGCTGCCGCTTGTTGGCGGCCGCCTGTCGGCTGACTTCATTTTTTTCGGGCTTACCCCAACTATTGACAAAGAGCCTGAAAAATAAAGGCATTCGCCAGTTTGACGAATGCCTTTACTGATTTTATATATAGCTTATTCTTCCGAGCCGTACAGCGCAACCAGCTTGAGCAGGTGAGCATATTTGTCCTTTGCTGCCGACTCAGACTGAGCAAAGAGTGTCTCCGCTCTGTCGGGGAAGGTTCTCTGCAAAGAAGTGTACCGGGTTTCATTGAGAATGAAATCACGATAGCTCGCAGACGGAGCTTTGCTGTCCAGCGTCAGCGGGTTCTTACCCTCAGCTGCCAGCTCCGGATTGAAGCGGAAGTTATGCCAGTAACCGGCAGCAACCGCCTTTTTCTCCTCAGCAATGTTGGTCGCAAGACCGCCTTTGATGCCGTGGTTGATGCAGGGCGCATAGCAGATAACAATGGAAGGTCCTTTATATGCTTCGGCTTCTTTCAGCGCTTTGATGCACTGATTCGGGTCGGCGCCAAGGGCTACTTGGGCTACATAAACATAGCCATAGCTCATGGCAATCTGCGCCAAATCTTTCTTCTTGACAACCTTGCCCTTAGCGGCAAACTTGGCAACCGCGCCGGTGGGTGTGGACTTGGAAGCCTGACCGCCGGTGTTGGAATATACCTCGGTATCAAACACAAGGATATTGACATCCTCATTCTGCGCAATTACATGATCCAAACCGCCGAAGCCAATATCGTAAGCCCAACCGTCACCGCCGAAAATCCACTGGGACTTCTTGGCGAGATAGTCTGCATCCTCCAGAATTTCCGCAGCAGCCGCTTTGCAGCAATCGGATTTGAAGTCATATGCTTTCAGTGCGGCAGCAAGCTCTTCAGCAGGTTTGGCGTTGGTGGTGCTGTCGTCCATGGTGGAAAGCCAGGCATCGCATGCGGCTTTCAGCGCATCGGAAGCGCCGTCGCAGTCTTTGATCAGCGTTACTTTTTCAGCCAGTCTGGCGCGAATCTGGTTATTGGCAAGCATCATACCAAAGCCATACTCAGCGTTATCCTCAAACAGGGAGTTCGCCCAAGCGGGACCTTTGCCCTCTTTGTTGACGGTATAAGGCGTGCTGGGTGCGCTGCCGCCCCAGATGGAGGAGCAGCCGGTGGCGTTGGCAATATACATTCTGTCGCCGAACAGCTGGGTAACCAGTTTGGCATAGGGGGTTTCACCGCAGCCGCCGCAAGCGCCGGAGAACTCAAGCAAAGGCTGGTTCAGCTGGCTGGATTTCACAAGCTGCTTGGCGAATTTTTCTTTCGCTTCTTCTTTTGCGGGAATGGTCGTGCCGTAATCGAATACCGCCTGCTGGTCTTCCTGAGAAACCAGAGAGGTCATGGTCAGCGCCTTGGTCGGGCAGACATTGGCGCAGGAGCCGCAGCCGGTGCAGTCCAGCACGGAAACGGACATGGTGTATTTATAGTCGGGAAGCTGTTTGGCGTCAGCCAGCTTAGCCGCTTCGGGAGCAGCAGCGGCTTCCTCGGCGGTCATGATAACCGGACGCAGAACCGCATGGGGGCAAACCAGGGAGCACAGGTGGCACTGTACGCACTTGGTGGGATCCCAAGTGGGCACATCCACGGCAACGCCGCGTTTTTCAAAGGCAGCGGAGCCCTGGGGGAAGGTACCGTCGGCAGCTTTTACAAAAGCGGAAACCGGCAGCGCATCACCTTTCTGCTCGTTGATGGGGTCAAGAATATTCTTCACAAAATCGACCATTTCGGGACGGTCGGAAACGATGGTCTTTTCAACCACAGTATCATCCGCGTCAGCCCAGACAGCGGGAACATCCACTTTTACCGCACCGTTGGCGCCTCTTTCGATGGCGCTGTGGTTCATCTTAACGATTTCCTCACCCTTTTTGCTGAAAGAACGGGTGGCGGCGTCCTTCATCAGTTCAATGGCCTTGTCCGCCGGAATAATGCCGGTCAGGTTGAAGAAGGCGGATTGCAGAACGGTATTGGTTCTCCCGCGCAGACCCAGCTCTTTGGCAATGGTAATCGCATCGATGATATACAGATTGATATTGTGCTTGGCGATATATCTCTTCATATGACCGGGCAGCTCACGATCAAGCTCATCGGGGCTCCACTGGCAGTTCAGCAGGAAGGTACCGCCGTCTTTCAAATCCTCATCCATATTATATTTGGTTACATAGGACGGATTCGAGCAGGCAACAAAGTCGGCGCTGTTGATATAATAGGTAGAGGTAATCGGATTTTTGCCGAAACGCAGGTGGGAGATGGTCAGACCGCCGGACTTTTTGGAGTCGTAAGCGAAATAGCCCTGCGCATACATATCGGTATTATCGCCGATAATCTTAATGGTGTTCTGGTTGGCGCCGACCGTACCGTCGGAGCCCAGACCCCAGAATTTGCAGGAATAGGTGCCCTCGGGGGTGGTGTCGGGGAAATCGACAATGGGCAGAGACAGATGGGTTACATCATCGTCAATGCCGATGGTGAAGCGTTTCTTCGGCTCAGCGGCGTCCATATTGGCGAATACCGCAGCAATGCAGGCAGGATTGGTGTCCTTGGAGCCCAAGCCGTAGCGGCCGCCGTAAACGGGAACATCTTTAAACTGCGAATCATGCAGCGCGGCAACCACATCCAGATACAGCGGCTCACCCAAAGAGCCGGGCTCTTTGGTTCTGTCAAGCACGGAGATGCACTTGACGGAAGCGGGAATAGCCGCCAGGAGGTGTTTTGCGGAAAACGGTCTGTACAGACGAACGGTTACAAGACCGGTTTTCTGACCATGGGCATTGAGATAATTTACGGTTTCCTTAATGGTATCGCAAACCGAACCCATCGCCACAATTACCTTTTCGGCATCGTCCGCACCATAATAGTTAAACAATTTATAATCGGTGCCAATCTTTTTGTTGACCTCGTTCATATAATGCTCGGTAACATCTACTACGTTTTCATAGTAGGGGTTGCAGGCCTCGCGCGCCTGGAAGAAAATATCCGGGTTCTGGGCAGAACCGCGGAGCACCGGATGCTCAGGGTTCAGCGCACGGCGGCGGAAATCATTGACCGCGTCAAAATCGACCATGCTCTTCAAATCTTCATAATCCCAGACTTCGATTTTCTGAATCTCATGGGAGGTACGGAAACCGTCAAAGAAATGAATGAAGGGCACGCGGCTCTTGATGGTGGACAGGTGCGCTACCGCGCCCAGATCCATCACTTCCTGCACATTGCCGGAGCAAAGCATGGCATAACCGGTCTGGCGGCAAGCATAAATATCAGAATGGTCGCCGAAAATATTCAGCGCATGAGAAGCCACACAGCGAGCGGAAACATCGATAACATTGGGAAGCAGCTCACCCGCGATTTTGTACATATTGGGAATCATCAAAAGAAGACCCTGAGAAGCGGTATAAGTCGTGGTAAGCGCACCGGCAGCCAGAGAGCCGTGCACCGCACCGGCGGCGCCGCCTTCGGACTGCATTTCGGCAACCTTTACGGTCTGACCGAAAATATTCTTTACGCCTTTTGCTGCCATCTGATCCGTCTCTTCCGCCATATCAGAGGAAGGGGTAATCGGGTAAATGGCTGCAACTTCGGTAAACGCATAGGACACATAAGCCGCCGCAGCGTTACCTTTCATGGTTTTCATTTTTCTTGCCATAAGCTGACAAATCCTCCTTGAGAGAAATATTTGTTTGACTGACCGATTCTGCCTTGCAAGCAAAGACAGAGCAAAATCCGCGAACAAAGGCGTGCCGCACAAAAACGGCATAAAAGCAACGCCGCAATCCGCTTCCATTGCAACATATAGTATTTTAGCACTCTTGTCAGCGATTGTAAACATCAATTTTTAATTAATTCAGAAAATTTCCACCCGATTCAGAAGCGAAAATTGTCCATTTTTCTATATCAATCGCCAAGTTGATGTTTTTTTCGCGGTATCATCAGAAAACATAAGATTCCGGGCTTGCAAGTTTATACATTTTATGGTATAATTGCTTTAATTTGCTGAATATTCACCGGCATCGGCTGACTGAATATCCCAAGCAAAGATCTCAATAACGGAAGGTCAGATAAGAATGAACGAGTATCTTGCGAAAGTGATCGCAAAGGTCAAAGAAAAAAATTCTGCCGAGCCGGAATTTATTCAGACCGTTGAAGAAGTCCTCACCTCTCTGTCTCCGGTTTTTGACGCGCATCCGGAATACGAGAAGGCGAATATTGCCGAGCGCATTACCGAACCGGAACGCCAGATTATTTTCCGCGTTCCGTGGATTGACGACGAGGGAAATTTCCGCGTCAACCGCGGCTTCCGCATTCAATTCAGCAGCGTTATCGGACCGTATAAGGGCGGGCTTCGCTTCCACCCGTCCGTCTATTTGGGCACGGTGAAATTTTTGGGCTTTGAGCAGATTTTCAAAAACAGCCTGACCGGTCTGCCGATAGGCGGCGGCAAGGGCGGCTCTGATTTTGACCCCAAGGGGAAGAGCGACGCGGAAATCATGCGGTTCTGCCAGAGCTTTATGACCGAGCTGTACCGCCATATCGGTCCGGACACCGATGTGCCCGCCGGTGATATCGGCGTTGGCGCCCGGGAAGTCGGGTATCTGTACGGTCAATATAAGCGCATTACCGGCGCAAGCCTGCAGGGTGTTTTGACCGGCAAGGGTCTTGGATACGGCGGTTCTCTGATTCGTCCGGAAGCAACCGGCTACGGCGCGGTTTACTATCTGGAAAGAATGCTGCAGCATTTCGGCGAAGAAGTCAATGGCAAGACCATTGTGCTTTCCGGTTACGGCAATGTGACCTGGGGCGCGATTAAAAAGCTGGTGGAGCTGGGCGCAAAACCGATTACCATTTCCGGTTCCAAAGGCTATGTGTATGATAAAGACGGCGTGATTACCGATGAAAAAATTGATTACCTGTTGGTTATGCGCGCAAAAGGGCGCGGCAATGTACTGAAAGAGTACGCCGACAAATTCGGCGCGGAGTACCACGAGGGCGAAAAGCCCTGGGGCGTACCGGCTGAAATTGTGATGCCCTGCGCCACGCAGAACGAAGTGGATTTGGCGGACGCGGAAACCATTGTGAAAAACGGCACCAAATACTATCTGGAGTGCTCCAATATGTCCACCACCAACGAAGCGTTGGATTATTTGAAAAATCAGCTGATCGTTGCGCCTTCCAAAGCGGTCAACGCCGGCGGCGTTGCCGTTTCGGCGCTGGAAATGAGTCAGAACTCCACCAGAAATATGTGGACAGAGGAAAAAGTCGATCATAAATTAAAGGAAATCATGATTAACATTCACGATTCCTCTGCCGCCGCTTCCGAAGAATACGGACTCGGCTATGACCTGATTGCCGGTGCCAACATTGCAGGCTTCACCAAAGTGGCCAACGCGATGCTGGAACAGGGTTTGGTATAATCAGCGCATTAGATAGATAATATTTTTAAGAACAAAACTCTCCTATTTGATAGATTATATCATTTAGGAGAGTTTTTTTAGGCTCTATACTAAATGTTGGGGTAGCCAACCAAATAGAGCAAAAATAATGCAAAAAAAGTAGAGCATATTTGGTAGGAATCCGTTAAAATGGAGTTGATGAAAAACCAGAACGGAGATGACAAATATGCTCTACCCTGATTTTAGCGA
>CASFEZ010000023.1 GCA_949293815.1 uncultured Eubacteriales bacterium | reverse complement strand
GGCTAAAATCAGATGGTACAGTGGTTGCAGCTGGAGGGAATGAGGATGGTCAGTGTGATGTGTCTGACTGGACGGATATAGTTGCAGTATCCGCTGGAATATGGCACACGATTGGGCTAAAATCAGATGGAACGGTGGTTGCAGCTGGATATAACGAATACGGTCAGTGTGATGTGTCTGACTGGACAGATATAGTTGCCGTTGCAGCGGGATTCAAACATACGGTAGGATTAAAGTCGGATGGTACTGTGGTTGCAACTGGAGATAACGAATACGGTCAGTGTGATGTGTCTGACTGGACGGATATAGTTGCAGTATCCGCTGGAGGATGGCACACGATTGGGCTAAAATCAGATGGTACAGTGGTTGCAGCTGGATGGAATGAGGATGGTCAGTGTGATACTTTCGATTGGCAGAATATTCAAATTCCAGAATAAGTAAAATAATCAAAACAGCATGAATGCGGGGTGGTTTTTTGGCGGTATTTAAGTGTAAAATCTGCGGCGGGGAGGTTTTGCCGGAGGAGGGGGCGCAAATTGGGGTTTGCGCTTATTGCGGGACGCGCCAGACCTTGCCGCGGCTCGATGATGAACGGCGGTTGAATCTGTATGAGCGGGCGAACCATCTGCGGCGGGAGAATGAGTACGACCGGGCGGCGGCGCTGTATGAGCAGCTGCTCTTGGAGGATCCGGCGGACGCGGAGGGGTATTGGTCGCTTTTGCTCTGCCGGTACGGGGTGGAATATGTGGAGGACCCCGCCACCCACCGGCGTCTGCCGACGGTACACCGCACCCAGTACACCTCCATTTTAGACGACGAAAACTATAAGTCCGCCCTGCAATATGCCGACGAGCCCCGTCGGCAGCTGTATGAGCAGGAGGCAAAGGCAATCAATGAAATCCAAAAGGGCATTCTTGCCCTTTCCCAAAAAGAGGAGCCGTTTGATGTCTTTATCTGTTATAAGGAAACCGATGCCGCCGGTCGCCGCACCCCGGACAGCGTGCTGGCAACGGAATTGTACCAGGAGCTGACCGAGGCGGGCTTTCGGGTATTCTGCGCCCGGATGACGCTGGAAAAAAAGCTCGGCGAGGCGTATGAGCCGTATATTTTCGCCGCCCTCCACTCATCGAAGGTGATGGTGGTTCTGGGCACCAAGCCGGAATACTTCAACGCGGTTTGGGTGAAAAATGAGTGGAGCCGGTATCTTGCGCTCATTGAGAGCGGCGAGGACAAAACCCTGATTCCCGCCTATCGGGATATGGCTCCCTACGATTTGCCCGACGCCTTTGCCCATTTGCAGGCGCAGGATATGGACAAACTGGGCTTTATGCAGGATTTAATCCACGGTATTCGCAAACTGTTTGCGGATGATACCCCCAAGGAACCGCCGCAGGCTTTGCCGCACATGGGGGTTGGGGTGACGGTGGATTCGCTGTTGCAGCGTGCTTTTCTGTTTTTGGAGGACGGGGATTGGCAAAGCGCGGATGAATACTGCGAAAAAGTATTGGACGCCCAGCCCACCAACGCCCGCGCCTATCTCGGCAAACTGCTGGCGGATATGCACTGCCGCAGTCTTGCAGAGTTGCAAAAGCTGAGTACCGCATTTGGCAGCAACGGAAATTATTATAAAATCATGCGTTTTGGTGATATGCAGTTAACAGAACAGGTACGCAATGCCCTAAATCAGGTGCTGCAAAACGCGGCAAATGAGCAGCTGAATACGATTTATCAAACGGCAAAGCAAAAAGAGCAGGCGGCAGACGCAAACCGTCAGCAGGCGAAAGCGCTTGCTGCTCCGGCACAAAGCAGCGATGCTTTTATACGCGCGGGGGAAGGGTATGCCAAAGCTGCTGCCGCATATAAAACCATTCCGGAGTATCTGGATGCGGCAGATCGCTGTCAATGCTGTTCGCAGAATGCGAAAGACTGCGCACAGCAAGCGCAATATATTTTGGCAAAGGCTGCTATGGCTTCCAATACGATTCACGGCTATCAATCCGCCATTATTGGGTTTCAGAAAATTCCTGGCTGGCGGGATGCTGACGAACTTCTGTGTACCTGTCAGCGGTTGCTGCAAGAGGAGTTAAATCGGCAGGAACGAGCAAAAAAGCAAATGTATCTGCATAATAAAAAAAGAAAGAGAAGAAATGTGTTTTTGTGTGCCTTGGGTATTTTCGGTTTGCTGTTTCTGACTTTTTTTGTTGTTCCGCAGTATAATTATACAAAAGCGATGGAATATTTACAGAATGGTGATTTGCTGAATGCATATCAGTTTTTTGATAATGCTCAAGGGTTTCGGGATAGCGATGAGCAGGCAGCTGCCATTCGTGCAAGACCGGATTATCAATTGGCGCTGATTCGCCAAGCAGAAACCGGGGATACGATTGTTTACGGCTCATATGAACAGGACAATCATACCGAAAACGGAAAAGAGCAGATTCAATGGATTCTTTTGGCGAAGGATGAAAACCGTGCACTGCTGCTCAGCGAGCGGGCGCTGCTCATGCGTCCGTTTCATACATCCGACGAGGCGGTCAGCTGGGAAAACAGTTCCCTGCGCAGCTGGCTCAACGCGGAATTTTTAAATGCCGCATTCACCACGGAAGAAATCTCCCATATCCCGCTTGCGCCTGTGCCTGTTGGCGACGAAGAGACGGGCGGTGATACAATGGATCGGGTATTTTTGTTGAGCCGCAAGGAATTCGCCAATTTGGTTCCGTCTGCCGACGAGGAATGTATGCCAACAGCCGCTGTTGCGGCGGAAGCCGGGCTGCGCTCTACCTACGAGCCGGTTGCATGGTGGATGCGCAGCGTTATGGCAGAATCAAGCAAAGTGAAATATGTCGATTCCTCCGGTAGCTCCTACAACGAAGCGGATGCCACCGATGAAGATATTGCCATTCGTCCGGCGATATGGGTTGAATACAAAAACGTCGGGTAATAACAAAGGACAGGGCGTGCTGCCTGTCCTTTTTTGTTGCTTTTATGGCTGAGCGTTCAGCAGAGGCAGTACCGTGGCAATATCCTCCCGTATGCAAAGCGCCTGTTTTTCAATCTCGCGGGGGGCGTGGGCTTCGGGGTTCAGGCAGGCGTAGGTGGCGCGGGGGTTTTGGGCGGTCATTTGCCAAAAGGGGTATTTGATAATGACCGGCGTGTTATAGCCCACGCCCAGTTCCAAAAACAGGATGCGCGTATCCATATATGTGCCAAGAAACTGCTCGTACCGCTCTGCTGCCGCGTGCCAGCCCTCGTCCTCGGCAAAGCGGTCGTCTGCTCTGAGGTTCATGGTCATGGGCTTGCCGCAGTGCGGGCAACGGGGAACAAGCTCTGTGGGGATGCGCATATCCTTTTGCGCGTGCAGCATTTCGCGAACCTGTTCTTCGTTGTCAAAGGTTTCCTGGCGGCAGGGCTCGCTGCACTGGAACAGCCCGTAGTCCCCCTGGGTGTAGAACAGGCGTTTTTTATCAAAGCCCGCCTTTTGAAAACAGTGATCCACATTGGTGGTAATGACAAAATAGTTCTTATCCTTTACCAGTGCAAACAAATCCGCATAGGTGGATTTCGGCGGATCCTGATAGCGGTTGAGATAGATGAACCGGCTCCAATAGCCCCAACGCTCCTCCGGCGTGGGGAAGGGGTAGAACCCGCCGGAATACATATCGTGAAAACCGTATTTACGCTCGAAATCGGCAAAGTTTTTTTCGAACCGCTCACCGCTGTAGGTAAAACCCGCCGCAGTGGACAGCCCGGCGCCTGCGCCGATGATGACCGCATCCGCTTCCTGTAAGACCGCATGCAGCTTTTCAATGGATGCCGAGTTGTCTTTTGTAGATTTGCTCATCGCTTTTTGTAAAAACATTGAAAATCACCTTCATGGTACTGTGGGTTTGTGCTTTCCAGGTGCGCACGGTTTGCAGGGCGATTTCCGCCGCGCGCTTTGGCGGAAAATGGAATTCGCCGGTGGAGATGCAGCAGAACGCCAGACTGCGCAAGCCGTATTCTTCCGCCAATTGCAAACAGGAGCGGTAACAGGCGGTCAATTGCCGCTCGTGCGTTTCGGTCAGTGCGCCGGCTACAATCGGTCCGACGGTGTGCAGCACATAGCGGCTCGGCAGATTAAACGCCGGTGTTATCTTTGCGCTGCCGACCGCTTCCGCCTGTCCCTGTTTTTGCATGATTTCAGCACAGACCAGCCGCAGCTGCACGCCCGCATAGGTGTGGATGGCATTGTCAATACAGCCGTGGCAGGGATGGAAGCAGCCCAAAAGCCGGCTGTTGGCGGCGTTGACAATGCCGTCGCAGTGTAAGGTCGTAATATCCCCTTGCCATAAAACCAAATCACCGGGCAGAACCGGCAGCGTTTCGGCATCGGTAATGCCCTTATTTTTCAGTTCTGTTTGCAGGTATTCATCCTGTACGGATAAAAAATCTTCGCCAATCTTCTTTGGCAGCCGGATGTTCATCAGCCCCCGCAGCAGCTGCCGCTGTTCGAGCTCTGTTTTTGGTATGGCAATATGGGCATATTGGGGTTCTTCCCGCAAAAGATATTGGATTAAAAAGCGTCTTCTTTCGTCTTGGGTCATCGGGCTTCCTCCTTTTGAACGGCGCCTTCGGGGCAAATTTCCAGACAGTTGCCGCAGCGCAGACAGTGGTTTTTTTGAATCACAGCGGGAACAGCAGAAAAATCAATGCAGTTTTGCGGACAAACCCGCGCACAGGCGCGGCAGCCGGTACAGGCGGCAATAAGCGTTAATTTTTCTTTTTTATAAAAAAGTTAAAAGCATTGCGCTGTTGTCATTGGCATTCTCTCTTTCCTCGCAGGGCAACCGGAGACGCAAAAAACGCCTCCGGTTGATTCATGTATTTTGGGGGATATTGGTCAGCAAAGGGCTGCGCAGGAGGGCATCTGGTGCTCAGGCAAAGAAGAAGCCCGCTGTCATATCCAAATAATTCTGCCCACTGTAGCCGGGGTACTGTTTCTGTACCTCCGCCTTGAAGCTGTCGGCATCTGCGCAGGAAACGGCAATCTTTTTCAGATTTTCCAGATAGTCGATTTTTGTTTGGGCGTCTTTCAAATCCTCCGGCGTATAGTGCGAGGTTAAAATCAGGTCGTACCCCTTTTCAATATAGCCTTTCAGTTCCGCAATGATGGCATCGGCATGGCCAGCGCCCGCCACAATGGAATGGCAGTCATGGCCGAGCATATGGGTGTAAACCGCGTTGATTTCGGGAATTTCCACATCAAACGCATCTGCGGTCTGCTTGATAACAAAATCAATCCCGCCAATGGTTATCTTGCCCGCTTCAATCACATTGGTAATCTGATGAACAGACTTATCAAAAATGTCCCCGAACGCATTGGTGAAATGTTCAATCAGCGCTTTGCCGCCGCCGTTTTCGGAAAAGGCTGCTGCATTTTGCGTTGCATATTTCGGCACATCCGGCAGAAAAGCAGCGCCTGCGCCGTGGTAGGCGATGAGCATACCCGCAACCGCAAGATTGTTCAAATATTCCGTAAGCTCTTTGATATTGTCGAAAAAGCAGGGGGATTCAATGAGTACGGCTTTGCCGTTTTTCTCCACAATGAAAACTTCATCGTCAATCAAATCGTTGGTTTTATAGGCGTGCAGCTTCATGGTGCCGAAATCGTAAACATTCATCTCGCCTTTCGCGAGTTTAACGGTGGTGAAGGTGTTTTTATTCATGGTTTTCGTGCTCCTTTTGGTAAAAAATCATTTGCAGCGGTCGAAAGCGGCGCCATCTTTCTGACCTCTGGCTTTATCTTACATCACAGAAAAGGCGTTGTAAAGTACGCACTTTTTTATTATCAGATTACCTTTTTGTAACCATGCACCATCTTTTGCGCTGTGCTTGTAAAAAAGGCGGCGATAGGGGTTACATGGCAGGGGATATTATATTATAATAGGATGCAGCATATAAAAATAATATTGCATGCAAAAAGGATGTGATGAGGTATGATGACAAAAGAAGAAATGCCCGCCTGTCCGGTGGCGACAACGGTGCAGCTGATTGGCAGCAAGTGGAAGCTGTTAATTATGCGCAATCTCCTTGAGCGCCCCTGGCGCTTCAACGAGCTGAAAAAGAATCTGGAGGGCGTCAGCCAGAAGGTGTTGACCGATTCGCTGCGCTCCATGGAAGAGGACGGGCTGGTGATTCGTACCGTTTACGCGGAAGTGCCGCCGCGGGTGGAATACGCCCTGACTGAGCTGGGGCAGAGTCTTCAGCCGATTCTGGACGCCATGAAAAACTGGGGCGAGGCGTACAAAGCCTCTTTATAAGAAAAGCAGCTGCAAAGCGTTGTCCTTTGCGGCTGCTTGTTCAATAAAGGATTGTTTTGTCATTCAGCAAGCAGGCGGCTATCGTCGCCTGTCGTTTCGTTGGGAATTGCATCCCCAACGGTATGGTAAATGGAACTCTCTGCCTTAGAGGCAGGGGGATTTTTCTTGTTTAAGTTTAAAGCATGCTTGTTTTGCCGGAAACAGAAGCGGATGACATGGTATTTTTCTGCGGCGGAAAGTTGGTTGGCAGCTAAAGGCGGCAGCGGCGGTGCATCCGCATATTTTGTAACTTTTTTATAAATCTCAGGACAAAATGCTTTACAGATGTCTATTATTTTGATATGCTATAATTGTTCATTACAGAACCGTTCGATAACGCACAAAGGTGAGTATATGGAAGGACTATTTGAAAATATCTGCGTGGCGCTGAAGCTGCATGAGACGATGTTTGCTCCTGTCTGCACCCGTTTTCAACTCAAGCGAACAGAGCTTTTGGTTTTGCTTTTTTTAAGCCGCGAGAAGAAAAATACCGCGTCGGATATTGTAGATACCCTGAAAATTGCAAAGTCGCATATTTCTGCCTCGGTTCGCGATTTGGAGGAGCGGGGGCTGGTTGTCTGCCGTCATGAGGGGCGGGATCACCGCGCGGTGCATTTGCAGCTCTGCGAGGGCGCGGCGGACATTATTCGTGCCTGTGAAGAGGCGCAGCGGGCGTGGTACGCCGTTCTTTGTCAGGGTTTGACAGAGCAGGAGCGTCAGACACTGGGGCACTGTTTGCACTGTATGACAAGCAGCGCGAATATGTATTTAAAAGAACAGAAACAGGCAAAGGTGGTTTCATTATGAGTAAACAGTTCGCCTGGCGTCCTTCCCGGCGCATTCAAATTTTATTCGCCGGAAAGGAGGCAACGCATGACACCGAAATTAAAAGAAAAAACCATTGAATCCCTTTCCTCCGTATTGCCCGTTGCCGGTATCGTACTATTGCTCAGTATTTTGCTGGTGCCGCTGGATGTGGGCAATATGATGATTTTTCTGGTCAGCACCGTGATGCTCATTGTGGGTATGGGCATGTTCCAGTTGGGCGCGGAAACCGCCATGACGCCTATTGGCGAAAGCATCGGAGGGGAGTTGTCCAAATCAAAACACAAATGGATGATTGTTTTCATCAGCTTTGTGATGGGGCTGCTGATTACCATCGCCGAGCCGGATTTGCAGGTGCTGTCCAACCAGGTGCCCTCGGTGCCGAACGCCACGCTTATCTTAACGGTTGCCGTTGGTGTTGGTATCTTTTTGGCGCTGGCAGCGCTTCGCATCATTTTAAAAATCAATCTGTCGGTTTTGCTGATTGTTCTGTATGCCGGGCTTTTAATTTTTTCCTTTTTTGTACCGGATAACTTTCTGGCGGTTGCCTTTGATTCTGGCGGTGTGACCACCGGTCCGATGACCGTTCCCTTTATTATGGCATTCGGCATTGGTCTATCGTCTATGCGCGGCGATAAAGATGCTTCCAGCGACAGCTTTGGTCTGGTGGCGTTATCCAGCATTGGTCCGGTTTTGGCGGTTATGATTCTCGGCTGTGTCTATCATCCGCAGGACGCGACCAATATCGGAACGGAAATCGTCTCTGTTGAAACCATGCAGGATGTCATGCTGCTGTTTGCGCGTCAGTTGCCGCATTATGCACAAGAGGTGTTGGTTTCACTTCTGCCGCTGGTTGGCGTTTTTGTTCTGTTCCAGCTTGTAAAAAAGCGTTTTCAAAAAAGGCAGCGTATCCGCATCGGCGTTGGATTTCTCTATACCTATATCGGTTTGGTTCTGTTTCTCTGCGGCGTCAATGTCGGATTTGCGCCGGTGGGCACTATGCTGGGCATGGAGCTGGCTTCTGGTGAGAGCAAATGGCTGATGGTACCCATTGGCATGCTCATTGGCTATTTCATTGTCAAGGCAGAACCGGCGATTCAGGTGCTGAACCATCAGGTGCAGACCGTTACGAAAGGTGCGATTTCCGGAAAAGCCATGAACTTCTGCCTGTCTATAGGCGTTGCTATCAGTATCGGACTTTCTGTGCTTCGCATCTTGACAGGACTGCCATTACAATATATTATTATTCCGGGGTATGTCATTGCGCTGGTGCTGTCACGGTTTGTGCCTAAAATTTTTGTAGGTATCGCTTTCGACTCCGGCGGTGTGGCGAGCGGACCAATGACATCGACCTTTCTGCTGCCGCTGTGCATCGGCGCGTGCGAGGCAGTAGGCGGCGATTTGATGACCGATGCGTTCGGCGTGGTAGCGCTGGTGGCGCTTACGCCGCTGATTGCCGTTCAACTGATGGGGCTTTCTTACCGCATTAAGCTGAACCGACAGCTCAAAAATAGTCAGACGAAGCAAATCCCCGATGACAGCGATACGATCATCGAATTTTCGGAGGAATGAGCGTATGAATCCACAGGATAAAATCACACCGTTTCGGATGTTGATTTTAATCACAACACCGAAACTTGCCGATAAGGCGGCAGATATGTTCAAGCAGGGCGCGATCCCCGTGCAGTACGAGTGGAATGCGATTGGTACCGCTTCGAGCGAGATGATTGATATGCTCGGTCTTGGCAATCCGGATAAAACCATGCTGATGAGTTTTATGCCAAAGCCCTTTGCGGATATCATGCTTAAAAAGCTGAAAAAAGAGCTGCGACTGGGAACGGTCAACAGCGGTATCGCCTTTACAATGCCCTTAAGCGGCGCGAACCATCTGGTGGTTCGGTTGTATGAGCATCTGGAAGAGCATATATGTCAGGAAGAGCAAGGAAAGGGGAAATTTTCCATGGCAGACTGTCAATACTTTTTAATTGCGGCGATTGTCAACCAGGGCTATAGCGAAAATGTAATGGATGCTGCGCGGGCAGCCGGCGCAAACGGCGGCACGGTGGTGCCGAGCCGCCGCATTGGTGATGAACAGGCGCTGGGCTTCTGGGGGATGAGCATTCAGAGCGAAAAGGATATTGTATTTATTGTCGCCGATAAGGAGAACAGGTTGGATATTATGAAATCTATCGGCGAAAAATGCGGCATGCACAGCGAAGCCAAGGGGATTCTGGTTTCGCTGCCGATTGACCGCGTTATTGGCTTTGAAAGTGCGGAATAACTGTTTTATGCAACATAAAAAATCAGAGCAACGGGATTGCGCCCTCTTCAGGGGACGGAATCCCGTTGCTTTCCTTCTTTTTACAGGTCTATCATGCCTTTTGCGTATGTAAAAAGCAAAAGAAAAGGTATGGTGCTATATATTGACATCGTGTCAGTTTTATTGTATGATAACAGCGAATGGTGGTCTTGTAAAAAAGAGAAGCTATGTAGCCTGCTTCCGCATGGAAAACGGTTTTTCCACAGAGGCAGCAGCAAAAAGAAAGGATTTGGTACAGTATGAAAAGAACTATTGTTGTGTTTCTTTGCTTGTGTTTCCTTTTCGGTCTTTCCGCCTGCGGCGGAAGCGGAGAAGAGGAAAATATGACAACAGGAATGCCATCTGCCATTTCTGAAAACGGAAGTACGAATGTCCCCGTACAGCGTACCGATGTGCAAAGCACAGCGGACGAAGACAATACCGGTGCGCAGGGCGGTACGCTGGTTGTCTATTTTTCTGCTACCGGCAATACGCGGACGGTTGCTGAAACATTGGCGGCGCAGCTGGGGGCGGAGATTTATGAAATCGTGCCCGAGCAGCCCTACTCCGACGAGGATTTGAATTACAGCAACAGCAATTCCCGTGCCACCGCCGAGCAGAACGATGAGAATGCGCGTCCGGCGATTGCGGGCGCACTGCCGGATCTGACCGCTTATGATACGGTTTATATCGGCTTTCCGATTTGGTGGGGAAATATGCCCCGCATTTTATATACCTTTTTTGATGCCTGCGATTTTTCCGGAAAGACCATTGCACCTTTCTGTACCAGCGGCAGCAGCGGGATTGCTGCCGCCAGCCGGACGCTTGCCGAACTGGAGCCGAATGCCGTTGTAACCGAGGGGCTTCAAATCGGGGCGTCCGCTCTGGATAACGCACAAAGCGCGCTTGCCGACTGGGTCGCTTCGCTCCATCTGCCGGAATAAATACCGGCAATCGTATAAACAGTAGCTATTATTTTGGAGGTTGTGTATGCAGTATACAAAATTAGGATGTTCAGATTTAACGGTTTCCCGCATTTGCATGGGCTGTATGGGGTTTGGCAATGCGGCGACCGGACAGCATAACTGGACGATAGATGAGGCGCATAGCCGCCAAATCATCAAAAGAGGTCTTGATTTAGGCGTTAATTTCTTCGACACCGCCATTGCCTATCAAAACGGCACCAGCGAACAGTTCCTGGGGCGGGCGTTGAAGGACTATGCAAAGCGGGAGCAGGTGGTGGTTGCCACCAAATTCCTGCCCCGCACCCCCGCAGAAATCGAGGCGGGCGTCAGCGCCGCCGAACATATCGAAACCATGCTTAACAAAAGCCTTGCCAATTTAGGGCTGGACTATGTGGATTTGTATATCTACCATATGTGGGATTACCACACCCCCCTGTATGAGATTATGGCGGCACTGCACCGGCAGGTGGAAAAGGGCAAGGTACGCTATCTCGGCATTTCCAACTGCTACGCCTGGCAGCTGGCCGAGGCCAATGCGCTGGCGGACAAGGAGGGCTTCAGCCGCTTTGTTTCGGTACAGGGGCATTATAATCTGATTTTCCGGGAAGAGGAACGGGAGATGGCGCCCTACTGCCGCAGCGAACAGATTGCCATGACCCCCTACAGCGCCCTGGCCGGCGGACGGCTCTCCAAACATCCGGGCGAGACCAGCGAGCGGCTGCAAAAAGATACCTACGCCAAGGGAAAATACGATGCTATGGCGGATATGGACGCCGAAATCATTCGTCGGGTAGCAGAGCTTGCCGACAGACACGGGGTGAGCATGACCGGAGTCTCCCTTGCCTGGCTTTTGCAAAAGGTGACCGCGCCGGTGGTGGGCGCCACCAAGCTGTCGCATATTGAGGGCGCTGCCCGCGCCGTGGATTTGGCGCTGCCCCCGGAGGAAATGGTCTATTTGGAAGAAACCTATGTGCCCCACAAGCTGGTGGGCGTGATGGCGCAGAATGTACCGGAAAACCAGAGTGCGCCCATCTGGCCAACCGAGGCAGCCGGTTCTTTTCTTAAATGAATAACAAAAAAACGAATGGTTTGCCATTGTGCAGATATTCTACAAGTATAAAAATATAATAGGAGAAATTTTTATGAGCAACAGTACTTTTGCCAAAGAATATTATGAAAAAATGTTCCCGAATACCGAATCGGAGCTTGCAAAGACCGACCCGGAATTTGTAGAGCGATTCGACAATTTTGCGTTTGATGAGGTGATTCATCAGGGCAGCTTAGAGGATGAAACGCGCTGGATGGCCATTTTGGCAACGCTTCTCGGCTGCGGCGGAACCGATGCGTTCCGTGTCCTGCTGCCCGCCGCCATGCGTTTCGGTTTAACGCCGGTGCAGATCAAGGAAGTGGTCTATCAAGCGAATGCATATCTTGGCATGGGGCGGGTTTATCCGTTTTTGAAAATAACCAACGAGGTTTTCATCGAGCAGGGGATTGCGCTGCCGCTGCCCGGGCAGGCAACCAACACCATGGAAAACCGCTGCGAGACCGGCAATCAGGTGCAGGTGGAACTTTTCGGGGATGGGATGCGTGAATTCTGGAAATTTGGTCCCGAGGAGAGCCGCCATATCAACTACTGGCTGGCTGACAATTGCTTCGGCGATTACTATACCCGCCAAGGTCTTACCTACCGGCAGCGGGAGATGATTACTTTTTGCTTTTTGGCGGCGCAGGGCGGCTGCGAGCCGCAGCTGACCAGCCATGCCATGGCCAATATGCGCATCGGCAATGACAAAAATTATTTGATTCAAATCATTTCCCAGTGCCTGCCCTATATCGGCTATCCGCGCAGCCTGAACGCCCTGCGCTGTGTCAGCAACGCGGCTGCCGATTTTGCAAAGCAGGAGGCTGCGGCGCGTGCGGATATGGCATCGGAATAACGAAGAATAACAGACGGCAAAGGCTCTGATGCTTTTTTACGCCCGCAAGGGGGAAAATTACTGCAACGGCAGCATCCGCAAGCCGGCAAAGGACTTGCCGTTCGCGGTACAGATGCCGCCGGGTCGGGAAACCTTGTCGCCGCCTGGGCAAAACAGAATCTGTAAAAGTGCTGCATTGCATAAAAAACAGTCGCTCAAAACCGGAGTGACTGTTTTTTATTATTTAAATATTTTTATAAACGGTTAATGTGCTGTTTTGGCGTATCCGGAGTCGAGCGGTTCTATGTATCAGGACGAAACCGGATAGTATTCTGCCAATACCGCATCCGATATGCTGTCGATATAAGCCAGCGTTTCCTTGTCACAGCGGTAGCCCTTGTTTTCAATAACCAGATACTCCCCAATCCGCGCCAGATCCACCGTGCTGCCGTCGGCGAATCGGAGCTGCAGCGCGATCTGTCTGCCGGTCACTTCCGCGTGTTTGGAGGAGCGGAAATTGCGCACCACAAAATGGCTGAGTTCCGCCTCCCGGAGCCTTTGCACCAGCGCATCCCGTTCGGTATCGGACAGCGTTTCCAGAATGGCTTCCCCGGCATAGTCATAGACGCCGACGGTGCAGGTATCCAGCTCATACGCACCCAGCGGGGAAGCGTCAAAATAATAACAGAAAACGCAAATGCCGATGAGCACCATGCACGCGAGGATCCATAGGGGAGCCAGGCGTTTTTTGGTTGTTTTCGCGGTCATTGGGAACACATCCTTTCGATTGTTCTATCATTATAATAAGATAATGTCAATATAATATGTAAAATGTTGCGACCTTTATTTTTTTTATGAAAAACCGATAAAATAGTCAATCGGACAACGGCATTTTACACGCTGTCAAACCGCTTTTCTCTTGGAAAAAGCAAAAATAGCGGTTGCCTTTTTTTTCGTGGATTGGTACAATAGCGGTAGAATCAATGGAAATGAGGGAGACTTATGCATGCAAAATTTCCTGCGCTTCTGTTAAGCGCATTGGTCGGTCTGTCCCCGGTAAACGCTGCGGCGGCAGGGCAGATGTCATCGGACACTTTACATATTCAGCAGATGCTGTCCTCTTACAGCGAGGAGTCCCTGCGCGCGCAGCTTTCCGAAGCGGGGGAGGAAAAAATCGAGCTGGCCCGGGACGGGGAAAGCGCGTTTCAGATTGTGGTGGCGGACGGCTGCGGCGAAGAGACGCTGTTTGCCGCCGGAGAGCTGTCGAAGTATCTGAATCAGCTTTTGGGCAGCAGCGACCAGTTCCCGGTGCTTTCCGAAAGTGCGTATGACGGCGGGGCGGTGATAACCGTTGGGCAAACGGCGCTGTCCCAGGGAATGGATCTGTCCGAGGTGCGGGACGATGGGTATCTTATCGATGCGCAAAAAGAGCAGATTCATTTCCTTGCCCTGACCGAGGAAGCGCTCAGCAATGCGGTTTACGGCTTTTTGGAGGATACGCTGGGCTGTATGTTCGTTCGGGAGGACTATGACTATGTGCCGAGCCTGCCGACAATCTTTTTGGAACCCTTCCATACCGTTAGCAATCCGGATTTTGCCTGGCGGAAGGTATATCAATATGAGGTCGCGCAAAACGGCTGGTACAGGAAACTGCGCAATAATGGCGTGGAAGCGGGAGCCATCGAAAAGCACGCCGGCTGGGGCACCTGGTGCCATACGAGCTTTACCTTTGTCAGTCCCGATGAATACGGCGAAAGCCATCCGGAATTTTTTACTTACAATGAGGCAGGCGAGCCCCAGCAGCTTTGCCTGAGCCAGGAGGCCATTTATCCGATTATTGAGGCAAAAATGGCAGAGCTGATGGCCGAGCAGCCGGAGAAAACCTATTGGGATTTCAGCCTGAACGACAATATGAACTACTGTACCTGCGAAAAATGCCAAAAGGTTCTCGAAGAAACCGGTTCTATGATGGGCACCATGCTGCCCATTATCAACCGCCTGGCGCGGCGTTTCCCGGATAAGATTATCTCCACCCTTGCGTACTTTTACAACGAACAGCCGCCCAAAGGGATGACGTGCGAGCCAAATGTCAATATTGTTTTGGCGCCTATTTCCACCGGTCAGCTATACAGCTACCGCTATGGCGCCACCGAAGCCGCTGCCAAGGCCAAAGCGCTGGTAGAAAGCTGGGGCGCTGTGAGCAGCAGCCTGATGATTTGGGACTATGTGATTAACTTTAAGCATTTGCTGCTGCCTTATCCCAACTACGATGTGCAGGCGGATAACCATGTTTTGTATCTTGAAAACAATGTCCGCGCCGTCTTCCATCAGGGCAGCCGGGAGCATGATAACGAGATGGCGCGTCTGCGCTCGTATATCCTCTCCCGCCAGCTTTGGGACAATGATACCGATGTCAGCGCGGTTTTGGCGAAATATGTTACCGTCACCTACGGCGATGCCGCCCCCTATGTGGCGGAATATCTGGACACCATGAACCGGGAGCTGAAGGAACACGCCGAAAATCTGGATTTATACGATGCGCCCGAAAGCCACAGCCGGGACTATCTCTCCCGCGCCAATATCCGCCAGTATGAAGAGCTGATAAACAGCGCCATTGCGGCGGTTGACGACAGCCGCATTATCGGTTATCTGGAAGAAATCAAGCTGAATGTGCTGTACGCAGTGATGTATGAGCCTGGCTTAAACTATTTGCGCAAACAGAATGCGTTTGAGCAGTTTTCCGCGCTGGCTGAGGCACAGGAACTCAAACGCCATACCGAGGTCGGCATCGAAATGCCGGAATTCCTTGCCGAAGAATACCCCGCCTATTTACAGAGCGTGGCGCTGAAGCTTTCCGCCGCCTGTATCGTGCCGCCCCTTGTGGTTGGCTTAGGTGTCGGCGGATTCCTTTTGGCAAAAAAGAAAGGTCTGCGCCTGCCGCGCCGCAAAAAGAAAGGAAGCTGAACAGCGCAGAAAAATCACGGTCTGTTTTTAAAACATTATTGTTTTTAAGGTAGATTGTGCTATAATAACCTCAGGCACAAATCCACCTATCGGCGGATTTCCCCCGCTGTCGCGGGGGGCGGGCGCTTCATGCCCGTCTGAGAACATTGTACCATAAATCCTTTTGCCAATGGCAAAAGTGCGGCATATTGCCGCTGCCCCTGTCGGGGAGCGATTTATGGTATAATAACCTCAGACACAAATCCGCTAAAGCGGATTTCCCCCGCTGTCGCGGGGGGCGGGCGCTTCACGCCCGCCTGAGAACATGGTATCGTAAATCCTTTTGCCAATGGCAAAAGTGCGGCATATCGCCGATGCCCCTGCCGGGGAGTGATTTATGGTATCATGTCTAAGTCAGGTTCAAGCTGCGGCATTTTTATTGCTGCGGAACAAAAAGATAAACAGCATTATGAATAAGGAGTCAGGCTATGAAGAACATTCCCCAAATCAAAATCGGTCTGGTCGCCGTCAGCCGCGACTGTTTCCCGGAAAGCCTTGCGGTCAACCGCCGCAAAGCCCTGATGGAAGCCTACACGGCCAAGTACGATGCCGCCGAAGTATACGAATGCCCCATCTGCATTGTGGAAAGCGAAATCCATATGGTGCAGGCGCTGGAGGATATCAAAAAGAACGGCTGCAACGCGCTTTGCGTGTATCTGGGAAATTTTGGTCCGGAAATTTCCGAAACCCTGCTTGCCAAACATTTTGACGGTCCCAAGATGTTCATGGCAGCCGCCGAGGAGAGCCAGAACGATTTGGCGGACGGGCGCGGCGATGCCTATTGCGGCATGCTGAACGCCAGCTATAACTTGAAACTGCGCAATATCAGGGCGTATATCCCCGAATATCCGGTGGGCACCGCCGATGAATGCGCGGATATGCTGCACGAATTTATCCCGATTGCCCGGGCGGTGGTCGGGCTGTCGGAGCTGAAGCTGATTACCTTTGGTCCCCGTCCGCTGAATTTTCTTGCCTGCAACGCGCCCATTAAGCAGCTGTTCAATCTCGGCGTTGAGATTGAAGAAAATTCCGAATTAGATTTGTTTGAAGCCTTCCATAAACACGACAATGACCCGCGTATCCCCGAAGTGGTGGCGGATATGGAAAAAGAGCTGGGCGCGGGCAACCAAAAGCCCGGTGTATTGCCGAAGCTGGCGCAGTATGAGCTGACCCTTTTGGATTGGGTGGAAGAACATAAAGGCTACCGCAAATATGTGGCCATCGCCGGCAAGTGCTGGCCTGCGTTCCAGACCCAGTTCGGCTTTGTGCCCTGCTATGTCAACAGCCGCCTGACGGGTATGGGCATTCCCGTGTCCTGCGAGGTGGATATTTACGGCGCACTCAGCGAATTTATCGGTACCTGCGTCAGCGGCGACGCGGTGACGCTTTTGGATATCAACAACTCCGTACCGGCGGATATGTACCGCGAATCCATTGAAGGGGTATATAACTATACCCATCGGGATACCTTTATGGGCTTCCACTGCGGCAATACCTGCTCGCGCAAGCTGACCTCCTGCACCATGAAGAACCAGAAGATTATGGCCAGAAGCCTGCCCGAGGAAGTTACCGACGGTACCCTGGAAGGGGATTTGGTGCCCGGCGACATCACCTTCTTCCGGCTGCAAAGTACCGCCGATAATATCCTGCGCGCCTATGCGGCGGAGGGGGAAATTTTGCCGGTGCAGACCCGCTCCTTCGGCGGCGTCGGCGTATTTGCCATCCCCGAAATGGGTCGGTTCTACCGCCATGTGCTGATTGAAAAGAACTATCCCCATCACGGCGCGGTGGCGTTCGGTCACTACGGCAAGGCCTTGTTTGAGGTCTATAAGCTGATTGGCGTAGAGGTCAGTGAAATCAGCTACAATCAGCCCAAGAGCCTGCCCTATCCCACCGAGAATCCGTTTGTAAAATAAAAATATTTTGGGAGAAGAGCGAAAAACTGCGCGTTCCATAAGCGCAGCGCTGGTTTTCCGCATAAACGGAAAGGAATGATGTATATGGATGAAAAAAACACCGAACAGGCGTATTTGGCGTCTGTTGACAACAATGGTATTTTTGAAAACCGCGCATCGGACGCTTATCCGCAGACAATTGTCGCCGATTTGATTCGCGCTCATCTGCAAAGCGGCGGCGAAAAGCGCAAAAAAGTGCTGCTCTTCGGCTTTGACGGCGCGCGGGCAGACAGCATGATATATCTGATTCCCTCAACCGACCCTGATCTTACCGGTCATAACCTCAGGAGCCGTTACAGTGCTATTGCCGATTTGAAAGAGCAGGGCGGGCTGTATCCGACCGTGGCAAAAATGTATAAAACCACCGCCTCCCGGGTGGAACGCGCCATCCGCCATGCCATCGAGGTGGCGTGGGACAGGGGCGATGTGGATGTATTGAGCTCCTATTTCGGCTATACCATTCAGAATACCCGCGGCAAACCCACCAACAGCGAATTTATCGCCATGATCAGTGATAAACTGCGCCTGCGGCTGAAAGTTTCCTGAAACAGCGGCGCCGGGACGGTCGCCGCTTCCGCCGATGCCCGTACCGCCCTGCGCTCGGCAGTCAGTCTGGAGAATCTGCAAGGCGTATACAGAAAAGCCGCTGACGCCAACGGAGATAAAAAAGTAACCTCCGCCGATGCCCGCGCCATCCTGCGCCGATCGGTCGGGCTGGCTTAACCCCGACAAGTTACAGATGCGTAAAAAAAACGGAGCCGTTCTTTTGTCGGAGCGGCTCTGTTTATTATAGAGAAAAAGTCGGACGGTTTTCATATTTTTATGGAGCAACCGAAAAAAGGTTCTCCGTTTTTGTGCTTTGCCAGGGGCGCGCATCGTCTCTTCGTGGTTGGCGCGGTTCGGGGAAACCGCGCCGGTTGCTTGTTATTTTATGGCCGTAAAGAAGAAGCGCCGGAAGCCCAGCAGGACGCCGCCGTTCTTTTGTATGGGATAGAGCGGCTTGGCGCGCGCTTCCAGCTCTGCGGTCAGTTCCTTTTGTTCCTGTTCGTCCAATTGGGAAAGATACGGCCGCAGGCGTGTGCCTCTTACCCAGTCCACCAGCGCCTTGTGGTCGGGCAGCAGGTGGTAATATTTGACCTCCCATATGGAAAAGTCAGAAGCGCAGTCGGACAAAATGGCGTGGTACTCTGCCGGTTCCAGTGTGGCGTTTGCCTCTTCCGATGGCTGCAAACCGCTCCAGCGCGGCTCGCTTAAGACCTCGACCATCAGCCGGAAAAACGGTTCCTCTGTATTCATCGGCATTTGCACCGCCAAACAGCCGCCCGGATTGATCTTCGCCATCAGAAGCGGGATCAGCCGCTCATGGTTGGGAAGCCATTGCAAACAGGCATTGGAAAACAGCAAATCATAGCCGCCCTCTAGCTCTCGTGCATCACAGCACCGAAAAGTCAGCTCCGGGTGTTCCTTTTGGGCTTTCGCAATCATGTTTTCCGAGCTGTCGATGCCCAAAATATGGGCGTTCGGGAACACCTCCCGCAACACCGCCGTGCTGTTCCCCGGTCCGCAGCCGATATCCGCCGCCTGTGCCGGTTTTAAGCTCTGCACCCGCGCCGCCAAGTCCCGGGCGGGTTGGGTTCTCTCCTGTTGAAAGCGCAAATACAGCGCCGCATCCCAACCAGACATAGTATCACCTGTTTCTTTTTTATCTTTTAGTATACAAAAGAATGTGATAAAAGGCAAACCAAAATCAGAAAACAGTTCTGACCTGTATTTCTTTTTTCCGTACACCGTGTACTTGACCGGTTTTTATACAAAAGACAGCCGAAGTACCGGTTTCTTGTGCCGTATCATATTTTTTCAACTTGCCGAATCGGGTGCCGCAGAACGGTGCGCAGGTTTTCCGGTGCGCATTTTCTGGGATCGGAAAGATAGATTTCATGGTGCAGGCGGCTGTCGGAAAAGTCGAGCGCGTACCCTTGCGACGCCATATAAGCGTGCATGGCGTCAACGGTTTTCGGCTCCTCGTCATACGAGCCGATGTGCATACACTGTACGCATAGTCCTTCGTGAAAGCGCAGAAATTCGACCTTTGAAAAATCGGTTTTCTTCTTTTTGGCAGCCTCTTCTATCGCCCACTGAAAATCCGCTTCGCTGACAAAGTCGGGCAGCCGAATGACAGAAAGAAAACGCAGGCGCTCCTTGTGCGTATAGTCTATATCCGCCGCGCCGTTCTGCTGCCAGAAGCCCTCTAACGGCGGCACCACATAATCAAAATAGCCGTCTATTTTGTGTGTGCCCAGCTTGCTCATTTTGATGGTAAATGCAATGCCATATAAAAGCGGAATGGACTGCTTGTATTCGCTGTTTGCCGCATTGGGATCTCCCTGACCGCGAACGGCGATATAGGACATGGGCGGCACCTCGACAATCGTCGGCTTTTTCGGCGGGAGATAAAATTCTTTATATTCCTTTTTATAGTCAAAAGCCATGGGTCAACCTCCTTTTAAATTGGCAAGCCGTACGCGGATACTTTCGGCAAAGGCCGCATCGTCCGCCGCCGGATCTCGAACCGTCTGCCAAAGGGCGCAGGGGAGCGTTTCACAGGCTTGGCAGTTCACAAAATGATGGCGATTGACGCAGCAGGCGTAAATCGGACAGCTTTTGCCCGCCGGCGCATGAACGACCCTGCCGTTTCCTGCGTTGCAGCCGGGGCAGCTCTGGTCGTAAAGGGCGCAGGTCTGGCAGTCCGTGCCGCAGACGCTCAAGCCCAGAATCTCCCGCTGCCGCTTTTTGGAAAAGGAGGAGAGCATCAGATTCCGGGCTTTGTCCAAAAGTTCCCGCAAAAGCGCGTCCGGCACCTGACCGTTCGGCTTTACCGAAAGCCAGTTCCGCCCGTCCGAATAATACCCGGGTAACATGTCCGCATACTGCCCCCGCAGCCATTCCCCCTCCGCCGGTTCGACTTTCAGATTGATATAATATGGTATTCCCTGTTTGTCCAGGCAGATAGCCGCAAACATCTTTCCGCCCACCTGGTACCGAATCCAGTTCCAAACCGGCTGAAAGTCCTTGCTGACGCCCCGTTTTTGCAGCAGATAAGCGTCCATCCAATCATAGCGCATGAGGTTCTCCTTTCCTCCTTCGCCGGTTTCGGCAGAGAATGGTTTGATAATAATCCGACCTGCATTACCGGGGAGAGCGGCTCGGCGGAATCAATATAATGCGGCGTCCCATTCTTCCTTGAACTGTCGGATTGTCTGTTGTCTTTGCGAACGGTCATCATTTACAGCTTTTGCTGCAACCTGAAAGAGTTTATCGCTGAGAAGCCAACTGTCCTGTGTACGGTGATATCCGCCAAAGAGAGCAAATGCTGTGGCGCCCAATGTATAAACATTGGTAATCTCGTCAAGGCTGGCTCCCAGCTGGTATTCTTCGGGAGACAGAAAGCGGGAGCTGCCCCACATGCGTCCCATGTCATTGATACACGGTTGTTTTCGGAAAAAATCAATATCGCATATCGTTGTCTTTTCTTTTTCAAAGTCATATATAATACTGCCGTCATAAAAATCAATAGCAATATAATTTTGAGAGATAACATATGCAAAGAAACGCAATATATGGTGAAATACTGTAAGTCTGGCATGGGTAGGAAGCAGCATAAAGCGGCGGTGTGCCGCAGGGTACATTTTTCCCATGCAATCGCCGTCTGTCCACTTGAAAACCAGAGCAAATCCACTGTTGCTTTCTTTGGCATCGAGAAGCTCAACCAAATTTTCATGCTTCAGGTCGCTGTAAACAGGGAGAGCAGCTTTTAATCTGGAAACAGCATCGGCAGGCTCTCCGTTGTATCGCCTGGTAAGAGCACCGGCAAACTTAATGAAATAACGCTGGTTATGCTTTTCGGTTCCAAAGCAGATGTTCCCGGAATCTTGGTCATCGTAAATTTTGAACACGGTTCCATATGCTTTTAAAAAGCTGAAATCAAAAGCACTTTTCAATTTGCATGGAAGCCCATCGATGTATTGCAGATGAAAATCTTTGCCATGTTCTGTTGGTTCTCTCGTTGCAAAATCCATAGCTGTTCTCCGTTATATGGTTTGATAATAATCCGACCTGCATTACCGGGAAGAGCGGCTCGGCGGGAGCGGGCAGGTTATGGGTCGGTGTGCATAAGCAGCTCTTGCCATTGCGCCGGGGGCAGCAGGGATTGCAGGGTATCAATGGCTTGTGTATATTGGTTTTCGTATTGGGCGAAAGTATCGGTCTTTTGTACTTGAAAGCCTTGGCGGAGATACAGAAGCAGCGCAACATAGCTCCAGGGCTGGGTGTGCAGGTATACGGGACATTCTCCCCAGTCGTTGTAGGCATCCAAAACATGGCGGCAAAGTGCCTTGCCGATTTTTTTGCCCTGCTGCTCGGGCGCTACGACCAGCCAGTGCAGAGAGGCGACCGTTTGCGCGCCTTTGCGATCCCGCCAGGCGATACAGGAAGCGATGACCTCGTTCCGTTCCGTTACCACAAAAAAGCAGCGTTTTTCGGCTTCTTTTGGCTGTTTCAGGTAATGGGAAACAAAGTAGGCATCTGCTTCTTCCGGAGAGGGAAAATCACCGATGGCATATTCGAGCCGCGCCCACACCTTTTCGTCACCGGGTTGCCAGGTGCGAATCCGCAGCCCCAAAGGCAGCGGCGCATCGACCGGGCAATAGCGGTCGCATTTGCAAATGATGTTGTAATACGGAATCATTCGGTCAAGCATATAAACCCTTTCTGCTATAAAAACAGTTCTCAGCCGAGCTGAAAATGGTGTTCTATGATTTGCAGGGTTTCCTGCGGGGTGCGCGCATCATCCCGGCGGAGCACAAAAAATCCGCTGTTTTCAAATGCCGCCCTGTTTTCTTCGCTGTTGATTCGCTGAAGACAGGCGCGAAAGTTTTTCATGGTTTTTTCAGGCTCATTGGAAGCCAAAATTTGCCGGTATAAGAACTGTTTTTCCCGGTCTTCCCGTTCAAAAAAGAGGCTGACCGAAACAGACGGCGCGGCTGTCATCACCGCAACATGATGATAATCCGAGATTTGATGCAAAATGGAAAGGGGAATATTGGTGTCAACAAAGATGCTTTTGTTTTCCTGGCAGCAGCGCAGCAGCTCCATGATTTCCAGTTCCGTCCCTTCGGCGGCGCACCCGCGCAGCCAGGCTTCGTACTGCTCCGGGGAGCGGCTGACAAATTCCTGCCAGCTTGCCATGGTTTGAAAATAACACAGGTTGGGATGCTCGTCCGGATTCAGCAGCGGCAGGTATGGATCAATATAATTTTCACCGCAGCAAATACCTTGATATTTTTCGGCGAGCAGCTTCACCATGGTGGATTTGCCGGCGTATGCCGTGCCATGAATAAAGTAAACATTTTGAAACAGTTTTTTAAGTACTGAAGCAGAAAGCTCGATTTTGGTCATGTAAACATCTTTTTCCTTTCACTGGGAATATATCGGCAATCAAAGTAAGTATTCCTTAACATCCCCGACAAATTGATTGCCACATCGAGCGAGCTCTCCAAGTACACGGTCAATACCTTCTTCGGTTTGATACCAGTTGTCTTTTGTAATATTATAGCAATGGACCGGACAGACCTTTATTTTAACATCAGGAAATGCCATTTGATACAGCATAAGACAACGCCGAGCATGAAATGCTTTGCATACAATGATGGCAGTTTTTATTTCAATGCCTTTTTTGTCAACAGCTTTTCGTGAGAGAAAGGCATTGTCACGAGTATGCCCTGATTTATTTTCTTCAATAATCACATCAATCGGAACACCGTTTTTTACAAGTACATCTGTAAAAAATTCGCAATCTGAATGATAGTTTTTATTATAAATATCCGCTTTTGAGCGAACACCGGGCCATTTATCCCTCTTAACACTGATGCCGCCCGAAGGAATCAGCCATTTTGCTAATCCTTTATGATAAAGCTCCGCTGCATATTCGGGTTGCTGTGGATGTGAGCCTCCCGGCAAAAAGATAGCATCCGCTTTTTCAGGCTGTTCTGAAACGAATATAAAATTTGAAATATCTGTTATAATAGGCTCTTGCATCTATCCTTTTCCTTTTGCTTTTGATATCAATGCAACATTTTCGACATGTTCACTATTGTCCAAACTTTCTCTCTCTAGCAATAGTAATAATTATACTCTTAGTCAACTACTCTGCAATAGCATTCATTATCTCAATCTTAAGCGTTTCATTTTGTTCATATGTGCCATCCATAATAGCCGTCATTATTTTATGAAGAAGTTCTTTATTTATTTTCCCAGCAGCGACATGATAGCTAATGTTTTCTGTAATTGACATAAAATTCTTTGCAATTCCCAGATACCCATTAAATAATAGAAACTGCAACGATAGTGTAATTGCAAGCCTTTTATTGCCGTCAGCAAAACAATGAAATTTGCAGGTGCAAAAGAATAAATGTGTCAACTTATCCACAAATGTCGGATAATATTCATCGTTTTGTATATGCTGCAAAACACTGTCAAGCTTTCCGATATCCAGAGACTCATAGATTCCCCCGCCACTATACTTGATCGTTTTTTTATGTATTACCTCTGCTTGTTCGAGCGTTAAATAAATGATTCCATCCATTTAATCACGCTCCTTCAACCTGCGTAAAACCTCTTTATTTTCCTGCATCAGCTTGTCCAATTCATCTCCAGCAGCACCCAGAAATTTTTGATATTCTTCTTTATCAAGAGGTTGTATATACTCTGATAATTGATAATGAAACGCATCCCTTAATGCCATATCGCGACTTGCCATTTTTACTCGTCCGCGTTGGATAAGTGGCTTCCACAATGCCATATTTTCAAAACATCTAAACACTTTTTCTGTTTCTTGTTGCGATAAAATGTGACCAACTCGTTCATATTCATGCTTTATAGCATCCGCAAGACCGCTCTCATAAGCAGCGATAATATCCAATATTTCACTATAAAAAGTATCTCGAACCTTATCACTTGCTTTTAAGTCCAGAATTTTCTTGTATTCTTTTGCTTTCTCCTTAAATATGCTTATATATATCATATCAGTAAAATGAGCGTATTTATATCGACTATCTTCAACGTAATTTTTTAACGCATCAGTAAATTGCCTGCGATAACTATCTTCTTGCAAAGAGGAGTAAAGAAAGTCTTTATCTCGCTGATTGATATATTTCGTTCCACCGCCGGTTTTACGGTTAATAAGGTCAATAACTATATCCAACATCAACTGTCGCAGCGCTCTTGCCTTATCACTTTCAGATAAAAGCATAGCCATATTTAAAAATGCGCGAAAATCAAACACTCCAAGTACTGTTGTTTTGGTAGGGACATAAATGTCCTTACCTGATTTTTTTGCAGATTCTAAAAAAGCTTTTAAATTTTTCCCACGAAGCACCTGATATCCATTTGCAGAAAGCTCTTCTCCATTTTGTTCCAAATAACGACTAATTGTTCTTATGTCAACTTCAAAAAAATTAGCTGCCATTTCACGAGTTATAAATACTTTACCATTCCATAAAATACCGTCTATTCCTGACTTTTGTTGTATCTCTTCTAATGCAATTTCATTATTTAATATATTTTGTCTGTCTAGTCTTGAATTTGTTAAATCTTTTGCCATGCTTAATCTCCTATTTGATAAATAAATTATATTGAAATATTTTAACATATTTAATACTGTCTTTACGTATGTAACATATAAATTACTGACTTTTAATCAATTGTGCTATGCTCCGGAATGCAATCTCTCATTACCTACATAAGTTGCTTTACCCTTCGCAACAACCAAGCTCATACCTATTCAGTTTCACTTAGATATGTTTATCTTTTTTAAGTTTGGAAAGCAAACACACCGTCTCAACATGCGCTGTCCCGGGGAAGAGATCTATGGGTGCGGCGGATTGGATTTGCCAGCCTAAGTCAGCGAGGGCGGCGCAGTCGCGCGCCAGGGTGGCGGGGTCGCAGGAGATGTACAGCAGCTTTTTTGGGTTCATGCGGTCGATGGTTTGCGGCAGGGTGGCGCCGCAGCCTTTTCTTGGGGGGTCTACAATGACCACATCCGGATTGATGCCTGCCTGTTGTAGCTGGGCAGCGGCAGTTTCCGCGTCGGCACAGAGAAACTCGGCATGGGCAATGCCATTGCGGCGGGCGTTTTCTTTGGCGCTTGCAATGGCTTCGGGCACGACCTCCACACCAATCAGGCGTTTGACCTGTTGCGCCATGGACAGCCCGATGGTACCCGCGCCGCAGTATAAATCCAATAGGGTCTCCTCGCCGGTCAACCCCAGCATTTGGGCCGCCTTGCGGTAGAGAAGCTCTGTCTGGTCGTGGTTGACCTGATAGAAAGACAGCGGGTGCAGCTGCAAGCGCAGACCGCAGAGCTCGTCCTCGATGGTTCCCTTTCCCCAAACCAGGCGGCAGGTTTTGCCCAGCACCACATTGGTTTTTTCGGGATTGGTATTGCTGTAAATGCTCTTGATGGCGGGAATAGATTTTGTCAGCATGTCAATCAGCGCATCAGCATGAGGAAGTGTTTCGCCGTTTATCACGGCGGTGACCATGATTTCGCCGGTGGCGAAGGCTTTGCGCAGGTAGATATGCCGCAAAAGACCCTTTCCGGTGCGCTCATCATAGATGGAAATATGGTGTTTTGTAATAAATATGCGAAAAATGTCGTTGATTTGGGCAAATTCCGCCGGTTCCAACAGGCAGTCCTTGCAGTCAATCACCCGATGGCTCCGCTCGGCGTAAAAGCCAATCTGCAGCCCGTTTTCATCCTGCGATACAGGATACTGGGCCTTGTTGCGGTAACGGGTACGCGCCCCGCCAATTACCGGCTGCACCGCGATCTGCAAATGCCCCAGGCGGGCAAAGCAGTCCTCTACCCGCTGCCGCTTCAGGCGCAGTTCCTCCTCGTATGTGATGTGCCGGTAAACACAGCCGCCGCAGCGCGCAAAGACCGGGCAGTCCGGCTCAATGCGGTGCGGCGACGGGGTAAGCAGCTCTTTTATCCTGGCAACGGCGTAGTTCTTTTTTGCTTTGATGACATGACAAAGAACGGTATCGCCCTTTGCGCCGCCCGGCACAAATACGGCGAAACCGTCCGGATGACCAACGCCGCTGCCTTCTGCGGTGTAGCCGTCAATTTGCAGTTGAAATTCATCGTTTTTCTGGTAGGGCATATCAAATCTCCAGCGTCAGACCATCGTAGGAAACTTCAAAGCCATATTCCGCCGCCAGGGGTACAAATTCATCGTGGGTGCACTCGCCGTTGTGGGAAAAATGGTTGACAAACCAGCGGGTGTTTTCCCCCGCGCAGCCGATTTCGGTCAGCAGCGCTTTCATCCTGGCAGCGTTTTCAATGCCCATATGGTGATCGCCGCAGGGATTTTTCATGCCGGTGCAGTCCAGCGAAACCATATCGAACCGCTGTTCGGTTTGTTTCAGATAAGCAACGGTATCCGCCGGGAACAGACCGGTATCGTGGGCGTAGAGCACGGTTTTTTCACCGTCCGAAATGCTGTAGAACAGCGCCCCGTAGCCCGGCGCATGCATGGCCGTATAGGGCGTGACGGTATAATTTCCGGCAGAGAACGGTTCAAATGCTTTGACCGTATGTATGCGCAGCGGCTCGATTTTTTGAAGATTTTCCGGGACAAAGGAAAGAGACTGCTCGGATATGTACATCTCCAGCTGCGGGAAGTCGCTGTCATCGTTTTCTTTGTCGCCCGTAAGGTATGCATAACCGTTGATACGGTACGCCAGCTCGGTCGGGGTCAGATGGTCGTCGTGGGCATGGGTAATCAGCAGGTGGCGGATTTTGGATAAATCCAACCCGAACCGGCAGACATGCATATAGGTATCCGGACCGAAGTCCAAAAGCAGATCCTCGTTGATTATCGCCTGCGCCCGGGAGCGGAAGTTCTTCCCCCCGGCGGCCCGGGTTCTTTGGCAGGTCGGGCAATTACAGAACAAGCCGGGAATCCCCTCCGCCGCTGCCGTTCCCAAAAACTGAAATTTCATGCTCTTTCCTCCTCTTGCAACATCCCAAATCCAAGCCGTTTACAGCGTTTTTGCCAGCTCCTTGAGATAAGCGCGGAATTTTGCGCCGATCTCCGGGTGGTTCAGCGCCACTTCGCAATTGGCCTCCATAATGCCGAATTTATCGCCCATGTCATAGCGTTTGCCGGTGAAATTGACGGCGGTCAGCTTCCCTTCCGCGCCCATGGTGTTGAACGCATCAGTCAGATACACTTCGCCGCTCTTCGGGTTGGGCGGGGTTAAGCGGATGTAATCAAAGATTTCCGGCGAAAGGACATTTCTGCCAAGAATGGCGAACAGGGACATAATTTCGTCCTCTTCCGGCTTTTCAATAATGCGGTGGACATCCATCACCCGTTCTTCCAGCGGGGTGACATCCAGCGAGCAGTATTTGTGAATTTCTTCCCGGGGGCATTCGTTGACGCCGACGGTGCATTTGCCGTATTTTTCATAGGCGCGGCAAAGCTGGGCGGTGGCGGGGTCGTCGCCGATAATAACATCGTCACCGTATAATACCGCGAACGGTTCGCCTGCCGCAAAAGCCTCCGCTTTTAACAGCGCGTGCGCAAGGCCGTTGGTTTCTTTCTGGCGTACATAATAGATATTAGCCAAATCCGCCACAGCATGAACCTGGTCATATATCTTCTGCTTTGCGGGATTTTTCTTCAGGCCGGCTTCCAGCTCAAAGGAATAGTCAAAGTGGTTTTCTATGACCTCCTTGCCGCGGTTGGTGATGATAAGGATATCGGTAATGCCGGATGCCGCCGCTTCCTCCACCAGATACTGAATGGCGGGCTTGTCAACAATGTTCAGCATCTCCTTGGGCACAGCCTTGGAGGCTGGCAATACGCGGGTGCCGAGCCCCGCTGCGGGGATAACAGCTTTTGTGATTTTCATAAAAAAACACTCCTTTGTGTTGTTTCTTTGCTTTTGCTTTGACCGGTTACAATAGACTCAATAAATAGGAAAGGAATACGCCCAAAAAGGAAACAGCGGCGGAAAGCACAGCTGTTAAAAGCAGCATCAGAATGGAAACACCGCCTTTTTTTTGTAAAAGAGCCATATATTCCTCCATGCTCGATGCCTGCGGGCGCAGGGCAAGGATAGATTTTTTGACTTTGCGCTTATACAGCTCATCGCCGAACAGCCCGAATAATACCATGCTTATCGTCTGAAAAGCAGAGGAAAGGGTCTGCTGCCAAATAGCGGCGGGAGCGGTATTCATTATGAATTGTTCATATAGTGCCGGTATCGCTGCCGGATCCTCTATCGATTTTACCGACTGTAACAGTTCAAGATAAGCGGAAAAGGTTTCACCCGGCGTTGTCAGGACAATTATCACCAGAAAAACGGCAAGGTATAAAAAGCCCCAGCCGTACATTTTGCGGTAAAAAAGCCAAAATGGGCGAAACAGCGCCGCCGCCCAGTTCCAGTTAATTTTAGAATCCCGGCGATCCATGCTGATAAAATGCCAAAGATAGCGGGTGCTGTTTTCGCGCACATAGGCTGCGGTTTCCTCGGCGGGAATGCCGTCAATCAGTACATTTTCGGGCACCGTGTCCACATTCAGCATCGGGTCGCCGAAGCCGAAGCCCATCGGGCGGTCTCCGCGATTTTCCCGGTTGACCCGCTCCCCGCAGGAGGTGCATACATTGGTTCCCGGCTCGTTCCACGCGCCGCAATTGGCGCAGCGCACTTTTTTATGGGGGAGGGCTTCCTGGGGCTTTGGCGGCTCTTCCTGCCCGTTTGGATTTTGCCAGGCATAGCCGCCCGCATGCCGCGCCCAGTTGGCGCAGTGCCCTGTTTGCTGCCAGCATTCCCGGTGATGGGGTGTGCCGCAGTCCGGGCAGACAACTACATCATCGTCTGCGGTGAATACCCGGTGACAGACCGGGCATTCTGTATCTTGAAAAGTCATGCTTCATTTTCCTTCCCGGTGGTTGATAAGGATATTTTAACCGATACGCAGAAAAATTTCAATCATATCTTGTGCGGATTATCAAATAATTTCCTTGATACGGCAATTTGCTCGGATTTTATTTGACATATACCCCGTTCTTGCTTATAATATATGGGTATGGACAGAATGAGATGTTTTGACCGGGGAGCGGTTTGCGATGAATCGTATTTGATTGAATGGGATGCGGCGGGCAGCACGCGCCGCTGTTGTTGAAAAAAAACCGTGTGAACCATCGGTCATATATAGGAAAGGACAGACAGTATGTTACAATTTGAGGAATTGCGCCTGACGCTTTTGGAGTCCGAAAAGCCTTTGGCAGATTTAGCCGAAGCGCTGGGGCTGGATAAAATGCGGCAGGAAATAGCCGCGCTGGAAGCCGAAGCGGCGCAGGACGGCTTTTGGGACAATTTGGAGAACTCGCAAAAGGTTTTACAGCGTACCAGTGCTTTGAAAAACAGAGTGGCGGATTATGAATCAATCAAATCGCTGTATGAAGATACCCTAACGCTGATAGAGCTTGCCAATGAAGAAGAGGACGAGGGGCTTCTGGAGGAATGCAAGGAAGGCGTGAAAAAGGTGCAGGCGGAGATTGACCGCCTGACCCTGACAACTTTGCTTTCCGGCGAATACGACGCCAACAACGCCATTTTGAACTTCCACGCGGGCGCCGGCGGTACCGAAGCGCAGGACTGGGCATTGATGCTTTACCGTATGTATGTGCGCTGGGGCGAGCGCCATGGCTTTAAGGTCAGCACGCTTGACCTGTTGGACGGCGAGGAAGCGGGCATTAAATCCGCAAGCGTTCTGGTGGAGGGCGAAAACGCCTATGGCTATCTGAAAAGCGAAATGGGCATCCACCGGCTGGTGCGCGTATCCCCCTTCGACGCTTCCGGTCGGCGGCACACCTCTTTCGCTTCCCTGGAAGTGATGCCTGAAATCGACGACAATGTGGAAGTGGAAATCAAGCCCGAGGATATTAAAATGGATGTGTACCGTGCCAGCGGCGCGGGCGGGCAGAAGGTGAACAAAACCTCCTCCGCGGTGCGGCTGACCCATATCCCGACAGGCATTGTTGTTTCCTGTCAGGTGGAGCGCAGCCAGCACCAGAACCGGGAGGTTGCCATGAAAATGCTCAAATCCAAGCTGGTGGAGATTAAAGAGCGGGAAAACCTGGATAAAATCGAGGACATCAAGGGCGACCAGAAGGAAATTGGCTGGGGCAGCCAGATCCGCTCTTATGTGTTTATGCCCTATACGCTGGTGAAGGATCACCGCACGGGCTATGAAAACGGCAATATCAACGCGGTGATGGACGGCGATTTGGACGGGTTTATCAATGCCTATCTGAAAATGCAGTCTCAGGAAAAGCTGGCGGCGGAAAATCAGGAATAAGGCGCGTTCCGCAGCGCGGACAATAACAGCCAAAAAACGACCGGCTTCGGTGTAGGTTCCGAAACCGGTCGTTGTATTTTGCCTGTCATTTATCGTTGAAACCTGCCGGAGGTAGGAATAAAAGGGATAGAATCGTTATTCCAGTACCGCGACAGCAAAATGCGGAGCCCCGTGGCGATGCCGAAAAGCAGCAGCAACGCGCCGCAAAACAGAATATAGGGAATCCAGACCCCCGCCGCCAGTGCGTCCACCAGCGCATAGAGCGGGCTGAAGAACAAGCGGGAGGTGGGCAGCAGCGGGAACGCGCATATCACATATAAAAGCAGGGCATAGAGAAAGCCTTTTTTATGAATCAGTCCGAAAACAACGCCTGTCAGCAGTGTCAGCGCGCCGCAGACAAGCGAAGCGAGCAGCTCAAAGGTGGTAGGTTCGCCGGAATCCAGCTTGTGTCCGAGCAGAAAAAAACCAACGCCAACCGCCAATAGAACGAGAAGGGGAATCAGGGTGCGCAAAATAATATTTCGTTTTTCTTTGGTCATGGTAAACTCCTTTGCGGCATCTTTGGTTCTATTATATCGATTTTGACCGGTTTTGGTCAATAGTTTTTTCGGAATATCAGAAAATTGTCTTGACAAATGATATGCTTTTCGCTATACTGAATCAAAATCCAACAAAATACATCCTGTGGGGGAGTAGTTTGCGGTTTTGCCGTGGTAATATCGACACGCTGATTTTGATAAATCCGGTATTGCATGAAAAAACGAGACTCACGGACGGTGTTTATATACCGTCCGGGGTCTTTTTCTTTTGCCGCTGTTTTACCGCAAACGACCGGCGCATAGGATGCTTTAGTGAGGGAAAATATATGGGACTTGCTGAATTGTTTATTCTTGCCGTGGCGCTGTCCATGGACGCCTTTGCCGTTGCCATGTGCAAGGGACTGGCCATGCAGAAAATTTCGATAAAAAATGCCGGCATTGTCGGTCTGTGGTTCGGCGGCTTTCAGGCGCTGATGCCCCTCATCGGTTACTTTTTGGGCGTACAGTTTGAGGAATATATTACGGCGGTGGACCATTGGATTGCCTTTATCCTGCTGGCGCTGATCGGCGCGCAGATGATAAAGGAGTCGTTTTCTAAAAAAGAAGAGCCTGCCGACGCCTCCCTTGCGCCGAGGAAAATGCTTGTTCTGGCGCTCGCTACCAGCATCGATGCCCTCGCCGCCGGTGTATCGCTGGCCTGCACCCCCAACACCAATATCTGGTTCGCCATACTGTTCATCGGCGTTATGACCTTCCTGCTCTCCTCCATCGGCGTCAAGCTGGGCAATGTATTCGGCACCAAATACAAATCCAAAGCCGAATTTTGCGGCGGTCTGATCCTGATTTTACTCGGTCTGAAAATCCTGCTGGAAGACCTGGGAATTTTAACGCTTCCGATATGAGAACTTTGCCGATATCACCGTCTTTTGCAGCGCCGGGTAAAGCATATGGCAACCGCTGCAATGACCTTCGGTGTTGATATGCGAGCTTTTGCTTTGAAAAAAATCCTCCGTATGCATGCGGTCATACGGAGGATTTTTGTTATGTACCGGCAATCCGCACCGCGCTTTTTATTGGCAGCACGCAATGCAGGTTTCAGGCGTTGCTTTCGGCGGCTTCGTTATCCTCAGCTGCGGCGGCTTCCGCCTCGGCTTTGGCTCTCTCGAGGTCGCTCAGGTTGACTTTTTTGGCTTTGATGCGATAGAAGCTGTAGGCGAACAGCGCAATGACCATAATCAGAATCGCGTACTGGTCGCCGCTTTTCAGGGTGGTGAACAGCGCGACGCTAATCAGCAAATCACAGAGAATCGCAAGAATCATCACCACATAAAACAGCGGCTTTGGCATATGGAAAAAGCTCTTTTTCCACGCCGCCGGATATTTTTTTATCAGGCGGAACATCAGGATATTGTTGACCAGATTCAGCACCATGACCGGAATCATCATCAGCGAAATCAGCGCGTCCAGTCCCATATCCACAAAAATCGGTACAATGGCAATGATGTACAAAACCAGCATCATGACCCAGGGGTAGCCCCTTTTGTTTTTCTTGCCCAATACGGCGGGCAGCCAGCCATCCTCAATGGTGGCCATCAGCGGGTGCTGTACGCTGGCAATCGCGCCGTACAGCGAGGTGGCAATGGCAAAGCACGCGCCGCCGATGATGAAAATAACAAAGACCGGATAGGGGAAAATCTCCCGCGCAATGACGCCCAGATTCTTGTCCGCCACTTCTTCCACCGGTACCACGCCGGCGGATACAATGCCAATCAGACAATAGACCATCGCGACCACCACCGACGCTAAAATAATGGCTTTCGGAATGCTGCGCTTGGGGTCTTTGGCGTCCGGGGTCATGGCAATGGGCAGCGTTGCGCCCTGGCAGGCAAAGCTCATGGCGGCAATGGCCATAATAAGTCCGGATGCGCCGCCTTTGAAATAGTCCTCGCCAAAGGGATTTGCCGTTGCCCAATCCACCTCGGTTAAGCCGACGGCTACATAGACCAACAGCGAAAGAATCAGCACAACCACCATAATCAGGTTGAACTTCGCCATAAATTTGCCGCCCAAAAAGGTGGTCAGGAAAAACAGGGTGATAATGCCGATGGCAATCCATTTTTCATATTGCTCGATCTGCGGCACCACCGTGGCGGCATATTCCACAATGGACAGCGCATACATGGCGAATGCCAGACCGGTAAAGATTGTGGAAATAGCGGAAACGCCAACCAGCAGCGGCGGCTGCAAAAGCGCCTGCTGGCTGTAATTGCCGCCGGGCAGCACAAACATACCCGCCATAATGGTTTTATAGGCATAAGCAAACAGCACCACCACACAGGCCAGCAGAAGCGCCAGAGAGATGGAATGTCCGGTAAAGCCGATGCCCATGCCCATGGATACGAAAATGCCCGAGCCGATGCAGTTGCCGATGCCGTAGCCGGTCAGCTCCAATACGCCCAATTTCTTTTTACCTTCGTTTTGTGCCTTGTCAGCCATAGAAAAAACACCTTTCTGTTTTATAGGTTCTGCAATAATTCTTTTGGGGTCGGGAAGTCGGCAATGGTCTTGCAGTAGTGCGACCAGGTGACCGTCAGCGTTTCATCCAGCGCGATAAATGCCGACATTTGCAATTGCCGGGGACCATCGTCCTCTGCTGGCGTATTGTCCAGCGCGGACGCAATGGTATTTACAAAGTCCGTATCCAGCAGCTTTCTGACATGCTTTGCCACAAAGGCATTGTAAAGAGCATCACCGGCCAGCATCTGCACCGCGCCATCCGCTTCAAATACATTGTATTGGTCATACAGACGCTTGTCGGGGTCGGCAATCAATTCAAAGGGATATTTCTGCTGTGCGGCAAGCAGCGTAGACAGAGGCGACTGCATCACCACCTTTACTTCATAGCCTTTGGCTTTCAGCAGCGGATGGGCGGTTTTCAGCATCGCCAGCACTGCCCGGCAGATTTCACATTCATAATAGCGGGAAAAGACCAGCAGCGTCTTTTTGGGCTGTGGTGCCGTCAGCGCCTGAGCGCTGCCGCGTGGAGAGTCGTAGACAAAGTGCGCGAGCTTTGTGCCGGCGGTCAGGGTCTGATGATACGGTTTCCCGTGCTTTTCCCAACCGGCGCGAACCTTTTCCACCGCCCGGCGGAACCGCTCCATGGTACGCTCCAGCGTTTGACGGGCGCATGCCAGGTTGATGCGCTGAAAGCCCCGTCCCGCTTCGCCGAACAGCTCGCCGTTGTCCAGGTAAATCTGGGCGCCCTCGAGCATTTTTTTTAGTTCCACATGCGTCATGCCAAGTCCCCTAAGATCCAGCCATTGCAGATAGGTGCCCTCCAGCGGATGGACAACAATTTCCGGAAAGTGTTCCGCCATAAACCTTTCCACATATTTCGCGTTGCCGTCAATGACCGTCAGCAGCTCTTCGAGCCAGTCCTCGCATTCGTTATAGGCGGTTTTGCAGGCGGTATAGGCGAAAATATTCAAATTCATCTGCATATTCAGCATCCCGCAGGCAATGACCTTTGCGCGGATTTTGGGATTGGCAATGATGATATTTGAGCCTTGCAGCCCCGCCAGATTAAAGGTTTTGCTTGGTGCGGTGCAGACGGCAATGCGCTCCGAAAGGCGACTGTCCACATTCGCAAAAACGGTATGTTCGTAACCGGGCAGAATCAAATCGTGATGGATTTCGTCGTCAATAATGAAAATATCGTTCTCGCAGCAGATATCCGCCACGCGCTGCAATTCCGCCCTTGTCCAGACCCGTCCGACCGGGTTATGGGGATTGCAGAATAACAAGGCCTTCACCTTTTTGTCGGCGGTCTTTTTTCGCAGATCGTCATAGTCGATTTCGTAATAGCCATTGTTGTTGATAAGGGTGCTGTAAATGATTTTTCTGCCCTTGGCCAGCACCGCCATATCAAACGGGTAATAGACCGGCGTTAAGATGACAACGCCCTCGTCCGGACGGGTAACCGCGTCCACCAGAAGTCCCAGCGCATTGACCACGCCGGGTGTATTGACAATCCATTCTTTTTTGATAAGATAGTGGTGACGGCGTGCCATCCAGCGCAGAACCGCATCATAGTAATCCGCCGTTGGTTCGCTGTATCCGAGAATGGTGCCCTCCGCCAGCTTTTTCAGCGTCCTGACCACCGGCGGCGGGGTCGGAAACTCCATATCCGCCACGGAAAGCGGAATGGCGTCCGGTGCGCTGCCGCCGACAGCGTTCCATTTGCTGGACCCGCATTCGGAGCGGTCAGGTACGGTGGTGAAATCATATTTCATCCGGTAAACCTCCCATATATAAAAAGAAAGACAGAGGGACAATGGAAAGAAGTAGACGCCCTTGTCTTTTTGTTTAGCAGCTTAATTATACCATTTTTCATTGACAATGTCAATGATTTTTGTTAAGATACTTAAAAATAAACAACCATGGAAGTGTTTTTTTATGAAACCCGTTATCGCCATGCCCCAAATGGGGGAGAGCCTGTTCCGCAAATATATGAAAAGCAAGTATGTCCAAAGTCTTGCCCGGGCAGGGGCTGAAGTCTGCTGGATCGAGCTGGAGGACCCCGTAGAAGCGTCGGCACAGGCGGCGCGCTGCGCGGGGCTGCTTTTGCCCGGCGGCGCGGATATCGAGCCGTCCCTTTACGGGCAGCAGCGCGTGGATGCCTGCGGGAAGCCGAATGCGCTGCGCGATACCGCGGAGCCGATGATTTTAGAGGCGTTTATGAAAACCGGCAGGCCGGTTTTTGCGATTTGCAGAGGGCTTCAGCTGGTAAATGTCTGTTTCGGCGGCACGCTGAAGCAGGATATCAAAAAAGAGCAGCAATTCCGACATATGGACTTTTTCTCACGGGCAAAAAGCTGCCATCCGGTCAGCGTAGCCGAGGATTCCGCTCTATATCGGATGTTGGGCGAGGCACAGCTGCAGGTCAACAGCATGCACCACCAGGTGGTGGACAAGGTCGGCGAAGGGCTTCAGGTGAGTGCCAAAAGCGCCGACGGCTATGTGGAAGCGCTGGAAGCGCCGGAATACCCGTTCCTGCTTGCGGTGCAGTGGCACCCGGAGCATATGAGCAAAAGAAGTGAAACGCAGCAAAAGCTGTTTGATATATTTGTGAAGGTGTGTGAAAAGTGAAAGAGCAGGCTGCATACGATTTTATTGCCGAAAGCATGGAGCGGGTGTATACTTTTGTCTGCGAAAGCTACGAGCTGTATTCCGTTCCCCGGGATTACGGCAGCGGCGACAAAATGACCATGGCGGAAATTCACACTCTTTCCCTGATTGCCGACAACCCCGGTATTTGTGTCAGCGGGGTATCCAAAATGTGGAACCGCACCGTCAGCGCCGCCTCACAGAATATCAATAAGCTGGTCAAAAAGAAGCTTATCGTCAAAAAGAAAGAGCCCGGCGACCGCAAGACCGTGCATTTGTATGTGACAGAGCATGGTCAGCACCTGTCTGATTTGCACAAGGCCTACGACCGCAAAGGGCTCAGCGAAACGGTACAGATCCTGCTGCAAACGCATACCATGGACGAGCTGAAAACGGCTCTGCGCGTGATTGAAAGCGGCATCCGGCTGGTAGATAAGCTGCGTCGGGAAAATGAAGCGCTGTAGAAGCGAAGGGCGGCAGCATTGCGCGCCCGCTCCCCCCACGAACGAAAGGAACATATTTATGGATTTGAATGTGCAGATTGCAGAGGAGGAACTGGCCTATGCCGCCACATTGAATCCCGGACCGTGGACGGCGCATTCGCGGTATGTTGCCCTTGCCTGTCAAAACATTGCCGCCGCGTGCCCGGAATTGTCCGCGGATACGGCGTATTGCTTCGGACTGCTGCACGACATTGGGCGCTATGCCGGTGTGACCTCTGAAAGGCATTTAATTGACGGCTACCGCTTCTGCATGGAGCGGGGCTGGGAAAAGTGCGCGCAGATCTGCATTTCACATGCTTATATGATACAGGACATTGAAACCTCCATCGGCACTTTTGATGTATCCGAGGAGGATTATTTATTTATGAAAAAATTCATCCAAAACGCGGTTTACGATGATTATGACCGTCTGGTGCAGCTATGCGATGCGCTGGCGCTGCCGAGCGGGTTCTGTCTTTTGGAAAAACGGTTTGTCGATGTTGCCCTGCGCTACGGCACGCCGCCGTTTATGACCGCACGCTGGAAAAAAACATTGGAAATCAAGGCGCAGTTTGAAGAAAAAATCAATGGCTCCCTATATCAACTGCTCCCCGGCGTTGTTGAAAACACATTCCAATAACAATCCGCAAATAGCCTTAAAAACGCACCGAAGGGGACCCGTCTCGCTGCTGCTCGCTAAAAATGTGCCACCGGCACAAAAAACTCGCAAAAAAGATTGCGAAGCAAGCTTTTTTGCGAAGAGGAGGAGTGGCGAAGCGGGCGACTGATTTTTTGCAAAGCAAAAAATCGGAGGTAGCGCAGCCCACTCCGACGACCGCTCACACGCCACAGGAGATCGACCCTCTCCAAGCTGATTCAAAATAAAAAACTCGCAAAAAAGATTGCG
>CASFEZ010000022.1 GCA_949293815.1 uncultured Eubacteriales bacterium | reverse complement strand
TCTTCTCCTTCTTCTTGGCCACGGGACGGGTGTCTTTGGTTGAGGATGAGCCAGCATATTGTGCTTGTGCCGGCAGAGCCAGAAGCAGCAACAGACTACATAGCAGACTAATAAAATAACTGGATATTTTCCTGACCATAGATGCCGGCTTCGTTATTGGTGATATAGAAAGAGTCTAATCGGTGGGTTGTATGTGTGACGGATGTGATACGTTGCTGCATCTGGTATCCGCAGTCCATCGACAAGAAATAGGGCGTATTGGTGTGATGAATGACAAGCGTATCGGTTGTATAGCGACTGTATCGGAACACCAAAATTGTTGAATCGACCGTGTAGCGCAGCGGTAGGGTGAGGTCGTTAACGTCTTTCTGGTTGTTGACGATGATTCCAACATCAGCGATCTGTTGAAAATGTATTTTGAAAATGAAGGCTACGAGGTCAAGCTGGCCAGCGAGGAGGCCTATTTCCTGCGCCTTTCCAAATATCAGAAACAGCTGGAGCAGTATATTGAGGACAATCCGGATTTTATCTATCCGGAGAGCCGAAAAAAAGAGATGCTCAACAACTTTATCAAACCCGGCTTGCAGGATTTGTGCGTATCCCGTACGTCCTTCAAATGGGGCATTCCTGTCGATTTTGACGACAAGCATGTGATTTATGTTTGGATTGACGCGCTCTCGAACTATATCACCGGCCTTGGCTATGACCCGGACGGCAGCGGCGACCTGTATAAAAAATACTGGCCGGCGGATGTTCACATCATCGGCAAGGATATCATCCGCTTTCACACCATTTATTGGCCGATTATGCTGATGGCGCTGGGGCTTCCTTTGCCCAAAAAGGTCTACGGGCACCCGTGGCTGCTGTTCGGCGAGGATAAAATGAGCAAATCCAAAGGCAATGTCATCTATGCCGACGATTTAACCTCGATTTTCGGCGTGGACGCGGTGCGCTATTACCTTTTATCCGAAATGCCCCATGCCTCGGACGGCTCGATTACCTATTCAACCATGATTGAGCGGTATAATTCCGATTTGGCAAACACCATCGGCAACCTGGTGAACCGTACCGTCGCCATGGTCAATAAGTATTTCGGTGGGGTTCTGCCCTGTAATACCGCCTCTGCCGAGCCGGATGAGGAGTTTCAGGCGACAATTCTCTCCGCCGTACCCCAGGTGGAAAAATATATCGATGAATTCCGCATGAGCGACGCGGTGGAAACCGTGCTGAATATGGCAAAGCGCAGCAATAAATATATCGATGAAACCATGCCCTGGGCGTTGGCGAAAAACGAAGCCGACCGCGACCGTCTCTCAACGGTGCTGTATAACCTGCTGGAGAGCATCCGTATGCTGGCTGTGGAGCTCTCGCCCTATATGCCCACCACAGCGGACGCGATTTTCGGTCAGATTGGCACAGATATACGCGATTATGATTCCCTGAGAACCTTCGGTGCGCTGCCCTTGGGCAGCAAGGTAGGGCAGGCGCAGCCCCTGTTTGCCCGGATTGACGGGGAAAAACTGCTGGAAGAGCTGCAAAAGAAGCAGGAAGCGCAGCAGAAGAAAGAAAAAACCGTCATTGAGAGTCTTGCGCAGATTGGCATTGAGGATTTTGCCAAGGTGGAGCTGCGCGCCGCGAAGGTTGTAGCGTGCGAGCCCATCAAGCGCGCAAAAAAGCTGCTGAAGCTGACGCTGGATGATGGCAGCGATACGCCCCGTATTGTCGCTTCCGGCATTGCCCAATATTACAAACCCGATGATTTGATCGGGCATACGGTGATTGTGGTTGCCAACCTCAAGCCTGCCGTGCTTTGCGGCGTGGAGAGCCGGGGGATGATTCTGGCTGCGGATACCGATGACGGCGTACAGGTGCTGTTCGCGGACGGCATGGCCCCCGGAGCAAAATTACGATGAGCCGGATCTTTGACACCCATGCCCATTATGAGGACAGCCGCTTTGATTTTGACCGCGATGCGCTTTTGAAAGGGCTGCCGCTGCGGGGCGTGGAAGGCGTGATTACCTGCGGTATTGATATTAAAACTTCCGAAAAGGCGTTAGCGCTGGCGGAAACTTATCCGTATATCAAAGCTGCCTGCGGCATCGACCCGCAGGAGGCGGACAAGGTTTCGCCCGGGGATTTTGCCCGGCTGTCGGAGCTGCTGAAAAATAAAAATTGTGTTGCCATCGGCGAGATTGGTCTGGAGTATCACTATGACGATGTGCCGCGTGATACGCAGCTTTCGGTTTTTGAAAAACAGCTGAAAATGGCGAAATACCTGCATTTGCCGGTCATTGTGCACGACAGGGAAGCCCACGCGGATACCCTGCGCCTGTTGCAAAAATACCGTCCGGCAGGGGTGCTGCACTGTTTTTCCGGCAGCGTGGAGATGATGGAAGAGATTGTTAAGCTCGGCATGTATATCGGTTTGGGCGGGGTTGTGACCTTCAAAAACGCCAAAAAGCCGCTGGCGGTAGCCTCTGCCGTGCCGCTGGAGCGGCTGGTGCTGGAAACCGACGCGCCCTATATGGCGCCCGAGCCGTTTCGGGGCAAGCGGTGTGATTCCTCGCTGATACCCTATGCCGCCGCGAAAATTGCCGAGGTGCGCCATATGGATACCGATGCACTTTTGGCGCAGACCGCCGAAAACGCCCGGCGGCTGTTCCAAATAGGCTGAGCGTACTTGTCTGTTATTCGCCATATAGAACCGTTTCTCTGACGCATTTTTAACAGAGAAACGGTTTTTTTGCATAAATTTGATAAATTTTTATTGATTCAGATGCGCGCGGCAGGTATAATAGTATCATACTATTCGGGAAAGGATGGGCGGCGCTTTTCAGCTTTACGAATGCTGCCGTCAGGGTTTTGACAGATGAAAAAAATGGAAAAAGTGATTGGCAAAGTGGTCAATACGGTGACCGATTCCGTTTCCCAGACAAAGGTGAGCCTGTCGCAGCAGGACAGCTGGATTCCGCCCGCCATGAGCGATACGGTACGCCTCGCGGCCGCCGAGGGCATTGTGCTGCTGCGCAACGACCGAGCCGTGCTGCCGCTGGCAAAGGGCGCAAAGGTTTCCGTGTTCGGCAGGGTGCAGTTCGACTATTTTGCCGTGGGCTACGGCAGCGGCGGCGATGTAAACGAGCCGTATCTTTATAACCTGATTGACGGGCTTGTGGAAGATGGCAGCATACAAATCAATGAAACCATTTGCGAAATTTATCGTGAATGGATTGCCGCGCATCCCCGGGATGACGGTTTTTGGGGGCATTGGCCGCGCTATCATGAGGAAATGCCCATTACCGCCGAACTGGCCGAGGCGGCTGCGGAAAGTTCGGACACGGCGATTTATGTCATAGGTCGTTCCAGCGGCGAGGATCGGGAAAACGCGCTGGAACAGGGCAGTTATTACCTGACCGATACCGAGCGGGATGTGCTCGAAAAGCTTTGCGCTGCGTTCCGAAAGGTTGTCGTGCTGATTAACGGCGGCAGTGTGATCGATACCTCCTGGCTGCAAAACCTGCCCGAAACCGATTTGGCGCTTTTGTATGTGTGGCAGGGCGGCATGGAAAGCGGCAGGGCCATTGCCGATGTACTGACCGGCAAGGTAAGTCCCAGCGGCAAGCTGGCGGATACCGTGGCATGGAAGTACGAGGATTTGCCTGCCTCCGCCAATTTCGGCGCCAAAGAATACAATAACTATGCCGAGGACATCTTTGTCGGCTACCGCTATTTTGAAACCTTCGCCCCCGAAAAGGTACAATTTCCCTTCGGGTTCGGGCTGTCTTATACAAGTTTTTCCATAACCACGCAAAAAGCAAGCGTCCGCAAAGGCGTGATCTCCCTGACCGTTCAGGTTACCAATACCGGCAGCGCGGCGGGCAAAGAGGTGGTGCAGGTCTACTACGGTGCGCCGGTGGGGCAGCTGGCCAAACCCGCAAAATGTCTGGCGGCGTATGCCAAAACAAAGGAACTTGCGCCGAATCAAAGCCAAACGCTGCGCCTTGCTTTCCCGGCGGCGCATATGGCGTCGTATGATGACGGCGGCAAAACCGGCAACCGTTCCTGCTATGTGCTGGAAGCAGGGGAATACCCCATTTATGTGGGCAATAGCGTGCGGGACTGCGCCGAGGTTTACCGCTATACTGTACAGCAGCTGACCGTCACCGAAGTGTTATCAGAGCAGTGTGCCCCCGAGGCGAGCGGCGTGTTTTCCCGGTTGACCGCCGTTTGGGGACCGGAAAAGGCGCATCCCGCCTATGAGCCGGTGCCGCTGCGGCGCATAAACCGCAAAGAGCGGATTTTGTCGGCTCTGCCGGAAGCTCTGCCAGATACCGGAGATATGGGCTATCGGCTTTCTGATGTGGCGAGCGGCCGCATCACCTTAGAAAAATTTACCGCCCAGCTTTCCCCGAAAGAGCTGGAGGCGCTGACCCGCGGCGATTATATTATGAACAGCTCCCTGGGCGCGCCGGGCAACGCGGCGGTTTACGGCGGGGTAGAGGCATCCCTGCGTCAGCGCGGCGTATCGCCGGTGACCGCTACCGACGGTCCCTCCGGCATCCGGCTTGCGGTGATTGCCTCGCTGCTGCCCATCGGCACGGCGCTGGCATGCAGCTGGAACACGGCGCTGGTGGAAAAGGTTTACGATTTGACCGGGCAGGAAATGGCGAAAAAAGGTTCCCATGTGCTGCTGGCGCCGGGCATGAACATCCACCGCGACCCGCTCTGCGGCAGAAACTTTGAATATTTTTCCGAGGACCCGCTGCTGACAGGCACCATGGGTGCCGCCGTGGTTTCGGGGGTACAGAAAAACGGCGTTTCCGCCTGCCCGAAGCATTTCGCCTGCAACAATCAGGAGACCAACCGCACCCACACCGATTCCCGTGTTTCGGAGCGGGCGCTGCGGGAAATTTACCTCAAGGGCTTTGAAATTTGTGTCAAAACCGCCAGACCCCGCAATATCATGACTTCCTATAATAAGATTAACGGCACCTGGGCGCACTACCATTATGAACTGGTCAATGGCATTCTCCGGGGCGAATGGGGCTATGCGGGCTGCGTGATGACCGACTGGTGGATGCGCGCTGCCACCGACCCGGATTTCCCGAAACTGCGGGACAACGCCTACCGGGTACGCGCAGGCGTGGATGTGCTCATGCCCGGCGCAGCTCCCGGCACGCGCCATGCCCATTATGACGGTTCGCTTTTGGAAAGCCTCGGTAAAAAAGGCGGCATTACCCTGGGCGAGATTCAGCAGTGCGCCATGCACACCCTCCGTTTTGTTTTGCAGTCCTATCCGTTCTGTATGGAAAACGGCGGCAACATTGCCCCGTATGAAAAAGGCGAGCCCTGGTTCACCGCTTCTCCCGTGCGGGCAGCGGCAAAAAAAGAATAGGTGTAAGCAATAAAAAAGACAGAAGCAATTTTTTCGATTGCTTCTGTCTTTTTTTGTCGGTTTTTTAATACACCGCCGCCGTTATGGCGAGCCGGCCTTTTTTGGTCTGTTTTTCGATGCCCTCGTACCGAAAGCGTCCCAGCCCCCGTACCGATACCGTATCCGCCGGGTGCAAAACGACGGCAGGATTGGTTTGCAGGCGGCTGTTGACAAAGACCTTTTCCTGTAAAAACAGTTCTTTTGCCGCCGTGCGGGACAGGTGGAACACTGCGGCAATCACGCAGTCCAGCCGCTCTGAGGAGATAAAGAACAGCGCCGGTTCCGGTTCCTTTTGCAAAAGCGCCGGCGGCTTATCCGCAAGGCGGACGCGCACATCGGTATGGCGGATGCGCCGAAGGTTCTCCAAAAGAAACGGGGTGATGCTGTTTAGGACTGCCGCATAGGCCCGTTTGCCGTCAAGCAGAATATCGCCTATCTTTTCGCGCTTTACGCCAAGGGACAGAATAGCGCCTAAAATGTCCCGGTGTCCGAGCTCCTCGCCGAATTTTTCCGACAGGGGAGAGATGGCAATACAGTCAATTTCCGGCGATGCTTCATAGCCGAATGATTCTTCTGAGCCGAATACCGCCACCTGCCGTTCCGCCGGCTCGAACAGCCCGTATAAGCGCATATCCCGAATCTCGCCGTGCCGGAGCAGTTCCAAGGCAAAACTTTGCTGTGCCGGATTCAAAAAATCCGAATGGGTGTATATGCCCTTTTCAAAACTTCGGTCGGAGAGCTCGGTCAGCCGTTTTTGCAAAAGCAGGTCTTCCTCTCTCAAGCGCCGCTCCGCCTTTCCGCCCAATAGGCCTCCAGCCGGTAAATCGGCTGCCCCAAATCGGAGAACCGCTTTTCGTATTCGGTGACAATATTGCCCGCAAAATCGCTCTTATGTAAATCCAGTGATATGTTTTGCAGCGCAAAGCCGTTTTGTGAAAACTGGGCGAGGGAGAACTCAAAAAAGTGCATATTGTCGGTCTTTTGGTGGATTTCCCCGTCAGAGGTCAGCAGCTGTTTGTAAATCTCCAAAAAGGCGGGATAGGTCAGCCGCTTATTGGTATCCCGATTTTTCGGATACGGGCAGGAGAAATTCAGATAAATCCGTTCAATGCTGTGTGCTTTTAAATATTTCGGCAGCATATGCGCGTCGCAGCGCATAAACAGGATATTGGGAATCTGCTCGCGGATAGCCATTTCGCACGCCATCACCAGCACATTGCCGACCTTCTCTACGGCGATAAAGTTGATATTGGGATTGCGCTTTGCCGCTTCGCATATGAACTTCCCCTTGCCGCAGCCGATTTCCAAATGCAGCGGGTTGCCGTTGCCGAAATAGGCTTCGGTGTCGATAAATTCCGGCTTTTTCACGGCTGTTTCAAAGTTCAGGTCGTCGTAAACCGGCGAAAACAAAACCGATTCACAAGCAGCGAGCCGTTCGGGCAAATGTTTTTTTCTACGATCTCTCATGCTAAATTCCTTTTATGGTATTATTCGATAGCCATGCCTTCGGCGCGGCGTTTTTCCGCCAGCGCGTCTATAATACGGGTCTTCTCCTTACCGGCAATGGGGTAGAAGAACATCGGAATGGCGCACAGCAGCAGGCTGATGCCCGGCACAATGGAAACCAGCGAGAACATGGCGAAATTCTGGGTGCGGGTCAGCTCCGTAGCTGCCATAATCACATCCGAAGACAGCATCTGCTCCGGCTCTAAACCGATGAACATATACATTAAAATAATGCCGCAGGTGGCAAAGGCGTTGCCCAGTTTGTTTACAAAGCCCTGGCAGGCCGACCCGAGGCCATTGTCCCGGAAGCCGGTTGTAAGCTCCATATAATCCAGACAGTCGCCAATCATCGCATAGGATATCACATTCAAAACGCCTAAGGGGATACAGGAAATCAGCACAAAGGGGATACAAGCGTACAAATTCGCGGTGAACCACCCAATCAGCGTGGTAAAAATGCTGGCTACAAAGCCTAAAAGGCAGGTGGTGATGACGATTTTTTTATAATCAAATTTTTTCATCAGGACCGGCATAAACAGCATCGCGCCGAACATACCCACAATGGCGCAAACCTGGAAAATGGTTTTAATGGATGAAACACTGGCGGCTATCAATTCCGTTTTTTGCGCTGCGGACATACCCGGCGTAATCTCCGGACCGATGTAGAACGCATACCGCGCCACATGTACCGCAGCCGCCTGCACCATATACCGTCCGCTGGACAGAACGCCCATCAGCATAACCAGCATCAAGGGCTTGCAGGTGAAGATGCGCTTGAGCTGGGAAGGCTCGCCGGGCTGGCGCTTGCGGATTGGCGGCACCACCCGTTCTTTGACCTGGAAATAGGTATTGACATAGAAAACCATGCCGATAAGCACGGTAATCAGCGCGATAATCAGGTATTGCTGCTTGTAAAACTCAATGCCGGTGGTGCCCAAAAGCCCCGGCAGTACAAGACCTGCCACAAAGAACAGTACCTCAGGAACCGCGGAACCGACGCCGTTTACCGTGCGCCCCAGCGAGATGACCTGTGAGCGCTCCTCGGCATTGGGGGTCAGCACATTGGGCATGCTCCAGAAGGGGACATCCGCCATGGTGTAAAACATGCCCCAAAAAACATAAACGAACGCGGAATAGACCATCAGCTCGGTTTTGTTCAATCCCTCGGGCGCGTAATACATTAAAATGGTCAGAATGGTAATCGGTACGGCGGCAAACAGGATATAGGGCTTCATTTTGCCCCATTTGGTGGTGTGCCGGTCGGCAATCATGCCCATCAGCGGGTCGTTAATCGCGTCCCACACCCGCGCCAGAAGCATTAAAAGCAGTACAAATACCAGCGGCAGCTGTAAAACATTGACATAGTAATCGCTGACATAGCTGGACATCATGGCGTAGACCATGCCCTGACCGCCAGCGCCGATGGCAAACATATACAGCTCTTTTTTGGGCATAACCCATCCTTTATGTTCCTTTGCCACAGAGAGCCCCTTCTTTCCGAATGAATGTATTTTCCTCAGTATACCACATAAGCGCAGATAATTACCACTGATTTTACAAAATTACTAAAAAATTTTTTCTGTTTTTTATCCAACTTTTTGCCCATTGGCGCTTTAGGGGAAAGATTAGCCACTATGCGAACCGTTTGTTCCTTGACATTTATTGGGGAATCTTATATGATAGATTTCAGAAAGTATGCTGGTATGAAACCTGATAAGAGAAGAAGAGAAAATAACGGAGATCTGCCATGGGGAATCTGAAAAATCCGATTCGGAATATATATTCAAAAATGAATGAAAAGCAAAAACGGGAAATGGCGTTTTTGCTGCTGTGCTTTGCGGTGCCGGTGCTGATGATGCTGATTTCGTTTATTAAAATGGGCATCCGTCCTTTCGGCGGCAATTCGCTTTTGGGCATGGATTTGTGGAGCCAGTATTTCCCCATGCTGCGCCACCAGTACGAAAGCCGCTGGGATTTGGCGGTGGATCTGTTCTCCTGGGACGGCGCCATGGGCATTGATACCTTTGTGCAGAACGCCTATTACTGCAACAGCCCGTTTAACTTTCTTTTGCTGCTTTCGCCGTTGAAATATTTAATTGATGCGCTGGACTATTTAATTTTATTTAAATTCGGTTTGGCGGGGCTGAACTTTGCCGTATACTGCCGTTATCGGTTCGGGAAGGTTGACCTGTATACCGTTGCCTGCGCTTCGGCGTATGCGCTCTGTTCCTATGGTCTTGCGTTTATCAGCCAGGTGATGTGGTTTGACGCCGTGTTGTTTTTCCCGCTGATTTTAATGGGCTTCGAGCGGCTGATGAAGGAGAAAAAACCGTTTTTCTATTGTATTATTCTGGCGATAACCATTTATTCCGGCTTTTATATCAGCTTTTCCATCTGCCTGTTTTTGATTATCTACTTTTTCATTTACGCTATTGAAAATGTAAAAACCTTTCATTTTAAGGGTATCATAACCGGCGGACTGCGGTTTTCGCTGTTTTCGCTTTTGGCAGGGGGACTTGCGGCGTTTGTGCTGCTGCCGGTGTATTTCGGGCTGGGGCGCACGATTGCTTCGGATATCCCCGCCCCGTCCACGGCGGAGCTGTACAACACCCTTTGGGAGTACCTGTCCAGCCTCTTCCCGGCAACGCCGGTATCGCTGCAATATGATGTGCCGAATATCTACAGCGGATGCTTTGTGCTGATTTTGCTGCCGCTGTTTTTGATGAATAAAAAAATCCCGCTTCTGCGTAAAATTCTATATTCGGTTCTGGTGGTCTTTTTCTATTTTTCCATGAACCTGAACTATCTGGATTATCTGTGGCACGGCTTTCATTTCCCGAACCAGCTGCCCGGTCGGTGGACCTTTATCTTTTCATTCATTGTGCTGGTGATGTGTTACGAGGTCATACGCAACCTCAATGCCCTGCCCATGAGTTGTATTATTTCGGCAGGGGCACTGGCGTTCGCAGTGTTTCTTCTGGTTATGACTGTTCCCGAGGAAAACCTGCTGTCCACCCCATCCATGATTTTGGGCGGTCTGTTCTTGGCGCTGTATCTGATAATTTTGGTCATGCACAATAAATACCGAGGTGACCGCTTTCAAAAAACAGTGGCGCTGCTGCTGGCTGCCTGTATATTGGTGGAAGGCTTTACCAATTCTACGATTGTTCTTTCCGAGGGCACAGAGGTTGGCGATGTGGAGCGCTATACCAATTATGACGAGGAAATGGCATATTTTACGCAAAATTATGCGGACAGTGAGGATGAATTTTACCGCTCGGAGATGTACTATAACTGGACATTCGACCACTGCCAGCTGTTCGGTCTGAAAGGACTGACCTATTATTCCTCCACCATGGACGGTGCAGCCTATAACTTTTATAAAGGGCTGGGCTATCGGGTTTATGCAAAAAATGTCAGCACGGTGTATTGTCCGTATTCCCCGATGCTGAACACAGTATTCAATATTCGCTATCTGGCGGCGCTTTCCATGCAGAAAGAGCCGGATTATATGACGAAGGTGGAAACAGTAGGCGACATTGATATTTTAGAAAACGAAAAGACTCTGCCGGTGCTGTTCGGCGCTTCGGAGGATATTCTCGAATGGACGCCAAAGGGCAATATTGCGTTCTATGAAGAGCAGAATCGCTTTTTCTCCGCGCTGGTCGGCGAAGAAGCGGAAATTTACCACGAGCTCACAGAGCGCACCGTTGAAAACGAAAACTGTACGCTTTCCTCCGGCTCTGTTGCCTGGACATCGGAATCCTATATTCGCACCAGCGCTGCCGAGCCGGTTACCGTGACCTATCGGTATGTGGTGCCGGAGGACGGGGCGATCTATCTTTGCCATAACTATACAAAAGGCGATATGACTATAAAGGCTGCCGGGGAGGATGTAACCCTGATTTTGTACCGCGAACCGATGAAATATATCGGCGAATACAAGGCGGGGGATGAAATCGTTATCACTGTAAAAACCGAGGGGGTCAGTGTCGGCACCAGCGCGCTGGCGCTGTACCGGTTCGATGACGCGCTGTTTGATTCCTATTATCAAACCCTTGCCAATGCAACCGCCTGTCAGGCGCAGCAGAGCAATGATGGGCTGGTTTGCACCGTGCAAAAGACAGAGAACGGCTTGATGTTCTCTTCGGTTCCTGCCCAGGGCATGACCTGTTATGTGGACGGCGAGGAAACGGAAATATTGCTGGTAGATGAATATTTGGCGGCGGTATATGTGCCTGGCGGCGAGCATACGGTCGAATTCCGCTATGAAACCCAGGGGCTGCAAACAGGCATCGGTATTTCTGTCGGCTGCGCGGCGGTGCTGGTCGTTCTGGCGCTGGCTGCCTGGCGGCGGAAAAAGAAAGTGACCGCGCCTGCTAAAGCGGAGGAAACGGAAAAAGAATAAACAGAAAAGCAAGAGCGGTCGGTTCGCTCTTGCTTTTTTTATCTGCACATGGTAAACTATGTATAATCAAATAGAAATATCGGGAAAATACGGTGCGAAAGGAAGCTTTCGTGAAAAGGGAATGCGGTCGAAATCCGCAGCAACAGCCATTACCGTAGGCGTTTTTAGAGACGGACAATCTGCCATTGGAAGTTTTTCCGAGAAGGCGTCCGAGTCGGCATGCCGCAGCATGCGAGCGCAAGCCGGGAGACCTGCCGTATTTTTCGAGTGAACGGTGTTTTGGGCAAATGGAAACGCCGCCGCCGCTGATAGAACAAAAGGAACGGAAACTTCCGTTTTTTGTGTTGCAAAAAAAATCGGCTACGGACTGCTCCGCGCCGGTTTTTTTATTTGAAATACAAAAAACGGAGGTTGTTCTTATGTACAGAACAAAAAAGAAAACGGTGCTTGCCGCTTTGCTGACCGTATGTCTTATCTTTTCCATGGCGGTTTCCGGCGCGGCAGAAACCGGCGGAAATTGGGAATCTTTCCGAAACAGCGAAACCAATGTAGCGGTCGTGGAAACGGCGTTGCCGGTTTCCTTGTCGCCGGTGTATACCGCCCAGCTGAAGGCGGCGGATGACTGGAATACCAATCTGTCGGAACCCCTGATATATCAGGGCAATATTTGCGTAGCCGTGGGGGATTCGCTGGTATTTTTAGACGCCGAGGGGCAGGAGGTGCGCCGGCTGGCGCTATCGTCCGCCATAGGGTACAATTGCCGCATCCGCCTTGCGGGGGACTTTGTGATTGTGCCGCTTTCTGACGCTTCCATACAGACCATTGACCTCGCAACCGGTGAAACGGTTTGGCAGACCCAGCCGGTACTGACCACCGACGAGGGCGGCAATACCCAGTACCACAGTATCCAGAGCGCCATAGCCTATGATGGCGAGGCGCTGTATGTGCCGACGGTGTGCTTTGATGTTTCTACCTATGCTGCCGTTCGCGGCGAGGTGCTTTGTATCGATGTTGCCACCGGTGACGTCCGCTGGCAGTATGACAACACATCGGGCGGCTATAACTGGAGCGGCGCTGTGGTGCGCGACGGAAAAGCCGTGATCGCCGGTTCCGACGGCTGCGTTCGCGTGCTGGATGCGGTTTCCGGTGCCCTGCTTGCCGAGCAGAGCCTTTCTGCTTCGGTCAATGCAGCGATCAGTTTTGCGGATGGCTATTATTATGCCGTTTCAAGCGATGGCACGCTGCATCAATTTGCCGTTGGCGATGATGGGACAATTGCCGTAACCGGCTCGGTTAACTTTGCCTATTCCTCTACTTCCACTGCCGCTGTCTACGATGGCAAAGCCTATGTGGGCGGTCTTTGGGAAGAATCGGTCGATTGGTCAAATCCCGCCAAAGGCGTTCTTGCTGTGATTGATGTGGACAAAATGACCGTAGAGCAGAAATGGGAAACCCCCGCCGAGGTCAAAGCCTCTCCGCTGCTTTCCGGCGGGGAAAACAGCACAAATGCTTATTTTACCTGCAACGCTTATCCGGGGGTGCTGTACTGCCTGACGGACGGGGAGATTGTCACCGCGTTTACCCCGCAGGCGAGCGCACAAAACTACTGTCTGACATCGCCCATTTGCGATGATAACGGCGTGATTTATTATTGGAACGATTCCGGCACCTTGTTTGCTCTGAGCGATGCCGAAGAGGTGCTGCTTGCAGGCGATATCAACGGCGACGGCAAGGTCACCACGGCGGATGCGCGGTTATTGCTGCGCATGGCAGTCGGGCTGGACGAGCTGACCGAACAGGCGCTGACAGCCGGCGATATGGATAACAGCGGTACAATTACCACATCCGATGCCCGCGCGGTATTGCGTATCGCGGTCGGCTTGGAAAGCTAAGGGATTGTCAGCATAAAGGAAGACCGATATGAAAAAATTTTTACCCGTTTTAATGGCGAGCATTTTATTTGCCTTGATCTGTTTTTCTGCCTGTCAGATGCCGGGTTCCACTGCTGAAAACGGCACAACGCAGAAAACGGAAACAGGTACGACAACCGAAGCGGCAATAACAGCGGCAGGTGAGCGAGTGGAATCTTCGGCGGAGAATACGCAAACTGCCGCCGAGACACAGACGGACACCACTTCATCTGCGGAAACGCAAGCCGTGAATACAACGCGGACGGAAACAACCCATACAGCTGCTCGTACCGAAGCGCCGCTTACGCAGCCGCAGCAAACGGCTGCGCCGTCGCAGCCATTGCAGACAAATGCCATGCAGGTAACCCTTTCTGTTCGCTGCCAAACCGCCGTCGATGCGGGCAGCGAGGTGGCAGCTGCCGTAGCGCCCGATGGCTGGATGCTTGCGCCGACAGATATGACAATTACCGATGGTGATACCGTATTGGATGTGCTGGAGCGAACCGATTTGGTTTTAGGGGTTCGCCGCAGCGGCTACGGCAGTTATGTTTACAGCATCCAGTCCCTTGCGGAACGCGCAGTGGGGAGTATGAGCGGATGGATTTATCTGGTCAACGGCGAGCAGGTACAGGCGTCCTGCTCGACTTGTGAGCTAAAGGACGGCGACAGCGTGGAATGGGTTTATACGCTCGACGGCGGCAAGGATGTTGCTTCGTGATTAAAAACTTTTTTTACCGGCGAGCCGATGTGCCGGTTTTGTTATACGCAGCGGCGGTACTGCTGTTTTCCATGGCATCCACCGGTCCGATTTTTTCCGCTGTTGGGCTTTTGTGTGCGCTTGTGAGCCGCGCCGCATCCTCCGGCCGGCGGGCGTTGCGCTCGTCCGTCGGTCTTGCTTTGCCTGTGATTTTGCTTTTGACCATCGTCAATCCGCTGGTGAATACCGGGGGACTTACGGTATTGTTTTCGGTTTTCGACCGACCTGTCACGGTCGAGGCGACGCTGTACGGTCTGAGCGCCGGCATGACCTTGGCGGCGGTGCTTGTTTGGTTTGCGCATTTTAATGATATGGCGGTCAGTGAAAAAATTCTCGGGGTATTCTCCGGCATTTTTCCGACAACCGCTCTGGCGGCGGTGCTGATTTTGCGTTATATTCCCGCGCTGCTGCGTACCGGCGAGCAGGCGAACCGGGTGCGTGCCGCCCTTTGCGGCGATACACGCAATAAATCGGAAAGCCTGCGCCGTGCTCTCAGGAGCACCACCATCGTTTTGGAAAAGAGTCTGGAGGATTCCGCGCAAACAGCCAAAAGCATGAATGCCCGCGGGTACAAACGGGGCATGCGCCGCCACAAAAAGCTGCCGATGTCCGCTTCCGACAAAGGGATAACGGCGCTTTTAACGGTTTTGATTGCCTGTACAGCCGCGCTGTTCTTCGCGGCGGGGAGTTTTGTGTTTTTCCCGTATGTGCGGCTCTCCCCATGGAGCGTACCTGCCGCAGTGGGGATGGCGCTATTGCTGCTGCTGCCTGTGCTGGCGGAGGGAAAGGAGCGCTTGGTATGGCGTTTATCGAAGTGAATCACCTGTCATTTTGCTATGCGGGCGCAGAGAAAGCGGTACTGCATGATTTGAATTTTGCCATACAGGAGGGCGAACTGGTGCTGCTGTTCGGTGCGTCCGGCAGCGGCAAGACCACGCTGCTGTCCTTGCTGAAAAAGGAAATCGCCCCCTTGGGCGACAGAACGGGGGAGATTGTTTTTCACGGTCTTTCGGACAATGATTTTTCCGCGATTGGCTATGTCGCCCAGTCGCCGGAAAACCAGATGGTTGCCGATACTGTCCAGCGGGAGCTGGCGTTCGGCTTGGAAAACGCCGGGTTTGACGCGGCGTTCCTGTACCGCCGTATCGCCGAAACCGCCTGTTATTTCGGTATAGAAGCGCTTTTGGAAAAAAAGGCAACGGATTTATCCGGCGGGCAGAAACAGCTGTGTAATCTCTGCGCGGCGCTCTGTCTTTCGCCGAAGCTGCTATTGCTGGACGAGCCTTTGGCGCATCTGGACCCGATTGCCGCCGAAAATTTTCTTTCGGTTCTGCGGCGCATTCATCGGGAAACCGGTATTACGATTCTATTGTGCGAGCATTTGACCGAACAGGTATTGCCCGACTGCGACCGGGTACTGTGTCTGGATGAAGGGCGTCTGACCTTCGACGGTGCGCCTCAGGATTTTTGCCGCCATATCTTTCAGCACCAGCCCTCTCTCGGCGGTTCACTGCCCGCAGCGGCGCAAATTGCGTCCAAATTGCCCGGTTTGCGGGACTATCCGCTGACGGTCAACGAGGGTAGGCGTTTTTTGGAAACTGCCGGGGAAAAATGGATTGTGCGCCCGCGTACGGTGCATACCCCCGGTCGCGTGCTGATGCGGGGCAGGGAACTCTGGTTCGCCTATCCTTCCGCAGAAAAACCGGCGGTGGCAAACGCAAGCTTGACAATCTACGCCGGGGAAATTCACGCCATTGTCGGCGGCAACGGGGCGGGGAAGTCCACTCTTTTGCAGCTGCTGGCGGGTGTGCTGCGTCCCTTACACGGAAAGGTAAAAAAAGAAAAGGGCGTGCGCAGCGCGCTTCTTCCGCAGGATTGCCGGCTGTTGTTTTGCGGCGCGCATTTGCTGGAGGAGCTGATGGAGCTGTCCGACCGTTTCGGCTATACCGAACAGGATGCGCGGGCGCTGCTTGGGCAGTTTGGTCTTGCCGGGTATGAGCAGCGGCACCCTTACGATTTAAGCGGCGGCGAATTGCAGAAGGCTGCCATCGCCAAGCTGCTTTTGGCGTCGCCGGATCTTCTTTTGCTGGATGAGCCGACCGGCGGTATGGACAGCTGCGCCAAAGCCGAATTTGCGCGTCTTCTGGGGCAATTGGCAGAAACAGGAAAGGGCATTGTCTTGATTACCCACGACCTGACCTTTGCCGCCGAGGCGGCGGATACGGTAACCATGCTGTCGGGCGGTCACACGCTGCCCCAGCAGAATATCCGGGCGTTTTTATTGGAGAACCGCTTTTTTACCACAGCGGAATACCGCATGACCCGCCTTTTGCCGCAGCCTGCGGTTTTGGCGAGGGAGGTGGAGCCGCTTGCGTAAAAGCCATCGATTCTGGCAGGGGCTCGCCGCCCTTTCGCTGGTGTTTTTGCCGCTGCTGTTATTGTGGTGCGCATGGAGGAATCCGCCATATAAGGCGCTTTTGCTCTTTCTGGGTGTTTCGCTGAGCTGCGTGCCCTTCTTTTTTACCTTCGAGGCAGAACGACCTACGGCGGCGCAGCTGATGCCGCTGATTATACTGGCGGCAGCGGCGGCGGCCGGTCGGGTTTTGTTCGCCGCCGTTCCCAATTTTAAGCCGGTAACCGCCATTGTGATCATTGCCGGGGTGACCTTAGGCAAAAACCAGGGCTTTCTCTGCGGCGCGCTGGCGGCGCTGGCGTCCAATCTGTTTTTCGGTCAGGGCGCCTGGACGCCCTGGCAGATGTTCGCCTGGGGGCTTGTGGGCTACCTCAGCGGTGTTTTATCCCGGCGGGGTCTTTTGCGGGGCAGGCTGTCCGCCGCCGTTTGGGGCGCACTGTTCAGCCTGCTGTATGGGCTTATTATGGACAGCTGGACGGTGGTGGGCTTTATTGCGCCGCTGACACCGGCGGCGGCTCTTGCGGCATACGGCGCCGGTCTGCCGTTTTCTTTGATCCATGCGCTTTCAACGGTGCTGTTTCTTCTCCTGCTATACCGTCCCTGGTGCCGGATTATCCGCCGTATGCAGACCAAATACATTGCCGCCCCGCCTCCTCCCTCACCGGCGCACAAAACGGATATTTGAATAACAAAAAAGCGAAGCCGGAATCAACCGCTTCGCTTTTTTATTATCGTATCGCCTTATTTGTACTGATAGCAGCGCACATAGTCAATGACAAATTCGCTGACAAAATCCCTGCCGTTGTCCTCTATACTGCCGGGCGCCCAGCCGGTGCCCAAATCGGCGGGTACACCGTTTGCGCCGGACATCTCCACGGAAAGAATCATATATTCCGGCTCTTGCGAAGGCGCCGCCTGGAAGCGGGTCATTCTGGCGTAAACTTCACCGTTGATATAGAAGATATACTCGTGCTCGTTCCACTCAAGCCCATAGGTGTTAAAGCTGTTGTATGGGTCAGTAGGTCTTACCCCGGTATAAATCGGCGAGGCAATGACATGCTTATCCGCATAGCCGCCCCAATGTACGGCGCTGGTCACCTGATTCGGGTCGTCGGTGCCGTAATAGGCGGATTCAAAGATATCAATTTCCGCGCCCTTGGTGCCGTCCGGATATTCATACCGCAGGGAACTGTTAATCATCCAGAACGCCGCCCATTGCCCATACCCTTTCGGCAGAATGCAGCGCACTTCAAAATAGCCGTAGGTCTGCTCGTACAGGTCGCGGGTGGAGATCTGCGCGGTATACCAGCCGGGAACATTCTCACCTTCAATGCCGTTTTCCAAATACTTGGAATAAATGGTCAAATTGCCGTCCTGCACCTCGACCATTTCGCCGTTCCAATACCCGCCACGCCGCAGCTCGGTTGTATCCTGGGTGCTCCATTTTGTTCTGTCCAGGCTGTCGCCGTCAAACTCATCCGCCCAGACAAGCTCAAAGTCGTTCAAATCGATTTCCCGTTTAAACAGAGAACCGTTAACGATGGTGGTGAACAGAGAAATCAGCGCCATAAAAAACGAAAGAATACCGTTAATCCCCTGCATTCGCATGACCTCCTTATTGTAAATTTATTTATTTGTACCGGTAACTTTATTTGTACTGGTAGCAGCGCACATAGTCAATGACAAATTCGCTGACAAAATCCCTGCCGTTGTCCTCCATGGTGCCGGGCGCCCAGGTGCTGTCGCTGCTGTTGTAGGGAATACCGTCGCTGCCGGACATCTCCACCGAAAGAATCAGATATTCCGGCGTCTGGGAGGGCATAACCTGGAACCGGTTGGTTCTGGCTGCCACCTCGCCGTTGATATAGAAGATGTATTCGCTTTCATTCCACTCCAGCCCATAGGTGTTAAAGCTGTGGTACGGATCCACCGGCTGTACACCACCGGTATAGATGGGGGAGATGGAAGTCAGCGCGCTGCCATAGCCGCCGAAATGCACAGCGCCGGTTACCCGATCCGGATTGTCTGTGCCGAAATAGGCTGACTCAAAAATATCAATTTCCGCGCCTTTTCGGCTGTCGATATAGGTCGAATTCCCCATGGCGGGGCTGTTCATCCAAAACGCCGCCCACTGGCCGTAGCCCTCGGGCAAAATGCAGCGCACTTCAAAATAGCCATAGGTCTGCTCATAAAGCCCTCGGCTGCTGACCTGCGCTGTATACCAACCGGTGGGGTCGCCTTCATCTACGCCGTTTTCGAGATATTTGGAGTAAATGACCAAATTGCCGTCCTTCACTTCCAGTAAGTCGCCGTTCCAATATCCGCCGCGGCGTATCTCGGTTGCCTGCCGGGTGCTCCATTTGCTTGTATCCAGCGTATCCCCGTCAAACTCATCCGACCAAACCAGTTCAAAATCATCCATCGTACTTTCCTCCCGATGATATGTCCCATTCACCAGAGAAGTAAACAGGGAAAACAGCGCAATGAAAAAGGAAAAAATTTTAACGATGACACTCATAACTGTACACCACTTCTATTTTTTCTTATTGTATCATACAAACAATTTCCTGTCAATTATTTATGAAAAAATGTGTAAATTTTATAGCTATATGTATCGTATTTTTTGAAAAAATGTGAAGACAGACATTGACAAATGTCGCGAGGATGGGTATAATAGAATTGCATCAAAATACAGGAGGAGATTCCAATGGTAACTTTTATTAAACTTCTTGTTGCTATCATTAAAGTCATGATTTCTCTGTTCAAATTCGGCTTTTTGGATGAGCCCCTCAGCAAGCTGGAAGGCTATCTGGACGAGAATGCGTAAGCAACCAACAACGGAAAGGAGCTGTCTTGCAAAGGACGGCTCCTTTTTTTCTGTCAGTCACGGATGGATGGAAAAACATATGGTCTTTGTAAAACCCGATTTTTATGATGCGTTTTTTTGCAAAGCGGATGCCTGCGGCGATACCTGCTGTGCCGGTTGGGAGATTGATATCGACCCGCAAACCCTTGACCGCTATCGCAGAACTACTGGGGCCTTCGGCGAAAAACTTCGCAAAAATATCGACATATCCGGCGAAACCGCCTCTTTTCATCTATTAGAAGGGGATATTTGCCCCTTTTTAGAGCCGGACGGGCTTTGTGAGATCTATCGCACCCTCGGGGGCGATGCGCTCTGTGAAATCTGTCGGGAGCACCCGCGGTTTTACACCTGGCTAAACGGCAGAACCGAGGCGGGGCTGGGGCTTTGCTGTGAAAAAGTATGCGAACTGCTTTTGCAGCGGGAAGCGCCGTTAACTTTTTTAGAGGAGGACGACGGGCAGGATCCGCCGGATGCGGAAACGGACGAGCTCATACGGCTGCGCAAGGGGTATTATGCGCTGGTCAGTGACCGCAAAAAGCCGTTGACGGCGCGCATGGAGGCGCTGCTTTCTGCCGCCTGCCGGGACCATCCCATCTCTCTGTCTCCGCGCCCTCTCTTTGGTCGGAAGACGGCAGATCTGCTTTGGCTGATTGTTCTGCTGATGAAGGAAACCGAACCAATAAACAGTGCATGGACTGCGTACATACAAAAGCTGGCGCAGCAAATGCCGCATATTTCCACCCTTTGGGAAACAACGATAGCCGCCCGTCAAAATACATATGAGCGGCTGCTGGTATATCTTTTCTATCGTCATTTTATCCCGTTTGCGCAGGACGGCAGGCTGCTTCAGGGCGTTTGCTTTTGCCTGGTATCGCTGCTGTTTGTGCTTGCGGAGGATATGTATGCGGCTGCCGCTGCTCGCGATCGCCGGACTGCTTATTTGGACAACATTAAAAGATATTCACAGCAAATAGAATACAGCGCAGAAAATGTGGCTTTTGTTGCCGATAAAGCCGAAAAGCTGCTTTTGCATGCATAATTAATGTTAAGCAGTGGTATAAAAACAAAACCTGTAAAGAATCCGAAAATGCCGATTCTTTGCAGGTTTTTATTCATAAAAAAGCCGGATACTTTCCCTTACTGCAATCACCCTATGTATATATGACAGAAATCTCTAATTCTTACAATGTTTTTATATATTTGTAGATTAAACTAAATACTTTAATAAATATTGATATTTTTTTGTTTGTTTCGACAATGACTTATATACAATCTGCGTGTATTTTGTTCTTATCTTTCTGAAAAACAAAATATGTCTTACCTTGAACATTTTGTAAAATTATTTATTTTTTGGAAATATATTGATTTTTCTATCAGTTTCTGTATAATAAAAATATCAAAGGATATGCGAAAAAGCGGAAGTCGCTTTTGTTTGCGCAAGCGACTGCGCCGGTCGCCCGGATGGTGTTCCTGCATCCGATTTTCTGTGCTGCGTAAGAAAAAGACCGGCGTTTTCAAACAATCATTCTTGGTCCGCAGATTCGCTCCTTTGGTTTGAAGAAACAGCGGATAGACTGGTGATCCGACTTCATTCTCCTTTGATCAATCGGCTCCTTCCCTAAACTCCTCACATATTAGGGTTGTTTTGTGGTTTATGTAGCTGTTTCTTTAAACATAATAGTGAGCGGCTCTCTCATCCATTTTACGCCGCTCACTTTGTTTTCTACATGTTCTTCATGTTTCATCGTTGGAAAAAGGCAGTGTCGATCAAGGCATTGCCTTTTTCCCTGAATTGATAAATCTGTGCACCAGAACAGGAACGCGCTATTTATAATGCTATTTGGGGCTCCTGACGAGCAGTTGAAGGGAGACGTGTTTTGCACATGCAGTCAGCCAAAAGGACGACGCTTTCCGGCAGTCAAAAAGCAGGAATTGCGGTAATTGCCGCGGCGCTGCTGCTGCCCGCTATCTGGTTCGCGGCAGCACAGCTTTTCTCCTTGCAGGCAGCGATCGGCGAAGTGACGCTGCCGGGCGTGCAGAATATTCATATGTCCGTTGGTGAAACCATTTGTCGTACCGTCCAAACAGATACGGAAAATGTGGACGCAGACAAATTGGAAATTGTTTTATCTGATACGCGGGTCGCCGACGCCGCCTTTTTGCAGAAAAGCACTGCGAGTGCACCCCTGCAAATTGAAATTACCGCTCTGCGTCCGGGCAGCACCAGTATATATATTCGGGTAAAAAACAGCGATGTGCGTTCCGCTGACTGCACCGTCGCCGTGCAGGAGAATTTGACGGACCTTTCGCAAGACGATACCACGGCATTCCCGGAAAGTGATGCCCGGGCGCAGCTTACAGCCGCCGCGCCCGAGCAAACCGCATCTTTCCAAACATCTGCTGTCCGGACTTATGTATTGAATACCAATTCCAAAAAATTTCACAATCCGGATTGCTCCGGTATTTTACATATGAAAGCGTCCAACCGGCAGGAGATCACCGATACCCGGGAAAATCTCATCGCGCAGGGGTACTCTCCCTGCGGCATCTGCAACCCATAGCGCATACACCTGCCGCCCGACTCACCAGCGTTTTTTACGAAGAACCGAAACCGTAAAACAAAAACCGCGTTCACCGCTGCCGCGAAAGAAAAATAAAAAAATAAAATCTAAATATGTATACCGCATGCGCTCTTGTTGCATTTTGGTATGTACAAAACGCTTGTTCTGCGCTATAATAGATGGCGATTGCGTCCTTTCTTGATAGTGTAAGTTTGTCACAATTCTTATTCTATCTCGCCTCAATCGCTTTTCAATTCTTTATTGGTCTTACTTCTTTTGTAACGCTACAAAAAGAAATCAAAAAAAATTGAAAAAATACTTGCAAATTCCATTGGGATATGGTATAGTATACACCGTTCCATATATCGATATCCGGGTGTGGCGCAGTTGGGAGCGCGCTTGACTGGGGGTCAAGAGGCCGTGAGTTCAAGTCTCGCCACTCGGACCATCAAAAAGCCTTATGTATCAACGGTTTTACGATATATAAGGCTTTTCTCTTTTTGCGAGACTTGAACAGAGCGACGGCGAAGCCGGAAAAAACCTTCCGGGGGAAGGTTTTTTAGCTCGCGTGCGTGCCGGCGTGCTGCAAGCACCCGGGCAAGTCTCGCCACTCGGACCATCAAAAAGCCTTATGTATCAACGGTTTTACGATATATAAGGCTTTTCTTTTTTGCTGCATTTTGCCCCAGGTGTCCACAAGGTGTCCAGAACGGTTTCCCTTTTTTTGCCTCATTCCGGAAAATATACAATAGGAAGGAAACGGCTTAAAAAAGCGAATACTCGGTGTTCGTATTTTTTCTGTTTTTCGGCATAAAAATGGTGCTGCTGCTGCGCATAAAAATGTATCTGCGGCAGAGCAGCACCATTTGTTTTGTATTATACTTCAGCTATGACCTCAATTTCCACTAAAGCACCTTTGGGCAATTGCAGACCGCCTACGCAGCTTCTGGCGGGTTTTTCGGTAAAATACCGGGCGTATACCTCGTTAAACGCAGCAAAATCGTTGATATCTTTTAAGAAGCAGGTGGTTTTCAGCACCTTGTCCAAAGAAGAGCCGGCGGCTTCCAGTACGGCTTTCAGATTTTCGCAAACCTGTGCCGCCTGCGCCTGAATGTCCGCTGCTTCGATATTGCCGGTGGCGGGGTTAATCGGAATCTGACCGGATGAAAGAAGACGCTCGCCGATCTTCACCGCCTGGGAATAGGGTCCGATGGCGGCAGGGGCTTTGTCGGTGTAAATTTTTTCACGCATATAAAACAATCCTTTCACGCAAAAGTTCTATCTTATACCAAATGGTAACCGGCGCTTGTCAGCGCATCGGTAATTTTTTGAATATGTTCAAAATTCCTTGTTTCCAATACAATGCGCAGATAGCAGCCGTTGATGTCCTTGGATTCGCCAGCCCGCTCGTGGTGAACGGAAATCACATTCGCCCCCAGGTTCGCAATGATGGCGGAAACATCCATCAGCTGACCGGGTTTGTCAATCAGTTCGATGCAAAGGCTGCACGACCGGCCGGTCATCAAAAGCCCGCGTTTAATCACCCGGGACAGAATGGTTACATCAATATTACCGCCGGAAACCACACAGACCGCTTTTTTGCCTGCAATCGGCACTTTGTTGAACAGCGCCGCCGCCACGGAAACCGCGCCCGCGCCCTCGGCAATCATTTTGTGCTGCTCAATCAGCGTTAAAATCGCGGTGGAGATTTCGTCCTCCGAAACGGTGACAATGTCGTCCACATATTGGCTGCACAGCCGGAAGGTGTTTTCGCCGGGCTGCTTGACGGCAATGCCGTCGGCGATGGTGGAAACGGAAGCCAGGGTTTCGATTTTACCGTCATGCACCGATTGATACATACTCGGCGCGCCCTCGGCCTGTACCCCGTATATTTTAATGCTCGGCTTCAGGGATTTTGCCGCGAAAGCAATCCCCGAACAAAGACCGCCGCCGCCGATGGGCACAATGATGGCGTCGATATCGTCCATTTCCTGCAAAATCTCAAGCCCGATGGTGCCCTGTCCGGCAATGACATTTTCATCGTCGAAGGGATGCACAAAGGTATAGCCCATCTCGTCACGCAGCTGCAGGGCTTTTTGGTATGCGTCGTCATACACACCCTTGACCATGCAGACCTCCGCGCCGTAGGCTTTGGTTGCCTCCACTTTGGAGATAGGCGCGCCGTCCGGCAGGCAGATAAGGGATTTAATATGGTATTTTGTTGCTGCCAGCGCCACGCCCTGCGCGTGGTTACCGGCGGAACAGGCAATCACGCCCCGCGCCTTTTCCTCGTCGGACAGGCAGGAAATCATATATCCCGCGCCGCGCAGCTTGAAAGAACCGGTTAGCTGCAAGTTTTCGGGTTTTAAGTAAATGTCCGCTGCCGGATTGATCCCCGGGGCGTGTACCATCGGCGTTTGGTGAATGACATCTTTCAATACAAATGCCGCGTGGTAAAATTTGTCCAGTGTAAGCATCGTTTGCGCCTCTTTCCTGCGGGTTCTTCTGTTTATTTTATTACTGCGGGCAGCAATTGTCAAGATGCTTGTCGCTATCTGTTGTTTCGGGCAGAAAACATACATATGAGAAATTTATATTTCCCTAAAAGTCTTGATAAAAAATAAATAAAATTGTAAGATAAACTAAGTTTATGGGATTGGATGAAAGGAGAGAGCAGCTTGAGCGTTCGTGAGTTTAAGTGCCCGCATTGCGGCGGCATTATGCACTTTTCGCCGGAAGACGGAAAAGTGACCTGCGAATACTGCGAAAGTGAGTTTTCGGCGGCGGATTTGGAGCAGTATGCGGCGGTTTTGGAAGAGAAAGTCCAGGATAAAATGGATTGGGTCCAGCCCGATGAATCCCATACGGCGCGGGAATCCACCATTTACACCTGTCCCGCCTGCGGGGGCGAGATTATCACCGACGATGTACAGGCGGCCACCCGCTGTCCCTATTGCGATACCCCGGCGGTGATGACCTCCCGGGTGTCCGGGGTGTTTGAGCCGGATATGATTATCCCGTTCTCCGTTACAAAAGAACAGGCGCAGCAGGCGTACCGGGATTTTTGCCGCAAAAAGCCGCTGCTGCCCAGTCTGTTTACCAAACAGGCACGGATCGAAAGCATTACGGGCATTTATGTGCCCTTTTGGCTGTTTGATTGCGACAGCAATGTAACGGCGGAATACCGAGCGACCCGGGTAACCCATTGGAGCGACCGGCGGTTCGATTATACCAAAACCGACCATTACCATATTTTCCGCCGGGGGGATATGCAGTTTCGCGCCGTGCCGGTAGACGGCTCGAAAAAACTGGACAATGCCTATACCGAATCCATTGAACCCTTTGACTGCGCCAAGGCCGTGCCCTTTCAAATGGGGTATTTAACGGGCTTTTTGGCAGATAAATATGATGAAAACGCCCAAACCGCCCAGCAGCGCGCCAACGAGCGCATTCGCCAAAGCGCGCTGGACGCGGCGCGGGAAACCGTACACGGCTACGCAACGCTGGTGCCCGAGCAGTCCGGTGTGCAGCTGAGCAATACCAAAGCCTCCTATGCGCTGTTGCCGGTATGGCTGCTGAATACAAAATTCAACGGCAAAATCTATACCTTTGCCATGAACGGGCAGACCGGCCGTTTTGTCGGTGAGCTGCCGTCCTCGGCAGCCAAGGGCGCAGGGCTGTTCTTTGGTCTGACCGCCACAATCACCGCCGTGTTGTATCTGTTGCAGCTGCTGCTGTTTTGAGGGGAGGGCAAAGCATGAAACGAATGGCCGCAGGCCTCGTGGCCTGTCTATTGTTATTGATACTTCATATTCCCGTTGCAGCCGTCACCATGACTGGGGATGGTGATGAAACCTATGCGGTTACCGATTTGCCCCGTGTGATTGACAACGCCCAATTGTTTTCCGAGGTGGGCGCGATTCAATTGGAATCCACCTGTGTTTCCCTGGCGGAGGAATACGGCTGCGATACGGTCATTTTAACCATCGACGATCTGGAAGGGCAAAGCGCCCAGGCATATTCCGAGGATTACTATGACTACGGCGGTTACGGCGTGGACGAAGAGAGCAGCGGGCTGATTCTGTTAATCTACGTAAACGGCAGCGACCGGGAATGGTATGTGACCGCCACCGGTATCTGTGCAGACCCCGTGTATGACGGCGGGTTTGACCGGATTGAAAGCGCGGTGCTCCCGCTTTTGCGGGAAAGCGAATATGAGGAAGCCGCCTGGTCTTTTTTGGCCGAGGCCTCCATTCTGTACGAAGAAGCGCGCTCCACCTCTTCGAGCAATGGCTATAACGATGGGAATGCAGGCGGCATATGGCATGATGTCCCCGGCTATGGGGATTCCGGCTATACCCCGTCGGGCGGTGCGCGTTTTTCGACCGGTCAGCGGTTTCTGATTTGCTTGGGAATCGGCGCGCTCTTGTCGCTTCTCATTGTGTTATTCATCCATTCCCGGATGAAAAATGTCTCCCTCAAGCGCGATTCGGATATGTACGCGGTGAATCAGGGGCTGCATTTGACTGACAGCCGGGATATCTTCCTATATAGCAATGTGACAAAGCGTCCCCGCCCCCAGGAAAACCAACATTCCGGCGGCGGAGGCGGCGGCGCGTCTTTCCACACCGGCAGCAGCGGCCGCTCCCACAGCGGCGGGGGAGGGAAGTTTTAAGCGCCGCATATGACACACGGCATCTTGACATTCTCACGCATTTCGCTTATGGCAATTTCACGCACATCGTAGGGGCGGGTCTTGTGCCCGCCCGAGGGCGTCGATGAAAATATACCATATCGGTGCCAATTGGGCGTTGATGAAATCTTGATTTTGTATTTGCCGGTAATTATTTTATGCGATTCGATGCCACCGAAATCAATCGGTCTGAGCGTCTTCATTGGTAGGCGGGAAGCGAGAATTTTCTGCTCCTTCCCCGGGCGGGCACAAGACCCGCCCCTACGAATATCATTCAATTCAAAAAGGAGAAAATTATGGGTATTTTAAGAGCAGCTGCTACCGCGACCGGCAGCGTTTTGGGCGATCAGTGGAAAGAGTTTTTTTACTGTGAATCGCTGGATGAAAATATTTTGGTGGCAAAAGGGGAGAAGCGCTCTTCTTCCCGTTCTTCCAACCGGAAAGGGTCGGAGAACATCATTACCGACGGCTCCCTTTTGGCGGTCAATGACGGGCAGTGCGCCGTGATTGTGGATCAAGGGAAAATCGCGGATATCTGTTCCGAACCCGGCGAATATACCTATGACAGCGGCACCGAGCCGACTTTATTCTGCGGCAATCTGGGAGAGGGCATCAAAAAATCCTTTGCTGTTCTGGGTAAGCGTTTTACCTTCGGCGGCGATACCGCCCATGACCAGCGGATTTATTATTTTAATCTAAAGGAAATTACCGGCAACAAATACGGCACGGCCAATCCGGTGCCCTTCCGGGTGATTGACCGCAATATCGGGCTGGATTTGGATATTACCGTGCGCTGCAACGGCGAATTTTCTTATAAAATCGTTGACCCGATTCTGTTTTATACCAATGTTTGCGGCAATGTGGAGGATGTATATGACCGGGAACGCATTGACAGTATGCTCAAAACCGAGCTGCTGACCGCGCTGCAGCCCGCTTTTGCCAAAATTTCCGCCATGGGCGTGCGCTATAGCGAAATCCCCGCCCACACTGTGGAGCTGTCCGATGCGTTGAACGAGGCGCTTTCCGAAAAATGGGGAGAGCTGCGCGGGCTGCGTGTGGCGTCCATTGGCATGAACAGCATCAATACCTCCGCCGAAAACGAAAAAATGATTGCCGATATGCAAAGAAGCGCCATTATGCGTGACCCCGCCATGGCGGCGGCGGTTTTAACCGGCGCCCAGGCAGAGGCCATGAAAACGGCGGCCGCCAACGAAGCCGGCGCCATGCACGGCTTTATTGGTATGGGTATGCCCAATATGATGACCGGCAGCCCCAATACCTCAGAGCTGTACCGCATGGCTGCGGAAAAACAGCCGGAACCCGCCGACCGGTGGACTTGCAGCTGCGGCGCGGAAAACGACGGCAAATTCTGCACCAATTGCGGCAAGCCCCGTCCGGCATCTGCCGAATGGACTTGCAGCTGCGGCGCGAAAAACAGCGGTAAATTCTGCGGAAGCTGCGGAAAACCCCGCCCCATGTCTGACAGCTGGGTCTGTTCCTGCGGCACGGAGAATACCGGCAATTTCTGCACCAACTGCGGAAAACCGAAAAATGCCTGAGCGCCGTTTTTTGATGTGATTCGACAGCGCGATTTCCGATTTTTGCCATTTTTGCACAGAAATTTTTTTCTGATGCCCCTTATTTTTTACTTCTAATAACCTAAATTTTGCAAAAAAAACGGCTTCGGGACTGGAATCATTTTGCAAAAAGTGGTATACTATTATTAAAACAATACCACGATAAAGAAAGGAAATGACCCATGACTTTCCGTGAAAAATTTGACGAACTGAAAGCAAAATACGGTGCGGTGGATGAATCCAAGCTGACCGAGCCCTTTGCGATTCAGATCAACATGACGGAAGATGAAAGCGCAGGCACCTTTTATGTTGCCTTTGTCGGCGGCGTTTTTTCTGTTGAACCCTATGACTATCGGGATCATACCTCTATGATTACCGTGCCCGTTGCGGATCTGGAGGCGGTTCTTGCAAAGAAAGCGGACCCGGTTCAGCTGTTCCTTTCCGGCTCTTTGCAGGTGGAGGGCAGCGTTGACCATGCGCTGATGCTGGTTGATTTGATGGCAAAAGAGGAGAAAAAGCCTGCCAAAAAGAAAGCCGCAAAGCCCGCCGCCAAAAAAACGGTAAAAAAAGCGGAAAAAACCGCTGAAAAGACGGTTGAACCTGCCGCTGAAAAGCCCGCTGACATAGCGGACGAAAAACCGGTGATAAAGGAATCGGAAAAGGCTGCCGCTGTTGCCGAAAAGAAAGCGGAAGCGCCTGCCGAAAAGAAAGCACCGGTTAAAAAAGCGCCCGCCAAAAAGACGAAATAAAATAAGTGCGATAACAGAAAAGGTATCCCGCGCGGCTTTTTGTGGGCGGCGGAATACCTTTTTGCTGTTTTCGGGTGCGACCGGTTTTCCGGAAAAATCGGAAACCTGTGTATTGCCTATTTACATTTGCGGCAGTTATTGTTATACTGTCCCTGAATCAATTGATGTGTTGGAGAGGACGATGGTATGCTGTACACATCCACAAGGAATAAAAATGTGCAAATCAGCGCGGCGGAAGCGATTACCAAAGGCATTTCCGAGGACGGCGGTCTGTTTGTCCCCATGGAAATCCCGCAGGTAGACGCTGCCTTTATCGCTTCGCTGCAAGAGAAAGATTATATCGAACGCGCCGTGGCGGTGCTGGGTCTGTTCTTAAAGGATTTTTCGGAAGACGAGTTGCGCGCATATGCCCGCGGCGCTTACGGCGGCGGCAAATTCAGCGGTTCATCTCCCGCGCCGGTGGTTGCTGCGAATGACCGGCTGAATATATTGGAGCTGTGGCACGGTCCGACCTGCGCATTTAAGGATATGGCGCTGCAAATTCTGCCGTATCTGTTGACCGGCAGCGCGAAAAAGATTCATAATGATAAAAAAATCATCATTCTGGTCGCCACCTCCGGCGATACCGGCAAAGCGGCGCTGGAAGGCTTTTGCGATGTTGCGGGAACCGGCATTCTGGTTTTCTATCCTGTAGATGGCGTCAGCCCCATGCAAAAGCTGCAAATGACTACCCAAAAGGGCGATAATGTCGGCGTTTGCGCCATCAACGGCAATTTCGACGACGCGCAGAACGGCGTAAAGGCGATTTTCACCGCCCCCGCTGTAAAAGCCCGTCTTGCGGAAAACGGCTATGCCTTTTCCTCCGCCAACTCCATTAACTGGGGCAGACTGGTGCCGCAGATTGTTTACTATTTTTCCGCTTATGCCGATATGGTCAATCAGGGCAAGCTCGCTTTCGGCGAAAAAATGAATGTGGTGGTGCCCACCGGCAATTTCGGCAATATTCTTGCCGCCTATTACGCCAAGCGGATGGGATTGCCGGTGAATAAGCTCATCTGTGCCTCCAACGCCAACAATGTGTTGACCGATTTTATCGAAACCGGCGTGTATGACCGTAACCGCAAGTTCTATACCACCATTTCTCCCTCGATGGATATTTTAATTTCCAGCAACCTGGAACGGCTGCTGTTTATGCTCTCCGGCGGCAATGATGAGGAAATCCGTTCTCTGTACCGTCAGCTTGCCGAAACCGGCACCTATCGGGTTAGCGATGCGATTGCAAAGGCCGTAAAAGCGGATTTTGCCGCAGGATATTGTGATGACGCCGCCACCAGGGCGACCATCGGCAGAATATTTGCACAGGACGGTTATCTCTGCGATACCCATACCGCCGTGGCGGTTACGGTTTATGAATCGTACCTTGCGAAAACCGGTGATACCACCCCCGCCGTGATTGCTTCCACCGCCAGCCCCTATAAATTTTCCGCCAGCGTGCTCGATGCGGTCAGCGGCGGCGAGATTCATTCGGCGGACGAATTTTCCATGGTGCATGAGCTGGAAGAAAAAACCGGCGTGCCCGCGCCCGAACAGCTGCGCTCCCTCAAGGGCAAAACCCCGCGCTTTACCGATGTTTGCAAGAAAGAGGATATGTGCAAACAGGTATACGCCATGCTGGGCATTCAATAAGCAGACCTTTCGGCTGCGTATGGTTGCAAAAAATCGCCGGGCAGGTAAACCACCCGGCGTTTTTTGGCTTTTGAAATCATATGGCGTATCCTGTTTGAAGGACACATTCATACGGTAATATTGTCGTCCAGCTGAAAGGTTGCGCAAATGGTTTCGCTGCAAGTGCAGGCATCGCGTGTGCCGACTTGTATGGAGCCCGCCATACATTTGCAGCTTTTTTTATCGTTATAGGCGCAGTTGCGGGCGTTGCAGGTAATGTTTTTTATCTCTTTGGCTTTTTGTTCCACCGGTTGTCACTCCTTTTCAGGTTGGTACGGTTAGTTTGCGCCGCATTTTGTGCGCTATGCGCGGCGGGCGGGAGGATATTTATGGCAATTTTTACAATCGGCGACCCGCATTTGTCGTTGGCAGCCAATAAAGCGATGGATGTATTCCCCGGCTGGCAGAATTATGTGGCGCGCCTTGAGGAAAACTGGAAGCGACTGGTCGGCGCAGCGGATACCGTCGTGATTCCCGGTGATATCTCCTGGGGCATGGATTTGTCCGAAGCTTTGCCGGATTTGCAGTTTTTAGACCGGCTGCCCGGTAAAAAAATACTGCTCAAGGGCAACCACGATTACTGGTGGGTCACCATGAAAAAATTGGAGGAAGCAAAGGCGGCCTATTCGCTGAACAGCCTGACCTTTCTTTTTAACAATGCCGTCACGGTGGAGAATATCGCCGTCTGCGGCACCCGTGGCTGGGGCGCCGAGGAAAAGGCGGACGGCGGCAAGGTGATTCGCCGGGAAGCCGGACGGCTGCGCCTGTCCATTGAGGCGGCAGTAGCTACCGGTCTTCCGCCGGTGGTGTTTCTGCACTACCCGCCGTTTTATAATGACGGGGATTTGGTGTGCGAGGAGATCTATTCCGTACTTTTGGAATATGGCATTCGCAGGTGCTATTTCGGGCACCTGCACCAGGAGCGCAGCGGCAAGTACCGCTCTTTTACCCGCGATGGCATTGTTTTTTCCCTTGTTTCCGCCGATTTTCTGGACTTTTGCCCGAAACAGATAGAAGAAAGTATCACAAAACTTTAAAATCTTAAAAAAATAGTAGATATTTACAACCGAATCTGTTATAATATCACGGTTGAAATACAAAAGTGTAATCCGGAGGTTATGCAAATGGCTCTGAAAGCATCAGAAAAAACCGGCGTGAATGAGTATACCCTTACCATCACCATCGACGGCGATTCCTTTGAAAACGCTGTCAACAAGGTTTATCACAAGCAAAAAAATTCGATCAATGTTCCCGGCTTCCGTAAAGGAAAAGCCCCCAGAGCGTACATAGAAAAAATGTACGGAACCGGTGTATTTTATGAGGACGCGCTGGACAACCTCTTTCCCGAGGTGTACGGCGACGCGCTCAAGGAATCCGGTGTGGACGCGGTTTCCTCGCCCTTTGATTTTGATGTGGTTACCATCGGCAAGGACGGCGTAGAATTTACCGTAAAGGTTTCCTCCAAGCCCGAAATCAAGCTCGGTGACTATAAAGGCATCGAAGCGGAAAAAGATGTGGTTGCCGAAGTGACGGACGAGGATGTTGACCACGAAATTTCCCATATGCAGGAAGAAAACGCCCGCATGATCGATGTGGACGGCAGAAACGCGGAAAACGGCGATATTGCCACCATCGATTACGAAGGCTTTGTGGACGGCGTTGCCTTTGCCGGCGGCAAAGATGAAGGGCATGACCTGACCTTGGGCAGCGGAACCTTTATCCCCGGTTTTGAAGACCAGATTATCGGTCACGCCATCGGCGACAGCTTTGATGTGAATGTGACCTTCCCCGAGCAGTATACCGAAGAGCTTGCGGGCAAAGATGCGGTGTTCAAAGTCAAGCTGCATGGGCTGAAAGTGAAAGAGCTCCCCGAAGCAGATGATGATTTTGCCAAGGATGTCAGCGAATTTGAAACCATGGATGAACTGAAAGCAGATATCCGCGCAAAAATGGCTGCTGACCGTGAAGCGCAGGCAGATCGTGGGTTTGAAAACAATGTGCTTTTGAAGCTGGCGGATTTGGTTGAGGCGGAAATTCCCGATGCCATGATTGAAAATGCCATCGACAAGAATATGCGCGAGCTGGAATATCGCCTGCAAATGCAGGGCTTCGATTTGCAAAATTATGCCAAGTATTTCGGCGGCGATGTGTCCTCTTTGCGCGAGCAGTACCGTGAGCGTTCCGAAAAAGATGTCCGTATTGACTTGGCGCTGGAGAAAATTTCCGCAGATGAAAATATCGAAGTTTCAGCAGAGGATTTGGAAGAAGAGTACAAGAAGCTCGCCGATGCATACCACATGGATGTCGATGAAGTGAAAAAGGCCGTGGGTGAAGATGCATTGAAAGAAGAACTGCTGATGCGCAAAACTGCGGAGTTTGTGAAAAACGCCGCGAAGCCCGTTGCGCCGAAGCCCGCCGAAGAAGCCGCCCCGGAAACCGATGGAGAAGAGACCAAGGCAGAGGAGCCGGCGGAAAAACCGAAGAGAGCCAGAAAGGCATCTGCCAAAAAGACAGCGAAAAAAGCGGATGCAGAAGATGCTGAGGAAAAAACAGAAGAACAATCTGACGCTGAATGAATAGAATCCGGCAAACTGACCGTATAATGAAATACGGTGCCGGTCGGAAATACCCGCCGCCGAAAGAAACGGCGGGTATTTTTACAAAAAACAGGTATAATACAGGAAGGATGGAGCAAATATGTCTTTAGTACCTACCGTTATCGAGCAGACCAACCGCGGCGAGAGAGCGTATGATATTTTTTCCCGTCTGCTCAACGACAGAATCGTTGTATTGTCGGAGGAAGTGAACGATACCTCCGCCAGCCTGGTGGTGGCGCAGCTGCTGTTTTTGGAAGGGCAGGATCCGGAAAAAGACATCAGCCTGTATATCAACAGTCCGGGCGGCAGCGTATCGGCAGGCTTCGCGATTTATGATACCATGAACTATATCAAATGCGATGTTTCCACCATCTGCATGGGTATGGCTGCGTCCATGGGCGCGTTCCTTCTTTCAGCCGGTGCCAAGGGCAAGCGCTACGCCCTGCCCAACAGTGAAATTATGATTCACCAGCCCTCCGGCGGTTCCCAGGGGCAGGCGTCCGATATGAAAATCGTCGCCGACCATATTTTGAAAATCAAAGATAAGCTCAATCGCATTCTTGCCGAAAACACCGGCAAGCCCATTGAGCAGATTGCGATTGATACTGACCGCGACAATTACATGTCCGCGCAGGAAGCACTGGAATACGGTCTGATTGATAAGGTGCTGTAAGCGGATAAATAAAACCTTTGAGGGAGGTTGACCCCTTTTGGCAAAACAGGACGACAGCAGAGAAAAGACCATTCGCTGCTCATTTTGCGGAAAAACACAGGACCAGGTTATGCGCATGGTCGCAGGACCGAATGTGTATATCTGCGATGAGTGCATTGACCTTTGCTGTTCCATTATTGACGACCAGCTTGACTACAGCGAACGGCGCCACACGAATGCTGCGAATACGGCACCCGGCAGGCGCGAGTTGCCGAAGCCGCGGGAAATCAAGGAAATGCTTGATGAATATGTCATTGGGCAGGACGAGGCGAAGCGCGTTTTGGCAGTCTCCGTCTATAACCACTACAAGCGCATTTATTACGGCGGCAAATCCGATGTGGAGATCCAAAAGAGTAATGTCTTGCTCCTGGGTCCCACCGGCGTGGGCAAAACCATGCTGGCGCAGACCCTCGCCAAAATTTTGGATGTGCCCTTCGCCATTGCCGATGCCACCACGCTGACGGAGGCGGGCTATGTGGGCGAAGATGTGGAGAACATTCTGCTTCGATTGGTGCAGGCTGCCGATTTTGATATCGAACGGGCGGAAAAGGGCATTATCTATGTGGACGAGATTGATAAAATCGCCCGTAAAAGCGAAAACCCCTCGATTACCCGCGATGTCAGCGGCGAAGGCGTACAGCAGGCACTGCTGAAGATTTTGGAAGGCACGGTTGCCAATGTGCCGCCCACCGGAGGCAGAAAGCATCCGCAGCAGGAATTTTTGCAGGTGGATACCTCGAATATCCTGTTTATCTGCGGCGGTGCGTTCGACGGTATTGAAAAAATTGTTGAAAAACGGAAAAATGTATCCTCCATGGGCTTTGGCGCGGATGTAAAATCCAAAACCGAAATCGCCGCCGAGGATGTTATGGCACAGGTCATTCCGCAGGATTTGGTAAAATACGGTTTAATTCCGGAAATTGTCGGGCGTATTCCCGTACTTGCGCCGCTGCATGGTCTGGACAGGGACGCTCTGGTGCAAATTCTGTCACAGCCGAAAAACGCGCTCGTGAAACAATATCAGAGCTTGTTTGATATGGATCATATTGGGTTGGAATTTGCGGATGGCGCGCTGGAGGCCATTGCCGATTTGGCAATTGAAAAAAAGACCGGCGCCCGTGGCTTGCGGGCGATTACCGAAAATATTTTGATTCCCATTATGTACGACGCGCCGTCCGAGCAGGGCGTGGAAAAAATCATCATCACTCCTGCCTGCGCCAAAGGCGAAGAACCCCCTCAGCTTTTGCTGAAGTCGGATAGCGAAGAGCCGCAGCCAATCAGTGAACCCAAAAAAGCAATCTGAATAGTCATTTCCCTGCATTGTAAAGCCCTTTGTGCACCGCTGCTTGTTGTCATATGGCAATTCTAGTGTGCATTCTGCGCCGATATAATTTGTCTTGATAAAAAAGACCTTATGTGTCGAAAAACATCGACACATAAGGTCTTTTTGTTGCCATATTTGGTGCGGCAGTTTTTATTCTCAGTCAGTTCAACAGTGATAAAAATTATACCAAAAATCGCCTCATAGCATCTGTAAGCGATTATTTCATCTCTTTGTAGATATATACATATGGAGCGCTTGGACCATTTCTTGCTCCACTTCTTGCGCAAAGCCGTCCACGGTCGGAACATGGGCTTTTTGAATGCCGTCAACGCTGCCTTGGGAAACGATATATGCAATGTAGGCGTTGATTTCCGCATAGTCCGCCAGCAGATTGGTTTTGCTCAAAATCGACAGCGCCGCGCACAAGCCGTAAGCGCCCCAGTTCGAGACCGTAGCAATCAGCAGGTCGCTGACCTCTGTTTTGCAGGGAACCAGCGACAGCCGCTCAGAAATGGCGTCTTTCAGATTACCCATGCCGATTTCATTGCCGCCGTCGCCAATGCCGACGGTGTACAGCCCCCGTTCTTTTGCCAAATCGAAAATGCGGTCGATTTCCACGGTATGGTCGGCAATACTGACCCCCCGGCAGTTGGCGTAATCGCCCTGTATGTTCCTGCCGCAGCGTTCAATGGATATGAGCGACACAGGCTGATACTGCTCCAGCACATCGGCAGGAGAGAAGCCCTTTTCTAAAATGCAGACGGGAATTTCCTCTCTCGGAAAAAAGTTTTTACAATATGAATCGGTAATAATCACCGGCGAGAAGCCGAGCTGTTTCAGCGCCTTTGCCAGAAAAAATGTGCCGGGCGGTCCGTCGGTTTCGGCAAAGCCGGCTACATAGAAACCGGTTGCCAGCAAAATTGTTCCTTTTTTTCGTTGCAGAAGTTTTTCTGCCGCTTCTTCATACATATTGTCACTGAGCAACTCTTTCAATAAGTTCATGCCGCGCTGCGAGTGGCGCAGCACCACATCCGCAATGGTCATGACCATTCCTCCTGTCATTAAAGTTTGCTGTATTTTTCACGCATTTCCGTCTGCCTGCCGCAGCTCATGCGCCCCTCAGGACAGCTGCTCATAAAGCAGCTGGGACCAAAAAAGCGGAAAAGTTCCGGCTGGTTCTGGCGACCCAGGCGAAGCATTTCATCAGCATGGGCGCGGATTTCCCACTGTGCCCGATTGCAGCAGCGCAACCGAAAGAACAGCGCCAGCTCCCGGGCGTTCATGGTGGTAACAATATCGATGGTATTCCCACTCAGCAGGGTATAGACCAGCGTATTTTCCGTTGCTCCCGTTTCTTTTAATGCCTGATATAGCTCATTTGCCTGCCGGAAAGCGTTTTCATAAAGCATCTCGGCTTTGTCGGATGGAAATACCGGTGTTACATGACGCGAACGGTTTGCGTATGTCAGACAGGGGATTTGAATCGACTGCATCCGGTGGCGGGCAAAATGGGTCAAACAGGACAGGGAAATGCCGCTTACCCGATAGGTAAAACAGGCTGCTTCCAACGCTCGGGGACGGGGAGAAGTGAACAGGTAGTGCAAAATATCCTTGCGGTATGCGCTGTTCTGCGCAAGGGTGAAAGCATCGGTATCAGAATATCCCTCTTCTAACAGCGCCGTGCAGGCAATCAGCCCGGCGGCATTCGGTGTGGCGCCCAAAAGGGCAATGGCATCGTCCGGCGCGCCGGATTCGGATTTCGGGAAAAGCGGGAAGGCGGGATCTTCGCGTCCTTCGCACCGACTCTCAAATTCGCTCAATATCCCCGGCGTCAGCTCTCGTGCCTGCTGCAGCAGCTGTAAACCGAGTTCTTTCAGCTCAGGAAATGCCGCGCCGCGGCCGTAAAGCATAGCGCGCAGTATATGCAAAAATTCACGGGCGTTGGCAGTACAGAAAAAATTGCTGTACAAACAGTAAGGCAGCACAAAACGCGCGTCCTCTTTTGCCATGCCCAATTCGGTCAGCGCGGTGTAGGTTTGAAACAAAGATTCCATGGTTTCGGTGAAGTACCCACATGCTTCCGGCGGCAGGGAATCTGGTATATAATAGCCACTGTGGCTGAAATCTACATAGCGTCTGGATTTTACTGTAAACGAAGCCAGCCGAAATTCAATTAAAAACTGTTCGGCAAAAACCGACACATTCTCAAAGGCCAGATGATATACTGTATGTTCTATGGTTGAGTTATGCCCGGATTGGGTTACCTTGACAATTAAATTGCTGTTCTTTTCCCCATCCTGAGATTTTTCAAATATCTCCGTGGCAGTGCCCGGTTGGGTGGAAATACGTCCGGCTGCCGCCGGAATTTTTTCGCCTGTTTCGCTGATTCCCAAAATGACCGCTTTGCCGCCGGTAGCTTCCATACGCATGCGACCTCTTCCTTTCGTCTGTGTTGCTATGTGCTCTATTTTACCATAGGTGTTAAAAATAATCAAATAAAAAGTGAAAGAACTTGTCCTTTTTTCAAATTGGTGGTATAATAACCTCAATCACAAATCCGCTTAGCAGCGGATTTGCCCCCGCTTCGCGTGGTCGGCGTTTCACGCCCGATTGAGAACATTGTATCATGCAATCCTTTTGCCTTTGGCAAAAGCGCGGCGCATCGCCGCTTCCCCC
>CASFEZ010000021.1 GCA_949293815.1 uncultured Eubacteriales bacterium | reverse complement strand
ACTATGCCGACAATGTATACATTGCAAACACCGGTGATAACGCCGTATATACCTATGACGGCATGTATTTGGACCAGATTGCCTTTGCTCCCCAGGAAACCGGGAAAAAAGACAATGAACTGCCCACCTCTGAGGTCAATTGCAAAGTCGTAACCGATATAAAGCCAAACACCCAGATTCTCGTTTTAAGCAAAGAGGTGTACGAGTACACTACCGACGAACAGATTCTGGATATTTTACGCAATGCCCTTTCGCCGAAACAGGCCTGCCAAAGACTGATTGACCAGGCAGCGGAAAATGGCGCCGAGAGTTTTGTTACGGTTATGATTGAAAACCTGACCCCCACCGAGGTACCGGTTGCCGGCGCTGCTGTTCCCCATGCCGAAGGTGATGAACCAGCCGAAGAACTGCCGGAAGAGGCTTACGAAGAAGAAGTATCCAAGCCCAGCAAAGCGCCGCTGATTGTGCTGATTTTGCTTCTGGTTCTTGTCGCGCTGATTGCCGGACTATACTTTGCGAACCAGCGGTATGACTTTATCGGCAATCTCACCGCCGGGCGTACCACAGAGACGACCGAGGATCCCTCCGCAACTGAACCGGCGGCGAACCTGATTACCCTGCCGAGCACCACAGAGCGTCCCACAGAGCCAACTGCTTCCACCTCTGACACCACAGCGGCTACAACCGAAGCCGAAGAGGAGGAAGAGGAAGAAGAAACCCGCCGTTCCACAACGACGCGCCGTACCACAACCACCACGCGCCGTACCACAACCACCGAAGCACCTACGGATCCGCCCACAACCACACAGCCAGAAACCGACGCGCCATCGACCGATGAGCCGACGGACGCGCCTTCGACTGATGAGCCCAGCGATGAACCCTCTGCGGAACCTTCAAACGAAGCCCCTTCCGCTGACGCCCCCGGCGGCGATGAACTGGAAGACCGCTGATATCATTAAAGGAAAAACGGACATCATCCTTGTATGGTGTCCGTCTTTTTTTGCATATTTTTCCTTTTCCGCCAAAAACTGCGGCGGGTATATAACAAATATTCGCCTGAAGCGCGGTAAAACTACTGAATGAACAGAAAGCTCCATCAAAGCATTGTTCAGTGAACATGAGCGTTTTTTGGAAAAGAAAGGATGACAAAATGTGAAACCATCTCCGGATCCCGAATATGCCAAAATGACAAAGCAGGCCTCGCCGCCCTCGAAAAAAGTGCAGAACGCCGCCAAGGCCTTTCTGGTAGGCGGATTGATTTGCTGCCTGGGGCAGGGCTTTTTGGATTTATACCTATATCTTGGCATAAAAGAGGAAACGGCTAAGCTGGCGGTACCTATTACGCTGATTGTTTTAACCGCCATTCTGACCGGATTGGGGGTATTCGGCAAAATTGCAAAATTTGCGGGCGCGGGGACATTTGTACCCATTACGGGATTTGCCAATTCCGTGGTTGCTCCGGCGCTGGACTTCCAGTCGGAGGGGCGAATTTTGGGCACGGGCGCCAAGATGTTCACCCTGGCCGGACCGGTCATTGTATACGGCTGCTCCGCCGCCGCGGTCTTTGGGCTGATTTATTATTGCTTTGTTTTATAAGGGGAAAGGAAGAGGGCTATGCCGAAACGAGTCGGACGATATGTAATAGAGCTGCCAAACCGCCCCGCCGTGATTTCCTGGGGCACAGCGGTGGGAAAAACCGAGAGCGAGGGACCGCTGCACAAGGAATTTGATATCTGCTACCAAACCGATAAAATATGCAGCGGCACCTGGGAGCAGTGCGAAAGCAAGCTCGCTATTGACGCGGTGAACAAAGCGCTGATTAAGGCGGGTAAAACCTATGAGGATACTGATTTGATTTTTGCGGGAGATCTATTGAACCAATGTGTGGCTTCCGCGTTTTCGGTGAAAAGTACGGATATTCCCTTTGCCGGGCTGTTCGGCGCCTGCTCTACCATGGCGCTTGGGCTGGCACTGGGGGGCATATCCGTTGACAGCGGCGCATCCAACCTGACAATTGCCGCCGCCTCCTCCCACTTTTGCTCAGCGGAGCGGCAATTCCGGTTCCCGCTGGAATACGGCGGACAGCGAACACCAACCGCCCAGCGTACCGTAACCGGCGCGGGTGCTGCGCTGATTACGCCAAAAGGCGAAACCATGCCGAAACTTCACGCGGTCATGATTGGGCGCATTCGGGACTTGGGCATTACCGACGCCAATAATATGGGCGCCGCTATGGCGCCGGCCGCAGCCTGTACGGTTATCGACTTTCTGCGCGATACCGGTAAAAAGCCGCAGGATTTCGATATGATTTTAACCGGCGATTTGGGATTGGTTGGCTCAAAGCTACTGTTGGAGCTATTGCAAAAAAGGGAAAACACCGATATTTCCGCGGTGCATCAGGATTGCGGCAATCTGATTTTTGATATTGAAAAACAGGATGTCCACGCCGGCGGCTCGGGCTGCGGCTGTTCGGCGGCGGTGGTCTGCTCGTTGATTCTCAAGCAGCTTATGCGCAAGGAATTAAACAACGTACTATTCGTCGGCACCGGCGCACTCATGTCCCCCACCACCTCCCAACAGGGCAGCAATATCCCCGGCATCGCCCACGCGGTATGGCTTACAAGCGGCGAATAAACGACAAAATTCATGCAAATCTATCATTTTTCTTTAGGCAAAACAACCAAAGAAAAGGAATTCCATTTGTATGATTCCCCAAAAAAAGGAAAATACCGAAAAAAGCATTGTCTTTTTTTGGTATTTATTTTATAATAAAAATTGGCAAAGCACAAAACATAACCGGCAGAGGAACCGCAGCGTTCATTTGCCCAAACCGTATTCATTGTTAAGAATGGGAGGAATTTTCTTATGGCAAATTTTGCAGCCACAGTCAGCGCACTGTTTTCAAAAATTATTTCGTTTTTTATTTCGATTCTTATCATGCTTTTCCCAAATGCAACGATTGACTTGCAGCAGCAAAGAGAGAATAATATCAATAATTGGATTCCTGTAATTGAAGAAGCGATTATCAATAAAGATACCGACCAAACGATGCGTTTTTTATGTGAATCTTTGCAGCAGGATCCGAAAACAAGTAAAAAGGTTCAAACAATTTATAGTTTTATTGTTGGAGATGTTACAAGCATTGACTGGGCGCCTTCCGCATCCTTCTCAGGTGAAGGCGTTTCCGGCGGCGGCTATAACCTTACCTTAAAAACTAATGAGAGTAAGTCATATCAAATTTCATTAGGATGGATGTTAGTTAATGTAGCGCATCCGGAAGCGACTAAATGCGTTGAGATATATTTATCGCCTATTCTTCCGGATGGCAGCAAAGGAGACTCTATTATCTGGATTTCGGAATCCTCTGATTCTAACAAAACGGAAACTGAATGGATGATAAATCTTGTAGATGCATTTGGGACGAGGAATATGCCTGCGCTCGAAGAAACCGTATGCGAAAACATTCGAGCAAACACCCCACAATTAACCGATAAAATTGCGGATTTTTTCTCCTACATTGAGGGCGATATAACTTCCATTGATTGCGTCCGCGGCGTTACTTGGGGACTGGGCGGTGATGAAGTATTACAAACCAGATTTGCTTTCCTCTTCTGGACAACAGAAGCAGTTTATGTGGTGGAAGTGGATTGGCAAGAAGAAAATGCAAACCAACCGGAATATATCGGTCTAAATGGTTTATATCTTCAGCGCTCTGATAAAAATGGTTCCGAAAAATTATTTTATATCGCTTCAGATAATAGCGTCGAACAAAAATATGTCGCGGAATGGCTGAGTGAATAGTTTCCCCCAGCGGCGGCGGGCGGAGTGCCTGGCCGCCGTGTTTTTAGGATGGGGTATCACGATGGGTAAGCGCGTTTGCGGCTTTTCTGTCCTTTTTGTTTTATGCAATTTTCACAATAACACAAACGGTGTTTTGTATAAGTCTCCAAAAAAAACAATCATAGAAAAAAGATTGCAATTTTTCCTATCGTCATTTATACTATAGATGGAAAGCTGCTGTATACTGAATCAAATTTCATTGAGAAAGGAAGGGAACCATGAAGAAAAAAGGTTTGGTGCTTTTTATTTGCGCGCTGGTGCTGCTGTTCGGTGTCGGCACTGTGACGGCGCTGTCCGAAGTGCGGTTTTCCTGGGAGGCGGAAGTCTTTACCACCGTTGCCTATTATGTGGATGAAAACGGCAATCGCTACCTTGTCACCGCGCCGCCGGAAAACCCGGATGCCATTCCCCAAGTGACGATTTCCGTACCCACCACTCTGGCGCCGGAAACGGTTGCCGGGGCAACCAGCCCGGAGCCGACCATACCGGAGATTTTCAGCAAATCGCCGGAGAATATCGCCCAGTATGCGAAGGACGTTGAGCATAATATTCAGGTATTTCTTGAAAAACAGCAATTCTCTCGCAATAATTTGGATACCAAGATTGAAAATAACGACCTGGATCCGAACTCTCCCCCGATCAAAGAAAAACTGGCGGAATTGGATATTCTGGAATCCGAGGGCAAGGCGCTTCTGGCGGACTACCGTGCAGGCACTTTGAGCGATGAGGAGGCTGCCAGTCGGCTTTGGGATTTGTATTACAAAGACTGGGGCATGACCGACCTCGACTAAGTTTCTATCTTGAAAAAGCACGATATTTCACCCGCCAAAAAGGGGCGCAGGCGTTTGTCTGCGTCCCTTGTTTTATACCAAAATGCGCCGAATCCGCGCGCCGAGGCGGCTGAGAATTTCGTTGGTGATGGTGCCGGTCTGTTCCGCCCAGTCGGCGGCGGTGCTTTTGCCGGTTCACGCATAGTCCACGAAAATCGTACTCTATTTCCTGTTTCATGGGTGTTTGCGCGTTGTATTTTTTATACCGGCGCAGCTGGGTTTTAATACGCGCCATCAACTCCGGCGGGTGAAAGGGCTTGGTGACATAATCATCCGCACCCATGGTAAGACCGGCAATTTTGTCAGCATCCTCGACCTTGGCGGTCAGCATGATAACCGGAAAATAATATTGCTCGCGAATCCTGCGGCAAAGGGTGAATCCGCTCATTTCCGGCATCATTACATCAATCACCGCCAAATCAATCGGCTCACGCTGCAAACAGGACAGCGCCTCTACAGGAGAATAGAATTTATAGACCGTGTAGTTTTCGTTGACACAGTAAATTTCCAAAAGATCGGCGATTTCTTTTTCATCATCTACTATCAAGATACGCTCTTCCATATCCGTCCTCTTTTCCAACAAGATACCGATTTATTTTACCATGGATGAAGAAACCGTTTTTTCTCCTGAAAAACAAAATAATTACATTCCTTCAAAGAAAGCGCCCGCAAAGACAAAAAGACGACAGAGAGCCTGCCGTCTTTTCGTCAGAAAGATTGTATGTATTTTTTCAGGAATCCGATGTTTGCGCAGTCTGCTTTGCCTGCGCTTGCGCGGCGCGTTTTTCGCGGATATGGGCATACACCGGCTCCAGCTTGGATTTGGAGAGCGGGTAGCCGAACTGCATTAACAGAAACACCAGCGTATAAACCACAGCGGGTACCACGGTGCAGACAAAGAGAATGCCCTCGCCCACGCCGGGAAGATACCCTTTGTCGCCCATGGTGGCGCCGTCATACCCGGCAATATTGCTTAAAAGCAGCAATCCGCCGGTATCCGCCGCCGTCTGCCCGAGCTTGCGGCAGAAGGTATAAACAGCATACACCGCGCTTTCACAGCGCAGACCGGTTTTGTACTCCTGATAATCAATCACATCGGCGACGACCGCCCAATTGGTGATGCTGACAAAGGAATAACCAAAGCCGATAATAAACAGAAAGACCATAAACACCACCGGCGCAGAGCCGAGCCGATCGCATTTGGGCACAATCAAATACATGAGAATGGACGCCATCGCCGAGAAAAAGGTGCCAATCCCGCAAAGCTCCTTTTTGCCGAAGCGTTCCACGAGCTTGGGCATAAAGAGAATCATAATGACCATAGGCAGATAGTTGGCAATGGTGCCGATGATGGAAAGATTGGTGTTCTCAAAATAGTTTTTATACAAATACTGGTTCAGGGAGGCAAATTGCAGCTGCCCGCTGATTAAAACGCCGGCCAGCGCACAGGTGACAAAGGGACGGCTTTTGAGCATACCGAGATAGGCCGCTTTCATATTCACCTTTGGGTCTGCCTCGGAGGGAATGCGCTCCCTTGTTGTGCCGTAGCACGCGAGATAGAACACGATAGAGCAAACGCCCATTGCCACCGCAAACGCCAGCATACCGCCTGCGTCAGCAGCCTGTACTTTAGTACCGTCCGAGCTTACGCCGACTGTTTGATAAATAAACAGAGGCGCCAAAAGCAGCGGCGCAGCGCCGCCGATACCGCCGCCGATGGAGCGGAAGGTGGAAAGCAGCGTTCTGCCCTTCGGGTCATCGGTAATCACCGAGGCCAGCGAGCCAAAGGGAATGTTGATGCCCGTATACAGCATACCAAAGGCAATATAGGTTATATACGCAAACACCAGAATCAGCGTTTGATTGGAGGTAAACCGGTTGAAATCCACAAAGCAGAGAATCGCGGCAATGCTGACCGGCACGGCGATTGTCTTCAAATAGGGACGGAACTTTCCGTCCCTGCGCGGTTTACGGCGGGCGACAATCGCGCCCCACATGGGGTCGTTGATGGCGTCCCACAACCGGGAAACAAAAAACAGGGTCGCCACCTTGCTCTCCGCCAGCTTCAGCACATCGGTATAAAAGACCTTCAAAAAGGAGGAAACATAGGTCAAAATGAACAGATTGCCTGCGTCGCCGAGCATATAGCCCAGTCCCTCTTTGATACCAATGCGATTCGGATGCGGCGCTTCTGCTGCCGGAGCAGCCGCCTTTGTCTTCTTTCTTGCCATCAAATAACCCCCTCAGGTTTCTGATTGAATTTTTTCTGTTTTATTTTTTACCGCACCGGGTCTTTTTCCCCGGATGTGACCTTTTCAATATCGAACCAGAATCGGACGCCATCCTTCCTGTTTTCAACGCCAAATTCCCTGCCGTGCAGGCGCTGAATGGAAGAAACTGCCGCAAGCCCCAGTCCGAACCGCCCCTCTTTGCGGGACATGGACTTATCTGCCCGGTAAAAGCTTGACCATATCTTGTCAATATCCTTATCCGCAATCGGTGCGCCGGTATTGAAAACACTGATACGGTAAGCCGCGGGCTGTTCCTCGCACCAGACCCTGAGCCACCGATCGCCGCCGATATGTGACACACCGTTAGACAGATAGTTATTGATTACCGCGCTTAAAAGCATAACATCCCCTCGACCGGTCAGGTTCTTTGGTATGTCATTCTGATACTGGATGCCTTTTTCTGCAAGAATATTTTCTTCTCTGGTGAACCAGTCCTGCACCAAATCATGGATGTCAAAATCCTCGCTGTTGATGATATAATCGCCGGAATCGTAGCGAATGATTTCCAAAAGCCGCAGCACCAAATCATTCATACGCCTGGTTTCACCCACAATGATTTTTGCATATTGTTTGGCGGTTTGGGGATCGGATTCAACAAACAATTCCAGTCCCTCCGCATAGCCCTGGATAATGGCGATGGGGGTTTTCAGCTCGTGGGAAGCACCGGTGATAAAGTCGAACCGCAGGTGCTCCAATGTCTTTTCCTTTTCATAATCGTCCATCAGTTTTTTATTTTTCTGCTGCAAGTCCTGCAGAACCGCGTGCAGCGATTCGCTCATCACATTGATGCTGTCGGACAGGCGGTCGATTTCTCTGGTGTTGCTGGGCGGACAGCTCTGGGAAAAGTCCAACGACGCCATTTTTTGGGTCACTACGCTGATCTCTTTCAGCGGACGGGTAAATTTAACTGAAAAGATACGAATAATAATCGAAGCAATAAAGATAATACCAATGGCGGTAAAAGCCACGGTCTGAATAGCAATTTGCGCCCCCTCATCCGCGGGGGATTTCATTTTATAGGCATTCATCACATATTCATTTTCTAATGTGGAAATATATACAATATATTCCATCTGGAAACTGGAATTTAAGTCCTGCTGAATTTCAAAATGGCGGTTAATACCGATATCACTGGAAGCAATCATTTCATAATGACGAATCAAATTCTGGTCGGTATCCGCCGCGCCGTATACACCGTCCGGCGCGTCAGAGGAATACAGCAGCGCGCCCTGGGTGTCGTAAATTTCAATGGCAATGCTGTATTTGTTTTCGATTTCAGAAAGACCATTTAATAAATCCTGCCCATCGGCATACAGCATATTTACTTCCGACCCCAAGTCCCACAGCTGCCAGGCAGTGGAAAAAATTTGAACGGCATTCAAAAGCCGCGTGTCCACAAAAACAATCGTGGCAATAAAAATGAGCACCATCGCCATAATATAAAGAAACAGGCGGGTACTGATGCTCATGCTGTGCCGGCGCTTATCGCGCCGGCTTGATTTTTCTTCAATAATATCGTCAATATACTGCGGAACAGCGTCTTTAGTTCTTTCCGTCATTCGCGTTTACCTCAATTTTATAGCCGGTACCGTAAATGGTTTTTATGTACTTCATACCCCACGCGCCCAATTTGGTGCGAAGTCGTGCCACATGGGAATCGACCGTGCGGATATCGCCGTAAAAGTCGTAGCCCCAAATATCATCCAAAAGCTGTTCGCGGGTAAACACCCGGTCGGACATGGACAGCAGCTTTAACAAGATGCTGTATTCTTTCAGCGTTAAAGAAACCGGTTTACCGTCCAATGTGACGGAATGGGCGCCCTGGTTCAGTTCCAGATTGTCCAACACCAGAACATCCGAGGCGGTAGAGGAATTTTCCCGCCGCAGCAGCGCCGCAATCCGCTTCATCAGCACGGAGGGACTGAACGGTTTTGTTACATAATCGTCCGCCCCCGCCTCAAAGCCCATCAGTTCATCGAACTCCTGGCTTCTTGCGGTAAGCATAATAACGGGAACGTTGCTTTTTTCGCGCAATTTGCGGCATGCCTCCCAACCATCCATGTTCGGCATCATAATGTCCAGAATCAGCAAAGCAACATCGGGATTTTCATCAAACAGAGCCAGTGCCTCTTCCCCATCCGACGCTTTCAGCGGTTCAAAACCCTCTTTAATTAAAAAGTCAGACACAAGATTACGGATCAGCTCTTCATCGTCAGCAACAATGATTTTTTTCATACCGTTCACTCCCCATATGTTGATAGCAAAAATATCCGCTTGATTGAGTTTTAAAAAAATCGATTTACAATCGTTTAAAAACCTTTGATTTTTTCAAAAGTAAGAAAAAAGGAATGCCAAGCACCACGCACATGACCAATTCGCCCACGCCGACCGTGGCAAAATTGTAAAGGAACAACGGAAAGCCCGCTTCGCCTTCGCCCAAAAGCACCGTCAGTTCTATGCCAACAATAACAGCATTGAAAATGACCGGTGAAAAGAAGGACAGCAGAGGGATCTCCTTCACCTTTACCTTGCGCAGCGCCCAAGTGCCGAGCGCACCCAGGAGCGTCGCCAGCGAGCCGAAAATAATATCCACCACGCCCAAAGTGCTGCCCAGATTCGCCAGAATACAGCCAATCGTAAGCCCCGGAATGGCGGCAGCCGGAACAAACAGCGGCAGCACGCACAAAAGCTCTGACAGCCGGAACTGCACACTGTTGTCAGCCAGACCAAACACCCTTGACAGGTAAGTAAGCCCCACATACATGGCGGCAATCAGCCCCGCCAGGCAAATGTTTAACACCTTTTTGTTTTTCATATTCGATTGTCTCCTTAGTTTTGTTTTAGGTCAGGATGGTTTCGAACTGACCGCTTCAAAAAGCAATTCGCACAACAGAAAAAACCTGTACCGTTATCCCACGGGCTTTGTACTGTTTGTACAAGTGTATTATATCATAGGTTTTATAAATAGTCAAACATTATAAGAAATTATCTTCTTCCGGCGGTTTTTCTGCGGAAGTCTTGACGGCTTTTCCTTTTAGTGATAAAATAAAATATCATATTGTTTCACGGAAAGGAAAATCCCATTCATGTCAGGACATTCGAAATGGAGCACCATTAAAAGGAAAAAAGAAAAGACCGACAACCAGCGTGCCAAGGTCTTTACCAAAATCGGCAGAGAAATTGCCGTAGCCGTTCGCGAGGGCGGTCCGGACCCGGCGGGCAATTCCAAGCTGAAGGATGTCATCGCCAAGGCGAAAGCCAACAATGTGCCAAACGACAATATCGAACGCATCATTAAAAAAGCCGCCGGCGATAATGACGCCGACAACTACGAAGAGATTATTTACGAGGGGTACGGTCCCTGCGGCATTGCCGTTGTGGTTGAAGCGCTGACCGACAACCGCAACCGCACGGCGGGCGATGTACGCCATTATTTTGACAAATACGGCGGCAATATGGGTCAGTCCGGCAGCGTCATGTTTATGTTCAACCGCCAGGGCGTTATTTTGATTGAAAAAGAGGGCGTCAACGAAGATAAACTGATGGAAGACGCGCTGGAAGCGGGCGCTATGGACTTTTTGACCGACGGCGAGCTGTTCGACATTCGCACCGAAACGAGCGATTTGGGTCCGATTCGTGACGCGCTGGAGGCCAAAGGCTATACGCTGATTTCCTCACAGGCGGAGTATGTGCCCACCACCTATACGCGCATCGATAACCCTGACGACATCAAAGCCATGGGCAAAATGCTGGAGATGTTCGAGGACAACGACGATGTGCAGGCGGTTTGGCACAACTGGGAAAACGAAGACGATTACGAGGGGTAATCCGATTGACGCGGCGTGTTTTTTGCACACGCCGCCTTAAAACATAATAGGAGTGCAACATGCTATGAAGTTTTTTCAGGACGCCACAGATGTTTTTTTCAAAGCATTCGGCGATCATGCGTTTTCGGTATCCTCGGTATTTTGTGAATTTACCATAGGCGGGCATGAAATCAGCATTAAATGGTACGGTGTAATTATCGCCTTTGGTTTTCTTTTGGCTGTCTTATTCGGCGGTCGCATGGCTTATAAATGGAAAATGAGCCTGGATAAAATGATTGATGTGTTGATTTACGGCACCATTCTGGGCATTATCGGTGCGCGGCTTTACTATGTTGCCTTTGAGTGGGACACCTATAAAGACGACCCGCTGAGTATTTTTGCCATCTGGAACGGCGGTCTTGCCATATACGGCGGCATCATCGGCGGCATCATCGGCGCGTTTATTGTATGCAAAGTGCGAAAGTTGAATTTTTTCAATCTGCTGGACATTGCAGCCATGAGCCTTTTGATTGGCCAGGGGATCGGTCGCTGGGGCAATTTTGCCAACCAGGAGGCCTTTGGCACCAACACCGACCTGCCCTGGGGGATGTGGAGCCAGAAAATTTCGGACAATATCACCTATCATGCCGCCACCTTAACGGACAAGGGCATTGCCATGGACCCGAACGGCTATGTCCACCCGACCTTTTTGTATGAATCCATCTGGTGTATTGTAGGCTTTGTGCTTCTATACATCATTTGCCGCAAATTCCGCCGGTTCAGCGGGCAGATTTTTCTGTGCTACGGTATGTGGTACGGCACAGGGCGCATGATTATTGAGGGCTTGCGCACCGATAGCCTGTATATCGGCGATTCCACCCTGCGCGTTTCGCAGCTGCTGTCTGCGGCGCTGGTGCTTGCGTGTCTTGCTGTGTTCTTTGTGCTGATGGTAAAATACACCAAGCATCCCAAGCCCATTGAGGGCGTGGACTTCTTCCCGGACGACCCGGAAATCAAAGCCCGCGAAGAAAAAGCGGCGCTGAAAAAACAGAAAAAAGCGGAGAAAAAGGCAAAAAAGGAAGCGGCGAACCCATCCCGGCAGGCAACCGCCTCTGCGCCGGATGAAAGCGAGGCGGAAGCTCCCTCCCCTACGCCGGACGAAAGCGCGGCGGAAGCTCCCCTCCCTGCCCCTGAAGCGAAAGAGGACTCGGACGAGGGAAAAGTGAACTAATAGTATAAATCAATATCCGCTTTGGCCGCCTGCCGCAGCTGCATGGGCTTGCTTAAATGATAACAGGTGCCGTCTTTGCGGAAAAAAGCGCCGGTCTGCTTAAATCGGAACGGGATATGGAATTTTTCGCATTGCGCACGCAAGGATAAAATCCACGAAAAATCACAAAGCCGGGCGTTTGCGCCGCTCTCTCCGCCGCAGACCACCCCGCGAATGCTATCGGAGCCGTATTGCAGCAGATACGGCTCTATATTTATCGGCTCAAGCAGGGGCTGAAAAACCAGAAATCGGTGCGCAATCGGCGCTTCAAAAAAAACGGGCAGCCTGGCACGGGCGCTCCGTTCATCTTCGCAGGAGCAGCCGATGGATACGTTCTCATACCCCTCGTCCCAATCGAACGGTAATCCGGCGTAAAACCGATTGATGCGTTTGGTCAGGAACAAAAAGTTCAAGTCCGTACGCTCGCGCATAAATTGCCAAACTGCCGGTCGCCAGGCATCCGCCTGCGGGTGCAAAAAATCAGAGGTAAAACAGGTGTAAACATAATCACCGTCGTTTTGTAAAATATAGCGGTTGCGGTTGTCCCGGCGCACCGGCAAATCAAAGTCCCGATTGCGCGCCAATACACATGCGCCGTTTGCGGCTTCAACGCCGAGAAAACAGTTCCTGCACCCCTCTCCAACCTTTGTACAGCCATGCCAGGGATTCCATCCGGACATATTGCATTCTCCTTTATCGATACAAAGCAAAACATTTGTTCGTTTTTTATAATAGCACAAATGTTCTGCTGCGTCAAGCCCTTTTTCCTGGTAAAATATGCCTCCTCCCCGCACATCAAGCAAGAATTTTCTTGCAATTATGGTTCAATGGGTGTAAAATAGGTTCTGCAATATTTTTTCTTTGGAGGCTCAATTCCATGTCAAAAGAAGTTTTGGTAGAGGTTTCCGCCCGCCATGTTCATGTATCCCAGGAAGCGCTGGAAATTTTATTCGGCAAAGGCTATCAGCTGACCCCGAAGAAAGATCTGTCCCAGCCCGGACAGTTCGCGTGTGTTGAGCGGGTTGCCGTCGTTGGCGAAAAAAGCAGCTTTCCTGCTGTATCTATTCTCGGTCCGGTTCGCAAAGAGGTACAGGTCGAGCTGTCCGCCACGGATGCGCGCACCATTGGCGTTAAAGCGCCGGTTCGCGAGTCCGGTGATATCAAAGGCTCCGGCGGCTGCAAGCTCATTGGTCCTGCCGGCGAAATTGAGATTCACGAAGGGGTTATTGTTGCCAAACGGCATATCCATATGACCACTGCCGATGCGGCTGCCTTTGGTCTTTCCGACAAACAGGTAGTTTCGGTTCGCGTCAACTCCCCCGAACGCAGTCTGGTTTTCGGCGATGTAGTGGTTCGTGTCAGCGACAGTTATGCGCTGGCCATGCATATTGACACAGACGAAGCCAACGCCGTACTGGCACCCGCCGGTACAATGGGTGAAATTTTGGACTAAAATCATTCCCGCAAAAAAACAGAGCGAATCCCCTCTGAGAGGTGTGGATTCGCTTTTTCCATGCAAAAAACGCAGGTACTGCTGACCTGCGTTTTTATAAATGAAATTTATTTATATGCTTGGATTCTCATTGACCTGGCTGCCGATGGCTTCACCGCGTGCTTCGCGGCGAGCCTTGATTTCTTTGACCATCTGCCGGTGCGAATCGCCGGTGATATTATAGAAAATCATGGGAATCAGCATGAGCGCATAGCCGATAATCGGCAGCAGCGTCGTCATGGAGAACAGCCCCAGGCGCGTAGCGTGGTTCTGCACGGTGGGAACATCGTCCGAATGCTCAATATAACCGGTGGCGCTTAAAATGCGCAGGCAGATAAAGGAGGAAAGCGTGCCCTCGAGTTTGCCGGTAAAGCTCATAATGGAAAGCATAATGCCCTCCACGCGCTTGCCGGTTTTCCACTCAACATAGTCCACCGTTTCCGCTTCCATCTCTTTTTGCATCAGATTCTTAAATTCCAGCGGGAAGGTAACCAGCATGGAAAATGCCAATGTCAGAATACCTATCGGCAGCGAAACCGCCTCATCGGCAGGTTTATTCATAATGCCGTTATAGGTAGTCAGCGCATACAGCCCGTTAAAGGCAATGCCGAGGATGCAGCAGACCTGGTAGAATTTTTTGGAGTCCGCCTTTGCGCCGAGCTTTTCGATAATCATCGGCACAAAAATACCCGCAAGCACCGAGCCGGGCGCTTTTACCACATCCAAAAGACCGTTGTAACGCGGCTCAAACAGGCTGTCATAGGCAAAATAGAACGACGCCTGCTCGGGCACTTTAATCAGCACAAAGAAAATATTGCCCAAAAACAGCATCAGCAGCGGACGGTTGGAAAACAGCAGCCGGAAGCATTCTTTCACACTGGGGGTTTCTTCATGGTGCTCATACCGCTCCACACAATTATGGAAGGTAAAGCGAGTCAGAATAATAATAAAAACCGCAGAAAAACAGGCAGAAACAAGATACGCTTTATCCAGATTCTCGTCAAAATAGGGAATCCATGCGGCAAACGCAACCAGCGCGGCAGGAATGGCGCTTAAAATCATACGACCGATAGAGGCAATCCCATACAGCTTCGTTCGCTCGGCGCCGTTGGGGGTCATGCTGAACGCCAGTGCGCCCATGGGCACATCAAAGGCCGTATAGGTTACATCCAGCCCAACAAAGGCAAAGGTTGTCAGCGCGATTTTTGCCGCATAGGAAAGCGAATCGTTGCCGACGAAAAAGAGAATCATAAACAGCGAGACCAGAAACGGCGCCACCAAAATATATGGGCGCATTTTGCCGTATTTGGTTCTGGTTTTATCCACCAGAATGCCCATGATGGGGTCATTGATGGCATCAAAAATGCCGCAGTACAACCGAATATTGGAAGCGGCGGCAGTGCTGATATGCAAAACATCCGTAATAAAAAAGTTGACATATTTCGACGCGGTCATGGAGGTGCTCATGCCCTGGGCACCGCGCCCCACGGTATAGGAAAGCGCTTCTTTCCAAGTCAGGTAGGTTTCTTCCCCCACATCCTTTTTTACAATTTTACTATTTAAAAAATCCTGTATTCGTCCCATTGCGACCTCCTGCGGTATATCTTTGTAAAATATGGGTCGATTAAACGGCGCAATGCCGAAAATAGCAAGAATATTTTATCACCGCAACAGCGAAGAAATATGACAAATCATTGAATAAAAAATGAATTATCCTGCAATAAGACAAAATTTGATAAATATCAGTACATTCGCTTGATTTTTTTACAGGCAGCGATATAATAGTAGCATTGCAGTAAAGGAGATGCTTATTGTGAATCAACAGCCTGTTTCCGCCATTATTGTGGGCGCCGGTCATCGTGCCTTTGTTTACAGCAAACTGGCTCTTAACGCGCCGGACAAGTTAAAAATAGTTGGTGTTGCCGACCCGGACCCCATCCGCCGCAAAAAGGCAATGGAAACCTTCGGATTTTCCGAAAATGCCTGCTTTGAAAACGCCGACGCGCTGGCAGCCGCGCCGAAATTTGCGGACGCGATTATCAACGGCACCATGGATCAGCAGCATCTGCAAACCGCAATTCCGCTGCTGAACAAGGGGTACGACATGCTTTTGGAAAAACCCTTTGCCGTATGCCGGGAAGATATGGAACAGATTGTCTGCTGCGCCGGAAAGAACCATTCCAAGGTTATGATTTGCCATGTACTGCGCTACACACCTTTTTACTATGGAATAAAACAACGGATAGTAAACGGCGAGATTGGCGATATTATCAATATTCAAACCATTGAAAATGTATCCTATCACCACCTGTCCACCTCGTATGTACGGGGCAAATGGGCCAATTCCGACAAATGCGGCACCAGCATGCTTTTGGCAAAATGCTGCCACGATTTGGATATTATGATGTGGATGATGAGCGAAACGAAGCCGGTTGCCGTATCCTCCTTTGGCGGTCGCTATCAGTTCCGCCCGGAAAATGCCCCTGCGGATGCCGGCACCCGCTGTCTGGTGGACTGCCCGCATGTGAACACCTGTCTGTTTTCCGCAAAGCGGCTCTACTTGGATCATCCCGACCGGTGGGCGTTTTATGTATGGGACGCGCTGGAGGACATCGAGAATCCGACCCTTGCCGACAAGGAAGCGCTGTTGAAGCGGGAGGACTGCCCCTACGGACGCTGCATCTATCAATGCGACAACAATGTGGTGGATCACCAGAGCGTGCTGTTGCAGTTCGCCAGCGGCGCTACGGGCACCCACAATATGACCGGCGGCTCCTCCGCTCCCCTGCGGCGGATACATATTATCGGCACCCGGGGCGAAATTTACGGCAACTTTGAGGAAAGCAAGTTCTATGTATCCAAAATCGATCCTGCTCCCGGCAAGGAATGCGACATTGAAGAAGTAGACTTGAATGTCACCGGCGATATGGTCGGCGCTTACGGCGGTCACGGCGGCGGCGACGAGCGGCTGGCAGAGGACTTTGTGCGCTTTATCCGCGGCGAGGAAACCAGCCTGGCCTGCACCTCGATTTTCGACAGCACCGCAGGACACCTGGCGGTATACTTAGCCGATGCATCCCGCGAGCACGGCGGCGCGGTACAGCTGTTTGACTAAGGCGTTTTTCCTTACAATAGAAAATCAAAAAACAACGGCTGCGCGGTTTTTGCGCTGCCGTTGTTTTTTTGGCTTATTTTTGTTTATTTACTGTCTGAAGATTGTGACTGTTCCGGGTCGGTAGACAGAGAACCTGGCGTTTTCTCAGGTGTTTCGGAAGCGGGTTCACTGGGAACGGTATCCGGCGCCTGGGGTGGGATGTCCGCTGTAAAATCGTCTGCGGGGGCATTCCCGTCTGTAGGGGCGACCGTTTCGGGCAGGCGGATGGTCGGCTCAAAGTTCTTCAGGGTGACGGCATTGACGACCTTTTCGGAGAAGAGAAGGACTTTTTTCTTCTTCATAATCACAATTGCCAGCAGAATGAACAGGGAAATGACCATCAGCACAACGCCGATTCCTAAGCCGCGCGGGGAATATTCGAAGCGAACCGTGTGTTCACCGGCGCTGATCGGTACCGCAAGAAGCGCGCCGCCAATCTGGATATAATCCGCAGGATCCATCTTCACGTCATCGATATACACGCTCCAGCCCTCGTCATAGGGAATGGAAGTGTACAGGATTTGATCGGCAGCTGCGGTGATGGTGCCGGAGAAGCGGCTTTCGTCGAACGAGGTGTATTCCAACACGCCGTTTGCAAGCAGGTTGTTATAACCCGCTTCAAACACTTCGTTGTCGCAGCTGACCGCATACAGACGAATGGTTGCGCTGTCCTTATCATTGGGCATTTGCAGCTCAACGGAAACGGTTTCGCCGGCATTGAGATAGCCGCAATCCATCAGATAGGGGGAATCCATGGTAATGTCCTTGGATACCGTCGGTGAGCTGACCAAAGCGACATCACAGTCCGCAGACTGGGTATACAGATAGAGATTTCCGTCCGCCGGCGCGGTCAGGGTCAGCGTTGCGGAGGCAAATACGCCGCTGGAAATTTTACTGATGGTGAAATTTCCGGTAGAGACAGCCGCATCGGATATATCCGACAGATTATCTAACGATTCCACCTGTATATCTACATCGCGGAACACACCCGCCGTGCCGGTTGCCAAATTCCACATGGCAGCCTGGTCGTCAAACGGATTTTCGCCGTTTGTGACCCAATCGGCAAGCGATTCATTGACGCAGAATGCCAGAGGCATTTGATATTGATACTCATACACAGTATATGTGTCGTTGGAAGCAACAGAAGTATAATACTTATTATCGGAAATACGCTCAGAATTATCAAACACATAGGACAAACCGAACATGGTGTTAAAAATCGGCGTTTGCGGGTAATAGGTGTAGCTGTTGACATCGTTACCGAACATACCAATATCTTTCATCATTTTGGCAACGCTCTCGTATGCCATAGACGAGAAAGTGGAAACACCGTTGTAATAGAACCAGCAGGAATCCATTCTGGCTTTCAGCTGGGAAAGCTCCATGCGGTAAAAGCCATCCGCGTTCGGGTTTTCCGCCAGCTCTTTTTCATCGATTTGCGCTTTCAACGGCTCATAATCCGCATAATCTTCCACAAACCACTGTTTCTCCTGCTGGAACTCATAATTCTGGGTGTCTACAACAATGATTTCCGTCACGGTGCAGCACAGCAGCAGCGCGCACATGGCCGAGGAAAAATATTTCGGATTTTTAATCAGCGCCAGAACCACGCAGTAAATCACCGCGAAAACAATGGTTGCCCAAATAACGATATCGCTGGCAACCGAGGTGCCGTCGTTATCAACCATTACATTCTTCGAGCCGATTTCCTGCACCAGAATCGTAAAACCAATTACCGCAACGCCCGAACCAATGAGCGCCTTGGAGGAAACGGAGTCGAGAATGGTAAAGGCTTTGTACGCCATAAACAACAGGAAAAAGCTATAGGCAAAGGAGAACCGGTACGGCAGGTCATTCGGGAAATGGAAGCCGTGCCAAATAAAGTTCAGGTAATTGATATTAAAACTGAAATAGAAGATTGCCAGCAGGCAGACGGAGGCGACTTTCTCCCGGAATGAGATTTTTTTGGAAAACAGGTATATCGGCAGCAGCAAGAGCGGCAGCACGCCGGAATAAATATTGGGCAGCACATCCTCGCCGCTGCTGCGGATGGTAGGCGTAACCCCCGCCAGATGGTTTGCCAGAAAGTCAAAAATGGTAAAATAGGATTTATAATCCGAGGGGAAGGAATTGCCCGTGGCAGAGCAGCTGGTAAGAATAAAATACAGCGGAATCAGCGCGGCAGCCGAAAGCCCGAACGCCAAAAAGGAGCTTCCGGCAAATTTGACGCCGGCATACAGGAACCGGTTATTGACCAGGTTGCGCCGGGTCAGCTTGGACTTATCCGAACCGGAAAGGGAGTTATATTCCCTGCGGGTCAGCTTCAGGTCATATTCGTGCATAACGGACTCGAAGTCGTATTTGCCGAAGAAATACACCAGGAACCAGATCACCGACAACAGGCAAATCATATATGCCATATAGTAGCTGGAGAGCATGGTCATGGTTAAAGTGACCAGATACAGCCAGGGGGTCTTGCCCTCGATAATTTTGACAATGCCCAAAACAATCAGCGGGAACAGCACCATGCCGTTCAGCCACATGATGTTCCAGTAATAGGCAACAAAGAACCCGCAGAACGCATACAGCACGCTGAACGCGCAGGAGGAGACATCGCGGCGGTTAAAATAGTTATTGATAAAATAGGTAAAGGTTGCCGCCGCAAGCGCCGCTTTTATCAGAACCATAACGGCAATGGCCTCGGGCATGTTATCGTGCCCGGAAAGGAGCATAATCAAATCCCCTAAGGGGCTGGCCAGATAGTTCAGGTAGTTGCCCGTAAAGCTGCCGCCCAAGCCTGATGTCCAGGAATAAATCAGGCTGTCAAGGTTCGTAACACGCTCATAAAATTCAGCGAAAAGCGGTCCGTACTGGTGGTACAAATCCATACGCAGAATGGACATTTCGCCGAAGGGAATAAATTTGTATACGATGTATACAAACAGCATAATTGCCGCAGCGATAAAAAACGAGTAGATACAAAAGCGGTTCCGGTTTACGGCTTTCATAAACGCGCTCTTCTCGGTCGTTGGGGCTCTTTTTTTCATATTTTTCTTTCCTCGCTTCATAATAGACAGAATGCGTACGGTAACATGGTAACATATTCCTTTGTATTTTGCAAGGCAAAACAGCGGCATTCTTCAGGATTTGGCTTTTTTTGCCAGAGCTTTGATTTCCTCAGCGGTAAAGGTATAAACTTTATCACAAAAATGACAGGTCACTTCGGTATAAGGATCCTGCGCCATTTCAGCAAGACCGCCCTCGCCGGTGGACAGCAGCGCCTGTTCCACCTTATCCCTGGAGCACGCGCAGCGATAGGCAATATCGTATTCACCCAGGCACTCAATCGTAAAGGCGGGCAGGGCTTTTCGGCAAATCTCCACGGGGGTAAGTCCATCTGTGAGCATGGTGGTCACGGGCTGCAATTGTTTGACGCATGCCTCCACCTTATCAATAACATGGGTATCGGCGGTCGGCAGCAGCTGGATCAGAAGACCGCCCGCTGTAATAATATCCCGCTGTACCGGCACGGTCAGTACCCCCAGCGCGCAGACCGTGGGCGTTTGCTCGCTGGCGGCATAATAGGCGGTAATGTCCTCGGCAATTTCACCGGAAACCAGCGGCACCTGCCCAATATACGGGTCGCCGGTGCCGAAATCCTTCATCACCGTTAAAGAGCCGTCCCGCCCGACTGCGCCGCCTACATCCAGTTTACCCGGATATTTCAAAGGTATTTCCACCGACGGGTGTTCGATATACCCGCGCACATTGCCATGGCTGTCGGATACGGCAATCACGCTGCCGGTCTCGCCGCCACCATTGACGCGCAGGGTCACGCTCGCCTCCTCTTCTTTAAGCATATGCCCCATAAAGGAAGCAGCGGTCAACAATCTGCCCAGCGCCGCCGAGCAGACATTGGTGGTATGGTGGATTTGCACTGCGCGGCGGACAATATCCGTGGTATCCGCCGCCATCACCAGCAGCGTGCCGTCCTCTGAAATACAACGCACCAGTTTTCCCATAAATTGCTCTCCTTATTGATTCTTTGTTTTGCGGCAGACATAATACAGCCGCATTTCGCCCTCCGGCGTGGTTTCTGCGCGCTCCGGCAGCCGTTCCAGCAATTCAAAATTGGCCTTTTGCAGCGCTTTTGTCAGCACGGCATCGGAATAATACCACTCGGAAAATTCTTCGGTTTCCCGGCGGTAACACCCATTTTCCGGGAAAAACAAGTCCAGCCGCATATCGGTTCTGCTGTCCTCGGGCACAAATTGATTTTGCCACACACAGTAAACTTCATCTAAATCATAAACAAAGGTATTATCCGCCAATATCTTTTCCTGCTTATAGGTCGTATTGACATCAAAAATAAAAATACCGTCTTTCTCCATAAAAAAGCCGATAGAAAACAGGGCTTGTTCGACATCCGACGCCGTTGGCAAATGGTTGACCCCGTCCAAAAGGCAGGTGGCGCAGTCCACCGTACCGTATAAATCCAGCGAGCGCATATCCTGCTGCAAATATAAAATAGGAAGCCCTTTTTCGTACATTTTGCGCTGGGCTTCCATGAGCATTTCTTCGGAAGCATCTATGCCAATCACATCGTAGCCCCGGCGGGCAAAGGCTTCGGAAAAGCTGCCGGTGCCGCAGGCGACATCCAGCAGAATGCCGGACTTTTTCCCGTAGCGACAAAACAAAGAGCAGATATCCTCCGCTCTTTGCGCATAATTGACATTTTGCGTCAAAACATCATAAACCGATGCAAAGGCGTTATATCCGCTCATTTTGTGTCCTCTTCGCTGATCCGCTGAAAAATTTTGGTGTAGCCGTCGTTGCCGTAACACAGGCTGCGGTTCACACGGCTGATGGTTGCCGTGGACGCGCCGGTTTTTTCAACAATATCCTCGTATTTTTTTTCTTCGGTCAGCATTTTTGCCACCACAATGCGCCGCGCCATGGATTTTAATTCCGGCACGGTGCAAAGGTCTTCAAAAAAGGCATAACATTCGTCTAAATCCTGCAAAGAAAGAATACAGCGCAAAAGGAAATCGGTATTTTCATCGTGAATGCGGCGATCGTTTTTGTTCATGCTCTTCTCCCCCGTTGTTCTTTCGTTTTATCGATATCAGTTTACCATATTACAGTAGAAAAGTAAACCCATAATCTGATTTTTCACGCCGGAACAGGGGGACGATTTTATATCTTTCTTCCCTCGCTGCGAATCGCTATTGGCGGCTATTTTTTCAGCTCCTCCGTCAGCTGCAAAATGGCGGGGGCAAACTCAGCCCGGCGCTTTTTGTCAATTGCATTTTTGATGGGATAAATCAGCACCAGTATCGCGATTCCCGCAAGACCGACCAAAATACCGGACACCATTTTTTCCCAAACCATCACAAGGCTCATCCCGCCCCCAAAAACCAATACGCCAATAAACCCCTGAACCAGCGCTAAAATTTTACCCGGACGACCGACGCTGCGGTCCAGGCGGCGAATTTGCTCCAGCTTATTCTCTTCCGGGCGGCGCGGGTCATATTTTCGCTGAATGGCGCGAATCTCCTCCTGCTCTTTCGCAGAATAGGTGTAGTGAAAATCCTTATCATTTTCCATGGATAACCAACCTCCAATCATGGACTTATCCGTTATTTTCTATTCCTATCATTTTTAAGCGGCTTGATTGCTGCCGATTGCTTTGCCGGCTGCGTCAGATTATTTTGGGGCGAAACAGCATATAAATCGCCAGGCCCATTACCACGATGCAAACCGCACCGCCGGTAACGCCGTTCATGGTTGTTTGAAACGCCGATGTGGTGCCCTCGCCAAAGGAGGCGAACATCGCCGTTTGCAGCGAAAACAGGGCGACCAGCGCCATGGAAAAATCCAGCGCACCGGCGGCTTTCCATATAGGATTCTCCTTTTTCCGCCGGCAAATGCGCACCGCAGCAGCCACCAGCCGGTAAAAGGTATACGCCGCCGAAGCGTAAATCAGCGTTCCGGGATAGTAATATCCATCGTTTCGGCTGACGGTTAAATAGACCATAATCGACAGCGCGATATTCACCAAAAACAGTAAGATACCGCAGGTGCGGTAGCTTTTCCACTGCCGGGTCAGATGATTCCTGCCCTTACGCAGAAAGTGATCCGCCCGAATCAGAATCAGGCGTGTCACAGAAAGAACGGCATAATACAGAGCAATGACACCGAACCAGGGAGAAATATAGTATATACCCGTAATGGTTTTAAGAGCGGCATACAAAAGATTAAATACCGTCCCGGCGTAAAGCCCGATGCGATCGCGCAGCTGGGGGTCGGAAACATACCGCTGCACCGGCGCCTTTTGCAAAAGCCAGCTGCGCCCGCTCCGATAGAAGCGACAAATCAGCCCAATAAAAACACAAAGCGCATACGCGGAAAACGCATAAAACAGATATGACAGCGGGTGCCCTTCCGGAAAAACACCGCCGAACACCAGCCAGAGTCCGCCTGCGCCGAGCAATACCACGAAAAGGGCAAGCGGCACCGGCAAAAACAGCAGTCGGCGCAGAACTTTTTTAATCCGCGTCATGCGGTTCCCTCCTCAGCCGTACCGTAAAGGTACTGCCGACGCCCAGCTTGCTGTCAACGGTAATCGAACCGCCGGTGATATCAATCACCCGCTTTACCAGCGCCAGCCCCAGACCATTGCCCTGAGACGCATGGGAACGGTCGGCCTGATAAAATTTTTCAAAAATACGATCGCCGCTTTCTTTGGAAATGCCGTAGCCGGTGTCGTTCACCGCAACTACCACATCTTCGCCGTCCGCTTTCAGAGAAACTGATACCGTTCCGCCCCGGGGCGTAAACTTAAACGCATTGGACAGCAGATTGTTCCACACCAGCGCAAGCAGTTCGCCGTCGGCGGTAATCGTTACATCCTCTGCCAAATCGGTCTGAACATTGATTTCCTTTTCCTCCCAGCGCGATTCGAATTGCAGCAGGCATTCGCAAAGCTGCTCCGCCAGGTCAAAGGTCTGCATATCGGGGTAAATCTGCTGGTTATCCAGCCGGTTCAAGCGCAGGATATTGGTCATCATCTCCGCCAAAGACTGGGCGGAAACGGTAATGGTTTTGGCATATTCCATGCGTTTTTCCGGCGAGAGGTTCGGGTCCTGCAGCAAGGTGCCGTAATTGCCAATTACCGCCAGAGGGGTTTTCATTTCGTGAGAAACATCGGCAATAAAATCTGTCCGCAGCGTTTCCACCCCGGACAGCTCCTCGGTCATGGTGTTGATGCCCTTTACAATCTCCGCAAACTCTGCCTGCATGGCATGCTCGGGCATGCGAACCGTAAAATCCCCCGCCGTAATTTTATGCAGCGCCGCCAGAATTTCCCGCGCCGGGCGCTCCACCGCTATCCGGTGACGAACGGCCTCGCCGATGGTCAGCGTAGCGGTGATGAATAAAATATTATAAAAGGTCAGCGGTGCCGCAGTGCGCACCTGTTCTTCTGTCAGCTCAACAAACTGAAAAAAGAGAAAAAAAGAAACAGTAACCACAAAGCCACATAAGATAAAGAAGCTGCAATAAACAAACAGGAACCTGCGTATCGCATACCAAAATTTTTTTCGTTTCATTGAATAACCGCCTTATACCCCAATCCATGGACTGTAACAATTTCAAAATCCTTACAGTCCGCCAGCTTGCTGCGCAGCTTGGTCATATACACATCCACCGTCCGACTGCCCGAAGTGGTCTCCGCGCCCCAAAATTCATCCATCAGCTGGGTGCGGGTAAAGGTTTTTTTGGGGTAAGACAAAAGTTTATACAGAATATTAAATTCCCGCGAGGTCAGAACAATTTCCTTCCCGTTTAAGTAAGCGGCCCTCTCGTCCATGCTCATGGTGAAATTGCCGACCACCAGGGAGCGGTTCGAGGCAATCTTGGCTCGCCGCAGCAGCGCGCCGATGCGCAGAAGCAACTCGTCCAAATCCACGGGCTTGACCATATAATCATCTATACCGGCGCGAAAACCCCGCTGCTTGGCCGCCAAATCATCCCGGGCGGTCATAAATAAAATGGGCACATCCTCGTTTAAGGAGCGCACGGTTTTGGCAAACTCGAACCCGTCAATCTCCGGCATCATAATATCCGAAATAATCAAATCATATACATTTTCATACATCGCGTCATAGGCCTCGTTGGCGTTCGAACAGTCCGTTGTTTCATAGCCATTGGCGGTCAAAAAAGAGCAGACCGAATGATTCAAATCCCGATCGTCTTCCACAACTAAAATCTTAAACATGCTTTTATCCTCCTGCGTTTCTGACATGGTAGCACATAAATGTTAATTTTTTGTTTCAGTGGGGCGCTTTATTAAAAATACTTTTATCATTTTCTGACCGGAACAATCGGGGCAAAATCAGCAGAACCACCATTTCCAAAAGCCCTGCTTCGACAATGGACGGCAGTATATTCCAAATCAAAATCAGCCAAAGCCCGCCCGAAAAAATAACAAGCCGCAAACAATAAAAACAAAGCTTGAAAATTTTTTTCTGAGCATATTGACATTCTCCATCGCTTTACCTTCTTTTCAGGCATAGATTACCGCGCAAATGTTTATAAAATGTTAAAGGAGCGTTTGTGAAATCATATTTTTTATTGCAGCGTGCCCGGTTCTGTGCTACAATAGGGGCATTGCAAAGCGAGGGATACGATGTTTGATCTGAAAAAAATAAAATTCTTCCTGTTTGATATGGATGGCACGCTGTATTTGGGCGACCGGCTGTTTCCGTTTACCGTGCCGCTTTTGGAAACCATACGCAAACAGGGAAAAAAATATCTGTTTATGACCAACAATTCCTCCAAAAGCGTGGCGGATTATGTAAAAAAGCTGGAGAAACTGGGGATTTCTGCCAGTCGGGAGGATTTTATTACCTCTTCGCAGGCCACCGCCTATTATTTACACAAGCACCACCCCGGCTGCAAGCTGTATGTGATGGGTACCGCCTCGCTGAAAAAAGAGCTTGCCGATGAAGGCTTTGCCATCAGCGAAACCTATGCCGAGGATATTACCTGTGTGGTCAGTGGCTTCGACACGGAACTGACCTTTCAAAAATTGGAGGACATGAGCCGCCTGCTATTGAAGGATATTCCCTATATTGCCACCAACCCGGACTGGGTCTGTCCCACGGAATTTGGCTATGTGCCCGATTGCGGCTCCATGAGCGAGATGCTCTGCCACGCCACCGGCAAAATGCCGACCTTTATCGGCAAGCCTTCACCATTGATGCCCCAGCTGGCCATGGAAAAATGGGGCTATACACCGGAAGAAAGTATGGTCATTGGCGATCGGATTTACACGGACATCAAAAGCGGGCTGAACGCAGGCATTGCGGCGGCGCTGGTTTTAAGCGGGGAAACCACCCCCGAAATTTTAGCCCGGTCCGAGGACAAACCGACCGTGGTTTTTTCGGATTGCGGCGAGCTGCTGCAACAATTACAAGCCCAAGAAAAATAACATATGATAAAAAAGCAGATGTGCCGCCGCCGGGACGACACATCTGCTTTTTAAAAAAGAGAGTAAAACAAGCGATTTATACACAGGCCGCGCCCAACGCCTGACAGGCGGCTATGGCGGTATCGTCCGGCGCTTCGTTACAGATGACGCTGTTCCCCGCCAGCACCGCGCCGTCCGCCAGGCAGGTTTCCTCCCAATTGCGCATCCATTCGCCGTCCCCCCAGCCATATGAGCCGAACAGGGCGATTTTTTTACCCTTGAGTTTTTCTTCGCAGGCGGCGAACATCGGCGCAAACTCGCTCTCCTCCAACTCCTCCGACCCCATAGACGGGCAGCCGAAGGCTACGGCGTCGAACGAATCCATCAGCGATGCATCAAACGCCGCCGCTGCAAATAACGTCACCTCCGCGCCGGCTTCTTTCGCGCCCTCGGTCACCGCCGCCGCCATGGCTTCGGTGTTGCCGGTGCCGCTCCAATAAACAACTGCAATCTTTGACATTTATACAACAACCTTTCTACTTTTATTTTTATCGCTCCGCCACCGCAAGGCGTTCAACGGAACGCCCCGAAGCATGGCAGTCGCAATAGATTTTGGTACATTTTTGATAGCGGGCAAAGGTTTTTTGCGCCTTTTGCACATCGCCGTACACCTTCCAGAACCCAACGCTTTTACAGCTGTTGGGCTTGTTTTCGATAAACCCCTGCACGTCTTCCGGCGGATAACCGAGAAACAGACCGATTTCATGGGGAAACTCGCCGCCCTTGCCTAAGCGATTGCGCAAAAGCGAAACACAGCGAACCGGCGTTTGCGTGCCGTATCCGTAACGCTGCAAAAGCTGTCGGGCGGTATCCTGCTGCAAATCCCGCGCCAGGCGACCCGGGCGGTAAAGATAGATTAACGCCCGTTTCTCTTCCACACGCAGCGGAATCATACGCAGTCCTTTTTTGCCGAGCAGCCGGTTCCAACGCCGAACGGCGCCCAGAAGCTCCGCCATATCATCAAACGGACAGGCAAACAGATTACCGGTTTTCAAGCCAGCCAGCGTGGGCGAACAGTGGCGTACAAGCAATTCATCAGACAAAGTATTTTCTCCTCATCGGTTAGTTTATGCTAACTTTCTTTTAAAAACAAAGACCGCATGGCTGCCTTTTGCCGCAGAGGGGCAATGCTGCGGCAAACCGCATACACGCGGTCTTGTTTCAGCGTGAACCGCGCCCGCCCCAAAGCGGGCGTCTTTTTCGGGGGCGCTGTCGGCTGCCGGATAAAACACGGCGGCAAAGCGCCCGAACACCCCGGCAAAAGCCGAACGTGCCGACCGTGAGGGCAATACCTGCCAAAAGCTCAGATATGGGAGGCACGGCGCCCACTCCTTTTTTTTGCGTTTTACTTCCTGTTTCGCTTCACGATTCCGGCCGTCCGGCGCCGCTGTCTTTTACTTTTGGAACAGGGAAAACCCTTTTTTCTCGTAGGGTTCGGTTTGTACGGACAAAACCCGGTACCCGCCCGCTTCTACCGCCCGGCGCACAGCCGCTTCATCCGGCGCAGTCTGCGCGATAATTTCGGTTGTTCCCTTGCTGTGCGAGGAGCTTACCTTTTTCACGGGTACCGCCCGGCGAATGGCGTCGTTGATATGCGCTTCGCACATACCGCACGCCATGCCGTCAATGCGCAGTGTCATTTTTACCATCAAAACCATCCCCTGTAGCTGCAAAGTGGTTTTTAATAGTTAGTTAAAACTAACTATCTGTATCATATCATTGATTTTACCGTTTGTCAAGACCGATTCGGTATTTTTTCAATTATTTTCCTGCTGCCGCGAATCAATCGTCCAGCGACCGGCGTTCGCCTGCAAATCGACCATATGCCGGTACAGTCCGCCCTGACGGTACAGCTGCTGCGGAGAACCCTGCTGCACCACTTTTCCCTCAGAGAGCACTACAATTTGATCTGCGCCCGCCACGGTGCGCATTCTGTGGGCAATGACCAGCACGGTTTTGTGCTGAATCAGCCGGGACAGCGCCGATTGAATCAGCGTTTCATTCTCCACATCCAGCGATGCTGTCGCCTCGTCGAGCAGAATAATCGGTGCGTCTTTCAAAAACGCACGGGCAATGGAGATCCGCTGCCGCTCGCCGCCGGACAGCACACAGCCGTTTTCGCCGATATTGGTCTGAAATCCTTTGGGCAGGTTTTCGATGAACGCATCGCAGTTGGCAAGTTTGGCCGCCCATATCACCTGTTCGTCGGTGGCATCTTTTTTGCCGATACGAATATTCTCCATCACTGTATTATCGAACAGGGTAACATCCTGAAAAACAATGGAAAACAGGGATAAGAGCGTTTCCGGGTCGACCTTGGAAACATCCATGCCGCCAATGGTAATCCTGCCCCGCTGCGCATCCCAAAAGCGCGCCGCCAAACGGGATACGGTGGTCTTTCCGCCGCCGGAGGGACCCACCAGCGCCGTTACTTCGCCCTGTTTGGCAACAAAGGAGACATCGCGCAGCACCTGCTCGCCGGACTGATAGGAAAAATCTACATGGTCGAATACAATATCACAGCCGCGATTGCTCAGCCGGGCGCTGCCCTGCTGCACCGGATGATCCAAAATTTCATTCATCCGCGCCACATTGGTTCGCGTGGCAATCAGGGCGGACAGGTTTTGCAGGGCGCTTTGCAGCGGGTCATACAGCCGCGACACCACCAGCAAAAACAAGAAGAAGGTCGCCGCGTCCAGCTCTCCCCTGCCAAATTGTATGGCACCGGCCAGCGCGGTGGTCGCGATGCCGAGTTTTAAGAGCAAGCTGGCGGAAACCACAAATACCGCCGTGCCGAATTCACTGACGACCGACCGCTTTTCTACCGCCCGAATTTTATTGTCCAGCCCTTTGAGATAGGCGTTCTCCGCATTGTTTGCCATCAGGTCGCGCAGGGATTCGATATATTCCTGTATGCCGTCCGCGCATGCCATCTTGGCAGCCATGCTGTTTTTCTGCATCCGATCCTGCGCCCGGGTGCTGAGCAGCACAATAGCGAAAGATACGGGAATGACCCACAGCGCCGCCAGCGCCATGCGCCAGTTCAAACAGAGCAAAAAAACCGCAATCAGCAGCGTAGAGGCGATTGCACCGAACAGCTCCGGCACAAAATGGGAAAAACTCTGCTCCAAAAAGGTGCAGTCCGCCATAATGGTGCTGGTTAAATCCGCCAAATCCTTTTTACCGAAATAGGACAGGGGCAGTTTTCGCAGTTTTTCGGCAAGGGTTATCCGCCGTTTGCCGCTCTCCACATAGGTTGCCAGATAGGTCGCGTTGTACTGGAACCAGGTGGTTAAAAAAATCAGTCCGATACAACAAAGACAGCCGAGCAGGTAATAAATCTGCCGCGTCCCATGGACGGCGCCGCCAAGCATCTCGCACACAAAAGCGAACAATAAACCGGCGGGAATCATAAACGATATATTTTGAAAGGCACAGGCAATACAGCCTTTGATTAAATCCTTTGCGCCCTGCTCGGACAGGGCAAAGGTTCTTTGCAGACGCTTCAGCATCGGGTTAACACTCCTTTTCCACTTTCCATTGGGCTGATGTTTTATAATTGTTCCACATCTTTGCAAACAGACCGCCCTGTTCGCAAAGCTTGCGGCAAGTGCCGGACTCCTGAATCTCACCGTCGGCTATCACATAAATGCAGTCCGCGTTTTCAACGGTAGACAGGCGGTGGGCAATCATCAAAACGGTTTTGCCCTTTGCCAGCTCGGACAGCGCCTGCTGTATTTTTACCTCATGGTCGGGGTCCGCCCAGGCGGTCGCCTCGTCCAAAATAAGAATGGGAGCGTTTTTCAAAAAGGCGCGGGCAATGGCAATGCGCTGCATCTCCCCGCCGGACAGGTAAACACCCCCGCTGCCGAGCACGGTATGCACGCCGTCCGGGAATTTTTCAATAATATCCATGCACTGCGCCGAGGCAATAGCGCGCATCACTTCCTCATCCGTCGCGTCCGGTCGGCTCATACGAATATTATCGAGGATGGAAGCCTTTATCAGCCGGCTGTTCTGAAAGACAAAGGAAACGGTGTTCATGCGCTCCTCTTTGCTCATTTGCCGCAAATCCACCCCACCGACACAAATGGAGCCCTGCTGCGGGTCAAAGAAACGCGCGACCAGCCCCGCCAGCGTTGATTTGCCGCCGCCGGAGGGACCCACCAGCGCCACGGTCTGTCCCGCTTTCACCGAGAGAGAAACGCCTTTGATTACCTCGTTTTCGCCGTCATAGCTGAAGTGCACATCCTGTAAAGTCAGAACGGCGCTCGTCGGCGCTTGCGGTCTCGCCGGTTCGGGAAGTGGCTCCGCGGTCAGAATACGGTCAATGCGCGACAGGGCATCGGCGACAATCATGCCGTTTTCGCTCATAAACATAATGCGGGTCAGCGTAAGGGAGATGACCGGCGTAATGATGATATAAAAAATCAGGTTCAGCAAGAATAGATCCGTCACCCCGTTCCGGGTCAAAAACAGCGCGCCGGCGATTAAAAAAGCGAACACGCTGTTGATGGCAGCGGTATAAAACAGCATCGGCAGCCGCAGCTGCTTGGTATAGGCAATAACCCATTTGCTGTAATTATCGATGGAGCCTTTGAATTTCTTGAACGAAAATACGGTTTGCCCAAAGGTCTTGACCACCGGCACGCCGCGCACATACTCGACCGCTTCGTTGGACATGGCGTCCAGCGCATTCTGATATTCGCGCATTTTTTCCGCCATGCCCTTGCCGGTCATGGACATCATGATTAGGAAACCGAGCGCTACCGGCACAAGGCTCAAGAGCCCGAGGCGCCAATCAAACACCAAAAGCAGCACCAAAAGCCCAAGCGGTGTGGCAATCGCGCCCGCCTTATCGGGCAGCTGATGCGCCAGATAGGTCTCCGTTGCGCCGGAGGAGTCATTGATAATCTTGCGCAGCTTTCCGCTGCCGACACTTTCCGCAAAGCCCAAAGGCAATGCGGCGAGCCGGTGTACCATTTCCAGGCGCAAATTGGTCGCCACGCGAAACGCCGCTATATGCGAGCACATCAGTGCAGCGATATACACCAGCACGGAGAGCACCGCAAACGCCACCGCCATCCAGCCGCATCGGGAAAGATGTTCCCGGTTTATAATGCCGGACGATGACAGCACATCACGCACAATCTGCCAGATATACCAAAACGGCACCAGCGCCAAAAGCGCACTGACAGCGGACAGGCACCACGAAGCATAGGTAAAAAAGCGGTACTTCCCTGCCCAGGACATCAGCCGCGATAGATTCGACTGTTTTTTCACAATAAATTCCTCCTTATGGAACCATGTATGATACAGAAAGCGCTGCAGCCGCTTTCGTATATCCAGAATAGTTAGTTTTAGCTAACTAAACAATCAAAAAGAAAGAGGCAATGCCTCACTTCTTTTGCTAACACCGCCCAAAAATCCGAATACGGCTGCTGAGCGCTAAAACCCCATGATTTGCTGCCAGCCCGCCGTATAGAACGCGCGGAACTGCCGGATATACTCTGCCGCCTTTTGGCGGGGCACATTATGGATAAATAATTCAAAATAAGTAGAAAACATACCGCTGATCAGCATATGCTCCAATTGGGCATCGATATGGTACGCAGGTCTGCCCTGCCGCTCCATCACCTCGGCAAAGGCATGGGTAGCCTGGGTTTCAATGGCAATCATTTCATCCAGCAAATGCGCGTATTTTGTCCCCTCCGACCCGCACAGAATCAGCTGGAAAACCGCCAGATGGTCATAAGCGTAAACCGCCATCCAGTCCATACAGGCGCCGGAGATTTTCCCCACGGAAGCCAGCTGCTCCTGTGGCGGCAGGTTAGCAAAAGATACCTGCGTCTCGCGGAATTTGCCCAAGAACGCCTCATAATGCGGTCCGACCAGCGCATCAAACAACGCCTCTTTGCTTTTGTAATAGCCGTAAAATGCGCCGGTGGTCACCCCCGCCTGCTTCACGATATTGCGCAGCGAGGCGGCGCGGAAGCCTTTGGCGGTAAACTCTTTCATGGCTGATTGGTGAATGGCCGCCAGCGTGGTTTTTTCTGTTTCGCTCATATTGATTGCCCCATACATAACAGTGTTATATAACACTGTTATTATAAAATAGCCGCGCCGCTTTGTCAAGCAAATTGAAAAAATTTTTCACTTCTCTCCTGTTTTTTTGGCGGCGAAAAATACCGAAAATTACAATGAAAAGGTCAAATATTACATTTATTATCACGGTTTTATAGATTTATTGTATGATATAACCACAAAGGACAGCTTTATTTTATCGATTCCTATATATAAAGAAAGGGGTATTGTTATGCAAAGCAAATGTATTTCTACTGTCAAACAAATTATTTGCGGTTCTTTGGCGGCTGCGCTTTTATGGAGCGCGGGGCTGCTGCTGGCAGGCGGCACGGTTGGGTACGGTATTGTATTGCCCATACACAATGTCATGGGACTGGGGTCGATGTTTGTGCTGCTGTGGGCTCTGTATACGGCGGGCGTTTGCCTGTACGGAGTGAAAAGGCAGAAAAAAGCCTTTGTATTGGCGGCGATTTGCGCTTTGGCGGTTCCCATCATCTGCTATGGGCTCACTGGGCTCTTTGATTATCTTTTGCAAACCACCGGTTTTGGCAGAGAGCTGCTGCTGCCGCTGGGGGTGCTGACGGCTCCGTATCTTACCTGTTCGCTGGCTCTTGCCGCGAATATGCCGGTCATGCCGTTGTCTGAGGATGTAACAACCTTACTCCTGTTGCTGTTTTATCCGGCTTGTGTATTGCTGTCGCTTTTGGCAGCTGCGCTGACCTGCCGCAGCATTGACCGCCGCAAAAGGCGCACATCTTCCCCGTCAGAAGGGGTGGTCTAATATGAATAACAGAAAATTATCTTCTTTTTTGCAGGTGCTTGGCGGTGTTGCGGGAACGGCGCTGGTTTGGATTTTCGGGTTTGTGGTGTCCGGGTATTTTGCCACATTTGATGTCACCACAACCTCCACAAGGGTGGCGCCTTTGAGCTTTCTCTTTCCGCTGCTGCTTGCCGGCTTTGGCATGCTATGCGGGCATCTTGCGGGGAGGCGCAAATGGAAGCCGTTGTTTGCCACCGTTTGCGTTATGCTCGTATTGCCGCTGTTGTGCTATCTGCTCTGTCTTTTTACCGTGAGCGCGCTTGAAAACATTCTGCCGCAGGTGCTGTATGCCGCCATATTGATTGGCTGCGGCTATGGGATTCTCCCTTTATCTTCCGGCGCCATGGGATTTGCCCAATGCTTGGAGGATTGGTTCGGCTGGAAAAGCTATGATGGCAGCTTGGAATTTGCCTTTTTGCTGTACATCCTATGTATCGGCGCGGTCCTCCTCGGCGGTTGGCTTCTCTATCGAAGAACACAAGCGGAAGCGACCCATTCCGACACGATTGCAGACAGAGCAAATCTGTAAATCTTTTGCTTGATATCAAAAGCAAGGAGGGATTTTTCATGCTAAAAAATAAAGATTCTATCATTTTGCAAATTCTTTCCGGTTTTGGAATAACGGCGCTGCTGTGGCTTATCGTGCTGCTGCTTTCCGGCTATTTTACCCCGGAGCTCTCGAACAATATACGGAACGCAACGGCGCCGCTAAGGTTTCTGCTGCCGTTTTTGCTGATTGGCTTTTGCCTTCTCTGCGGAAGACAGGCCGGAAGCAGGAAGCACATTCATTTCTACAGAACCGTTTGCGCCGTGCTGCTGATTCCGCCCCTGAGCTATGTATTGGGCGCTCTGTTGTTGACCGCCTTTTATGCGCCGTATGGGCAAGGCTGGATGCTTACGCTCAGTGATATTCTTACGTGGTTTTCGCTTCCCTTTGCCCTCGGCGCAAATGTGTTCGGCGAATCTATACGGCGTTGGGTTAACGGGGATTGGCTGGTTTACACGCTGATTTCCATGGTCTTGTATGCGGTTTTTATTGCCGCCGGCTGCATCGGCGGATATGCCCTTTACCGCAGGACGAAAAAGCAGCCCCTGGAGAAAAGCTGCGAGGCGTAACGCCGCATCATTCAAACAAAAAATGCAACCTAATCGAGCAGGAGGAAATTCCTCTGATTGAGGAATTTCCGACCTCTCACACCACCGCACATGCGGTTCCGCAAGCGGCGGTTCAATCAACTTAACAAACAAAGAACCGAAGACCGCCCAATGGCTCTCTTCGGTTCTTGTATTACAACCCGAACGCTTTTGCATAGCGAACGGTTCCCCGCAAAGCAGCGGCATCCTCGCGCAAACGGCATACCATATAATTTTTACTGTCCACCTCAAAAGGCGGAACGATGCCGAAATCGGCAGCGGGAAGGTACCCGAACTGCGGGTAATAGGTTTCGCTCCCCAGCACGACGGATAGACCGTATCCGAGGTTCGCGGCGCGGCGATGTCCTTCCCGCACCAGCGCTTTACCAACGCCCTGCCTTTGAAAGGCAGGCAGTACAGCCAGCGGCGCAAGCGCAAGCGCCACACCATCTCCAATATTGACTTTTGTAAACAGGATATATCCGATAACCATGCCCGCTTCCTCGGCCAGAAGCGACAGCGGCGGCAAAAACGCATCGCTGTCCCGCAGCGCCGCCACCAAATCCTGCTCGGTTCCATCGCTGTGGGCGGCGTGGGCAAAAGCCGAGCGGATCAGCGCATCAACTGCCGGAAAGTCCTGCTGCTTTTCTTCTCTTATAATCATTAAAATATTCCCCTCTTCCCCGTATTGCTGCGTTCTTTACATGCGCTCTCTCGCGTACGCAAAGGACGCGCCTTTATTCCGTTGTGTTTTCCGAGGTTGCGCTTTCCTCGGTCATGCGCCACTGCGCAATATTGCTGTAGCAATCCGCAAAGCATTGCCCGGATTCAGGAACGGTAATCCAGTCAGAGCAAACCAGCACATCATTCCGGAAAACCAGCGGGAAAAACGGCAGCTGTGTATCAAACTCCGTTAAAAACGCCGCCATGGAAACCGTTCCCGCTGTAACCTCCTGCCAGGAAAGATACGAAGCGGACTGCTCCGAAATCCCGTAGGAGGCGCCGCCGCCGAAAAAGGCGGACAGGGAGCCATTGTTCGGCAATTTCACTTCGCCGAGATATAAATCATAATTTCCATCGGTCAGCGCCTGTATATATTCCTCATAGGGCAGGCTTTGTATGGTAACGCCAATGCCGACCCGCGCCAGACTGTCCTGTATGCACACGGCCGTTTCTTCCCGATAGCCGCTCTCGCTGTTGACCAGAAGCGTCAGGCGCAAAGTACCCTTATCGCCGCTGCGCACACCGCTTTCGGCGTCCACATTGGTATACCCCTCCTGCACCAGCAAATTTTCCGCCTGGGTATAGTCCACCGCGCATGAGGCATCGGCGGGAACATTGGCGGTATAAAACCGGCTGCCTGGGCGCAGGGGATATACCGAAGCGGTCGCATTGCCGCTATAGACGCTGCCGGCAATCTCCTCGCGGTTTATGGCAAGCGAAATCGCCTGCCGCACATTTTCAAAGGTCAGAGAGTAGGAATTGCTGTTCACGCCCATAAAGACGAGATTGCCGCAGGGGACGGAAACCATCTTTGCGCTGGAGCGGGAAATGCGCGCGCCGTACAAATCGGAAACAAAGAAGTCAATTTCTCCGGTTTGCAGCGTATACATCAGCTTTGCGCTGTCACTCACCGGCACCAGGGTAATGGAACGCACCTGGGACACGGTATCATCGGCGCGGCGGGTCAGCACAACCGTATCTTCCTGCACAGATAAAACATATTTGCCGGTCCCCACAGGCTGGCTGTCTGCCGATTCCGCCGTCCGGTTTTTCACAATCGGAAAGGTCAACAGCTGCACCCGGTTGGGCAGACTGTCGGAAAAACGGAAGGTCACTTCCAAGGGAGAATCCGCCGCCGCCTCAGAGATGCTGAGCAGCTCCTGGCTGTAACGAGCGGAGTTTTTTGCTTTTTCAAAAGAATAGACCACATCCGCAGAGGTAACGGCGGAGCCATCGCTGAACACACCGGTGGTGGGCAGCACAACTTTTAAGCTGTCCGCCTCCTCCGTATAAGACACCGCCACAACCGGCTGGGGGGTTAAATCGGTTTGCAGGGAAAACAGCCCTTCATACAAAAGCGATTGCAGCGAAGCGTTCAGCGAAGTGGTACAATAAAAGGGATTCAGGCTGTCCGACGCGGCATAAGGGGCTTTGAGGTCAACCTGCGCAAGCGGCTCGGCGGTCGGCTCGGTTTCCTCCTGCTGCGTCTCAGAAGATGCACAGGCGGAAAAGATCAGCGCCAATGCGCAAAGCAGCGCACAGAGCTTAAAGAATACGCACGCTTTGGGCGCTGCGGCATAAGCCTGTTTTTTCGTCCACATCAAACAAACATCCTTCCATATCGCATTCGCCGTCCGGCGTATGGAACCGGGCGGGCAGATTGGTCTTAAATTTACGAATCACAATATCCGGAGCCACGCCCAGCACGGTCTGTACCGCGCCGGTCATGCCCAGATCGGTGATGTAACCGCTCCCTTTCGGCAAAACACAGGCGTCCGAGGTCTGCACATGGGTGTGCGTACCCGCCAATACGGAGATTTTGCCGTCCAGATAAAAGCCCATGGCGCGTTTTTCGCTGGTGGCCTCCGCGTGAAAATCCACAACAATGACCTTCACCCGCTGCCGGGTCAGCTCTTGCAGAATGGCATCGATACAATCAAAGGGATTGTTGGCGTAGTCCATGCCGGTGATGCCCGCCAAATTGACCACCGCCGCCAAATACGCGCCCTTGTCCACGATACAGTACCCCTTGCCGGGATTCCCGGCGGGAAAATTGGCGGGACGGACAAGATACGGCTCGCGCTCCAGCAAATCATAGACCTCCGCGCGGCGGTATACATGGTTGCCGGTGGTAATCACATCCGCGCCCGCCGCAAACAGCTCCTCGACCGCCGCGGGGGTAAGGCCGTTGCCATCGGCGGCATTTTCGCCGTTGACAATACACAGATCCACACCGTTGAACCGCTTAAAGCCGGGCAAATTTTTTTGCAAAAACCGCCTGCCGGGTCCCGCGACCACATCGCCGACCATCAAAATCTGCATGCAGCGCACCACCTTTTCAGAAGAGATTACCCCGTTATTATAACAGGAAAAAGGGGCGGATGCAATCTTTTTCCGCCCGGCACATCATGACATATACAACAGCAAAAGCAAATCATGTAAAATATGTATCCACGATTCTTCATGCTATTTGGATTTTTGCTTATTCAAAAGTATTGCACACATCACTACTGACGCACAGAATACAAGAATGAGATACCATAGGTTTTCAAGGCAAAAACCATGGTCTAACAGCAATCGGTATCCCCAAGAAGCGGGGAAAATACGCCCTATGGTTTTCAGAAAATCGGGCAGCAAGTCGATAGGGAACATAATCCCGGAAAGCATAATCGAGGGTAAAAACACAAGCTGCGCAATCATTGTCAGCTTTGCCTGATTTTTTACAACCAGCCCTAATATACAGCCAACGCTCAGCGATACCATAATGTATATGGCAAGCGCAAGAAAGAAAATGGGAAGCTGTACCGGCAAAGCCGCCTCAAACAATATCGGTGCAAGCAGCAATATCATGACACAGCTAATCATCAAATGCGCAAATGCAGAAAGGAACATGGTAACAAGACCTAAATATAACGGTACGCCATTTGCCTTATAAACCTTTTTTACATCACTTCCATACGTTTCAATCAAGGAGGGCGGCACTCCAATAAACGCTCCCATGGAAACGCTCATCACAATCATAGATTGTATCAATGTGTCTCTCATTTCAGGCATAACAGAAGTAAAAATGCCACCCATCAAAAGGAAGAAAATAAGCGGAACAATATAGCAGGTTACCAGCAAAGATTTACTGCGTATGTCCAATTTCCACTGTAGCGCTGCGCCATATAAAAATGCGCTCATTCTGCTTTCCTCCTTGCCATTTCAATAAAATGCTGTTCCAGCGTGCCGCGATCAACTTTAATATCTAATACATGAATTTTTTTCTGCTTTAATTCGCCCAGCAAGGAAATCAAATCGTCTTCGATATTGTCCGTTTCAAAAGTATTGTCTCCTTGCTGGGTCTTGATATGGATAAAATATTTTCTTCCAACCCTATCGGTCAGTTCCGAAGCTGTACCGCAAAAGGCAATATTTCCGTTATTCAAAATAGCAATGCGGTCACATAAGGTTTCTACTTCCGCCATATCGTGGCTTGCCAAGACGATTGTTTTTCCTATGTGTTTGAGCTTTCGGATTTGTTCGTGGAGCGATAGTCTACCCTCGACATCCAGTCCCGCAGTCGGCTCATCGAGAAAAATAATATCGGGATTGCCGATAAGCGCAAGAGCAAGATGCAATCGTCTTTTTTGTCCTGTGGATAATTGTATATACTGCTTCTTTTCTATTTCTTTGATACCAAGACCGCTTAACATGGTAGCATCAATTTTTGCTTTATTCCATTTTGCAAACAGCTTTACAGCCTCCATCGGCTTGATATGGGCGGGCAAAGAGGAGGACTGCAGCTGAATCCCCATTTTTCCGTTTACAGTAATCGCACCACTGTCATAGTTTCTTAAGCCCTCGATACATTCAAGCGTTGTCGTTTTGCCTGCTCCGTTTACGCCGAGCAGAGCGAAAATTTCTCCTTTTTTAATTTGAA
>CASFEZ010000020.1 GCA_949293815.1 uncultured Eubacteriales bacterium | reverse complement strand
GTGCTATACTATTCATGGCGATTGAGTCCTTTCTTGATAGCGTAGGTTTGTCGTGATTCTTATTCTATCTTATCTCGGCTCAGTCGCTTTTTCAATCTCCTTTTAGTCTCACTTCTATTGTAACGCTACAAGTACCGCAAAAAATCACATCAGCGCGGATAGACTTATTCGAGCTGATGTGATATAATCAAACGATAAAGGCTCCACACGAAAAATTGAATTAAGCTTTCTGTAATTTTTAGCTAATATCATATTTCATTGATAGATTGTCAAACCCGTCGCAAGTGCAACGGTCAATTTCATAAAAGCCCATCTTTTTCCAAAAATTAAGCCCACTAATATTGTTTTCTTGTACTGACAGTTTCAAAGTTTTGAAGTTCATATCAGCGGCAATCGTGAAAAGAACCGTCATGATTGTTGAGCCAATGGATTTTCGCTTAAATTTTCCATCTGCAACTAATAATCCAATATATAAAGTGTCCGCGTCGGGATATCCTTCAAGAATACTCAAAAAAGAAATTGCCTGTCCATTTTGAGACACGCCAACGCTATACACCTTATAGGGCGGGTAATCACAAAGGGTATCCTCGCACAGTTCTCTTGTCGCTCGATGCCCATCGGTCAAATAGTAATATTCATCATTGCTGTAGAAAATGGGTTCGTAAGTTGAAAGATTATCTATGGTTACAGGTTCAATTATAAAATTCGGTAAAAGCGCTTGCAATTTCTTATACATTGTTTTTACCTCGATTTATTGCACGCTAACAAGATATCATTTTCGGATTCAATATGAGTTCTAAATTAGCGGTATCAATTTGGTATCACTGGTAGTATCAATTATTTGTTGGTTGTAAAAAGTGCCCGAAAATACAAGGTTTTTCGGGCACTTGAAAGCCATATGGTATTATTCCCACTCGCTCCTGCCAGAAGTTTTCTAAACAGATTTGCTTATGGGATTTAGCTCAGAGTGTTTCTATTGTTTTCATTATCCAGATAGTTTGGGCTATCTGATTTTTTGTTGCCATGGTGTTGCCGCCATCATATATCAGAGTCATAGGCATGGCACATATTTTGACTTAGTCAAGTTTATAATAATATGCTGCCGCTTTTGTCATAGTTTGAACTTTGAAATCATCATCTTTTAAAGCACTAACAATTAGCGATTTTTTACAGGGGATATGTAGTGTGGCAACTTTACTCATACTATCTCGAAATACAGGCAATTTATCCCACAAATCTTTAACCTTCTTCCGAATACCAGTCGAACAACAAATGTCAGACTTTTCCTTAAAGCCTGGATATATAACAATAACAGGAAGCCCTTTTGTATTAATACCATAATCAATTTCTTCACGCAGCGCCGTGCTGTTTTTAGTGTTATCACTTAAAAACAGCACAATATTCTTGGAAGCGGAAAGGCGATCATGCAATCTCTTTTTCAGCGTTTGCCACTCGCTACCATCACGAACATTATAGTTTTTAGCATGAGCGTCAACAAACGGAAAAGAACTGTCTGCTCCTTTCCATGCACGAAGTTGGTTGTAATAAAGAAAGTCTGGTGTAGCATTTGCCCCCAGATTAGATTCATTAAATGGTTCTTTTACATAAAAAGCTGCATAATTTGCTGTTCTGTTTGACATAACTTACCTCCTTAATGTTGTTGAAAACATATTTCTATATTCGTATAGAGGTATATCTCTAATATTACCATAGATAAGCACTTTCACCTTGGATTTCAATGTCACGCCGCTGCTATTAAGTGTACATAACATACACCTCAATAAGTCTTCCTTATCTTTCGGGCCATCATCAAATCTGGGAATACCTGTTCCCAATACAGGAAGGACTACATCATTGAGTGCATAGACACGGCTGATTTCTTTCCACATCTTCATGAGCATTAATTCAAACTTGGCCATATTTGTATGAGCCTCATAATCAGAATTTAACTCCGACATAGCTAGCATTAAATATGTATGGTTATCAACGCTGCTGTCATAACGCACTATAGTGCCAAGCGGAAAATCGTACAATCCATCGTTGTTTTTCTGCAATCCAAGGCGTTTTGCTTCAGCCTCTATAGCCATGTCTATTTCGCCCTTATTCCCGTGCTCCAGAACCAACTGTCCGTGAAGAGATTTCTTTGATATTACAATATCATCAATCCTAGTATCAAAGTGTGTATCGCAACCTATAACTCTTAATTCTTGAGCTTCAAATATATCTCCACAGCTAATAGAGACGGATGTCTGTCGAATTGTGATATTTACAGACTCTCTAAATATCTTGCCAATAGCCATGTAAGCAAACACATATACTACAATGAAGGCTAAAGCAACAGCACCTATTCGCATATAAAGATTTAGTCCTTGTATGTCACCTAATGAAATTCCCAAAATGGATAGAATAGTTGAAAGCAGCCCCACAACAGTCACAGAAATAGCGATACTGTCATGTACTTGTTTGGAAAGTCCATGATACCATTTGTAGATTTTATTCATATATCTCACCTACTTCCGTGGCCCCAAAAACTTGTCCCCGTTCAAATGAATCATATGATCCGGCATATCAGCGATCCAAACTTCCGTTTCCCAAGCAAGTGCCTCAGAGAATTTCTTGAATGTCTTAAAATCAAGGAAAGCAGTTACATAGATTTTCCCCGCAGTCACATCGGCGGTCATTTCCTCAATCTCTTTGATGCGTTTCGGCTCCATTGGCCCAACAGATGTCACTGACTCGATAAAATACAACCAGTTTTTCTCCTCTGAGTAGAGGACCACATCCGGCATCTTATCATGTAATGTGATAGCAAATCCCAGTTCACGAAGCTTATCCTCGTTCTTCACCAAATCCTTTTCAATGGTATCTCCAACATAGAGGCATTCCGAATTTGGAGCAAAGCGCGGTGCAAATTCTTCGATGATCGCTTTCTGCAACTGATTGTGCTTTCCAGGGGAGAATGTAAAATCCGCTCCATTGACTTTCACCGGCATCTTCCGCATGGCCCGCTTAGAAGCATAGATTTCAACAAGGGTATCATGGTGTTCAAGGAATGTAGATAGCCGCTCATTCCACATATTCTGTCCAAAGCTCTGAATTAGGCGGAGCATTTCATCTGTCAGGCGGTAGCGATAATTCGGGCTATTCGTTGCTTTGCCATTGTCCTCAATGAATGCAGCGTTTCTAAAGTGATGCATCGCCTGCTTGCGAAAAGTTTCTCTGCTGTTCTCCGCATAGGTCATACCATAATTGCTGTTGGCAAAAGCAATCACATCATGTATCCGAATCCAATTATTTGTGGCCTCAGACCAAGGAAGTTCTTCCGTAAGCCCTGCCATCGCCAGCAAAACACAGCAACACATTCCGTTCTGCTGCTTTGTCGGGACTTGCAGCGCATTCAAAATTTCTTTTGCATCTGATAACTTACTCATATAAAGCTCCTTAAAATATTGTCGCAAGAGGCTTCCGACATATCTTTGCTCCGAATCAACGCCTTGCCCATAGCCTCAATCGTGTTCATCGGAGGCACCGGCATCGAATTGATCTCGGTAGAATTGACTTGTGTGGAACCGTTCAAAATTCGATAGTAACAGTCATACGGTGTGGAATTAAACAGCACATACAGGCCATATACAATGCACTCAGATAATTCATGCTGGCCGCAGATAAAATTAATCTTGTTCTGTGTGCTAATTTCGTCATATTCCGGGTGCTTGCGAGCCAAATAAACACCGCACTGCAGTCTCCGATGTTCTTCCTTTGCTGTAAACCGTTTGACAAAAAGATAGTTTGAATTTTTCTGCAAAAGCCCATTTTGTTCAGTAACAAGATATTCGCTTTCTTTGCCAATCGGAAACTCAACTTTGCCGCTCTTAATGTGTTGAGAATAGAACAAAGGAACCGCATTTGCTTCTGCATGATCTCTCAATGCTTCACGATTTCTAAAGTCAACCGTTAGGCCGGTTTTCATTTTGAGACCTATGCTTGGCAAAGTATCAGGCAGCCGATTTAATCTCTTTAGGACTTCGACTTCCTCGGCATTTGTCGCCAAATATACATATTTGTCCTCTCCATTTATAACCGTATCATAAGGGACACAAAAGACCGTTTTGTGGGAAAAATCAGCATTGCTCTGCGTAGTTGTGATTGTTACATTCTGGGGCTTAACTGCTGTTTTTTTAGCTTTTATGATGATGGTTTCCTGGAGTACACTTTCTTTCTCAAACACTTTGTCACGACTTACAAACAAATGGATATGTTCCAAAGTCCCCTCATCAAGAAACTTCTGCCGGAATTTTTTGAAATAAGCACCCGAAGTCCAAGAGCGAGGAATGATATATACTAATTCGCCATTTGGACACAAATCAAACATTCCCATAGCAGCAAAAAGGAAATACAGATTGGGCGCACCATAACAAATATCAGGCATTGCTTTAGCCTCTGGAGCATCTTTTGCGATCTTCATATAAGGCGGATTCCCGATTACCATATCATATTTAAGAGGATTGGGCTCAGCCCCAAGCATTCCATTGTACTCTAACACTTGACTCAAAATATAGTTATCTTCTCGTATTTCATAGTCAACTCTTAATGTAGAATGCTGGCAAACCCACTGAAGATTTGCTCGCAACACCTCAATGATTTGAGGATCGTTTTCATAACATACCAAGTGTATATGCCGTAGCTGCGGTGTCCTTTGTAATTTTTCAATTAGCGCAACAGACAATATGCCAGAGCCAGCTCCGGCGTCAAGAATATGAAGCTGCTCTTTATCTACAGGCACTTCAAATAACTCAGCCATAAATACAGCAGTTTCTTTGCTCGTAAAAAACTGTCCATATTTTTTTCGCTGAGATTTCGGCATCTGTTCGATATATTTCTTTGTAGTTTGAAGGACAAAATCAAGCAGGCTCATTTTCTATAAACTCCATTACATCACCAATATCACAGCCCAACACAGAACATATCTTACATAAACTTTCCAGTGACACAAATTCATTGCGGCTCATTTTAGCAAGGACATTAAAGCTAACCCCTGTCGCATTCTTCAAGTCCGTTCGATTCATTTTCTTATCAATAAGCAGTTTCCATAGTTTATCATAGCTAACAGTCATTTCATTACCCCATTCGTAAGGATGAACATATTATAGCACAATTTAAATGAAAATTCAAGTTTAACTCACGCATTCATGAGTAGTTCTCAGATAAAATTAAATAAAAAATAGCAGGATGATAAGTCACCATCCCGCTATTGTGTTAACTGTAAATCAGTTCTGCATTTACAATCTCCATTGCTCTACTGCGGATGTTATTCATCCTGCCAAAGACTTCTGTAAACGCCGCAAACCCGCATAAATACTGGTTTTTTACGGTGTTTCGTTTTATTCCCACTCGATCGTCGCCGGGGGTTTATCTGTAATATCATAGACTACCCGGTTAATGCCTTTGACTTCGTTGGTGATGCGGGAGGAAATTTTTGCCAACAGGGCGTGGGGCAGGCGGGCGTATTCGCAGGTCATGAAGTCGTTGGTTCTTACGGCCCGGAGGGCGCAGACATAGTTATAGGTGCGGTCGTCACCCATCACGCCCACGGAGCGGGTATTGGTCAGCACGGCAAAAAACTGGTCGGCTCGCTTGCCGGAATGGGCAATCTCTTCCCGCAGAATGGCATCCGCTTCCCGCAGAATATCCAGCTTTTCTTTGGTAATTTCGCCAATTACGCGAATCGCCAGTCCGGGACCGGGGAAGGGTTGGCGCTGTACCAGCTCTTTGGGAAGTCCCAGCATTCTGCCGAGCTTGCGCACCTCGTCCTTGAACAGCCCCCGCAGCGGTTCCACAACGCCCAAAAAGTCCAGCTCCTTGGGCAGACCGCCCACATTGTGGTGGCTTTTGATGACCGCGCCGCCGCTGCCGGATTCAATCACATCGGGGTAAATCGTGCCCTGCGCCAAAAAGGCTTCGCCGGCATAGCGCACGGCCTGTTCATAGAACACCTTCGGGAATTCCGCGCCAATGCGTTTGCGCTTCACTTCCGGCTCGCTGACCCCGGCAACCTGCGCCAAAAAGCGATCCTGAGCCCGAACACAGACAAACTCCAAATCCATGGCGCCGAAGGTCTTGCAAATTTCTTCGGTTTCATTTTTGCGCATAAAGCCATGGTCCACATAAATGCAGACCAGCTGGCTGCCGATGGCGCGGGACAGCAGCGCCGCACAGACCGAGGAATCCACGCCGCCCGAAAGACCGAGAATCACCTTGTGGTCACCTACCTGCTCACGCACGGCAGCAATTTGCTTTTGCAAATAGTCCTTCATGGAATAGTCGCCCTTGGCGCCGCAGATGGCATACAGAAAACGGCGGAGCATTTTTTTGCCGTTTTTGGTATTTTCCACCTCCGGGTGGAACTGGGTCATATAGAGGTTTTTTTCCACATTCTCCGCCGCGGCAGCGGGGCAGTCGGCGCTGTGCGCCGTAGCGCGGAAGCCCTCCGGCAGGCGGGAAACAAAATCGGTGTGGCTCATCAGGGTGCATTGGTTTTCCGTAAGCCCCGTAAAGAAATTGGCGCTCGGATCAACGGTAACATCCACCCGCCCGTACTCGCTTTTGTCGCAAGGGGAAACCTCGCCGCCCAACAGATAGGTCATTAGCTGCATCCCGTAGCAAATACCCAGCATGGGAATGCCCAATTCCAGCACCGCCCGGTCGCATTTAGGGGAAGAGGCGGCATATACGCTGTTCGGACCGCCGGTTAAAATAATGCCGATGGGGTTCATTTCCTTAATTTTTTCAATAGGCATATTGCCGGGCTTAATAACGGAGTAAACCCCCAACTCCCGCACACGGCGGGCGATTAGCTCTTTATACTGTCCGCCGAAATCCAGAATCAATACGGTTTGATTGTTCATCTGCACCCTTCCGATCGTCAAAAAATTTTATCACTTTTATTGTAACACAGATGATTTTTAAGATAAAGATGAAATTTAGAGAAAGTTGCGTTTTTCGGTCGTTTTTTTTGATGAAAAACAGAGAATCCCGAACACATACCAATAAAAAAGTCGCATCATATTGAATCACCGGCGGATTTATGCTATGATAAACAAGTCGCAAAGCGGCGCTTTGCGACGCGCTGTAAATGCGGATAATATATAAGAAAAGGGCGTATGAATTATGTTAACATCCGTTGTCGGTATTAACTGGGGCGACGAAGGCAAAGGGCGTATGGTCGATTTGCTTTCCGAGCAGCAGGATATTGTCTGTCGGTATCAGGGCGGCAACAATGCCGGTCATACCGTGGTCAATCATTTGGGAAAATTTATTCTGAATCTGCTTCCCTCCGGCATTTTGCGCCCTGAGGTTGTCAATGTGATGGGCAATGGTATGGTCATTGATATTGCGCATTTATGCGGCGAAATCGGTCGCCTGCGCGAAGGCGGCGTGACCATTACGCCGGAGCACCTGAAAATCAGCGACAAGGCGGTTATCTGTATGCCCTACAATGTGGCGCAGGATTGTCTGGAGGAAGAACGCCTCAAGGACGCGAAATACGGCTCCACCCGCCGGGGCATCGCGCCGATTTACGGCGATAAGTATCTGAAAAAAGCGCTGCGCATGGGCGATTTGAAACAGCCGGAAGCGCTGAAAAAGAATTTGAAAAATATTCTTGAATGGAAGAATCTGACCATTACCGGCGTTTACGGCGCAAAGCCTTTCGCGTATGACGAAATGCTTGCCTGGCTCGAAAAATACGGCACGCCGCTGCTGGATTATATCTGCGATACCGGTGTGTATCTGGAAGAAGCCATCGGGCAGGGTAAAAATATTATGTTTGAAGCCCAGCTCGGCGCGCTGCGGGACATCGATTTCGGCATTTATCCCTACACCTCCTCTTCGTCCACCATTGCCGCCTACGGACCGATTGGCGCGGGCATTCCCGGTCATGGTCTCGACCGGGTGCTGGGTATTATGAAAGCCTATTCCACCTGTGTGGGCGAAGGTCCCTTCACCGCGGAGATGTTCGGAGATGAAGCAGAGGAACTCCGCAAGGCGGGCGGCGAATACGGCGCGGCCACCGGCAGACCCCGGCGCGTGGGCGGCTTTGATGTGGTCGCATCCAAATACGGCGTTTGGGTACAGGGTGCCACGGAGCTGGCGCTGACCAAAATGGATGTGCTGTCCTATCTGGATAAAATTCCCGTGGTGGTCAGTTATGATGTAAACGGCAAAACCGTCCATGCCTTCCCCATGGGGCAGGATTTGACCGATGCCAAGCCGAATGTGGAATATCTGGACGGCTGGGGGACGGATATTTCCGGCTGCCGCAAATTCGAGGACTTGCCCGAAAATGCGCAGAAGTATGTAAAGTATATCGAACAAGCCGTGAACTGCCCGATTACCTATATTTCAGTCGGCGCAGAACGGGAACAGATTATTGTACTGTAATATATAGGTTATAGTAAAGCAGAGTACTGCCGGATTCGGTTGTGCTCTGTTTTTTTCGTAAGGATTCACCTTGCGCGTCGCTTTGCGGCATTCATGCTTATTGATACCCGGCTTCTATAGTTAATAATTAATATGAAATAATAGTAATTATTAAATAATAATTTTATATAAATGGAGCCGGCTGCGTCACAAAGCATGAAAAAACATGGCGGGAATATGGTGTTGACTTGATGAAAATGTAAAACAAATGTGAATAAACAGAAAATGCATAAAGTGAACTTGCCAATCACAGATAGATTCGGTATAATTATCTTGTGTATCGTTGCCGTCTTACGGAATCCTTTTGTGCGCTTTCCGTGCGGCGGCGCAGCATGAAAATAAAGAATGAAGAAAGGTTGATGAAAATGGCACAAACAAACCATGCCTGGCGAAAAGTCGTAAGTGTCTTCCTTTGCCTGGTTATGTGTTTTACCAGCTATGTGCTGTGTGTACCGACGGCTAATGCTCTTGTAGATAATGGCAATGCCAATGTCCAAAAAGAGGATCAATACGGCACACCGGTTTGGGACGGCACAATGGATCGCTGGGGTGTTTGGGGCACAGAAGGTAGCTCTCAATGGCTTAAGTTATCTTATCCATCTCATATTTATTTGGATGTGAGTGAAACTTTGGAGTCTGCAGGATACCGTTTCGATGTATCTTGGGGCTTTGGTGCTTCAGACTCTCCTAAATTTCGTATTGTGTTAACAGGTGGCGTATGGGGCGATAATAATTCTCTATCCAGAAATGATTATCCTTCCGGATATTTCACAATGGAGGATTATTTCTCTGATTATTCTGCTGACTCATCTCCGTGGACAAATAATGATGGAGGAACTAGTCAGATATATGCTGGCGGCCCTGGAAGTGAGGACGGAACCACTTACGATGTTGGTGTGTATTATGATGTTTTTGCTCCTTGGTCAAACGAAACTATTACTTACAGAAGTAATGGAATTTCAACTCATTATGCAACCATTTATCTAAAAGGCACACCCAGTAAAACGGGTACTGCAACTTACACGACAACTGGAGAAAATCCCATACTTGTTGCTTTCCAAGAGTGGGGAAAAAATTGGGCTTGGGAAGATGAATGGTGGAAAGAATACGATTATGTCAGCAAGCCCGATTCTGTCAGTGAGCAAGCGCCTGCGTCTGATGGTAACTATTATCCTGAAATTTTCTGGGATATTACCATTTATGATAAATCTTCTTTGCAGGATGAGATTGATCGAGCGGAAGCTTTCAGGGATGCGTTTTTAAAATGGAATTCTCCTGAATATGTTACTGCCGGTAGTTGGGACGCGTTTTTAACTGCTTTACAAGAGGCAAAAGACGCAATTGTAGTCCGCGAAACGACACAGGAGACGTTAGATGCTGCACAGAGCAAATTGAGGCAGGCGGCAGAAGCGCTTGAGTTCAATGTGGACGAAACCAATTTAAACAATCAGCTGTCAAATGCAGCATCGTATTACAATGACAGAGATAATCTGAAAGATGATTATACGGCAGCTACATGGAATGCGTTTATTACCGCTTATGAGGCGGCGGATGCTTTTACTACACCTAACAGATGGAAACCCTATGCGAATTCCGCAAATGTTAATGCAGAGGATTTCCAAGCAAGATCTGATGAATTGCAGACTAAACAAGAGGAAGTCAATACATTGGCTTCTAATTTGACGGATGCATTTAACAAACTTCTGAAAAAAGCCAGCTTTGCTGAGTTTGACACCCATTATGCCGATAATAAGGTAACCGGTACCTGCTATACGGCAGCCTCATTAAAGGCTTACAATGATGCCGTAGCAGCGGTGGAAGAATTAAGAGATACAGATCCACCCATTACTTCTCAGAGCACTGTTGATTCGACCATTGATGCTTATCTTGAGGCATTCCAAAATTTGACAGAAGAGCACACCTATAACGAGGATAGCAAACAAGTCGAGCAGACGCCTGCAACTTGTGAGCAAGAAGGATTAGCCTATCAGTATTGTGCAGTCTGTAATACGGCCTATCAAGAAATCATTCTGCCTGCCACCGGTCATGTAAAGGGTGAGCCGACAGGTGAAAGCTTTGCTGGCGATTGCCAGAATGCGCCTTGGGTTGCGTATGACTGCGTAAACTGCGATGAGGATATTATTGAGTATGGCGAAATCAATCCCAATGCCCACGTTTGGGAGGCTGAGGGTGAAATCACAACTCGTCCTACCTGCACAACCCCCGGTGTAAGAACTTTTGAATGCACAGTCGATGGTTGTTCCGCAACCCGGACAGAATCTGTTGATCCCGTTGCAGACGCCCACGTTAAGGGTGAAGGAACACATGTTGCTGCTGACTGTTTGAATCCCGGAAAAATAGAGTACTACTGCACGGAAGAGGGTTGCGGTGCTTTGATTGAAGCTGTAGTCCTTGAAGATGAACCGGCATTGGGGCATGAGTACAATTTCGAGGGTGACCCCGTTTCGTCTACAGATGGCGACTGTGTCATTAAAGCGACCGAAACTTACAAATGTATCCGTTGTGACCATACAACGACTATAGAAACAGCTGTTAATCCTTCCATACACCATTCAGAGTTGATTTTGCAGAATGCAAAAGAAGGAACTTGTACGGAAGAGGGATACAGCGGCGATTGGTACTGTGAGAGTTGCAAAACAATCGTAACTCAGGGTTCCAATACAGGAAAGAATCCGGATAAGCATTCTTCCACTGATACTTATATCGATGGTCAGAAAGATGCTACCTGCACCGAAAACGGCTATACGGGCGATGTTCGTTATTCCTGCTGTCACCAGATAAAGGAAGAAGGTACTGTGATTACAGCTCCTGGTCACAATTTCGAGAAAACAGAAACTGTGCTTGCGAACTGCCAACAGGGCGGCTATGAACTTTGGGCTTGCGCTAACTGTGAATATACAGAAAAACGCAATGAAACGGGCGTAAACGCTGAGAACCATGCAAATTCGACCCCCGTTCTGGTTGAAGGTACCATCGTTGATCCGAAGGATTGTACAAAACCGTATAATACCGGTGACTATAAATACACCTGCTGTGACACCATCGTTTCCGGTGAGCATGATGCGCCCTATGCGGATCATGAATGGGATAATGGCGCACAGGAAGGTACTGTTTATGTGTATCATTGTACGCACGAAGGTTGCGAGGTAACGAAAAAAGAAACCTGTCATCATACCGGCGGTACGGCGACCTGTATCAGCAAGCCGGTTTGTGATATTTGCCATCAGGAATACGGTAATTTGAATCCTGACAACCATGGGAGTATTGTAGAAAAGGATGCTGTTGCTGCTACCTGCACCACCGATGGTCGTGAAGCAGGTACCTATTGTAACGATTGCGGCAAATGGGTAACCGGCGGCGCTACTATTGAGAAAACCGGTCACGATTATCAAGTCACCGGTACCGAAGTTATCACGAAAGCTACCTGCAAGACCCCGGCTACGATTAAGTATACTTATACTTGCGCGAATGGCTGCGGCGATACCTACGATGAAACCAAAACCGATGTTACCGGCGCTTTGGATTCTGAAAACCATGAAGATATCGTAACCGATGCTGCGATTGCTGCCACCTGCACCACACCTGGTAAGACCGAAGGCTCCCACTGCGAAGCCTGTGGTGTTGTGAGAGCCCCGCAGGAAACGGTTGATGCGCTCGGTCATGAGTGGGGTGCATATACCACCACAAAAGAGCCGACCTGCACAGAGGCTGGCGAGAAAACCGCGCATTGCACCAGAACAGACTGCGATGAAACCGATGTACAGCCTGTAGAAGCCACCGGTCATGATATGGGCGATTGGTATGTAAAGGTAGAATCCACCTGCAAAGATTATGGTTATGAACAGAGCGATTGCTCAAAATGCGATTACTTTGAAACCAGACCGTTGACCGAACTGGCCGAGCATAACTACCAGTGGGTCACCACCGGCGGCAGCTGCACCGAGGGCGTAACAAAGCAGCTGAAATGTACTGTGTGCGGTGATATCAGGGAAACTAGCACCGAAGAACCCACCGGTCATACCCTTGGCGAATGGACGGTTACCGTTGAGCCCGGCTGCACCACGGCTGGTTCCCGCTATGCGCTTTGCTCTGTCTGCGGTGAAACCGTCACCGAGTCCATTCCTGCCACCGGTCATACCTATGGCGAAGGTGTTCTGATTCTGCATCCCGAAGATGCCGACGATGGTATCGGTCTGATGCGTTATACCTGCATCAATTGCGGCTATTGGTATGACAGAGAGATTACCGATACCGGTCATACCCACCACGGCGGCACGGCTACCTGCGTAGACCGCGCGGTTTGCGAGGAATGCGGCAGAGAGTACGGCGGCTATGACAGCAGCAACCATGTCAATGTGGTTCCCATGCCCGATGCGGAGGCGACCTGCGAAACCGACGGTCACACCGGCGGCACCTACTGCACCGCCTGCGGCGCAACGGTAGATGAACCCGTTATCACCACCCCCGCTACCGGTCATGTGGACGCGGACGGCGACGGTATCTGTGATGTGGACGGTAAACCCGTTACGCCAGAAGATGATGACGAGGAAGACGACATTTGGAGCGGCTATCGCTGCAAGATGTGCGATGAATACGAAGAAAACAAAGACAAACCGTTTATTGGCTTCTTCTACATGATTATCCACTTCTTTGTCCACCTCATCAGCTATATCAATCATTTGACCTGATTGGATCTGTAACCGATTAGGCAAAAAAAAGCGGCAACCCCGGCGGTTGCCGCTTTTTTAGCGCCGCTTTGCGGCGGATTAGTGATTAGTGATTAGTGGTTAGTGTTGGAAGGCTTCGCCTTGATTGATAGATGTTTTTATCAATTTGGGTAGATAGAGCGTTATAGGGAAGAAAGATATATGCACAATGCTTTCCATATGCAGAAAACAATCTACAATCCACGCCCAAAGGGCGTCCGACACTAACCACTACCAACTATCAACTAATCACTAGCGCCGCTTAGCGGCGCTTTATTTGATGCGCAGCGCGCGTATGGCGTTTAATACGGCCAAGACCATCACGCCTACATCGGCAAAAATGGCGAACCACATATTGGCGATGCCGAATGCGCCCAGCGCAAGGCAGGCGAATTTGACAAGCAGGGCAAAGGTGATATTCTGGTATACAATGCCGAGGCATTTGCGGGAGATTTTGATGGCTTTCGCGATTTGCAGCGGATTGTCGTCCATCAGCACCACATCCGCCGCCTCAATGGCCGCGTCCGAGCCCATGGCGCCCATGGCAATGCCGATGTCCGCGCGGGTCAGTACCGGCGCATCGTTGATACCGTCGCCCACAAATGCCAGCATGGATTTATTGCTTTTTTCCGCAAGCAGCCGTTCCACCTGCTGTACCTTATCCGCCGGCAGCAGCTCGCTGTAAACGGCGTCGATGCCCAGCTCTTTGGCGACCGCTTCGGCAACCGGTTTGGTGTCGCCGGTCAGCATCACGGTTTTTTCAATGCCTGCCCGCTTCAGGGCGGCAATGGCCGTTTTTGCGCTGGGTTTTACTATATCGGAAATCACAATGTGTCCGGCGTACTTACCGTCCACCGCCATATGCACAATGGTTCCCACGCTGTGGCAGTCCGTGTAGGGAATGTTCAGCTTTTTCATCAATTTGCTGTTGCCCGCTGCTACGGAAATGCCGTCTACCTTTGCCAACACGCCGTGCCCGCTTATCTCCTGAATATCCGCCACCTGGCTGCGGTCAAGGGGCTTACCGTAGGCATTTTGCAGGCTCTTGCTGATGGGGTGGGAGGAGGCGCTCTCCGCCAGCGCCGCGTATTCCAGAAGCTTCCCCTCCTCGATGGGGCAATGGTGCACCGCGTTCACCTCAAAAACTCCCTGGGTCAGGGTTCCGGTTTTGTCAAAGACGATGGTTTTTGTTTTGGAAAGGGTTTCCAGATAGTTGGAGCCTTTGACCAAAATGCCCTCCTTGCTTGCGCCGCCGATGCCCGCGAAAAAGCTGAGGGGAATGCTGATAACCAGCGCACAGGGGCAGCTGATAACAAGGAAAGTCAGGGCGCGGTAAATCCAGTCGCCCCAGGCGGCGGGACTGTCCGTAAACAGCAGCGCTGCAAGCGGCGGCAGAACAGCCAGTGCCAGGGCGGCGATGCACACCGCCGGGGTATAATAGCGGGCGAATTTGGAAATAAAATCTTCCGAATGGGATTTGCGGGAGGAGGCATTTTCGACCAAATCCAATATTTTTGAAACGGTGGACGCCCCGAACTCTTTGGTTGTGCGAATTTTCAAAAGACCGCTCAAATTGATGCAGCCGCTGATAATCTCATCGCCGCCTTTTACATCCCGCGGCAGGCTCTCACCGGTCAGCGCGCTGGTGTTCAGGCTGGACTGACCTTCGACAACCACGCCGTCAATGGGCACTTTTTCGCCGGGCTGCACCACAATGATGCTGCCGACCGCCACTTCATCCGGATCGATTTGTTCCAATTTGCCGTTCACTTCAATATTAGCATAATCCGGACGAATATCCATCAGCTCGCTGATATTCCGGCGGCTTTTGCCCACGGCGTAGCGCTGGAACCATTCGCCAATCTGGTAAAACAGCATCACCGCAATGGCCTCCAAATATTCGCCGTTTTCAATAATTGCCAGCGCCAGTGCGCCGATGGTGGCAATGGTCATCAAAAAGTTTTCATCAAAAATTTGCCCGCGCAGAATGCCTTTGCCTGCTTTTTTCAGAATATCGAAGCCTATCAGCAGATACAGCACCAGGTACAGCGCCAGGCGTATCCAGCGTCCGGCGGACGGGAAGCGTATCCCGTCCAAACGGCTAAAGAGGTCGGCGCTGATAAATTGCAGCACCAGCAGCCCTACGGTGGTCAGCAGAATGCGTATGAGCATTTTTTGCTGTTTTTTTGCAATGCCGCTGCTGCTTTTTTTGCTGTACAGCAAAAGTCCCACGCTCAGCGCGATGACCACAAGCAGCAGACCGTTAATAATAAAGGCTTGCATGAATTGTGCTCCTTTCGGCAGGTGATATATAAGCAAATGCCCAAACCATGGCGGTTTGGGCGAGTGGGTTACAGGTAAATTTCACAGTCCGGCTCTACCTTTTTGCACGCTTTGAGAACCGCCTGCATCACTTCGCCCGCCTCATGCCCCTCGGCAAATTCCACAATCATTTTCTGGGTCATAAAGTTGACGGTGACATTTTGTACACCGGTGGTTTTTTGGGCGGCGTGTTCCATCAAATTGGCGCAGTTGGCGCAGTCCACTTCAATTTTATAGCTCTTTTTCATGGGAAAAACTCCTTTGAAAGCTTGAATTTTACGATTAAGCACTTGTTTAATCGTTACAATTGCAGTATAATGGTTTCAGCTGAACAAGTCAACCGTTTTGGCGGACTCTCTGCCAAAAGGGAGAAAAGCATTTCTGTTCGGGCTGAAACGGAGGGTACAAAATGGCAGAAGCGATATTGCCCCATGAGCATCATATGAAATCCCTGCCGCCGTCGATACAGCAGGAGGTGGGCAAGGTGGCGCATTTTCAGGCGATTGCCCAGGTTTTTAAACGGATTGGCGACCCGACGCGGGTGCGCATTTTTTGGCTTTTATGCCATTGCGAGGAATGCGTGACCAATCTTTCGGCGATATTGGGCATGTCCAGCCCGGCGGTGTCGCACCATTTGCGCCCCTTGCGGGACAGCGGTCTGGTGGTGAGCCGCCGGGAGGGCAAAGAGGTTTATTATCGGGCGGCAGACAGCCGGCAAAGCCAGCTTTTGCACCAGATGATTGAACAGGTGATGGAAATCGCCTGCCCCAATTGACGGCGGGAGGGATCAGGCATGCAATCTCAAAACAACACGCCCCTTTGCTCCCAAAACGGTTTGGGACCCCGGGAGCCGCTGCTGCCGGGGGTGGAATTTGCTTTTCTGGCGCTGACGACGGAACATCCGATGCCCTGTTCCCATCCGCCCCAAAAGCAGGTGCTGGTGGTCAACTACTGTATCGCCGGGCATATGGACTGGCTTTTGGCGGGCGAGCGGCATTTGTATCTTGGCGCGGGGGATTTTTCTGTCCATACCTTAGCGGACTGCGCCGATTCCGTGCTGCGGCTGCCCAACGGGTTTTATAAGGGGTTTTTGCTGTTTTTGGATACGCAGCAGCTGATGGAGAACCCGCCGCCGCTTTTGGCGGATACGCCGTGCACCGGACAGCGGCTATTGGAAAAATTCGGTGCGAACGAGGGGATTTATTTCGCCGGAAATGAGCAGACAGACGGGATTTTTCGCTTTTTTTATAACCAGCCCGAATCGGTACAGCAGGCGTATCGCCGCCTGAAAACGCTGGAATTGCTGCTGTATTTGCAGGAAATAAAAATAGAATCCGCCGGCGTCTCGAGTGAATACCAGGCGGAGCAGATTCAAACCGTGCGCAAAATTCACGAACAGCTGATGCAAAATTTGGATCGCCGCTTTACCATTGAAGCGCTGGCGCGGCAGTATTTAATGAATCCAACCACCCTGAAAGCGGTATTCAAGTCTGTTTACGGTTCATCCCTTGCCGCCCATATGAAAGAGCACCGCATGGAGCACGCGGCGAAGCTGTTGGTGGAGACCCGGCAGAGCATTGCCGAAATTGCCCGCGCCGTGGGCTATGACAGCCAGAGCAAGTTTTCGGCAGCTTTCAAAGAGGCGTTCCAATGTCTGCCGAAGGAATACCGGAAAAAACACGGCTGTTAAAGGTTTTAAGGCGCAAAAAAACACCTCGATGGGGTTTCGAGGTGTTTTTTTGCTGGAATAGTTACAAATAAAATTATATACTATTGATTCATCGCTTCTTAGATAAAACAGAATTGCCCCGGTAAGGCATCGCTTTCCGGGGCAAAGAGGTAGGAAGTATGAAAAAGAGGGGAATGAACTTATACTTTCGGCAGCTTGGCAAAGCTTTCAGCCAGTTCCGCGTCGGTGGGCACATAGTCTTCCATTAGACCATCGTGGAACTTCTCGTAGGCGACCATATCGAAATAACCGGTGCCGGTCAGACCAAAGACTATGGTTTTTTCTTCGCCGGTCTCTTTGCATTTCATCGCCTCGTCAATGGCAACGCGAATCGCGTGGCTGCTCTCCGGCGCGGGCAGGATGCCTTCGACCCGGGCGAATTGCTCCGCCGCTTCAAAGACGGCCGTCTGGGGTACGGAAACCGCTTCCATCAGCCCGTCATGGTACAGCTGCGACAAGGTGGTGCTCATGCCGTGGTACCGCAGACCGCCCGCGTGGTTGGGCGCGGGAATGAAGTCGCAGCCGAGGGTGTACATTTTTGCTAAGGGGCAGACCATGCCGGTGTCGCAGAAATCATAGGCAAATTTGCCTCTGGTAAAGCTGGGGCAGGAGGCGGGCTCTACGGCAATGATGCGGTAATCCTTTTCGCCGCGGAGCTTCTCGCCCATAAAGGGAGCAATCAAACCGCCCAGGTTGGAGCCGCCGCCGGCGCAGCCGATGACAATATCCGGCTGAATATCATATTTATCCAGTGCAGCTTTGGTTTCCAGTCCGATGACCGACTGGTGCAAAAGCACCTGGTTCAAAACGCTGCCCAACACATAGCGGTACCCTTCCGAGGTGATGGCTTTTTCCACGGCTTCGGAAATCGCACAGCCCAGGCTGCCGGTGGTGCCGGGGTGCTCGGACAAAATCTTTTTGCCTACTTCGGTTTCCATGGACGGAGAGGGAGTGACCGAAGCGCCGTAAACGCGCATCACTTCCCGGCGGAAAGGCTTCTGATCATAAGAAACCTTGACCATGTAAACCTTGCAGTCCAATTCAAAATACGAGCAGGCCATGGAAAGCGCCGTGCCCCACTGCCCGGCGCCGGTTTCGGTGGTGACGCCTTTTAAGCCCTGTTTTTTGGCGTAGTAGGCTTGGGCGATGGCGGAATTCAGCTTATGGCTGCCGCTGGTGTTGTTGCCCTCAAATTTATAATAAATTTTGGCAGGCGTACCCAGCTTTTCTTCCAGACAATAGGCGCGAACCAGCGGGGAGGGACGGTACATTTTGTAAAAATTGCGGATTTCTTCGGGAATTTCAAAGAAAGGCGTGGTGTCGTCCAGCTCCTGTGCCACCAGCTCTTCGCAGAATACGCCGGAAAGCTCCGGGGCAGTAATGGGCTGTAAGGTGCCGGGATTGAGCAGCGGCGCCGGTTTGTTTTTCATATCGGCGCGCAGGTTGTACCAATTTTTTGGCATTTCATGTTCGCTCAGATAGATTTTGTACGGAATGTCTTTCATGGTGTTTTCTCCTTTCATTTTTGGACGGGAAAACAAAAAACTCCCGTCCCGATTTGCCGGGACAGGAGTTGAAAAATCAATCCTGCGGTGCCACCCTGCTTAGCGTAAACACGCTCACTCTGCGCATACCAACATATGCCGGCGTTTGGTTACGAAGCGCCGCTCCGTCTTACATACTCAAGCCAAAAAGCCCTTTCCGCTCGCCCTCGGAAGTCCATTCAACCTGGTTTCTTTCGCCGCATTCCCACCAAACAGCGGCTCTCTGTGGAAAGAAGGAACAAGTTTACTCACTCTTCCTCATCGGTTTAGGTGTATTATAGCACTGTATATTTATACTGTCAAGACCTGTTTTTGAATTTTTTTACTGCGATTGCAGCAAATGCATAAATTCTTCGCCGGTAATGGTTTCCTGTTCATACAGGTGTTTTGCGATTTTATGCAGGGCGCTCACATTGTCCGAAAGAATCTGATAGGCTTTTTTATGCTGCTCGGCAACCAGCGCAACCACCTGCTCATCGATTTTGGTTTGGGTTTCCAGTGAGCACGCTAAGGAGCTGTCGCCGCCCAGGTACTGATTGCTGACCGTTTCCAGCGCCACCATATCAAAGGAATCGCTCATGCCGTAGCGGGTAATCATGGCGCGCGCCAGCTTGGTCGCCTGTTCGATATCGTTGGATGCGCCGGTGGTGTACTCGCCGAAAATCAGCTCTTCCGCTGCGCGTCCGCCGGTAAAGGTAGCAATCTTATTCAAAAGCTCCTGTTTGGTCAAAAGGGTTTTGTCCGCCTCGTCCACCTGCATGGTGTAGCCCAGGGCACCGGAGGTGCGGGGGATAATCGTGATTTTTTCCACCGGCGCGGAGTCGGTTTGCTTGGCTGCCACCAGCGCGTGTCCCACCTCGTGGTAGGCGACAATCATTTTTTCCTTGTCGGACATGATGGCGTTTTTCTTGCGGTAACCGGCAATTACGGTTTCAATGCTCTCTTCAAAATCCTCCTGGGTGGCGGATTTTCTGCCGTGGCGTACCGCGCGCAAAGCGGCTTCGTTGACGATATTTGCAAGCTCCGCGCCCGAAGCGCCGGAACTGGTGCGGGCAATCTTGTGCAAATCCACATCCGGCGCGGTTTTGATTTTTTTTGCATGAACGCGCAGAATCTCTTCGCGCCCCTTTAAGTCGGGCAGTTCCACAGGAATGCGGCGGTCAAACCGACCGGGACGCAAAAGCGCCGGGTCAAGCGCTTCCGGGCGGTTGGTGGCTGCCAGAATAACAACACCCTTGGAGGCGTCAAAGCCGTCCATTTCCGTCAGCAGCTGGTTCAGGGTTTGCTCGCGCTCGTCGTTGCCCCCAAGACTGCCATCGCGCTTTTTGCCGATAGCGTCGATTTCATCAATAAATACAATACAGGGCGCTTTTTCGTTGGCCTGCTTAAACAAATCGCGTACCTTTGCCGCGCCCATGCCCACAAACATCTCTACAAATTCAGAGCCGGAGATGGAAAAGAAAGGTACCTCCGCCTCGCCGGCAACCGCTTTGGCCAAGAGGGTCTTGCCGGTGCCGGGAGGTCCCGAAAGCAGCGCGCCCTTGGGCAGGGAAGCGCCGATATCTCTGAATTTTTCCGGTGCGTGCAGAAAATCGACAATTTCCTGCAATAGTTCTTTCGCCTCGTCCTCACCGGCCACATCCGAAAACTTGATGCCGTCGGCGGATTTGACATAAACCTTGGCGTTGCCGCTGCCCAGTCCTCCCATGCCGCCCATGCCGAAAGTCATGGAGTTCATGGGGTTGGCGCCGCCGTTCATGCGTTTTTTCATTTGACGGAATATCAGCCAGCCGAAGAAACCGAACAGCGCGGTGGGCAGCACAAAGCTGAACAGAAAATATGCCAGTGGTGACATTTCGTCGGTGGTAATGGTACGGAAATCCGCGCCGGAATCATACAGCCGCTGCACCAGGTCGGGGTCGTTCATGGTGCCGGTGGTATAAATCTGTTTGTTGTCTTTGTCGGTAAACAGAATTTCATCGCCATCGATTTCCACCTGACCGATATTCTTATCGTCCGCCATCTGCAAAAGCACATTGTAGCTGACTTCCTGCACATGCATATTCTGCAATAAGGGAAAAACAAAAATATTCAGCAGCATAATAATCAGCAGAGCAATTAGGCAATAATAGAGCAAGGACTTTTTCGGGGTCTTCATTTCCTGCATGATATCCGCCTCCTCAAAAAGTTAAACGATTAACGAACAGTATATACGACAGTTGTGAATATTTGTAGTGGGTACTTATGAATGTTCTGTATAAAAGACATGATTTTTTTGCTAAAAAAAGGGAGCTGCTGCCCTTTGATGCAGAAAGCGTTTTCTTCGTCCAAAAAATACAAAGGTATCGCGAGCGGGCGAAAAACGCTTAAAAAAACAAGGACTGCCGCACATAAAAGCCTTTTTGCTGCTTCCATTTGTGTGACAGTTCCCATTATTATTCTTTTGCTTTTCGGTCTGCGCGAAAGGCAAGAATAGGCGCGCGGCCGCACCTTATTCTACAACCTGAACTTTTAAGATATTGGTAGTGCCTGCCTGTTTCAGGGGGATGCCTGCGGTAATGACCACCCGGTCGCCGGGGGAGACCAGATCGAACTGCTTGGCGCAGTCAATGGCGTGCAGGAACAAATCGTCGGTGTTATCCTGCATCAGCGCCAGTACCGGGTAAACGCCCCAGGACAGAGAGAGCTGATGAAAGGTTTTCATATCGGGGGTCGAGGCAATGATGCGTTCATAAGGATGGAATTTGGACACACGGCGGGCGGTGGTGCCTTGGGCGGTGACGGCGATGATGGCCGTGGCGTGTACATCCCGGGCGGTGGTGCACGCCGCGTCGCAGATGGCATTGGTAATATCCGACTCGTCGTTGTCATAACGGGCTTGAATGCCCTGATTGATATCGAACATATCCTGTTCGGCGCGGGCAAGGATTTTCGCCATCACCTGAACCACCAGCGCCGGATGGTCGCCGGCAGCGCTTTCACCGGAGAGCATAACCGCCGAAGTGCCGTCGAATACGGCGTTCGCCACATCGGTGATTTCTGCGCGGGTCGGTGTGGCGGAGTGTATCATGGATTCCAGCATTTGGGTGGCGGTAATCACGATTTTGCCGGCACGGCAGCATTTATGGATACATTTTTTCTGAATGCCGGGCAGCATATCGTATTCCAGCTCCACGCCCATATCGCCGCGGGCAATCATAATGCCGTCCGCCACTTTCAAAATTTCGTCAAAATTCTTTACGCCCTCAATGCTTTCAATTTTTGCAATAATGCGAATGGAATGACCACCGTTGTAATCAATAAATTTGCGCATGGCGACAATATCATCCCGGCTGCGGGTAAAGGAAGCGGCAATATAATCGACCTTCTGTTCAATGCCGAACAGCAGATCCTTTTTGTCCTGCTCATTCAAAAAAGGCATATCCAAAGATACATCCGGTATATTCAGTCCTTTTTTGTCTTTCAGCTCTCCGCCATGCACCACGGTGCATACAATATCTGTTTCGGTGCAGGACGCCACCGTCAGGCTGATTTTGCCGTCATCAATCAGCAGGGTATCGCCCGTTTTCAGCTGGCGGGGCAGTTCCCGATAGGAAACGGAGGCAGCGGTACTGTCGCCGGTGATGTTTTTGGTCGTCAGGGTAAAGGTCTGTCCGTCCTGCAGCACCGCTTTGCCTGTCTTCAGTATGCCTAGGCGAATCTCGGGACCTTTGGTATCCAGCATAATGGCGGCGGGTACGCCGAGCCGGTCGCGCACAGTGCGAAAGGTATCCATCATGTCTTTATGGTAAGCATGGTCGCCGTGGGAAAAATTGAATCGGGCGACATTCATGCCGTTTTGCAGCATATCGGTCAGCGTCGCTTCGTCGCGGCAGGCAGGTCCTAAGGTGCAAATAATTTTTGTTCTGCGCATATTTGATTCCGTCTTTCTACAGGTGCATTGATAAAATCAAAATTTTATCTATTATAGATTATGGCATATCACTCGATAAAAATCTATCGACAAACCGGAGAATAACCGCCTGCTTTGGCAAATATTTTTATACAAAACCGTAAAGCAGCATTCAATAGTCGGCAGATGAAGAAAAAAACCGGCAAGTGCCGGTTTTTTGATGCGCCGCTGGGCGGCGCTTTGAGATTACAGCAGCTCCCGGAAATCCTCAATATAATAATCCGCCAGTGCGCGGATTTCCTGCTGGTCTTCATTGGCAGTGGTTTCTTTGACGCCAACGGTAAGAAAGCCGCCGCTTTTTGCGCCCCTGAGCCCTGCGGCAATGTCCTCATACACCGCCGAGCCGTCCGCCGTAACGCCGATGCGCTCGGCAGCCAGAAGATAGACATCGGGAAAATTTTTGCCCCGGCTGACCTCGCTGGTGGTGGTAAAGGCGTCGAAATATTCATAAATGCCGCAGCGTTTTAAGGTGCCGGTGAATAAATCCTCGTGGTTCGAGGTGGCCGCGCCGATGCGCACATTGTGCGCTTTCAAGATTTCCAGATACTCCGCCGCACCGCTTTTGAGCTGTACGCGGGTATCGTATGCGTCCTTTGCCAAAAGGTACCATTCTTCTAATATTTTTTCTACCGGCTCGTCCAGCCCGAAATAGCTTCGGGTATATTCCGCCGCCCGGTGGAAGCCCATGGGACCTAAGGTTTTGATATAGTCCGGATGTGCCGGTAAATTTTTGCTTTGCAAAAAAAGTCTGTCTACTTCATTCCAGACCCACATCGAGTCCAGCAATGTGCCATCCAAATCAAAGACGGCGCCGTTTTTTGGTATCATATGTTCTCCTGTTTGTGCAGCGCAGGGCGCTGCGGTTATTTTTTTGTAAATAGTGCTGTAATGAATTATATAGTGCTATAATGAATTATAAAGAGTGAAGAGGTATTTTAAGAGTGAAGAGTGAAGAGTGAAGAGTGAAGATTCGGACGCCCTTCGGGCGTGAATGATAGATTGTTTGTGGGTATAAAAAATACCTCGTTTATATCTTTCTTCCCTTCTATTCTCTTTCTTCCCAATCTGATAAAACTATCTATAAATTAAGGCGAAGCCTTCCACATCTTCACTCTTCACTCTTCACTCTTAGAGCGGCGCTAAGCGCCGCTCTACCGCGCTGTCCGTATAAACAAGCAGCAGCGTTCCGTCCTGAACGGAGATTTCCGCCCGTTGGCCGGTGAATTCGTTGCTGGTGCCAATCGGGAAGCCGTTGGTCATGGTATAATTGTGCAGCGGGTATTTCAGCCCGGTTTCCGTTACTCCATGGCTTTTATCGGAGAGAGAAAAAACAGAAATTATGCCCTGCGATGTTTCTGAGAAGGCAATGGCGTCGTTATGCAGCGCGGCGAAAATTTCCCGGTTGCCGATCATCCGTGCCCGGCAGCCCCTTCTGGCCAATTCGGCAAGCACCTGGATATTGGATAGGGTATGGTCTGTTCGACCGCCTGTGCAGCCATACAGGTAATAGGTACGAAAGCCGCGACCGAGCGCCAGCTTGACCGCCGACAGGGTATCGGTATCGTCCTTTTCCGGTCTCAGGCGAATGATTTCGGGCGCGTGCGCCTCCGATTGCAGGGAGTCAAAATCGCCGATATGCAAATCGGGCTTCACGCCCATACGCAGCGCTGTTTCATAACCTCCGTCGGCGGATATGGCAAAAAAATCACCGTCCGGCAGCTGCTCGGTGCCGTAATAGCTGCCCGCGCCGAAAATGCAGCAAATCGGTTCCATGTGAATCGCTCCTTCCCAAAGCGATGAAAAAGACGGCCGCCGGTGAGCAGCCGCCTTATCGAGTTTCAATCAATCAGTCCTGAGCAGGGGCTCCAACGGGGCAAACACTCGCGCAAGCGCCGCACTCGATGCAGGTATCCGCATCGATTACATATTTGTCACCACCATCGGAAATCGCATTGACAGGGCATTCGCCCGCACAAGCGCCGCAGGAGATGCAGTCGTCAGAAATTTTGAAAGCCATTGGAAAAACCTCCTTTTCACTGGGATAGTACTATTCTATCATAGATAACGAAAAATGCAAGGATTTTTTTGAAATTTCCGTAAGTTCCAAAAACTGTTTTTTGTCTTATTCCAAAACCGCGCCGGTGCTGCCGGAGGTTACCAGCTTGGCGTAGCGCGCCAGATAGCCGGTGGTAATGCGCGGCTGGCGGGGCTGCCATTTCGCTTTGCGTGCGGCAAGCTCCTCGTCGGGAACCAGCACCTGGATGGTATGGGCGGGGATATCTATTTCAATCATATCGCCCTCTTCAATCAGCGCGATATTGCCTCCGACTGCCGCTTCCGGCGATACATGCCCGATGGCGGCGCCCCGGGTCGCGCCCGAAAAGCGTCCGTCGGTAATCAGCGCCACTGAATTGCCCAGTCCGCTGCCCATAATAGCGGAGGTGGGGTTCAGCATCTCGCGCATACCGGGACCGCCCTTGGGACCCTCGTAGCGAATAACAACAACCTCGCCGGAATTGATTCTGCCGCCGTAAATGGCGTCCAGCGCGTCCTCTTCACAGTCGAATACCCGCGCTTTGCCGCTGTGGCGCATCATCTCCGGCGCAACGGCGGAACGCTTGACCACGCAGCCGTCCGGCGCCAGATTGCCCTTGAGTACGGCAATGCCGCCCTGGGAGCTGTAGGGGTTGGTGATGGGGCGGATAATCTCGGTGTCAAGGATTTCACAGCCCTCGATATCCTCGGCGATGGTTTTGCCGGTGCAGGTGGTAAGAGAGGTGTCCAAAAGACCGAGTTTGGCAATTTCGTGCATGACTGCCGCAATGCCGCCCGCCTCGTCCAGCTGCTCGATATAGTGGTTGCCGGCAGGTGCCAGGTGGCAGAGGTTCGGGGTGTGCTCGGAAATTTCATTGGCAATATCCAAATCCAGCGTAATGCCGCATTCATGGGCAATGGCGGGCAGGTGCAGCATACTGTTGGTGCTGCAGCCCAGCGCCATATCAATGGTCAGGGCGTTGCGGAACGCCGCTTCGGTCATAATATCCCGGGGCTTCAGATCTTTTTTTACCAGTTCAATAATCTGCATGCCTGCGCGTTTGGCAAGGCGCAGCCGGGCGGAGTAGACGGCGGGAATGGTGCCGTTGCCGTGCAGACCCATGCCCAGCACCTCCGTCAGGCAGTTCATGCTGTTGGCGGTGAACATCCCCGAGCAGGAGCCGCAGGTGGGGCAGGCCTGATTTTCGTAGTCCGTCAATTCCTGCTGACCGATTTTGCCGGTACGGAACTGGCTGACCGCCTCGGAAATATTGGAATAGCTGATTTTCTGTTTGTTATGCGTCCCCGCCAGCATCGGTCCGCCGCTGACGAAAATCGTGGGAATATTCAGCCGCGCCGCCGCCATCAGAAGACCGGGCACATTCTTGTCACAGTTGGGCACCATGACCAGACCGTCGAAAGGATGGGCGGTTGCCATGGCTTCAGTGGAATCGGCAATCAGCTCCCGGGTAACCAGGGAATACTTCATGCCCTCGTGCCCCATGGCAATGCCGTCGCAAACGGCAATGGCAGGGAATACAATCGGGATGCCGCCAGCCATGGCGACGCCCTGTTTGACAGCCTCTACCACTTTATCGATATTCATATGTCCGGGCACAATCTCATTCTGGGAGCTGACAATGCCGATTAAGGGCTTGCCCATCTCCTCGTCCGTAATGCCCAGCGCATGCAGCAGCGCCCGCTGGGGGGCGGCGTTGATGCCCTGTGTAATTCTGTCGCTTCTCAAAATGAACACTCCTATCGCGAATCAAAGCGCCGCGCGGGCAGCTTTGATGTTTTCTACAAATTTTTTCGCCGTTTCGGTAATTTTGCCGTAATCGCCGTCCTTGGCGCCGCCGGTCAGCGCGCCGCCTGCGCCGACTGCCACCGCGCCTGCGCGGATCCACTCGCCCACATTGTCCGCGTTGACGCCGCCGGTGGGCATCATTTTTGCATAGGGAATGGGACCTTTGATGGCTTTGATTACCTTCGGACCAAACAGCTCAGCGGGGAAGATTTTTAAAATATCCGCGCCCGCCTCCATGGCCTGCACCGCTTCGGTTACGCTCATAACGCCGGGCATAACCGCCATGCGGTACCGGTTGCACATTTTAACCAGCTCGGCGTTGAAACAGGGGCTGACGATATACTGCGCGCCCGAAAGCATGGCAATGCGGGCGGTTTCGGCATCGATAACGGTGCCTGCGCCGAGAATGATTTCCTCCGGCGTATATTTTTTTGCCAAATCCTCAATTACCTTGTCTGCGTGGGGCACGGTAAAGGTCAACTCAATGGCTGCCACGCCCCCTTCGATACAGGCGTCGGTAATCCGCATGGCTTCCTCAGTAGAGGACGCGCGGACGACCGCCACAATGCCCGCGTCCTGGATTTTGGTTAAGATTTGTTCTTTGTCCATGTATTTCTCGTTCCTTTCGTAGGGAGATATTATTTTAGAGTGAAGCGCCGCAAGGCGGCGCTTTACCGGTCTACCCTTGCTCCTGCGCCGGAGACAATCTTTTCTACTTCACGCAGGCTGGCGGTGGAGGTGTCGCCGGGGGTGGTCATGGCTAAGGCGCCATGCGCCACGCCGTAGTTGACCGCCTTTTGCGGGTCATCGTAGGTCATCAGGCCGTAGATAAGTCCCGAAGCAAAGGAATCGCCGCCGCCGACCCGATCGTAAATTTCAAGCCCCGGCAGGGAAAGCCCGTTGTAAACCTGACCGTTGGCATAGACCATGGCGCTCCAGTCGTTGATGGTGGCCGTTTTGACCGTGCGCAGGGTGGTGGCAATGACTTTGAAGTTCGGGTAAGTCTTGCAGACCTCTCCGAGCATTTTGACATAGCCGTCCAGATTCAGACTTTTCAGGTTCTCGTCGTTGCCCTCGACCGCAAAACCGAGGCAGGCGGTGAAATCCTCTTCGTTGCCAATCATCACATCAATGTATTTTGCAATTTCCTTATTGACCTGCTGTGCTTTTTCCTGTCCGCCGATGCCTTTCCACAGAGAGGGACGGTAGTTCAGGTCATAGGAAACGATCGTGCCGTATTTTTTAGCGGCTTTGACCGCTTCAATTACCACTTCGGCGCTGTATTCGGAGAGCGCGGCGTAAATGCCGCCGGTATGCAGCCAGCGCACGCCGTATTCGCCGAAAATTTTGTCCCAGTCGATATCGCCGGGCTTTAACTGGGAGATGGCGGTATTTCCCCGGTCGGAAACACCCACCGCGCCGCGAATGCCGAAGCCCCGCTCGGTGAAGTTCAAGCCGTTGCGCACGCTGCGACCGATGCCGTCATAGGGCACCCAGCGAATCAGGGAGGTGTCAACGCCGCCCTGTAAAATAAAGTCCTCACAAAGCCGTCCGACTTCGTTATCCGCAAAAGCGGTGACCACGCCGGTTCTCATGCCGAAGCAGCGCCGAAGACCGCGTGCTACATTGTATTCGCCGCCGCCTTCCCACACGCGGAACGAGCGGGCGGTTTTGATGCGGCAGTCGCCCGGGTCGAGCCGGAGCATCACTTCGCCGAGGGCAATCATATCATACATACAGTCATTTTTGTCTTTTAACTGAATGAGCATGGGATTCATCCTTTCAAACTACGCTGTGCTTCTCCATTATAAAAGGAAAAAATAACAGATAGATATAATTTAGCACAAACGGGAGCAATTATCAACCCTTCCCGCAAAGTTCACTGGTTTGTTTTTTCAGAAATGGTATCTGCTTTGCCGAAGCATAGACGCGGTTTTGGAATATACCGACCGGTGTGCGGAAAAATATCAGGAAAATCGGATGGTTCTATTTACATTTTTTCGCCATTATAGTAAAATGAGAACAGTTAAATTCATACCGAGGGGGTTCTTAACCATGAAAGTAACGGTTCTCTTTGCTTCTCCCCGTAAAAACGGTGTAACGGCGGATGTTTTGGCGAGTTTTTTGGGGGCATTCCCGGATAATACCGATATTCGCCTGTTTGACTGTTTTGATTTGGCGCCGAAAAGCTGCACCGGCTGTGGACAGTGCGAAAAAACAGGGCGGTGCTTTGAGCGGGATTTGGACGAATTGTTTGCCGCCGCCGAGGACTGCGATGTGCTGGCGGTGGCGACGCCGGTGTATAACTATTCTGTTCCCGCGCCCTTAAAGGCAATTTATGACCGCTGCCAGCCGTATTACTATAAAAATTTCACCGGGTATGATATGCAGACCAATCCCAACCGCAAGGGCTTTTTGTTTATCACTGCCGGCCGGAGCGGAAAGGATGCGTTTGATATTATCAAAAAGCAGACTGGTATTTTCTTTAAAAATCTGGATATTACCTATACCTGCGGCCGGTTTTTCCCGGGCACGGATTCGGCAGGCTTTGACCGTTCCCTCTGCCGTGCGGATGATATTGTTCAGGTGCTTTTGGAGGGAGCGCGCGTATGAAAAAAGCCATCGTCTTTGCGGGCGGCGGCTCGAAGGGCGCGTACGAATACGGTGTATGGAAGGCGCTGCGGGAGCTGGGCGAAGAATTTGAGCTGGCAGTCGGCACCTCCATCGGTTCTATCAACGCCGGATTTTATGTACAGGATGATTTTGAAGCAGCCGGGGAGCTGTGGACGGAGATGAATCTGGACACGGTGATGAACAACGGCATGAACTTTGAAAAATCCTTCAACGCCATGTATGAGCAGCGGGAAAATATTGCGCCGTTTTTGAAAACCTATTTTAAGGATGGCGCAGGCGCGGACATTACGCCCTTTTTGGATTGTCTGAAAAAATATGCCAATGAGGAGAAGTTTTTTGCTTCTCCGGTGGATTACGCGCTTTTGACGGTTCGGTATCAGGGAATGCTGCCGCTGGAAATCATGAAAAAAGACATACAGCCCGGGTATTTTGTACAGTGGATCAATGCCTCCTGCGCCTGTTTCCCGGCGTTTCCCCGCTGTGAAATCGACGGGCAGTTTTATCTGGACGGCGGGTATTACGACAATTTGCCCATCGCCACGGCGCTGCGCATGGGCAGCGATGATATTACGGCGGTGGATTTGCGCCGGGAGGCGACGCATCCGGGGTATGAAAACCATCCGTATGTGAAATATCTGAAGCCCTCCCGGGAGCTGGGCAGCTTTTTGTGCTTTGAGCGGGAAGTGCTGGATTCGCTGATTGCGCTGGGGTATAACGATACCATGCGCGCCTATGGCCGGTACGCGGGCAAACGCTATTTTTTGGATGATGCCTCGGAACAGAAGGCGGCGCGTGCCGGTATGGCCAGGCGCTTTTTGCGCAAATTAACGGCGGCGGAACTGACCCACGAACTGACGCGCCGGTCGGTGCTGAACCGCAGTCTGCGCGGCGGTCCGTATTTCGAGGCGCTGGCGGCATATTCGGAGGGGGCGGCTACGGCGGACAGCATTTTTCTGGCGGCGCTGGAGCTGGCACTGGAAAAGTCCGGTGCGGATGACCAGATGGTCTACACGGCGGAAGAGGCAGCCGACTGGCTGAAAAGCGCTTATGCGGAAATTCGCGATGTGGCGATATTCGATATTACTGCTGCCGCGTCCGCCATTAAAAAATGGGGCGAGGAAAAAGGCAGGGGTATTTTCTCCGAACTCAAGCGCAGTGACCCGGAACCGGAGGATTATATAATCGCCCTCTTTATGAATGTGCTGTTTGAAGAATAAATACAGCCAACACAACGAACAATGCAATCAGGTGATGCTATATGACAATCGATACGCTTTTATCAACCATCAAACGCGTTCATTTTATCGGTATCGGCGGCGCGGGTATGTGCCCGCTGGCGGAGATTCTGCACCACGAGGGGTATGAAATCACCGGGTCGGATAATAACGAAAGCGACACGCTGAACCGCATTCGCGCCCTGGGCATTCCTGTTGCCATGGGACAGCGGGCGGAAAATATACAGGGCGCACAGATGGTTGTCTATACCGCCGCGCTGCTGCCGGATAATCCGGAGCTGGTAGCCGCCAAAGAGGCGGGGATTCCCACCTTTGAGCGCTCAAAGCTCTTCGGCGCCATCAGCCGCCGCTACAAAAACTGCATCGGCATTTGCGGCACCCACGGCAAAACCACCACCACCTCCATGACCATGCAGATTTTAATGCAGTCTGATTTGGACCCTTCGGCGGTGATTGGCGGGCGGCTGCCGTTAATCGGCGCGAACGGTCGGGTGGGCAAGTCGGAGCTGTTTGTCTGCGAAGCCTGCGAGTTCAAGGATACTTTTTTGGATTTATCGCCGAAATGCAGTGTGATTCTGAATATCGACGCCGACCATCTCGACTACTTTAAGACCATGGAGAACCTGAAAGCCAGCTTTGCCAAATTTGCCGATATGGCGGATACGGTCATTTATAACGGCGACGACGCCAATACGCTGGACGCGCTGAAAAATGTGAAGGGCAAAAACTTTATCACCTTTGGGCTGGACGCGAAAAACAACTGGACCGCCGACCATATTGCTGAAACCGAGGGGGCGTTCTTCTCCTTTGATATTCTGCATGATGGGGCGCTGTTCGCCCATGTGCAGCTGGCGGTGCCGGGCAGGCATAATATTTATAACGCGCTGGCTGCGGTTGCCGCCGCGGTTTACGCAGGGGCGGACGCCGAGCACTGTAAACGGGGTCTTGAGACCTTTTTCGGCGCAGGACGCCGGTTTGAAACCCTCTATGATGCGGGCGGTATTAAGGTCGTGGACGACTATGCCCACCACCCGAGGGAATTGGCGGTCACGCTGCGCACGGCGCTGGAGATGAAAGATAAACGGGTTTGGGCGGTGTTCCAGCCCTTTACCTATTCGCGCACCTATATGCTGATGGATGATTTCGCGAAGGTGCTTTCCCTGGCGGACAAATGCGTGCTGACCGAAATTATGGGCTCCCGGGAGGTCAATGAGTGGGGCGTGAGTGCCAAACAGCTGCAGGATAAAATTCCCGGCGCGGTGCTGATTGGCGATTTTGATAAGGCCGCCGACTATTTATATGAAAATGTCCGTCCCGGTGATATGGTTCTGACCCTGGGCTGCGGGGATGTTTATAAAATTGCAAAAAAACTGGTGCAAAAATATGAAAACCGCTGACACCATTGGTATTTATATCCATATTCCCTTTTGCAGAAGCAAATGTCCGTACTGCGATTTTCATTCCGCCCTTGCGCCCAAGGCGATACAGCAGCAATATCTGACCGCTCTTCTGGATGAAATCCGCACCCAAAGAAGGGCGGCTTCTTTTCTCGCTGCTCCGCTGCCGCCGGTGGCGTCGGTGTATATCGGCGGCGGCACGCCCTCCTATTTCGGCGGCGAGCGGATAGCACAGATTTTATATGCGATACAGGAGAATTACACCCTGACCGATGACGCGGAAGTGACGGTCGAGGTCAATCCCGATTCGGCAAGCGAGGACTTTTTTCGGGCAATCTATGCGGCGGGCGCCAACCGGATTTCGCTGGGGCTGCAATCTGCGGTGGACAGCGAGCGCAGAGCGCTCGGACGCCTGAGCGGCGCTGCGGCAGCGGCACGGGCGGTGGCGATAGCGCGGGAGACCGGTTTTCGCAATCTTTCGCTGGACTTAATGTGCGGCATTCCCCAGCAAACGGCGGAAAGCCTGCAAAAGAGCATCGACTTTTGCCTTTCGCAGCAGGTGGAGCATATCAGCGCTTATCTTTTGCAGATAGAGGAAAATACCCCCTTCTACCGGCGGCGGGAAAAGCTCTCCCTGCCCGATGAGGACGCCCAATGCGCGCTGTACCGGCAGCTTTGCGGGCAGCTGCGGCAAAACGGTTACCGGCACTATGAAATTTCCAACTTCGCAAAGCTCGGCTTCGAGAGCCGCCATAATCTCAACTACTGGCGGTGCGGGGAATACCTGGGGATTGGTGCGGCGGCGCATTCCTTTCTTTTTGGCAAACGGTTTTACTATTTGCCGGATACGGCGGGGTTTATTGCGGGAAACGCGCCGGTTTTTGATGATGCGGGCGGCGGCGAGGAAGAATATATCATGCTGGCGCTGCGCACCGAAGCGGGATTAAACTTTGCGGATTTTGAAAAACGCTTTCGTCACCCCGTCCCGCCCGCGCTGCTGCGGTCGGCGAAACAGAAAATACCGCCAGGCGATATTCTGCTGGATGAAACCCATCTGGCTCTGACCGAAGCGGGCTTTTTGCTGTCGAATCAAATTATTGCCGCACTGCTGTTTTCATAAGAATCCTGTACGCAGATAAAACCGCCCCGCCGGAACTTCCGGCGAGGCGGCTGCTTTTGGCTATGGATGCGGATAGCGCTGATACCCAAACGGTTATTGACTTATCTGTATTGCTATTACAGCGTAATCCAGAATCTTTTCAAGTCCTCATTGTTGTTCGGCTCGTGTACCGTGGATTCGTAAATGCCGCCGTTTGCAAGGATGGTCTTTTCGCTCCCGATATTGCCATCGATGCAGGTAATCAAAACTTTGTCCAGCCCAATCTCCCGGCAGAACGGCAGCGCCGCTTTTAACATTTCCCGGGCATAGCCCTTGCGCCGCTCGCTCGGTCTGACGGAATAGCCGATATGTCCCCCGTATTTTTCCAGATAATCATTGAAACGATGCCGAACCTGAAGCGTTCCGACAAGCCGGTTGTCGCGCTTACGAATAAAAAGGAATTGGGTGGCAGGCACTAGGTGCGGGGGGACCTTTTTTGGATCTTCATAATCCGCGCATACTTTTATATAGGCTTCGGGATCTTCCATCCTGCGCAGCGGTCCCGTGCCGTCCATGGAATCGCCTGCAACAAGGAATTCCTGTCTGTATGCCGCAATCTGCGTCGCATATGCGCCGGTCGGGCGTATCAAAAGAAATTCTTCCATAAAGAACCTCATTCTTTCCTTGGAAACCATATGTGACCATTCCGAGATACATCGCCACAATTTGAAAACCGCCGGAATTTGTTATTCTATCCCCTACGGGGTTGGTGTATCTTTCAAGTGCAATAATATATACAGCGATACAATCTGATGCCCGAACGGGTGATCGAATCTTCCCTCTGAAAAAAAGCCCTCCTCGCCGGAAGGCCTTGACAAAATCAAAGATTTCGGGTATACTGTAGACAAGAGGTAACCGTCAAAAGCGGTTAGCGAGTAGTTTCGAATTTTTAGTTCAACAACCGTCACTTGGCCGAGTGGCGGTTGTTGCGTTTCCTCTGAATTCGAATCGTTACTGTAATCAGCCCGATATGGAATGTCAAAGTAATCGGCATAGGTATCACCCCCTTTCGGAGGGAATACGCCAACCGCCTTTCGGCTCCTCTTGTCTACAAACAATATTCTATCTTATTCTTCTTATTTTGTCAATATATTTCATAATTCGGCATTTGCCACGTCGGAAATGCACATTGTCTGGCGGTTTTCTGCCCCTTCCCCGGGCGGGCACAAGACCCGCCCCTACGGAGTGTTTATCATTTTATTTTTAATGAATGATATAGCTATCCAAGCTGCGATTAAGGCGAAGCCTTCCGAAACTCCACTCTCCAAACGCCACCCTCCATCCTGTCGCCGCTATGCGGCGCAGAAAGCGCTCACGCTTCCGGATACCAATCCCAGAACTGGGCTTCCTCCTCATCGGACAGGGGCTTTTCGGGAATATCGCAGTAGACTTCTATCTTTTTATGCGATGCCCAAATACCGGGGGTAATCAATACCGTATAGCCGCAGCCGGCCGGGGTCAGCCATTCGCTCATGGGCAGCTGGGGAATGCCGAATGCGGAGAGAATCGCCATAATCGCGCCGCCGTGGGTAATAACGGCGGCATTTTGTAGCCCGGAGGAAATCATGCCGTCAACAATGCGAATAAAGCTGCCGCAAACCCGCCCGGCAAAGCTGCGGTTGCTCTCGCCGTTCGGCGGGCAGGCGTCGGATTTGCCCTGTAACCATTCCCGGTATGCCGGGTCTTCCCGCAACTCATCGGCGGACTTGCCCTCAAAATCACCGAAATCGCATTCCCGCAGCTCCTGTATGACAGCAGTGGGGAAGTCGGGATACAGCAGCTGTGCCGTTTCGGTGCAGCGTTTTAAGGGGGAGGTAAATACATAATCCGCCAGCGGATAGCCGTAGTTGTTTTTCAAATCCATCAGCCCGGCCAGTCCCTGAGGGCAAAGGGGTTCGTCTGTGCGCCCGATATACAGCCCGTTCAGGTTACCTTCGGTTAAGCCGTTGCGAATCAGGTGAATTTTATAGGATTTCATAATAATTCCTTTCCCATATTTACAGAAATAGTTGAATATGTTATGCTTTGATTATACATAAAGTATAATAAAGGGAGGATTGAGTATGGCAACGGTATTTTCAGAGCGATTGGCTGCCATTCGCAAGGAAAAAGGCGTGGCGCAAAAAATGGCGGCGGCGGAGCTGGGGGTTTCCCAGGCGCTGCTGTCCCATTATGAAAAGGGTATCCGCGAGTGCAGCCCGGCCTTTATTGCCAGAGCCGCTGCCTATTATGAGGTTTCCGCTGATTATCTTTTGGGGCTTTCGGATGAACCGAGAAATATGAACACGGTTTTTTCCCAGGAGGAGCAGCCCTTTGACGGCGATGCGGTGCCGCAAACCATGTACCGCGCGCTGGTCTGGCTCGGTCGGGAGGCGGAAAGCCTGTCCGCTGCATGCGCAACGCAGGTGATGCGGCTGTACGCGCTGTCTTTTTATCAGGCGGCAAATGTATTTTTTACACAGGGTAAGCTGCCGGAAGCGCAAATCCATTTGCAGGAAGAACAGCCCTTTTATCTTTCCATAGCGGAACATATACATACGCAGCAGCTTTCGGATGCGCTGCGCCAGTCGTCCGGTAGCCCTGGTCCCTGTCCGCGATGCGTAGAAACCATCCTGCGCAGCTGCGAAGAGCAGACAAAAGAAGCTGTCAATCGGCTACGCTGTGAATAATATGGTTTATTATAAAGCAGACGTGCAAAAAAGTCAACGCGGCGACTGGCTCTTTTTGTATGCATATGGCAAATAGGAAACCACAAACGATAAGCACTTTTCTGTCTGGAGTGCTTATTTTTTATTCTAATATCGGATGTTCACAAAAATTTAACAAATTTCAGACAAAAAAATATTGACAAAAGCAGACAATAGTTATATAGTAAGAACTGTGGTTAGCACTCATACATTGAGAGTGCTAAAACCTAAAAAGGAGGAAGGGAAATGGAACTGACTTCCAGAAAAGAAAAGATTCTGGGGCTGGTCGTAGAGCATTTTATTGCCACAGGTGAGCCGGTTGGGTCAAAGTTTCTTTCCGATATTTTTGATACGGCGATTTCCTCCGCGACCATTCGCAATGAAATGTCCGATTTGTCTGTGAAAGGCTACCTCGAACAGCCATATACCTCTGCCGGGCGCATCCCGTCCCAGCGCGGCTACCGGTATTATATCGACCACTTAATGCGCCGGTATGAGCCGCAGCCCTCGGAGCAGTACCGGATGCTCAGCGGGCTGGATCGCACCAGCGCACAGCCCGAAAAAATCCTGGAGGACGCCTGTGCGATTCTGGCGGATATGACCGGCTGTGCGGCCGTGGCAACAACGCCGTTGGATGAGCGCACCACCGTCAGCCGCATTGAGCTGATTCCTTTGGGCACCAATAACGCTATGGTGGTGCTGGTTACTTCGACCGGTGTGGTAAAAACCACCGTGTGCCGCTGCTACGAAACCGTGGAAATGGGCGATGCGGAGCTGTTTTATCATATCGCTGCCGCAGATTTTACGGGCAAACGCGCCGCTGAGCTGAATATTCCCCGTCTGCAAACCATTGCCGCTTCTTTGGGGGATAAGGCGCTGGCGATGTCGCCGCTGCTGGTTTCGCTGTATGCGTTGGCGTCATCGGTCAGCGATTGCGAACTGATTTCGCGCGGTGAAACCAATATTCTGCGTCACCGCGAATATGAAGGCAGAATCCACGAGCTGACCCGGCTTTTTCACAGCGGTACGGCGTTAAAGAATGTGCTGCGCCATACCGGCGACGGTGTGAATATTCGCATCGGTCGTGAAGCCGGCTGTCGGGAATTGATGGATTCCAGCGTTTTGGCGGTGAATTACGAAATCAACGGTCAGCGAGCCGGTGCGTTGAGTCTGATTGGACCTATGCGTATGGACTATGCCCGATACACGGCGGAACTGGCGTTTATGAGCCGTACCGTCAGCGAAGTGTTCAAAGAGGCCGGTCAGGGCTGATAAAATGAATATCAGGAAAAGAGGAAATGTCATGGAAGATAATAAGCAAACCCAAGCCCCGCAGGATGGCGGGCAGACAGAACAGGCTGCAGCTGAATCTCCCAAGGCGGAAGAGACGGAAACCGCGCAGCAGGCTGCGCCGGAGAAAGAGACCGAAGAGGCAACCGCAGTCAACGAAGAAGCGGAAGCCGTTCGCAAAGAACTGGAGGAAGTGAAAGACCGTTTGCTGCGCTCGCTGGCGGAGTACGATAATTTCAGAAAACGCTCCCTGAAAGACCGTGAGAACGCGGTTTTGTATGCCAAAACAGAGATTCTGACAAAGCTGTTGCCGGTTATTGATAATTTTGAGCGGGCAGCGGCGAATGAAACGGCATCCTTTGAGGATTATAAAAAAGGTATTACCATGACGCATAACCAGTTTTGCGAGATTTTAAGCGCCATCGGTGTAGAGGCGTTCGGCGAAAGCGGCGAGTCGTTTGACCCGACACTGCATTCGGCGGTGATGCACATCGAGGACGAAGCCTACGGCGAAAATGTGATCGTAGATGTGTTTGCCAAAGGCTATCGGCTGGGCGAAAAAATACTGCGTCCCGCAACGGTGCGGGTTGCCAATTAGCAGCCATTTACCGCGCTGAAAAACAGCGCGATAATCTATATAAATTGATTTTTACTGAAAATTATTGGAGGAATTGCATATGTCTAAAGTAATTGGTATTGATCTTGGTACAACAAACTCCTGTGTTGCGGTGATCGAAGGCGGCGAGCCGGTTGTTATCCCCAACGCGGAGGGCGCCAGAACTACCCCTTCTGTGGTGGCGTTCGGCAAAAACGGCGAAAGAATGGTCGGTCAGGTGGCAAAGCGTCAGGCAATCACCAACCCGGATAAAACCATCTCTTCGATTAAAAGACAGATGGGCTCTGACTATCATGTGACCATCGACGGCAAAAAGTATTCGCCGCAGGAGATTTCCGCTATGATTCTGCAAAAGCTGAAAGCCGATGCGGAAAGCTATATCGGCTCTCCTGTCACCGAAGCAGTGATTACCGTTCCCGCCTACTTCACCGATGCGCAGCGTCAGGCGACCAAGGACGCGGGCAAAATTGCCGGTTTGGATGTGAAGAGAATCATCAATGAGCCGACGGCGGCTGCCCTGGCTTACGGCATTGATAAGGAACAGGATCAAAAGGTCATGGTCTATGACCTGGGCGGCGGCACCTTCGATGTTTCCATTATCGAAATGGGCGACGGTGTGCAGGAAGTGCTGGCCACCGCGGGCAACAACCGTCTGGGCGGCGACGACTTCGACCAGAGAATCATTAACTGGATTCTGGATGAATTCAAAAAGAGCGACGGCATTGACCTGAGAGGCGATAAAATGGCCATGCAGCGGTTGAAAGAAGCGGCGGAAAAGGCGAAAATTGAGCTGTCCGGCGTAACCAATTCCACGATTAGCCTGCCCTTTATTACGGCGGACGCCAACGGCCCGAAGCATTTGGAGCTGACGCTGACCAGAGCGAAATTCAATGAACTGACCGCCGATTTGGTGGAAGCGACCATGGGTCCCGTTCGTCAGGCGCTTTCCGACGCGGGGATTCAGGCCAGCGCGCTGAACAAGGTTTTGATGGTTGGCGGTTCGTCCCGTATCCCTGCTGTGCAGGATGCCATTAAGTCCTTCACCGGCAAAGAGCCCTTCAAGGGCATTAACCCCGATGAGTGCGTCGCGGTCGGCGCTGCCATTCAGGCGGGCGTTCTGGGCGGCGAAGTGGAAGGCCTGCTGCTTTTGGATGTTACGCCCCTGTCCCTTGGCTTGGAAACCCTGGGCGGTGTATGCACCAGAATCATTGAAAGAAATACCACCATTCCCGTCAAGAAGAGCCAAATCTTCTCCACGGCTGCTGATAACCAGACCTCGGTGGAAATCCATGTATTGCAGGGCGAAAGAGAGTTCGCCAAGGACAACAA
>CASFEZ010000019.1 GCA_949293815.1 uncultured Eubacteriales bacterium | reverse complement strand
TGCTTCCACTCCGCTACGCTCCGTTCCAGCAGCACATTGTCTTTTCTCTGCTCTTTTTTTTCTTTTTCTTCTTGGTCTCACATCATTGACAAATGTACACGCTGATGTGATTTTTTGCGGTACTTGAGCGGGATCGCTGCGTAATATGACTTGCAAGTTCTAATGAACTGCGTTGTGTCGGAAACACCAACGCTGTCGCATTGATTAAGAGTTTGCCTTACTTCATCATCAAATCTGTTTTTATGTATCATAAGTAAAAACAAATAATTGGGCTTTTGCCTTGCTTTGGCATCAAAAATCCCGAAGGTCTCTGCCAAGCGCAGAGAGGGCTTCGGGGTATTGTTTTATTCTTCTGCCGATGAAGCAGATGTTTCCGCTTTTTGGTAGGCTGCGCCGTGGAAGGCTATCAGCTCCTGTTCAATCCGGTCGTGCAGGGTGTCGGCCAGGGTTTTATATTCGCTGCGGGACATGGATTCGGTATGCACCGGGGGCAGCACCTTCATATGCACCGTGCCGCCGTTCCATTTGCCGTCGGGGGCGGATTCCATATGAATGCCCGTATCGTAGATGACCACCGGCACAATCGGCGTTTTATTCTTCTGGGCAATCTTAAAAGCGCCGTGCTTAAAGGGCGAGAGCACCGGGTAGTTTTTGGTACGGGTTCCCTCGGGGAAAATCACCATACTGATGCCGTTTTTCAGCTGGTCAGAGGCTTCGTTCAGTGCCCGCACCGCGTCCCGGGGATTTTCCCGGTCTACAAAGACACAGTCTATCATCTTAGTCCATCCGCTGACCAGCGGAATTTTGCCGAGGCTCTCTTTCATCAAAAAGCCGCAGGGACGGTGGTCTTTTACCAGACAGAGCATCACCAGCGCGTCCAGAATACCGCTTTGATGATTGGCGACAAATACCACGGTTTCATCGGGAATATTTTCCTGCCCTTCGATTTCCAGGGTCAGATTGGTCCATTTCAGCCCTTTTTCGCACAGCTCATTGACCATCGGGTTCAGCATCTGGTATTTCTCCTGCTGCCGCCCTTCGCTTTTCAGCTTTTCCAGTTTTTTCAGCGCTGGCAAACGGCTGGATAAAAACCACGCGGCGTTTGCAATAATACTGAGCTTCCCCATTGCACTCGCTCCTTTTATATTCTTATTGTCCGCTTCTTCCGCTCCTCAGCAATCCACCAAAAGCAGCACCGGGCAATGATCCGAGCCGGTCACATCTGCTAAAATGGCGGCGTCCATCAGTTTTTCCCGCAGCGCGGCGGATACCAGAAAATAGTCAATGCGCCACCCTGCGTTCTTCTCCCGGGCATGGAAACGATAGGACCACCAGCTGTACGCGCCGGTTTTATCGGGATAAAAATACCGGAAGGTATCGATAAACCCGCAATCTTCGACCAGCGCGGAAAACTTTGCCCGTTCCTCATCGGTAAAGCCGGCGTTGCCCCGGTTGGTTTTTGGGTTTTTCAAATCAATCTCCCGGTGCGCCACATTCAAATCACCGCAGAAAATCACCGGTTTTTTTGCCTGAAGCGCCAAAAGATAGGCGCGGAAATCATCCTCCCACTGCTGCCGGTAAGCAAGGCGCGTCAGCTCCTGCTGGGCATTGGGCGTATAGACCGTAATAAAATAATAGTTCGGATATTCCAGGGTAATGACCCGACCCTCGGTGTCGTGTTCGGGAATACCGATGCCATAGGAAACGGCAAGCGGCTCTTCTTTGGCAAAAATCGCCGTACCGGAATACCCTTTCCGCTCAGCATAATTCCAATAGCAATAATATCCTTCGGGGGCAAAATCAATCTGCCCCGCCTGCAATTTGGTTTCCTGCACGCAGAAAAAATCTGCTTCCTCGCGTTGAAAAAAATCCGCAAAGCCTTTGTTCATGGCTGCGCGCAGCCCGTTGACATTCCAGGAGATACACTTTTTCATTTTGTTTCTGCCGCTCCGGTAGATTCTTTTTTGATTTCCTGCTGAATGGCTTTCAGCGCCTGTGCAAGCTGGTCGGGGCAGGACGTGCTTTTCAGGCCACAGCGAATGCCGCCGAGCGCCGACACCAGCTCATCGATGGTTCTGCCCCTGGCCAGAGCGGCTACCCCCTGGGTATTGCCGCTGCACCCGCCCACAAAGCCGACCGAGCGCACCACCTGGTTGTCATCGACATCGATGCGGATTTCCCGGGAGCAAACGCCCCGGGGCGTATATTGATATACCATATGGAATGACCTCTGCTTTTACTGCTGCCCGAGCGCCGAGGCAGCAAAGTTCTTTTTTTTCTTGGGCTTATATTTCGGCGGATGCGCCAGACGGTTGCGGGCGCTTTTGCTTTTGCCCAGAATCTTATTGACCTCAATGACCGGATCCAGCATGGAATCGCTGAGATAGGGCATGATGTTTTTCATCAGCACCGCGTTGTTGTGGATTGCGCCGAGAATGGTGACGGCAATCAGGTTCTGGGTTTCGTTGGTTCCGTTGTCGTAAATATCGCAAAGCTGGTTGAACAGCTTTTTCATCTGTTTCGGCTCGTTGGCGCGGATGGTCTCCAGAATCCGCTCGTTGGCGTGATTCACAAAGAAATCCTCGGGCAAAAACTCCCCATAGGTATCAATATTTTCTTTATACGCCGCCTTCAATTCGGGATAGACCCCAACGATACGGCTGCCCAAAGTCAGCGGGTCGTAGCTCAAAGCGCCGCTTTTTGCCGCCGATTTGGAAACGGTGGCGGGCATTTTATTGTTTTTCTTCGCCAGCTCTTTGACGCCGAACTGCTCATCCAGCGTATCGCAAAGCTCATTCAGCGCAGAACGCACATCCCGCTCATCGTACTCGTCCAAAATCATCAGCGTGGTGGCAAGTTTCTTAAACGCCTTATCGTCCTCGTCCGGCGCATCCGGCTCGCCGAGCAGCAAAAAGATTTTACCATCGCTGTATAAAAGGCGCAGCTTTCCGCTATTGCCCACATAATCGATAAAACAGGCGTTTTCACCGCGGGCTTTCAGCGGCAGCTCGTTCTTTTTCACGCCCTCGGGAAATACCGGCGCAAACCCGAATTTATCGGTCATTTCGGCAATTCCCTTGTATAATGTGTTCATCACATCGTTTCTTTCAAGCATTGGGCTTCCATCCTTTTTCTTATTTTCCGCCGTTCAGCGCGGCAAAATTGGTCTTATTGGCTTTATACAGATTTTTGTATACGGCGAACTGCTTATCGTACAGCGCTTTCACTTCGGGATTGGGGATATATGTTTTTTCGGCGGGAATCAGCTTCTTCGCCTCGCTGACGCTGTCAATCATGCCGAGTCCCACTGCCACGATGACCGCCGCACCGACCGCGCCGACATTCTGCGGGCTTTTTACCACCTCAATGCGGTGACCGGTAATGTCCGCCAGAATCTGGCAGGTCGCCTTGGAAAGCGCGCCGCCGCCGACAAAGCGCATGGTATCACTTACGGCCATTTTCTTCTGCTCGGTTTCAATAAACCAGCGCAGGTGGAAGCAAACGCCCTCGACCACAGCGCGAATCATTTCGGACTTGCCGGTTTCCAGGCTGATATTAAAGAAAATACCTCTGGCGTTCGGGTCTTCAAAGGGGCAGCGGTTGCCGTGCAGCCAGGGGGCAAAAATCACACCGCCGCTGCCTGCGGGCACTTTTAAGATAACATCGGTCATATAGTCGTAAAGGCTGGTGTATTTGGACTCGTAGCTGTCCGCCACATGGGTTTTTTCCAGATAAATATCAATTTCATCCAGCGCCAAATGGTCTTTGACCCATTCCAGGCACTTACCGGCGGTTTCCAGCTCGGCAAAATAATTATATTTACCCGGCTCCGCGCCCACAATGGCGGCAATCATGGCGGAGGCATCCACCACGCTCTTATCGGTAACGGTAGACACCCAGCCGGAGGTACCGGAATAGATATGCGTATCGCCCAGCTCCACGGCGCCTGCGCCTACGCCGATCAATGAAGCGTCGCCGCCACCGCCGAACACGGGAATACCTGTCACAAGTCCCAGCTCTTTGGCCTGCTCCTCGCGGAGTTTTCCGACTTCCGCCGTGCTGGGCTTAATTTCGGCCAAATGCTCCAGCTTTACACCAAGCATATTGCAAATCTCCGGGCTCCAGCCCTCTTTGCCCTTGCGGATGTCGTACATCAGCGCACCAAAAGCGGAATCGGGAGTCATAACAAATTCACCGGTCATGCGGCAAATCAAATATTCCTTGACATCCAGCCATTTATGCACCCGGCGGAAGTTTTCCGGCTCGTGGGCTTCAACCCATTTGTATTTCCATACCGGGTCTTTTACCGAAGCCGCCACCGCGCCGGTGATTTGCAGCGATTTTAACAGCTTGGGAATATTCGCACCGGCAATCTGCGGACCGTAGGCAATGCCCTTTTTCAGTTCCTCACGGGCACGCTGGTCCATATAGCTCATGGCGCGGCGAACCGGCTTGCCCTCTTTGTCCACCAGCACCAGTCCCTGCATCTGGGAGCAGAAGGAAATTCCGGCAATCTGGTCGGGGCGAGTCTCCGCGTTTTTCAGCGCAATTCTTGTGGTGGCGCACATGGCGTCCCACCATTCGTCCGGCTCCTGTTCTACGCCGCCGTCCTCAAGCACATAAAGCTGGTAACCGGCGGAGGCGTATCCCAAAATTTCCACGGTGTCGGAAAGGGCAAATACACAGCATTTTACGCCGGTTGTGCCGATGTCATAGGTAATTGCGTACTTTTTTTCCATACAAAATCACTGCCTTATCAATAATATCTATGGGTGACGAAAACGAAGAGAGCACGGCACACCCCATTGTATTCCGCAGATCCGCGCTTTCGGATACACCAATTTCATATTTTTGTACGTCTTCATGAAAAAGCGACAAGAAGAATTTCCTGCCTCTTCCCCGGGCGGGCATGACCGCACATACGATGTTGGAAAAACCATATACAAACAGTGCGTTTGTGCGTCTGCATCAAAAAAAATGGCAAAAGGACATTTCTGCCTCTTCCCCGTGCGGGCACAAGACCCGCCCCTACGAAGATTACATATCCCGGCGACCGGCAATGGCACGGGACAGGGTAATTTCATCGGCATACTGCAAATCCGAACCAACGGGAATGCCGTAGGCCAGGCGGGTGACTTTTACCCCAAAGGGTTTCATCATACGGGAAAGATACATGGCGGTGGTCTCCCCTTCGGTATCGGAATCGGTTGCCATAATCACTTCCCGCACACCGCCTTCGGCAATACGCGCCATCAGCTCTTTTACAGTAATCTGATCCGGACCGATGCCGTCCAAAGGCGAAATCGCACCATGCAGCACATGGTACACCCCCTGGTATTCGCGGGTACGCTCAATGGCCAGCAAATCCTGCGGCTGTTCCACGACGCAAATGATCCCTCTGTCCCGCCGTTCATCAGAACAGACGGCACAGACCTCATCCTCGGTTAAATCGCAGCAAATTTTACAGCGGTGCACTTTTTCACAGGCATCGGTAATGGCGGCAGCCAGGGCGGCGGATTCCTCCCGCGGGAGGGAAATCAGATAATACGCCATGCGCTGGGCGGTTTTTCTGCCGATGCCCGGTATGCGGGCAAATCGATCCGCCAATGTTTTGAGAGCGGTTGCTCCCTTTGGCATATACAATCTCTCCTTGCGCGATGCTCAATCGCCTACATTAAAACAGCCCGGGAATATTGGGCATGCCCTCGGTGAACTTGCCCATCTCCCGCTCCATGGCTTCGCTTGCTTTGCGCAGCGCTTCGTTGGCGCAGGCCAATACCAAATCTTCCAGCATATCCGTCTCTTCCGGATCCACCACATCGGGGCTGATTTTTACCGAAAGCAGCTCATGCTTGCCGTTGACGGCAATTTCAACCGCGCCGCCGCCGGCAGAAGCGGAAAACTCAGTGTTTTCAATTTCTTCCTGCTTCTTCTGCATATTCTCCTGCATTTCCTGAATTTTTTTCATCATATTGCCCTGGCTCTGGGCGCCGGGAATTCTTGCTTTCATAAAGTTTGTCCTTTCATTTTTTGTATTTATGGAAATTTTATACGATAGGTGCGACCGGTGACCTGCTCTGCCGCTTTTTGAATGACGGCAACCATATGCTCACTTTTTGCCACCACGGCAGACAGCAGCGGATTCGGCGACGAAAGAATCAGCGTATCGCCGTTTTCCACGGCGGAAGAACCGTCCAAAAGCCCGTGCAGGGGCGGGGAAATGGCTTTTGCGCGGGCGCAGATGTCGCCCCATCGGGCAAAAACCGCACCGCCGAGGTTGACTTTTTGGGGCGCGGAGGTCGTCGGCGCATCAAATGGTAAGTCAGCCGGAGGCATGGGCGGGTCGTCGTCTATATCAAAAGGCAAATCTGCCGGAGGCATGGGCGGGTCGTCATCGACATCAAAAGGCAAATCCGCAGGCGGCATGGGCGGGTCGTCATCCGCATCAAAGGGTAAATTCGCCGGCGGCATGGGCGGGTCGTCATCCGCCTCAAAGGGTGAGTCAGCCGGAGGCATGGGTGGGTCGTCATCCGCCTCAAAGGGTAAGTCAGCCGGAGGCATGGGTGGGTCGTCATCTACAGCAAAAGGCAAATCCGCAGGCGGCATCGGCGGGTCGTCATCCGCATCAAAAGGCAAGTCCGCTGGCGGCATCGGTGTGTCGTCATCCGCATCAAAGGGCAAATCCGCAGGGGGTGCCGGTGGTGCATCGGGAATGTCCTGCGCGACAGCAACCGGCGGCTGCGCTTGTACAGGTTCGGAAACCGGCTGCGAAAAAGCAATTTCAGGGATCGTCACTGTATCCGCAGCGATGACCGGCTCCGGGAACGGTATGTTTTTTTGCTCCGGCGGGACGGCAGCAGGCGCTGGGGGGGCTGACGGTACACCGGCGGAAAGAGTCGCCACCTGCTGTTCCAATTGGGCAATGCGGCTGCGCAGGGCGTCCTCAGAATCGGAAAGCCGGGGCGAGCAAAGCCGAATCACGGTCATTTCCGCCTCAATGCGCCCGTTTGCGCTTTTTTTCAGCCGTTCCCCGGCATCGCTTAAAATATCTATCCAATATAAGATGGTATCCATGGAAAGATTGGCAGCCCGGTCGCAAAAACGCTGCAAATCCTCTCGGGTGCAAACCAACACCTCTTCGGGGTGCGGCACGGTTTTTGCAATCATATAGCCGCGAAAATGCTCCAATAAATCCCGGCAAAGTCGTTCGCCGTCACAGGAGGCGCGGTGGAACGCACCCACCAGCCGCAGCGCTTCGGCGGTATTTCCGGCGGCAATGGCGTCCGCCAAAGAAAATAACGCATCCCGACCGACCATACCGGTTACCGCGGAAACGGTCTGTGCGTCCAGAACGCCCTCTTCGCTCATACAGCGGTCCAAAATCGACAGCGCGTCACGCATAGCCCCATCCGAAAGCCCGGCAATCAACGCGGCGCCGTCCGGCGTTAAAGTGCGGTTTTCCTGTTTCGCCACATCGATAAGCCGTCCGGCAATACCGGCGGCGTCAATACGCACAAAGTCAAACCGTTGGCAGCGGGAGAGCACCGTGCCGGGCAGTTTTTGCACATCGGTGGTGGCCAGAATAAAAATCACATGCTCCGGCGGTTCTTCCAGTATTTTCAGCAGCGCATTAAAGGCCTCATTGGTCAGCATATGCACTTCGTCTAAAACAAAAATACGGTATTTTGCCACGGCAGGCGACATCCAAGCCTCTTCCCGAATCCGGCGGATATCCTCAATGCTGCGGTTGCTGGCGGCGTCCAGCTCGGAATAGTCCAGCATACTGCCGTTGTCAATGCCGCGGCAGATTTCACATTCGCCGCAAGGGTCGCCGTTTTGCGGATGCAGGCAGTTGACGGCTTTGGCAAAAATACGCGCGCAGGTGGTTTTGCCCGTACCGCGCGAGCCGGTGAACAGATAGGCATGGGAAAGCCGCCCCGCCGCCACCTCGCCGGCGAGGATTTTGGTCACCTGCGGCTGACCGACCACATCGGCAAACACCCGCGGGCGGTATTTTCTGTACAGCGCCTGATACATTTACTCGCTCCGTTTCCCGCCGAAAACCGGACTGAAAAAATAAGCCTAAACTCTGTCATGCGTCGTGCAGGCGGACTGTGGCGCACGGGCTTACCGCTTAATGCTGCTCGGTTCCCCGCCTGACATGGTTCACGGCGCTCCGCCGCACAGGACCCACACGCCGCATGACAGAAATTAGGCTCAAAAATTGTTCGCCTATTATTATATCCATTTTAATGGCAAAGGTCAAGCCTATTTTTCGCTTACTGCCAAATTTCATAAAAAGTTTAAACGATTCGTAAACATGACGGGAAAAACCGTTCCCGCCTTGACAAATCTATGTATATTCGTTATAATAAATGATGAATGAGAGTCAGGCCAAACGGTCTGCCTACCAAAAATCAGGAGGTTCCTGTCATGAAAAAGGCCATTTCTGTTTTGCTGGTTTTGTCCATGCTTCTTGGCACGCTGGCGCTTTCCGCCACGGCGGCAGAGGGCAAATCCATCACGCTGCCCTTTGTTTATACCACCGATGATTTGGGCAACGATGCGCTGAAATACACCGTAGCGGTCACCTGCAACGGCGACCATATCCCCGAACCGGAAGATCCCGACCCTGCCGACGGCGTCACCCCCGAAAAAGGCGCCTGCACCGAGCATACCACGGTTATTTTCTGCAAACTCGGTGAAACTTCCGACGACCCGGATATCGACTATACCATCAGCTATGATATGTCCGTTTACGGCATGCCCGATGAAAACGGCGAAATCACCGGCATTGATGAAAGCTTCTTTGATTTTACCGTCACCATGGATGACAAGTATATCCAAAAAGTTACCATTACCGCCAACGGCGCTGTGATTGAGCCCAACGCCACCACCGGTCGGTATGTGCTGCCCATGACCTACAGCTATTATCTGGAAATCCCCGAGCCGGATCAGGGGTATCCGAACTTCGATCTGCGCTCTGTTAAAGTAACCTTCCCTGCTACCAACACCAAGGAAGGCTATAACCTTTATTCCTTTGACTACGAAACCTATATCAACGACCCTGTGTCTGACAAGCCCAACCTGTATGAACGCCAGAACGGCACCTACGGCGAGGACTACTATGTCAAGCTGCTGGTCAAGGACGGCTATCGCGAGTGTCTGACCAATATACAGACCGATGCAGACGATTTTAACCAGGATGAATATCCGATGCAGGTTACCCTGTATGCTTCTACGGTCCCCAACTCGCCCCTGCCGCCGCTGGATTCTGCGGATATGGTCTATCATGTAGCCAATATCTATCAGTACAAAGCCAACGGCAATACCGTTTATAAATATGACTTCTTCGATACGGATACCGATGATATTGACACAAGCAACACCGCCTATACGCTGGTTGGTCGTGTATATAAGGTTGACGGCGAGGTTATGAAAGCGCAGTCGGTAGAGCTGATGGTACAGGGCATTACCGCCGACACCACCAATACCATCTTTAACTGGCTGTTCCGCATCATTCGTATGATTATCAATTTGTTCAAGAATCTGAATATCTTCGGTTAAGCTCCCACGCAACCAATCCAACGGGCAGACTGCGGTTTGCCCGTTTTTTCATCCAAAAAAGGAGGTATCTATGCAAACTGAAATTTCAGCCCCCGTTAAACTGCTGGATTCAACTGGCAATGTTGCCGTTCCCGGCTACGGCAAGCAAAATTATTATGTCTATTCCCGCTCTGCCATCCGCGCCAATCCTTTGCGCATCAAGGAATGGGATTTCTATCAGATTTCGGATGAACGCTATACCGTGCAAATCACATTTGCCGACATCTCGCTTGGCGGCGCAGGCAGCTTTACCCTGTTTGACCGGGCAACCGGGAAAAAATACGAGGCGGCATCCGTATCGCTTCTGACGCTGGGGCGTATGCATATGCCGGAAAACGCCAACGAGCCCCATGTGCTCGAGGTCAAAAAGAGCGGATTTTTCCTGCGGGCGGATGTAAACAAAAACCGACGCATTCTCTCCGGCGCAGGCACGATACACGGCGAACCGTTCCGTGCAGATCTCACCTTGCACCAGCCCGAGGGGTTGGAGTATCTGACCATGGCCGTGCCGTTTAAGAAAAACGGTCATTTCTACTTGAATCAGAAGATGAATTGTATGCCCGTCACCGGACGGGTCTGCATCGGCAGCCGGGAATTTCTGTTTGACCCGAAAACAGCCTTTGCGGTATTGGACTGGGGACGGGGCGTATGGCCTTATCACTGCGACTGGTACTGGGGCAACGGCTCCTGCCGCCTGCCGGACGGCAAACTCTTCGGCTTTGAGATTGGCTGGGGCTTCGGGGATATGTCCGCCGCCACGGAAAATATGCTGTTTTACAACGGCAAAGCCCATAAGATTGGCACTGTTGCGGCAGCATATGATGAAGAGAACATCCTTTCGCCCTGGGTGTTTCATTCGGATGACGGACGCTTTGAAATGACCATGACACCGGAATACGACAACTACACCTCCTCGCGGGTGCTGGGGGTGGTGGGCAACCGCTGCCATCAGGTTTTCGGCAAATGGAACGGCACGGCAGTGCTGAATGACGGTCGGGTTCTGACCATTCGGGACATGACCGCCTTTTGCGAGCACTCGGACAACCGGTGGTAAATGATTTACAAATCTGTCAATCATTCTTTCTTGCAATTGCACGGTTTTTGATTTATACTGATAACAACTGAATGATGGAGGATACACATGATGAAAAAGAAACACATAAAATGTTCGGCAATACTTCTTGCGGTCATTCTTCTCTCGACCCAGCTGTTTGCCCTTTCCGCTTCGGCTTTGGTGGGCGATGTCAACGACAGTGGTCGTGTACAGACCTCGGACGCCCGTCTGGTACTGCGCTATGCCACCGGCTTGGAGAGCTTAACCCAGGAGCAGATTACACACAGTGACTTTAACGCCGACGGTCGTGTCACAACCGCCGACGCCCGTCTGCTGCTGCGCGGCGCGCTCCGGCTGGAAAGCCTGACCGAATATGACAACTACTATTACGAAACCGTTGCGGGCGGCACGACCCTGGGGATAGGTCTCTACGGCAGCGACGTCCTGTTTATCAGCAAAAACGACGCGCAGTCTTTCGGCATTCTGCTGACAGACGGCGGCATCCAGTTTATCGACCCCTCGACCAGCCGTTACTGCATGCTGACAAGCGAGGATATTGACGCGCTGAACCGTATGATAGCTGCCACCGACCCGGACAGCGAATTGCTGGATTTGAATATGATCAAAGATGAGCTTACGGCGGAGATGGTTACGCTGCAAAAGCCCGCCGCCCTGCTGGACGCCGGCTTTGCCAAATCCGATACCACCTGGAACGGTGAGGCGGTACAGGCCTATACCTTTACCGAAGGCAGCACCGTTCACACCTACTATTATGACGGCATGAACCTGATTTCCATACATGAGGAAACCAGCGGCAACACCAACATTTTAGATTTCACCAATTTCACCACCAATCCCGAAAGCGTGATGTACGCCCACGAATCTGCTTATACGCAAGTGGATCTGTTGGAAATGATGGACGCTTTTGAAAAACTCGACCAGCTGTTCTAATTGACTACCGTTAAAATATAACCTGCTCTGCGCAAATGCGGCAGAGCAGGTTTTTGTATTTTTCACAAAAATTATACGTCTGACTCATCAACAGGAGCTGCCAAAATTATATTTCTTCACCATTATCTTTAATTTTGTTTGCTTGCCTTCTGCTTCTCCAAAGCCGGATAACAATAAGCAACAAGCAGACAATCAAATATGCATCCCAAGGATACTGATATGGAATAGCAATATTTCCTTTACTATGAAGCAAATACAGCAAATAGGTGCAGCTAAGCGTCAATAAGAAGATAAACAGCAAAAACAAAATCATCCATATCCCATCTTTCTTTCCCTCTGTCTTATCAACTTTTTTTCGCCACAGCACACATACAAGTAGCACAGTTATCAGCAGTAATGCTCCAGTCTGGAGGGAAAAAATAATCGTTTCCCCCTGTATTATTTGAGCCTCCTGCAAAAGATTCATATACGAAATTCCCGCGATATCCGATAAATATGTATTTACCTGTTGTGCTTCTGCGGCTTTGCGAAGTAAAATCACCTGATAAACATCGGTATTTTCCGCGCTTTGTTCAAAGGTCTTACCGTTAACAAAGACGGCAGGCATATACATCAACAAATCGCTATAGACAGAAATAGAATCATATGTGGTTTTCACCGTCATTTGCTCCATTCCCGGGAACCCTGGCATTGCTTTCAAATTGTCGACATAAAGCCCTATCGTATCGCCGGCAGAAATATCAAATAGAAAGCCATAATCCTTATTTCCGCCCATCTGCCGCACAACAGCGCATTCTCCCTCTGCCAGCGGCGCCTGCGCCCCATTCGCGCCGCAAAACGCGCGCAGTGTTTTTTCCTCTGCTGTCAACAACACTCCCAAAGCCCTTACATTTTGTGAAGAGGGATTGGAAAGCTGCGTTCCATTATCCGTGGAAAGAACGGAAAAATATCGCTGATACGAAACAGATAACTTTTCCTTTGGCAGGTCAAAGGACTCATATATAAACTTTAATTCATCCGCCTCAAACAGGTCATTTTCATCCAAGATTTTTTTCTGAATCCGCGATTGCAGCGCGGTTGTATCATCCTGTACAGGATAGGTCATTTCCAACCGATAAGAATAACCGGCTTCTGCCGCCCGCGATGCGGCATTCGGGAAGAAATCTGTCATGCAATAGATAGAGGAACAGATAACAACACAAGCACAACAGACAAGCAGAGTAGCATTAACGCGCCGTTGCCTGTCAGCCATTTTTTTCAAAAGCGCCGCAAGTCCAAGCTGCATGGCGTACAGAACAGCCGCAGCAGTATAAATAACCAGCGCACAGAATAGAAAATACAAAATGCCAGAAATTTTTATTGAAAACACCACAAATGGAACAAGCAGTCCAGCAAGCATACCGATTACAAAGGGAAGCATGGAGATCAGCAGAATTCTTCCCGGCTTTTTCGCCCCATTGGCGCGCCCTGCGACAACAGCGATTACTGTAGAGAACAAAAGGAGGGCGAATAAAAGAATGGCACTCTCACAAAATCTGGGCGCACTTGTCGGAAAATGCCACGCGTTCAATCCAGCACCCATCAGCACATTCTGGTTGTATGTTATGATGTTTATAGGAATATCATATTTAACAGACAAATACAGAGCCAGCAGGGCAGGATTCCTTAAATTGCTGCGAAGTACAATCGAAAATGCCTCGTCGGGTGCATCCGGTGATGCAGGAAAAATATAGGTATTGGCAGGAATATCAGCAATAAAATCAGTCTCTTTCGTCACACCACTGACGGTATATTCTTCACCAAGAATCATAATTTTCTTTCCCACAAAGGAAGAATAAGTTTCGCCATTCTTCGCAGCGATTTGAGCGTCAATTAAAACCTCCTTCGGATTGTCAGGAAAATGCCCTGCCAAAAGATAACTGCCGGATAAAGAACAATACGGTGCCCGCGCATATATTGTTCGGCTGACCGTATTCTCCTGTTGATAAATCAGCTGTGAAAAGATTTCATATTCCGACAGTAAAAAATCCTCTGCGATCTCATTCGCATTTTCAAATGAAAGATCATGAATGATTAACTGGTATGAGCCATACTTTTCCTCTGCCTGCTGACAGGACGCCTGCCGTCCGAAAAATTGTATGGAAAAAATACATCCAAACAAAGCCGCCGCAAAACAGCAAACAACCCCCACGGCTGTCGTATCAAAAATTTTTCGTTTGCCTGTCATGTCAAATCACACCTTCTTTCCGAATAAAACCGCAGACGGCAACGCCATATGAACGCTGCCGTCTGCTTTTCATTGAACCATTATGCCTCCGCAGCATCCCGAATGCTGAAATATTCCTCATCTGTAACAAAAACAACATCCGAAAGATCCATCTTCATCGAAAGAGAGTTAAACAAGTCGGTTTCATAATAGATGCTAATCCTTAGCTGTCTAATTTTATCAATCAATTCCTCATCGCTCATATTGCCGCGGTAACAGATTAAATCAAACCCGTCTTCTGTAAAAGTTTGCTCATAAGAATTAACATAAGTGTCTATCACCATAGGGCGCTTATAGATAACAAAATCCGCCTTTTCTAAACTGACGATATATCCATCGCCGACACTGGCGCGCCATGGCGTATGATTCGCCACCTCAAAATTTAGCCAGACATGTACATAATCCTCATAAGATGTTGAATCAAACTCATCAAATCCATGTATAAATTGCCCCGAGGTGTCATAGCGGTTCCGATTGACATAGCTGATCGTTTCCTCAAAACTTTCCTGATCCGCACAAACAGGTGACAGGCGAAGATAGATCGTTTTTACGGAAAAGGGTCGGATCAGAGAGAAGATTCCCCCGGCAAGCGCAATCAAAAACAATACAACAGCAATCCATAAATATCGCTTTTTTCTGCTTATTTTCTTCTGCATCTTTTGCAGCCCCTTTCCTTTGCTGTCAACTGAATCGCAAACGATAGATGGTCGTGTTTTTATTCTGCCAACAGAAGTTTAAGAATTGATGAATATCACCATTCTGGACATTATTACTATGCGCACTATACCAGACATAATTATAACCACCCGGCATTTGCGTTACTCGTGTAATGATAATAGAGTGTCTTCCATCAAGCTGCCAAACCTGACCTACTTCGGCATTCTTTCGTAATTTATACTCAAAATTAGCCGATTCATTTGTTGTCGTATACGGCGGTGCAGCAGAGAGTTTGCCGGAGAAAGTATTGCTCCCCGCAGCTGCCCGGGCAGTATGAAAGTACCTGAAATCATTAACAAAAGCCCATGACCTGGAATACACCCAATAATCATATCCGATGGCGCGTTCCTTTTTAATCATGTACCACGCATTTGGATTGTCTTCACAAATCCAGTCCTGAAAAAGCGATGGCACACCGTCATAATCAGAAATAAACGAATACACACCGCCAACGGCAGTTGCCTGCGACACAAAGTTTGTGCAATCATTATCATCCAGATCTTTATATATATCATTCCGCGTTGTTGCATAAGTCTGGGCATAATTTGCAGCCACTGCACCGCTATAGTTGTAGGTCCATGACGACCTTGTGCTTGCGCCGGAAGCCGGCAGAAAGGTAACGCCGTCCGGATAGATAATATCATCGCGCATGGCAGCAGACGAATCATTCGCTTGCAGGGCAGATATATCCGCCGGAGGCAGATCGATTGGTTCAAAATCATCAACGATCGGCGCAAGTGCCGTCATTTGTTCTTCATAAGGCGGATTCATCGCGGAATCCGTTCCTGGCTCATTCACATCAACGGCGTTTGCTGTTACAGCAAAAAGCACAATCAAGACAGATAATAGTGTTGTCATCCCAAGAATCTTTTTCATAATAGATCTTCCTTTCATCAAATCATAAGAAAATATCGTCGTTTGTTTATATGACTTTCTATGATGGAAACGGAAGAGAAACAATAGGAACAGCCACAGCCGTTGTCTATTGAAAATTAGATTCGCTTATAGATTGCAACAACTTTACATAAGCAAAAAATCTTCTCAGTAACTGTCATAGAAAGTCAATAGAATAAATCATGGGAATCACCGCCTTATCTTTAAAATGTAATTTCATTCATCACAATCAAACATTTTCAACACGCAAGCAATATAATCAAATGATAAAACCTTATCTTCAATTTATAATAAGTTTAGCATAAGTCAGGACAAAAATAATATATTTTTTAGAATAATATAACTTTTTATTGCTATTTATTATTTTTATCCATACAAATGCAATAATATTTATATATTTATTTATTTTTTAGGTGGTTATGTTTATTTTTGCACATTACAAAAATAAACGACCATAAAACCGATATAACCGGTTTACGGTCGCTCTTTATAAGTAGCACTTGACCTTTTCAGATACCCTGCAAAATTATTTTTCCAAATACAGAACACCGATAACCCCCTGACCGCAGTGGGCGGTGATGGTGGAGCTGGTGTATACCGTAATGACTTCATCAAATTTTTTGTATTTGCGAATTTCCCGTTTAATCATATCCACCTGCGCTTCGGTAATGCCGTAAGCATACTCCACGGAAACACGGGAGGTATCCACCGAATCGTTGTTTTCCAACAGGCTTTGAATATACTTTTGCACGCAGACATCAAACTTGCCGCGGAATTTTTTGCCCACCGACATTTTACCGTTTTCCACCACAATCGACGGCTTGATCCCCAATACGTTCGCGCCGAAGGCAACCACACTGGGGCATCTGCCGTTCTTTGCCAGGAAAGAAAGGTTTTCCAGAATAAAGCTGGAGCGAATTTTCGGCAGCATTTGCTCCACATGGCGCAAAATCTCTTTGACGGAATAGCCGTTGTCCCGCAGCTCGGCGGCTTTCAGCACCATCAGACCGGTACCGGAAGTGATATTACGGGTATCCACCACGGAAACCGAATCAAAATCCTTGGCGGCAATGCAGGCATTTTGATAGGTGCTGGACATTTCGGACGCCATGCAGAAATGAATAACCTCGCTCCCGTCCGCCGTCAGGCGCGAAAACAGCTCCTGGTATTCGCCAATCGCACAGGCAGAGGTGGAGGGAATTTCGCCGGTTTCCTGATAGCGCTTGATCAGCTTTTCCGCATCGATATTCACGCTGTCGTCAAAGCTCTCCTCGCCGAACACAATGTGCATGGGCAAAACGGTAATGTGGTATTTCTCCAAATGGGATTTTGGCAGGGTGATGGTACTGTCAATGCTCAATTGAATGCTCATTCTGTTTTCTCCTTTTCTTGCTTTTTCTCCTGCCGGCGCAGCTCTTCCAAATACGCCAGCTCCTCTTCCCGATCAAATTTGGACTGCGCCTTTACCTTTTGCCGCAGCTCTTTTCTGCCTTTGCCGATGATGCCGTTTTTATAAAAGGCTACCCAGAACATGCCCACCAGGGAACCGGCGGCGCAGCAAATCATATCCTCCATGGTATCCACCAATCCGATTTCCGAAATGGCGATGGAATTTTGCAAATCATAGCCGTAAATACGATCCATGGTAAATTCATAGAACTCCCAGGCGGCGCCGATGCTTAACGAGAACAATACGCTGAACAGCGCTGCCAGCGCAGGCTTCAGGTGGTGCTTCCTGCCCTGAATGGTGGTTGCCAAATCATAGCCGAACCAGGAAGCCAAAATGCCGGCAAAGCTGTGCTCAATCAAATCCATATAGCCGAAATTGGTGCTGTCATTCAAATACGGACCAATGACACAGCCGACAAAAATAAAGACATTCAACAGGGTTTGCGAAAAATAATCCACCCGGGTAATAAACGATTTGCCGCCCAAAAGCTGAAACAAATCCCACAAATGGGTAAAAGCAATGGAAAACATGCCCATTAAAAATTTTGTCACTGAACCGGTAAACAAGCCATAGATCCCATAGGCAAAAAGCAGCGCACGGATGACCATCCACAAAATGTACTGCCCCGTTGGAACCGGATAAATTTTGTTTAATTGTTTTTTCATAAGCTGCTAACGCTCCATCCGGTTGCATAAATATCACAACGAAGTCATTTTATCACAGCTAAGGCGTTTTTTCAATAAAAGTTTGTATCTTTTCCTTGTCGCAGCTATCAAATTTTACCCGCTCGCAGCTTGGTCAAATAGCAGCTGTATAAAATTTAACAATTTTTTTGGCTCAATTTACAAAATAGTTATTGAAAACATCCAGCAAATATGGTAGAATACATTCTATAGTTGTGTATTTTCAATTCAAATAGTAATACAACCATGCCGTTTTTTGGTGATACTGCATGGAATAACAGGAGGAATTTGTTATGAAAGACTATCAGGCTCAGGACATTCGCAATGTTGCCATTGCCGGTCACGGTGGCAGAGGCAAAACAACGCTGGCGGAAGCCATGCTGTATCTTGCCGGCGCTACGGACCGGCTCGGAAAAGTAGCGGACGGCAACACGGTTATGGACTTTGACGCGGAGGAAAAAAAGAGAAAAATCTCCGTTTCTTCCGCCGTTGCGCCGCTGGAGTGGCGGGATGTCAAGATCAATTTAATCGACACGCCCGGCTTTTTTGATTTTGCCGGCGGTCTGTACGAGGGTGTTCGCGCGGCAGATTGTGTTCTAACGGTACTTGCCGCCGGTTCCGGCTTTGATGTGGGCGCGGAAAAAGCGGTAAAAGCCGCCAAACAGCGCAATTTGGCAAAAATAGTCGCCGTTACCAAATGCGATGCCGACAACACGGATTTTTACAAGACCCTTGACGCCTTAAAAGAACGGTACAGCACCGTCATTTGCCCGGTGGTTGTTCCCCACTATGAAAACGGCAAGGTTGCCTGCTATGTCAACTTTTTGCAGAATAAGGCGTATGTATACAAAAACGGCAAGGCCGAAGAAGTGGCCATGCCTGAAAACGACACCATTCAGCAGCTGCACGCCGCGTTTACCGAATCCGTTGCGTCCGCAGACGAAGAATTGATGATGAAGTTTTTCGAGGAAGAGCCTTTCACCGACGAGGAAATTATTAAGGGGCTGAAAATCGGCGTAAAAGCCGGACTGATTATTCCGGTATATGCCTGCTCCGGTCTTACAATGGACGGCGTGGACTTTATCCTGAATGCGCTGCGCAAATACGCGCCCTCCCCCGCTGAATTGCAGGAGAGCGGCACCGACGCCGACGGCGAACCCATTGCCATTGACTGCGATGCCGCCGCGGAAACGGCAGCCATCTGCTTTAAGACCGTTGCCGACCCCTTTGTTGGTAAAATGTCTTATTTCAAGGTCGTCTCCGGCGCCATCAAGCCGGACGGCAGTTATATCAATGCCAGAACCGGCGATGCGATTCGCCTGGGCAAAATCGTAACCGTTAAAGGCGGAAAAACCGAGGATACCGCCCAAATCACCGCCGGTGATATCGGTGTTATTACAAAGCTCGAGGGCTTTAAAACCGGCGACACCCTTTGCTCCGCCAAAAAGATTGTGACCATCGACGGCGTCAACTTCCCCGCGCCCTGCCTGTCCATGGCGGTCAAGGTACGCAAAAAAGGCGAGGAAGAAAAGGTTGCCACCGGTCTGAAAAAGCTGTCGCATGAAGATCCCAGCATCAAAACCTATATCGATGAAGAAACCCGCGAACAGATTGTTGCCGGTCAGGGGGAGCAGCATTTGGATGTGATTGTATCCAAGCTCAAATCCAAATTCGGCGTTGAGGTCGATTTGGAAGTACCGAAGGTTCCTTACCGCGAAACCATTCGCAAAACCGTTTCCAAGCAGGGCAGACACAAGAAACAGTCCGGCGGGCATGGTCAGTTCGGCGACGTATGGATTCGCTTTGAACCGATTGAAGGCGAAGGCTTCGAGTTTGCCGAGGAGGTTGTCGGCGGCGCGGTGCCCAAAAACTTCTTCCCCGCTGTAGAAAAAGGGCTGCGGGAGAGCATCGCGAAAGGCATGATTGCCGGCTACCCGATGGTTGGCATCAAAGCCACGCTGTACGATGGCTCCTACCACCCGGTTGACTCTTCGGAAATGGCATTCAAAACCGCCGCACAGCTGGCGCTGAAAGCTGCCATTCCGGAAGCGAAGCCCACCATCCTGGAGCCTATCGGCACCGTTACCGCCTATATGCCCGATGAAAACCTGGGCGATATCATGGGGGATATTACCAAACGCCGCGGTCGCGTATTGGGCATGGGACCGGCGGAAGACCCGAAAATGCAGGAATTGACCGCAGAAGTGCCGATGGCGAATATGGGCGATTTCTCCACGGTTCTGCGTTCCGTAACCGCAGGCAGAGGCAGCTATACCTGCGAATTCTGCCGCTATGAGGACGCACCTGCCGATGTGGCGGAAAAGGTTATCGCCGAAGCGAAAGCCGCAGAGGGTTAATTACTTATTCTCGAAACTATCGTTTTATCTTCCTGTTATTGCGGACGGGGCTGTATCGTTGATACAGCCCCGTCCGTTTTTATATTTTTACATATAACTTAGAGAAGAGATACCCCACGCCTCTAAAGCAGCGGGAAGATATCTCCCTTTCGGCAGGAGATACAATCCCTGCTTGCCATACCCCGCGACTGGATAAAACCATATTGAAAAAATAGCAGTCCAGCCTGTGTAAATCCGCTGGACCGCCGTTGCAAGCTTTGATTTTTCCGGCATAAGCCCGCCGGAAGCGCAAAAAATTTGCTTTAATTGACCTTTGTGTAGGATAGATAATCGGTAAACAGCCGATAGGGATTTCTGGAAAAGGACAGGAAATCCAGCGTCATCAGCGAACCATCGGCAAAAAATTCGCTTTTTACCGGCATATGGGTGCTGTCAAAGGCATAGGACTGGTACCCGCTGCTGAATTGTTTACGATACACCGTACAGACACGACCGTTGACGGTCTGTGAAGTGCTCGTAAAACCCTGATCGCGTAAAAACAAGGGCGTGGGCAAATTTTCCGACCAGCAAAGCGCCTCGGCGCCGTTGGCAAAATATCCGGCATGACCGGGATATTCCCGCTGAAATTGGGAAAAGCTCAAAACAGAATATTGCCGAAGCGCATCGTTGACCAGAGCGACCGATTGATCACCGTCATAAATCAGCGCCGTTTGTGCGTCCGCGTAAATCAGCACCTGACCATCCATCCATGCCGTATCCAGTGTTGTTACCGTGCCGGTGGCTGAATTGGTAAAATTGGCGTGCATATAATATCGGTCATAATAATCCAGCGAATCAATACGCAGTGCCGCCCGCAGCAGCAGCCGGGCATCCGCCGTATTGATTCTGTCGTCATAAGACACATCGCAGCCCTGCAAAACCGTTTCCGATAACCGCTCCATACCAACGCTATAGCGCAGCAGAAGACGCGCATCGGCAGATTGCAGCCGACCGTTTTGGTCGATATCACCAACAACCGCGAACACGGAAATCTGTCCTGCCGCAAACAACAGCAGCACCGCAAAAATGACTGCGACTTTTTTATATAATACTTTTTTCATACTCATCTCTTTCCCTTATCACATTATCTCTCTTACCAGGAAAATTCCCGCAACTCTCCCCTTTGCTTACAGGCAGGGAATCCCCATTGGCGCAGTGCCTCGTAGACCCCGATTGCAACAGAATTGGACAAATTCAGGCTTCTTGCCTCGTCAATCATGGGAATGCGCACGGTGGTATCCGGGTTCTCGTGTAAAAGCCATTCGGGCAGACCTTTGGTTTCCTTGCCGAACACCAGATACGCGCCGTCCGGATATGTGATATCCGAATATACATGTTTTGCCTTTGTAGAAAAATAATAGAATGTACCGCCCTTGTTTCGCTCAAAAAAATCCGTCAAAGAGGAATAATAGGTAATATCCAATAAGTACCAATAGTCCAGCCCGGCGCGCTTGAGCTTTTTATCGTCTACCCGAAAGCCCATTGGCTCCACCAAATGCAGCCGCGCTCCGGTCGCCGCGCAGGTGCGGGCGATATTGCCGGTGTTCTGCGGTATTTCCGGCTCAACCAATACAATATTTAATTCTGCCATATGGAATAGAATCGCCTCTTTTCGCTTTGGGGGCGGCATCATTCCGCCGCCTTTTACGGCTGGGTAATCTCTTTCATCTGATAAAGTCCGCTTTCAAAATCCACGCCATAGGTCATGTAGGGGTATTCGCGGAAGGTGCGGTCAATGCACGCATAGGTGTACTGCACCGCTGTATCCGTAGCGGTGGCCAGCGACTGTCCGTTGACCAGCCCGGCGGTCAAAACACTGGCAAATACATCTCCAGTGCCGTGGTACATACCGCCGACCTTCGGCGTGAGCGTTTGCGAAAAGGCGCCGGTTTTCGGCACATAGGAAGCCGCGCCGATTTGCTCTGCGTTGTAGCTTACGCCGGTTAAAACAACGGACGCGCCGCAGGCCCCACTCAGCAGCGAGAGCATTTGGCGCACATAATCTTCGCTGTAGGGCGGCTCGCGGTATTCCTCCCCCAGCATAAAAGCCGCTTCCGTAAAATTCGGCACAATCACATCCGCCTCCGCACAGAGCTTTTGCATTTCCAGCGCAAAATTTTTATCAAATACGCTGTACATTTTGCCGTTATCCGCCATGGCAGGATCCACCACCAGCAGGGTATTTTCATCCGCCAGCATGGAAAAAATCCGGCGCACCATATCGATTTGCTCGGCGCTGCCCAAAAAACCGCTGTAAATGGCGTCAAAATGCAAATCATTTTCTTTCCAGTTCTGCGCAAACGGAAGCAAATCTGCTGTCAAATCCCGATAGGTATAGCCGGGCTTGCAGGCAGTGTGGGTCGATAAAACAGCCGTCGGCATAACCGCCGTTTCAATACCGGCAGCAGAGAGCACCGGCAAAGCAACAGTCAACGAACATTTTCCGAAGCCGGAAACATCGTGAATAGCGGCAACGCGCTTTTGTCTGGACATGGCAAATCCCTCTTCCTATCATTTCCAAGCATATTTCTTAAATATGGTAACACAATAATAACGGAAATGCAAGAGAAAGGAATGAATGAACCATGAACAAAACCACGATGATGAAAGGTCTTGGCGCAGCGATGGCCGTAGGCGGCACCATTGCCGCCGTAGGCGCGAGCATGACCGGCAAAAGCGCCGCCAAAAGAAAAATGAAAAAAACCGCAGCCAAAGCCATCCGCACCATGGATACCCTTTTAGACGGCGTACAGCATTTCATCAGCTAAGGGGCTTTTGCCTTTCGCACAGACCGAAAAGCAAAAGAAGAAAAACGGGGACTGTCAAACACAAATGAAAGCTGCAAAAGGCTTTTATGTGCGACAGTCCTTGTTTTTTTATAAGGATAAAACAAATTTACTTTTCTAAGCGTTTCTTCGTCCGCTCGCGGTACCTTCAGATTTCTTCAAAACGAAGAAATCGCTTTGCGCATCGAAATATAACCGTCTTTTTAGGGTTATGCTTCATCAAGTTTTTTCTTCTTCCGCTTGAACGCCTGGTGCCAGGTATAAGGGCTGAACAGCACCAGCATGGGGAACATTTCGAGCCGCCCTGCCAGCATGTCAAAGCAAAACACATATTTTGACAAATCGGAAAAACCGCTGAAATTCCCTGTCGGTCCCACCAAACTGATACCCGGACCGACATTATTGATGGTGGTCGCAACTGCTGACAGATTGGTCGCGGCGTCAAAATCATCCATCGAAACAATCAGCAGCGACACACAATACAGCGCCAACAGGGCAACAAAATAGGTATTGATGGAGCGCAGCGTTTCATGCTCGACCACCTTGCCTTCCAGTCGAATCCGTTTGACGGTGCGTGGATGAATAATGCGTGAAAGCTCATTGCGCACCGATTTCAGCAACACAATCAGGCGGGATACCTTCATGCCGCCGCCGGTACTGCCGGCACAGGCACCGATAAACATCAAAAAGATGAGAATTTGCTTCGATATTTCCGGATAAAGATTATAATCCATGGCAGTAAAACCGGTTGTTGTAATAATCGAGCTGACATGGACAAATGCATAACGGAAGGTTTCTTCAACCGTTCCAAACAAATGCAGGGTATTCAGCGCAATCGCCAGTGTGGCGGCAGCAATAATTCCCAAATAGCTCCAGACCTCTTCGCTGGAAAAGGCCTGTTTTATTTTTTTTGCCAACAACAGATAATACACATTAAAATTGACGCCGAACAAAATCATAAAAACGCCGATCGCATATTGACAAAAGGTGCTGTATTCTGCCAATCCGCTGTTGCGTACCGAGAAACCGCCGGTTCCCGCCACACCGAACCCGACAGTTACCGCGTCAAAAACCGGCATGCCCCCGATGATATACACAATAATTTCAGCAATGGTCATGGCGGTATAAATAATATACAAAATCATCGAAGATTCCCGCAGCTTGGGAACCATTTTGCCGACCTGCGGTCCGGGGCTTTCCGCTTTCATGATATTCATGGCGGCGCCGCCGCTCATAGGCAAAACGGACAGCAAAAACACCAGCACGCCCATGCCGCCAATCCAGTGAGAAAAGCTGCGCCAGAACAATGAGGCGTGGGACAGCGCTCCCACATCGGTTAAAATCGAGGAGCCGGTGGTGGTAAAGCCCGAAACCATTTCAAAAAACGCATCGGTAAAATTGGGAATATCCCCGTTCCATATAAAGGGCAGACAGCCAACCACGCTGATCATAATCCAGCTCAGGGCAACACAAACAAACCCCTCCTTGGCGTAAAACACCTGGTTTTTGGGGCGGCGAAAAGAAATTGCCAGCCCCAAAAGAAACGCAAGGGCGCCCACGGCAAAAAAGGCTATACACTCCCGTTCCCGGTAGCCTGCGCCAACCAGCGCGGGAATAAACATCAACAGACCTTCTATGCGCAAAACAAAGCCTAAGACATAAAATATAACTGCAAAATTCATGACTTTTTTAATATATCCCCGACATCATCCAATTTTTTTTGCCCGGTCACAACGATGACCGTATCCCCCGGCTGAATGGTGTCGCTGCCGCGGGGAATACGAATTTTGCCCTGGCGGTTGATACCGCAAACCAGCAAATTATCCTTCAGCGGCAAATCCTGAAGCGGGATACCGACCACCGGCGCCTTTTCGCCAATCTTAAATTCCAGCGCCTCCACTTCGTCCTCATTCAGCTTATACAGATTCTCCACATTGTTGCCTACCGCGTTTTGCTTGGCGCGGACATACTGTAAAATATACTCCGCAGTGATATGGCGCGGATAAATCACACTGTCCAGCTCCAGCTTTTCGATAACGCTGTCAAAGGCAATGCGGTTAATCTTTGTAATCACCTTTGCATCGGAAATTTCACGGGCATATAAAGAAAGCAGGATGTTTTCCTCATCAAAGCCGGTAATTGCCACAAAGGCCTGCGTCGTTTCCAGTCCTTCCTCCAACAGCAGCTCCTTGTCGGTTGCATCGCCCTGAATCACCAGCGCGTCCGGCAGCTTTTCCGCCAGCTCCTGACAGCGCGCACTGTCTATCTCAATGATTTTTACATGAATACCAAAATGCAAAAGCTGCTGCGCCAGATAATATGCCATGGTGCCGCCGCCAACCAGCATGGCGCTTTTAACCGCGTGGGTTTCGATGCCGATTTTGCGGAAAAACTTCTGCGCCACCATCGGCTCAATAATAATCGATGCTTTATCGCCGGCTCGCAGTTCAAAATTACCGGAGGGAATGTAGAATTTCCCCTCCCGCTGCACACTGCAAAACAGCAGATTGCTTTCAATCTTATTTCTGACATGATTCAGATTCTTGCCGTCCAGCACAGATCCCCTTGGGATTTTAAAGGTCAGCTGCTCCAGCCGTCCCTTTGCAAAGGTATTGATTTCAATTGCCGAAGGAAAGCGCAAAAGCCGCGACATCTCTGTCGCGGCAGCCAGCTCGGGATTGATAATCATGGAAAGACCGATCTGCTCCCGGATAAACATATTTTCTTTCAAAAAGATAGGATTGCGCACCCGGGCAATGGTGGAACAATGCCCGGTTTTTTTTGCGAACAAACAGCACAGCAGATTCTGTTCATCGGAACCGGTGACAGCAATTAAAATGTCTGCGTCTTTGATATCTGCTTCGGTCAGAGAGGAATAATTCATTCCGTTTCCGCAAATGCCTAAAATATCGCTGTTGGCGCAAATGCTTTGCAGCCGGTCGCCATCCTGTTCAATCACCGTTACATCGTGTCCCTCATCGGTCAGTGCAACAGCGAGCGCGGCTCCGGTCTTTCCGCCGCCTACAATGATAATCCTCATAGCAAGCTCCCCGATTTACGACTTGATTATTGATTCTCTGAAATCCACGCCACCATATCTTTCAGCGACTGTTCCACCGTCATCGGCTGATAGCCAAGCTCTTTCTGTGCCTTCGCATAGGAGAAATTACAGTTGGCTTTCAGTTTACGGATGGAATAGCGGGTAAACAGAGGCGTTGTTTTGGTGATATTATAATATACTTCCATAATCGGCGCGGCAACGGAAACAATGCCGTTGCCAATCTTAATTTTCGGCTCTTTATGCCCGGTAACCCGGCAAAGGGTGCGGATAAAGGTATCCACCGTCATATAGTCGCCGCAAAGAATATAGCACTCGCCGTTTCTGCCCCGTTTGGCGGCGGCATATGTACCTTTTGCCACATCGCGCACATCCACAAAGTTATACGCGCCAAAGGTCATGGTAATGGGGAACGCGCCTTTCATGCACATTCTGACCATCGAGCCAACGCTGGACACCTTGAAATCGTACGGACCGATGCAGGCCGACGGGTGCAGCACAACCAATTCTACATCGCCGTGGTTATCCAAAAGATATTGGGTGGCGGCAGCCTTCGTTTTGGCATAGGTGCCGTCCAGCTCATCCGGATTAAAGGAGGTCTGCTCCACCATCAGCTGATTATCCGGCAAAGGCAGCATCGCGTCCACCGAAGACATGTAAACCAGCCGGCGAACACCGGTTTCTTTACAGGCTTTTAGTACATTTTTGGTGCCCTCAAAATTGACCTTCCAGGTCATTTCCTCGGCGCCCTTGTTAATTTCCACCGCGCCTGCCACATGATAAACCGTATCTATGCCCGCAAACGCTTTTACAAGAGAATCATAGTCGGTCACATCGCCTTTTACCCGGGCGCAGTTCAGACCATCGAACATTTTATTTTCCTTGCGAATCATAATGGTTACATCTTCGCCCTGGTTAATCAGCTCAAGAAGCACCGCGTAACCAACATGGCCGGTTGCGCCGGTCAGCACGCATTTTTTAGCATCTGCCATAGAGGTTTCCTCCGTTCATATTTCTTCACAGTTAGGGTTATTATAGCATTTCGCCCGTCGAAAATCAACGAATTTCCTAAAAATATAAACTTTTTTATTCACCTGTATAAGTTTATTTATCGCATTACTTTGATAAAGAAACACCATGTATGCCAAACGCTTTCGCGTTTCCGCGCTGTCACCCGGCATCAACGCGCATATACTGTAGCAAAATCGGTTTTGGAGGAAACCCATATGAAACAATATACCGACGGTTATTTTCTGTGTGTACCCTGCGCCGGAGGCTGCTATTCCTTTTATCCTGAATTTTTTCAGCCGGAAACCGCCAAGCGCGTTTATATTTTACGGGGCGGTCACAGCCTTTGTACCGATCCCCTGCTGAGCCGCATTGCAGAGGAAGCACAGCTGCGGCATATACAGATAGAAAAAATATACAGCCAGCGCCGCCCTGCCATGCTGGAGGCGCTGGCCTTGCCAGAAAAGCGTGTTTATCTCATCGATGGCAACGACCCGCGCACCATTCACATTAAATACCCGATTGCGGTGGAAACCATCGTCAATACCGACCTCGTTTTTGACCACGACAATCTGAAACGCAATGCCGATGCCATCCGTCTGCTCGAAAAACTGACCGCCGCCGAGCAGAGGCGAAGCATGAACTATCTGTCAGCGGTGCGATCTGTTTCCGAGGACAGCTTTCACCTGCTGTCCGGCGGTTTGAACCAGGACAAAATCCGCCGCTATGCCGCCCGCTTTGCAGCCAGAGAGTTTCCATCGGGAAAAGGAAAAAAAAGCAGAGCAAAAAACCGTTTTTTAAGCGCGGTAACCCGGGAGGGCATATGGACAAATATCCAAACCCTGCACACCTGCAAAAGGGTGATTGCCATTGACGACAGCGTGGGGCTGGCTGCCAGCGCACTGATTTATGCGATAAAACAGGAGGCGGAGGAGCGCGGATTGGACTGCACCGTTTGCCGCTGCCAAACGCACCCGGCAAAAAAAGCGGAGCATATCCTGATTCCTGAGGCAAATATTGCCTTTTTTACCGCCAACCGGTATCACCCCGCGCCGGAGAACACCGAGCGAACCATTCATATGACCCGTTTCCTTGACCGTGAGCAGACGGCAAATTGCCGTTTCCGCCTGAATTTTAATAAAAAAGCCATTCGGGAACTGCTCGAGCAAACCATAAAAGCCGAAGCGGAGGCACGGGAACTGCTGGATTTAACCGACGCCTATTACGAAGCGGCGCTGAACGAAGAAAAGCTGTCAGAGCTGCTCTTCCATTTGCGGCGGGAGGTCTTTGCCGACTGCTGAGCGTTTCTTTTTTTCCCGCGCCGGTTTTTTGTCATCCATATGGTCAGGCAGCTGCTTGAGCACAAAGGCGTCTTTTTCATAATCAAACAAAACCGCCCCACCCTGTACTTCGCCGGATAACAACTTATCCGACAGGGCGTCCTCCAGCCGGGTGCGAATGCTCCGACGAAGCGCCCGGGCGCCATAGGCGTTGTCGTATCCTGCTTCTGCCAGCTGTGTTACCGCTTGCTCAGAAACAGTCAGCTGTACCCCAAGCGCCCAGCATCGATCCGCCAACTCCTCCAAAAGCCGTACGGTGATGGCTCGCAAATCCTCTTTTTGCAACCGGGAAAAAACGATAACCTCATCCACCCGGTTCAAAAATTCCGGGCGAAAAACCTTCTTCAGCTCCGCCATCACGCTTTTTTTTACGGCATCCCCGGATAAATACCCACGCTCACCGTTGGAAAAACCGAGATTTTTGGATTTTTCTGTCAGCAAAGGCGCACCCACATTGGAGGTCATAATAACAATGCTGTTTTGAAAGCTGACCTGCCGCCCCTGCGCATCGGTCAGGATACCGTCGTCTAAAATTTGCAGCAGCAAATGAAACAAATCGGGATGGGCTTTTTCAATTTCATCAAACAATACGACACTATAGGGACGGCGGCGTATTTTTTCTGTCAGTTGTCCGCCCTCCTCATAGCCCACATATCCGGGCGGCGAGCCAACCAGGCGCGAAACGGTGTGTTTTTCCATATATTCGGACATATCCAGCCGAATCATGGACTCCCGGCTGCCGAAGATTACCTCGGCAAGGGCTTTACAAAGCTCGGTTTTGCCGACGCCGGTCGGACCGCAGAAGATAAAAGAGCCAATCGGGCGGCATGGATCCTTCAGCCCCGAACGCCCACGGCGAATCGCTTTTGCTACCGCGCAAACGGCTTCTTCCTGCCCAACAACCCGCCTGCGCAGCGATTCCTCCAGGTGCAGCAGCCGCCCTTTCTCCTCTTCGGTCATTTGCCGAACCGGTATCCCCGTCCAATCGGAAACCACTTCGGCAATGTCGCCGGCGGACACCACGGCACCGCCGCCGGTATCCCAGTTTTGCCAATCCGATTTTTTTTCTTCCAAAGCCCTGCGCAGCGCCAGCTCCCGATCCCGCAAATCTGCCGCTCGTTCAAATTCCTGAGACAGCACGGCCGCCGCTTTTTCATCGGCGGTCTGCTTGGCTTTTTGCTCCAGATGTCTGACCTCCGGGCGTTCTCCGGCAGCGGATAAACGCACCTTCGCAGCGGCTTCGTCCATTAAATCAATCGCCTTATCGGGCAAAAAACGGTCGCCGATATACCGCGTGGAAAGTGTTACCGCTGCCTGAAGCGCTTCATCGGAAATTTTGACCCGGTGGTGCGCCTCATATTTATCCCGCAGACCTTTCAAGATAGCAAGCGCGTCCTCCTCGCCCGGCTCCCCGACCCATACCGGCTGAAAGCGGCGCTCCAGCGCAGCGTCTTTTTCAATATCCCGCCGGTATTCCTCCGGCGTGGTTGCGCCGATAATGCGGTATTCTCCCCGCGCCAAACCGGGTTTTAATATATTGGCGGCATCCGCCGCACCCTCCGCCGCACCGGCGCCCACAATGGTATGCAGCTCGTCAATAAACAGAATCACATCGTCCGCCTCGGCTGCCTCCCGCAGCACCGCTTTGATCCGCTCCTCAAAATCGCCGCGGTATTTGGTTCCCGCAACCATACTTGTTAAATCCAACGAAACAATGCGTTTATCCCGCAGTGGTTCCGGCACCTCGTTTTCCGCGATTTTCAGCGCCAGCCCCTGAGCAACGGCCGTTTTGCCAACCCCCGGGTCGCCAATCAGGCAGGGATTGTTCTTTGTCCGGCGGCAAAGAATCTGAATGACCCGGGCAATCTCCTTGTCGCGTCCGATGACCGGATCAATGCTGCCGGCGGCTGCTTCCGCCGTTAAATCCCGGGAATACTGAGGCAGCATTTTATCTTTTCCGCGGCGTTCCTCCGTTTTTTCGGACAGCAGATCCTTTCCGTGCGCCAATTCCCCCATCATCGCGCGAGTGATGTCCTTTTCCATAGAAGCAGACGAGGCGCCCAGCCGTTTGAGCATATTCTTGCCGAATCCGCCATCCTCCCGCAAAAGCGCCAGCAGCAAATCCTCGGTTCCGGCTAAGGGACGCCGCATACCGCGCGCTGACAGCAGGGCCTTTTCAATAATATGCTTGCACCGCGGCGTAAAATCATCCGGCGTTAATACCGTTGGAATGCCAACGCCAACCGTAGCTTTTATCAGTTCTTCCAGCTTATCCATAGTAAGCCCCCGCCGGGCAAGCGCCAGCCCGGCTACAGTGGAATCGTCCTGCACCAGCCCGAGCAGCAGATGCTCGCTGCCGACATAGGTATGCCCCAATTGCTGCGCCGCTGTCAGGGCGCTGTTCAGCGCCCCGTTGGCGCGCTCTGCAAAACCGGTAAATTGATACATATATACTCCCCCATTCCGGCAAAACGCGGGATCCATCTCTCCGCCGCCGTACACGCCTTTCAGGAAAAATAAAAAAAGAGGAAATCGCTTTCCTCTTTTAGTATATCCGTATCCGGTGGTGTTTACGCCTGTTTTAACGGGATTGGTTTTGCAAATCTTCCGCAAAACGCGCCCGAATCCGGTCGGCACGCAAGGCGTCCCGAGCGGCGGCGTCCATGTTTTCGTCGTAGTCCGCGTTCATACTGGCAGGCTGCAAGGTTGCCATCAATTCGTTGACGGTTTCCAGCCGCACCGGAACCGTGCCTGCCACGGCGCCGAGCCGAACCAGGGAGAGCAGCTCCATCATTTCCTCCGAGCTGACCATGCGTGCACTGTTCAAAATGCCGTAAGCGCGGTGGATTCGGTCTGCAAAAGCAACATTTTTCTCCATTTCGTCCCGCGCCGCCCGTTCGCGGGTTGCCAATTGCAGGGCAATCGCTTTCAGATTATCCAACGCAGCCTTTTCACTGATTCCCAAGGTAACCTGATTGCTTAAAACATAAATATCCCCCTTGGCTACGCCGCTTTCGCCGTAAGAACCGCGAATGGACAGGCCCAGCTTGCCAATGGTTGTTGCCAGACGGGAAATTTCCCAATTCTGCGACAGAGCAGGCAAATGCAGCATAAAGGAGGCACGCATGGCAGTGCCCAGCCCGGTGGGGCTTTGGGTCAAATACCCCAGCCGCTCATCAAAAGCATATTGTACCCGCCGGTCAAGATGATCGTCCACTGCCGAGGCCGCCTGATACGCTTCATCAATAGCGAAACCAGCGCACATAGTCTGTATGCGCAGATGGTCGTCCTCACAGACCATGATGCTGATATCTTCCTGGTCGGAAAGAATCAGCATCCGTCCGGGGGCGGGGTCGGTAAATTCCGGTGAAATGAAATGCTTTTCGGCAAGGGAAACCGCGCGGTGCATCGTTAAATCGCTCATGCGCACGGCATGCAGTTTTTCGCCCGGAAAATCTGACAGCGCTTTCACAATCACCTCGTCCAGCCGCTGGGCTTCTTCGGGAGAAATACGGCAGGGGAACGGGAAATCTACCAGATTTCTGGCAAGACGCACCCGGGAGCTTAAAATAATATCGCCCTGATTGCCGTTTGCAATATACCATTTTTCAGCCATTTCTTGCCGCCTCCAATTGTCTGATTTCATCGCGCAAAAGTGCTGCCAGCTCAAAGTTCTGTTCATCAATGGCGCGGTTCAGCTTTTCCTTTGTTTGGGCAATGCGGCTTTCGAGCTTGATGTTTTCGCCGGTACCGCTGGGAATTTTGCCCACATGGCGGGTTTGCCCGTGGATGCGCTGCACCGAGGGCAGCAGCTTATCATAAAACAGCGCATAGCAGTCCGCGCAGCCGACCTTGCCGCTGTTGACAATATCCTCAAAGGTACAGCCGCATTTTTCACAACGCAGCACCGTATTGCTCAGCCGGCTGACCGGCATATCCCCCAAAAACGAGCTGAACAGCTCCCCAAGCCCTGTGCCGGTAAACGGAGCACTGTAGCCGAGGCTTTCGGCACAGCTGCGGCAAAGGTGGTATTCCGCCGCAACGCCGTTGCGAATCTGTTTAATATGGGTAGTCGCCTCGTTTTTTCTGCAATTTTGACACAACATAGTTTGTCACAATCCTTTCGGATGATTCATTGGCATTCGGAAAGCGCTTCAGCTTGCCGAATACCCATCGTTTGCGATATAACGCCGAAAAATGCAACAGATCGGTCATCAACAAGGCTGTTAATGACCGACCTGATTCAGCGCGTAAACTCGTCAGGAGGCACTCTTTTTAATAGAACTGCTGCGAATATAGGGGTCCTCAAAGGGTTCCAAATTAACTGCCGCGCGTAAAATCCGCCGGGCGTCACTGGTGTTAACAACACCGTTTTCGTCCACATCGGCCGTTATCAGGCTATTGCCCGTCAGCTTATCCAAATCAACGGCGTAACGCAGTGCCAAACGCGCGTCAGCGCTTGTCACATTGCCGTTCAAATCGACATCACCGCGTTTCAGCTCGTTGAAATCCTTAATAATGCCGAAGCTGTCAATTTCAGCAACGCCGTTTTCGCTCACCGCATAAGACCGGAAAATCAGCTGATTGTCCTCGATGGTAATTGCGGTAAAAATGGGGTCATCGGAGGGATAGGTTGCCGCAGCATCGGGGAAGTAGTCCTTGGTTTCTTCGGAGGAAACGCCCTCATAGCTCTTTACGCCCGCAGAACCGTTGATGGAATAAATGGTTCCGTTGGGATTGATCATCGCCTCAACAATCGCGGTACCGTCTTCATAAATAACATCCCAGTCGCAGGTATTGTCTACGGTGTTATTATTCAGCGCAGCGGTACGGAAATATACATGGTCGTGACCGTTCAGCACCAAATCGACCTGAAGCTCAGGCATCAGGGTCGCCATCTGCTCCCGAAGGCCGACAACATCGTCATCCGCATAGTGCGTGCCGTTGGAATACACCGCCTTGTGGAACGCAACAATTTTCCATTCCGCATCGCTGTTGTTCATATCCTCTGTCAGCCAGGACAGCTGTTCTTCGGTCAACGTGCCGTCGTCCTGTAAATCGTTGCTGTTCAAAATAGCGAAATGGGCATTGTTGTAATCAAAAGAATAATATACACCGGTATCGGTATACTGGAAAAAGCTCTCCCAATCGGAATTTACATCATCCGGGTCGAAATCTTCGCCATCGTAGTTGATTTTGAAATTATCCACCAGTACATCGAAGCCATAAGCATCGTGGTTGCCGGAAACCGGCATGATAGCGGTGTTCAAAACCGTATCCGCAGCCGTATCAAAGAACCATTGCCACTGCTTAAAGTTTGCGCCGTTGTCCACAAAGTCGCCGGTATGTAAGACAAAACGCGCTTCGGGGTACAGCTGGTAAGCTTCCTGCATCACCGTTGCCCAGCCGTCTGCATACTGCTCGGGCGTGGTAGACTGGGTATCCGTCATATGGAAGAAGGTAAAGGCAGAGGAATCACCGGAAGAAGTGGTAAAGGAACCAACATCGCTCCACCAGCCCTTGCCGGCGCTGCCGATGCGATACATATAAGTCGTACCGGGCTGCAAATCGGTCAGGGTAATGGTATGGCGAATGGTCTTGATTTCATAGGTCAAGAAGCCAGCCACGCCAAAGTCAACCGCGTAATACTCGCGCGTCAGCTCTTCATAATCTGCCTCAATATTATCGCTTACCGTCGGTGTACCGGTAAAGGTCGGCAGCGTATTGTTCTCGACCGGATAAATCTCAATATCGGTATCCGTAATCGAATATTTGGTTGTCCAGCTCAGATTGAACTGGGTTGAGGAATCTTTGCCATAGGAGGGCGCCACCAGCGAGGGACGGCGCAAATTTTCCGCTGTCGCCTCCACCTCGACCGGTCCGGCGTAAGTATAGCTCACATCATAGTCGCCCAGCTGCTGCGGGTTTTCGTCCACTACAAAGGATTGCAGCATGATATACATCTGATAGCCGATGCCCTCTTTGACATCATCGGTTACATATTGATTCAGCAGATAATCAACAACTTCATCCAAACTGGTTCCGTACTGATCCAGCACGCCGAAGCCGAGAATGGTATCTGCAATGTTCTGAATGCTGATATCGCTCAAATCTAACCCCGGCTCGCCTACCATGGCAATCAGACCGGAAACAACAGCCAGAATGTCAACACCCTGAATGCCGAGCAGCGCAAAGCCTTCGGAAGCAACTTGGTTGTACAGTTTAAGGGTTTCTTCGTTGACATAGTATTCAATAATTTTCTTTACCGCATCCCCGGAGGCATAGTTTTTCACAAAGTTGATAATTTGCTTCATTTCGACCGAGCCGAAATCCACAAAGAACGAAGCCAGGTTCAAATTGATATTGCCCAGGAACTCGTCAATCAAAATCTTGTCTACAAGTTCTGTGCGCAGGAAGGAAATGATTTCTTCGACCAGCTCGCCGCTCTGAAGCCGCGCCAAAACATCCTGCATAAAGGCGTCATCGGAAATATCCTCGTTGCCGTTGGATTTATAGACGAATACAGAAAGCATCAAATCGCCATACGTACCCGGTGCAGTGGTGCTGCCAAAGCCATATTCAGATACAAATTTCGAGCATGGATACTCAGAAACGGGCGTTTCCATTAATGTGCTTAAAAAGCCGTTGACAAGACTGAGCGTATAGTCGGGGTCATTGATATAACGATCCTCAATCTGCTTGGCAATGTCGTTGACAAGCCCCATCACATTCTGCGCCGTAAAAATATTCTGGTTGTTTATCATCAGACCGCCGTGCAGCAGCTCGTCAAAATAACTCTGGAAAGAGAAACCGGCTTTTCCTTCGATATACGCAACCAGACCGGTCCGCTGAATTTCAGACAGCATCTGGCGGATAGTGGGATTCAGCAGTTTTTCCAAATAAGCCGACGGATCCGTTCCGTAGCACCAGGCGAAAGAGGCCACGCGGAACGGCTGGCTGTAGGTTGTGCCGTCAACACCGGTTACCGGCAGCACCTCATCACAGTCGTGTTTTTCAAAGTCTGCACGAATGGACCCGTCCGCTGCGGGCGTAAACACCGTTTCGCGGTACTGGTTCGGGTAGTTGCCCAAAGAGCAGGTGGTAATATTATAAAGGGTTTCACCGTTGTCGGAAACGGTACTTGTAATATCGGTATCATGGGTATGTCCGGTAAAGATAAAGTGCATGCCCGCGTCAGCCAGGGTTTCGGCAACCTCCTGCCAATTGTCCATGGCAAAGCCCTGAAGTGCTACGGTTGAAAAATAGTTCTGGTCGCCAACATTCCAGTGCGTCATACCGATGGGGATTTCACCGGCCGCCTTTGCGTCCGCAATCTGGGCAAGAATCCAGTCCATCAGCGAATCGGAAATACTGCCGCCGGTTTCGTGCTCATATATACCGTCCTCGGTGCTGTCGGGGCTGTATTTGCCCGCGTCAATGGCAATCAGCCGGTAGCCATCGTCCAGCTTGACGGAATAAGACAGGGCGCCCGCTTCTTCGCCGATATCCGGTTCGTAAACAGATATGGCCTCGTTATACCCGAAATCGGCATATATTTCTTTAAACTCCTCTGCCGTGACCGTATCGGCATATTCCCAGTAATATGAGCCGTTTTCATCCGCGATATATTGGGTGGCGCTGGAGTTATTGATATCGTGGTTGCCGTTGATAACATAAACCTGCAAACCGGTTTCCGCTTCAAATGCCGCAAGTCGCGCCGCAAGCGCTTCGTGGGCATTCTTTTCGCCGTTATAGGTCAAGTCTCCGGCAATCAGCACATATTCCAGCCCGTTTTCCTCAGCGGACTGCGCCAGCGCCGCGAAAGTGGAATCCAAAATGCCGTCAATTTGCGGTATGTTATTCGTATTCATCGCCGCATAAAAGCCGTCATCCAGATTACCCATATCCTCACGGGCAAAATAGTGGATGTCTGACAGCGTTGCGATGCGCAGCGGTGCCGCCGCAGCGAAAGCGCCGACCAGCGCCGCCGGCAGGACGGAAAACGCCATCAGCAATGCAAGGAAGACAGACAACACCCGTGTTCCGGCGCGTCTTCTGCTAAAACCTGTTGTCATAGATTGCACATTCCCTTCTGTTTGGACAATCGAATAAAACCGTATAATACCACAATTATTCTTTTACATTATACTTGACCTTGGTCAAAAAGTAAAGACAAAAACCGAAACTTCCTTTATTTTTTAATTATTTTCAGCGTCTTGCCGATTTTTGCCCATATAGCAGCGATGCCCTCCGTTTGCAAGCGCGTATCGAAAGGACAAAAAAGTAAAAGGCACTACTGCACTTGCAAGCGGCAGCGCTAAACCATGCCGCCGTTGACGCCCAGTACCTGACCGGTAATATAGGATGCCTCCTCCGATGCAAAAAAGGACACGGCGGCGGCAACCTCGGTGGGGCTCCCCAACCGCCCCATGGGAATTTCCTCGCAAAAAGCGGCTATATCCGCTTGGGAAAAAGCGTGCATCATAGCCGTATCAATCGCCCCGGGCGACACGCAGTTGACCGTAATGCCGGAAAGCGCCGTTTCCTTTGCCAGAGCGCGGGTCAGGCCGATAACACCCGCTTTGGCAGCGGAATAATGCACCTCGCAGGAAGCGCCCATCTGCCCCCACATGGAGGCAATGTTGACAATGCGCCCGTATTTGCGCCGGATCATGCCCGGCAGCGCCGCCCGACAGCAGGCAAACACCCCGCCCAAGTTGGTCTGCACCATGCGCGACCAATCGTCATCGGTAATATCGGTAAACAGCTTTTGCTGCGCGATCCCGGCGTTGTTGACCAAAATATCAAGGTGCCCGCAGTCACGCTCAATCTCCGCCATCTGCTTTGCGGCTGCGGAAAAATCCGTTACATCCAAAAAAACAGCCTGACAGCAGGAAAGCCCCGCACATATGTGCAGAGCTTTTTGCTGTGAATGATGATAGCCTACATATACATAGCAGCCGTCCTGACACAAACGCCGCACAACGGCTGTACCGATGCCGCCGGTCGCGCCGGTGACAAGCGCATATCTCATCGTCTGAATCCCCTTTATGATACGGCTTATACGCCCATCAGATCCGCGACGAAAGCAACATAATTCTTCTTTTCGTAATCGGCGGGAACCTGCAAATCCGCAAGGGTCAAACCGCCGCGTACAAGGGTGGTTTCAATCATGGTGGAGCAAACACCGTCCGGCGTATACATTTCAATTTTCACAAGCGATTCACCGTCAACATAAAACTTAATATCGCCATCAGCGCTGGTTGCGGTATAGCAATCTACAGCCTTGCCGTTATATGTGGCATCGGAACGAACAGTAGCATCGTTGGAAATGGTGCCGAACCCGTCAAAGGAAATGGAATCGTCATCAAAACCAAGGCTTCTTTTAATGGTATCGGTCAATTCAATATAGGATTTGCTGTTATCGGAAATCAGATAGGTAACGCCGTCAATAATCGCAAAATCCAAGGCGATGCCTTCAATTTCGGTTCCCATGCGCACATTTTTCTCATAGCAGGAGAAAGACAAAGGCATTTTTTCGCCGTCGGTGGTAATATAACCGTCCATTTCAAATGCGCCGCTGTTCAGGATATCGATAAAGCTGCTGACGACATCGCTGTTTGAAATTTCAAACATGGTTTCCGCCGGGTCATCGGCAGAAGCCGCGTCCGTTGCAGCGGGACGAACGCCCTTTAAGTAAGTACGGGTATTGCCTTCCGCATCCGTGGCAATCACCGTTTCAAAAGATCCATCGGGATTGGTTGCATACAGATATTCTGTTACGGAAACCGCGATCGGCACGGCGGAAGTCTGCGGCGCAGCGGAGGTGCCGTCGCCGGTCTGGGTCGGGTTGTCATCATTGCTGCAAGCGGCAAAAATACAGCCGCAAAGCAGGACAAGCGCCATAACAACTGCTAATCTTTTTTTCATAAAACAACAATCTCCATATGTATAGTTTTTGTTATTGTCATTCTACAACACAATCACAAAAAAATCAAGGGACAAATCAAAAAGACACCAAAAATGAAAAAATTTTTCACCGACTGTTCACATCAGCAATTATTTCACCCGTCCTGTTTTTCCTGTTCCCTGTACAGCGGTGCGGTCAGCGCAGCGGCAAGACGGGGGAAACGGCGCGTATATCCCCGCTATTGCGCCATTGCGGGCAATACTACCGGCTTCCGGCAGCATCGCCCGCCCATTTTTTATAATGAAATGATATAGTTTTCTTCCGCTGCCGACAGTTTGCCCGCAGGGGTATAGGCAGACGATTTGGTTTTGCGCGCATGGTTCCAAAGCTTCATGCTCCAACCGGTCGGTGTTGTCCTGGCAGCCAGACGAATCCATTTTGCAACGCCGTACAGCGATTCCGTTTTTCCCATAACGGCATCAGCCAGAGCCTGCGCAGCCACAGGCGCGGGATGATACAAAAGGAAAAAGCGATTCACCGCATCGCCCTGACGGGTATCGCGGGCAATGGGAATAAATTCGGTATTCATCCAGTACGGGCAAACCGCCGTTACGCTTACCCCATAGCGCGAGGTTTCCACCCCCAAAGATTTGGAAAAATGATACACAAAAGCCTTGGTTGCCGCATAGACATTAAAATAGGGCAGCGGCACCCAGCCGGTCACGGAGGACATATTGATGATTTTACCGCCGCAAAGCATATACGGCAGCGTATATTTACACATCATAACCGTTGCCGTTACATTCAGGCGAATCATGTCGTCAATATCCGAATCGTTCTGAGAGGATACCGAGCCAAACTTGCCAAAACCGGCACAATTGATTAAAAAATCCACCTCGGCGTTTTGCTCGGCCAGCAGCTTTTTGTAATCTGCCAAATACCGGTTTTCGGTTAAGTCATAGGGCAAAATGCGCGCTTTGGTTTGCAGACGCCCGGCAAGCGATTCCAAATTCGGCTGTCTGCGGGCAATCAGCCAAATTTCGTTCACGCATTGCAGCCGGTCAAGCAGCAGCGCGAACTCCCTGCCAATGCCCGAAGACGCACCGGTAATGACTGCTATTTTCATAAAAAATCGTCCCCTTCCGACAATTGCGTTCTGCTACTGTTAGAATGGGACGATTATGCTTTTTTTATAAGCGGTAATTCCAGGCTATACGACCTGATACCCCGCGCTGTCCAAATCCTGGGCAATATCAATCATGGTATATCGGTTTTCATCCAAAACGATATTGGAATAACCGTAAATTCCCATCTGCATGGCATAGGCAGCGCCGGGATAATCGACAATCCAGACCCAGGTGGAGCCGTTATAATCCCAGCGATAGGCTTCGTCGGGCACCTGCTGCTGCTGGATGGTGTAGTTATACCATTTACCGGTCAGGGCGCGAATACCATAGGAAATAATATCCGTTTTGCTCATATCGGTTTCCACATATTCAAACAGGGTGGAAACCACATCGTCAATCTGCGACAGGGATATGGACTTAAATTCATCAATCAGCGCAGAAATAAACAACCGCTGTCTTCTGGTACGGCTCACTTCGCCGTCCGCGTCCGTGTGGCGCATACGCACAAACCAGAGCGCTTCCTCGCCGCTGAGCGTTACCGCTTCGCCGGGCTGTACCGCTTCATAACAGAGCTGCTCGTTGATAAATTCCGCTTCGTAGTCCTGAACGGGCACAACCACCCCGCCCACAGCATTGATAATGTCCTGGAACGATTGGAAATCCACGCCCACATAATGGTCAATATGGATTTTGTAATAATCCTCAATATTGGAAATCAATCCGTCCGCACCGCCGTATACAAACGCAGCGTTCAGCTTTGCCCATGCGGTGCGCTCGCCGTTGTCAAAGGTCTGATACATCCAGGAATCGCGGTAAAAGGAGGACAGCGTTATGGTCTTGGTATTTAGATTCAATGAAGCAAGTATCATGGTATCCGACCGCCCATCGGAGCCGTCCTCGTTGCGGTCAATGCCGACCAGCAGCACATTGATTACCCGGTTGCTCTGCAAATAGGCATTGCCCATTTCTTTCCATTCACGCACGGCGCTCCGAAAGCTGTCGCGTTCGCTGCCCTCATAAATGGTATCAACCACGCGGATTTCCTCGCCTTCTTCATCTTCGTGATACTGGGTATATTGGCTGTCCATCCCGTCGCTGCTGTTATCCAGTTCGACCGTATTCATATCGAAAGAAGAAATATAGTACACAATAAAGCCTGTAAAAACCACCAAAAGCCCTATCAGCGTACCCAAAATGCCGCAAATCACCCGGTAAGCAACGCTTTTTTTCTTTTTCTTCTTTGACGGTTTTTTCTTTGCCGTTGTTTTTGCAGAAGACGCTGCTTTCTTAGGCGCAGGATGCGAAGCTGCATGTGCCGCCGAACGCCGCGCTTCTTCCTCAAAATTGTCCAGCATATCGAATCTGTCATAGCTTACGCCGCCTGTTTGACGACGGCTGTTGATATAAGGATTTTCTGCGTAAGTTTCCCCGCGGGCAGCTGCTTCCTTTGCCCGTCTCTGGCTTTCCTGGCGCTGCCGCTCCCGATAACTCATCGCGCGGCGGGCGCGCTCATCGGTCAAATCAGCGCCGGTTACCACGGGAATATCAGAGGTGTCTGCTTTTGCATCACGGCGCGTAAACTGATCATTCGTGTCCATATTGAGCCTCCGGAAAAATCATTCTTGTTCCATATCCGTAAAAACTAAGATAGTTTATCATATTTCCTGACATCATGCAAGATTTTCCGTGAAAAAAAGAAAACTTTAATCGATTTTTAATAGCTTTTTGCGGTTTTCTATCAATTTTTGCGCAAAAATACAGCTGTCGAAAGCATTTTTTGCGAAAGCAACGCCCGCCTGACCAAAGGCTTCCCGCAAGGCTCCATCCCTCAGCAGCGTTTGCACGGCACGAACAATGGCATCGGCGTCCCGCACAGGAATCACCAGACCGGTTTCGCCGTCTTTCATGCCGTCCGTGGGACCGGGAATATCCGTAACAATCACCGGCACCCCCATACTCTCAGCCTCCACAACGGACATGCCGAACCCCTCGCGGTAGCTTGGCAGGCAGAAAATATCCATCGCCGCAAAATACCGCCATACATCCGGCACCCGACCGGTTTTGATAATCCGTTTTTCCGATCGAAAATACGCCAGTTCTTCAATGGTGTCCTCTTTTTCAATCGGTCCTACAAACAGCAGCTTCAGATTGGGATATTGCGCGGCAAGGGCGCGGAAGGCGGCAAACAGCTCATTGCAGCCCTTATCGCGGCCGAGCCGCCCCACAAAGCCCAGCACCGGTTCGGTATCGGCAATGCCGTACCGGCTGCGAATCTCTCTGCGCCAGGCCTCTTTTTGCGCAATATCAAACCGGGACAAATCCACCCCTTTGGCGCTGCCGTTCCAAATCACTTCGCTTTTATGTTCACCATAAAAGCCATGCTGTCGGCAAAACTGCAAATTGCCGTTGCTGTCCGGCTGCACCACCGTGGACAGGCGGCAGGTTGTGCGCTCAATCAGCTCAAAAATTTTTCGTTTTACACCGGTACAGGAGACGAAAACCATGCCCCATTGGCAATACAGCCGAACCGGAACGCGGGCGGCAAAGCCCGCCAGACTGCTGTAAAACGAGGCGTTCGGTGTGGAATATTGAATCAGGTCAAATTTTTCGCGCCGGAACAGGCGCAGAAGCGCGCTGACCGCCCGCAGCGACCCGAAAAAATCAATTCCGCGGGGAATCGGCACGGAGAACGCGCGCACATAAGGAAAGTCCGCGGTAAATTCCTTTTGGTATTCCGGCGTCATATGGCAGGCGATGCTCACATCGATACCCGCGTCCCGGTACAGCGGCAAAAAGGGTTTAATCCAGTTGTCAATTGAGCTGGACAAAGTGGTAACGATACATATTTTTTTCATGACCATATCCCCTTATGCAAGCAGATTTTTTGCAATGACGGCAAAGAGCCGTTC
>CASFEZ010000018.1 GCA_949293815.1 uncultured Eubacteriales bacterium | reverse complement strand
TGAGGTTGATAGGCAGCGTGTGTAAGCATAGTGATATGTTCAGCTAAGCTGTACTAATAGGTCGAGGGCTTGACCATTTCCCTTTGGTTCCTTCACTTATCCCTTTGTTCAGTTTTGAAGGTGTGTTCCACCTTTGATCCATTCTGCCATCTGCACCATTAGCTCAGTTGGTAGAGCACCTGACTCTTAATCAGGGTGTCCAGGGTTCGAGTCCCTGATGGTGTACCATTGCGTGGCCCGTTGGTCAAGTGGCCTAAGACTCCGGCCTCTCACGCCGGCAACAGCGGTTCGAATCCGCTACGGGTCACCATTTCTCAGTCATTTGTCCTATATGGGCATGATCGAATATAGTCGGTGTCTATAACATTGAGGTCCCACCCGTTCCCATCCCGAACACGGAAGTTAAGCTCACATGTGCCGAAAATACTTGGCGGGAAGCTGCCCGGGAAGATAGGTCGTCGCCGACACAAATATTCCTCCTTAGCTCAGTCGGTAGAGCATGCGGCTGTTAACCGCAGGGTCGTTGGTTCGAGTCCAACAGGGGGAGCCAAAAAAACACGGTCGCTGTTGCGACCGTGTTTTTTTGGCTCCATTTGCTGCACCCCAAGCAAGGATCCTCGGATAAGAACCGCCCCGCGGCTGTTAACTGGCTGACGCAATGCCGCCGCCGGTGTCGGATAAAGGCATTGTGTCAGCAGGAAGAAATAAGGAGTATCGCGAAGCGCTTCAAGCGAGCGAGACGACTATATTTCTGACCGGACGGGTCGTGCGGTCAGCACAAACCAAAGAAACCCCGTCCTCGCGGTCGCTTTTGCGACCGTGTTGCCGCGATTCGCGTAAACTGCAAAGCCCCGTTTCTCCGATTGTAAAAGTGTTTGCGATTCTTTATCTTTCGATGCTGTTCTATTTTTAAGTGATTTTTAAATTTTTTACTATTGACAGACGCTCACGAGGGAAGTATAATTTAATTAACAATTAGGCTAATTGTTAAAGGAGGCAGACCGATGGGGCTGCAACAGACATTGAAAGCTCTTGCCGATCCAATTCGCCGTGAAATATTGAATATGTTAAAAAGAGGGAGAATGTCGGCCGGCGAAATTGCCGAACACTTTTCCGTAACAGCGCCATCCATTTCAAGACATCTATCTGTATTGAAAGAGGCGGATTTAATCCGCGATACTAGAGAGGGCAAGTATATTTTTTATGAAATGAATGCCTCTGTTTTAGAAGAGACAATTCTTTGGATTGCCGACTTGAAAGGAGATCATGATGATGATAAATAAAAATAGATCCAAAATCGTAATATCTTCTATTATTGTTTTGCTTCCTATGTTATTTGGTGTTATCATGTGGGATGAGCTGCCCGCAATGATGACAACGCATTGGGGGGCTGACGGCAATGCGGATGGGGTCGGCGGGAAAGCTTTTACGGTTTTTGGATTGCCTTTTATTTTTCTTATATTGCATGTTTTCAGTGTGCTGTTTACTTTGTCTGATAAAAAGCAAAAAGACCAAGATCCAAAAGCGTTAGGCATTGTTTTTTGGATTATTCCCGCTGTCTCCCTTGTTGTAAACGGCATGATGTATCGTACCGCTTTGGGCGGAGAATTTCGTTTGGAGTTGCTTTTGCCTGCCCTTTTCGGTCTGATGTTTATTTTTATTGGCAACTATTTGCCGAAAGTAAAACAGAATAGAACGCTGGGCATTAAAATTCCCTGGACTTTGAACAACGAGGAGAATTGGAATAAAACGCACAGACTTGGCGGCAAGGTCTGGTTCTGCGGAGGAATTATGATACTGCTCTCGCTTTTTCTCCCGATTGAGGTCATGCTTCCCACGATGGTTGTTCTTTTGGCTGTCATTTTTATTGTTCCGGTTGTTTATTCCTATTGCATTTACAGGCAACATCAAAAAATGGGGGTTGTATATGTGCCTGCCGCAAAAAGCAAATCTGAAAGAATTTCCGCTATGATTGCCGCTGCCTTTGGCGGAATCATTCTTATTGCCGCAGCTGTATTGATGTTTACCGGCGATATTGAAGTGCAATGCGAAGATACCGCGTTTCAAATTCATGCAACATATTGGACGGACTTAGAGCTGGATTATGCCGCTGTTGATAGCATTGAATATCGAACAAATTTGGATGCGGGCGTGCGAACCAACGGTTTTGGCTCCGTTAGATTGTCGTTGGGCAATTTTCAAAATGATGAATTTGGTTCATATACATTGTACGCCTATACGGATGCAAAAGCCTTTCTTGTATTGACTGCAGATGAAAAAATACTTGTTATCGGCATGAAAGATGAGAAAGATACACAAACGATCTATCGTGTAATATCGGAAAAGACAGCGCCTGACAGTGCAAAAAGTTGAATAGGTGCGATTTTTTGCACTGTAAAAGATTTTGTATGACAGAGGCATTGAGAGCGCTGCAATTGTTTCGATTTGCCAAAAAGAAAGGGTCGCAATGAGGCGGAAAATGTAAGATGGTACAGCAACTCAGAATCGAAGGAGATAAAATGTTTATTAGAAAATATCAGGTGCCCGACTGTGAAGAAATTGCAGCGCTATTTTATAATACAGTCCACATAGTAAATGCGAAAGATTATACAAAAGAACAATTAGATGTATGGGCAACAGGACAAGTGGATTTGGAAAAATGGAATCAGTCGCTGCAAGAACATTACAGCATTGTTGCTGTTGAAAACGGAGTGATTGTAGGCTTTGGGGATATAGATAAAACGGGATACCTTGACCGGCTGTATGTTCACGCCGATTATCAGGGGAAAGGTATCGCAACCGCTATTTGTAATCAACTGGAGCAGGCTGTGCAAGGAGATATTACTACGCATGCGTCTATTACAGCGAAGCCTTTCTTTGAAAAAAGAGGTTATAAAGTGGTTGAGGAACAGCAGGTAGAACGACAGGGAATATTTCTTACAAACTTCTGCATGAAAAAAAGCAGATGATTTCGGTTTAGAGTGGAGAAATAAATGATTCTTTTAATAACCGCTGCCGGAAATCTATCCGTGGGTATCCGGCGTCTTTGTGGCGGAAGCGTATCGGGGGCACCGAATCAGCGAAAAGCTGATTGCCTTTGCCAACAGTTACGCGAAGGAACAGGGATTCACGCGAACCTATATCCCAACTGCCCATATCGGCTTATACGAAAAGTACGGGTATCGTTACCTCAGGGATATCGTGAATTATGGCAATGAAACAGACCGGTTGTATGTCAAAGATATATAATACGCAGGTCGATCATTCCTCGCTTGTCGCGCAGCATGCGGGCGCAGGAAGCAGCGGCGCGCTGCGTCATAGAATGAATCGAAGAACAGAAAGCGGGAGGTTTTGGTATGCCAAAAAAAATACTGGTTGCCGGTATGGGGCACGGCGGGCTGGCTGCTGCGGTCATTTTGGCGAAGCAGGGACTGGATGTCACCGTATATGAGCAGAAAAGCGCGGGGACGCTCGGCTATGACTGGACGGATATTTTCGACCCCAAGGCGCTGAGTGTCGCCGGGCTGCCCATGCCCGAGAAGGACAAATATACTTACAAAGAGGATATGACCTTTTTTAATCCGTCCATGACCGTGGGGCTGCGGCAGCATGTCCCGACAAAGCAGCGGGAAATTAAAATGGAGCGGCGGGATATTTACGCCCATTTGATTCGCTGCGCCGAGGAAAGCGGCGCGAAGCTGGTGTACGATTGCCCGGTGCTGCGACCGCTGATGGCTGGGGGGCGGGTGACAGGGCTCGAAACGACCAACGGCGCTGTTTACGGCGATTTGGTTATTGACGCCTGCGGCATGAACTCACCGGTGCGCATGGGGCTCCCTCCGGCTGTGCCGGTGGAAAGAAAAGTGGACCGGCTGGATTATATCACCATCTACCGCGCCTTTTTTAATCGGGTGGGAACCGAGCCGGTGCCTGACCCGTTTAAGGTTATTTTGTTTGCGGATGGGATTTGCGGCGTCAGCTGGATTGCCACCGAGGAGGAACATACCGACTTGCTGATTGGACGCTTCGCCGATTTTGATTTGGCGGAAGTGGAGCGCTTTGCCGCCTTTTTGCGAAAGACCAACCCCCAATTGGGCACAGAAGTGCTGCGGGGCGGTCAGTTTGTGCAAATTCCCGTCCGGCAGCCCCTGTCCCTTATGGTCTGGGACGGGTATGCCGCCATTGGGGACAGCGCCTTTATGACCGTGCCGCTGATTGGCTCCGGCATTGCCAATGCCCTGCGCGCCGCCCGGTATTTGGCGGACACTGTTTTGGCAGACAGCGCCGGACGGTATGACTGCGAAACCCTTTGGTCGTACCAGCTGCGCTATTATCGTCAGCTCGGCAGAGGGCTTGCGCCGTTGGCCGCGGCGAAACGGCAGCTGCTGGCTATGCAGCCGGCGGACATCGACTACTTCTTTACCTCCGGCGCGCTGAATGAGGATAATATTACCATGACCGCCGATTTCCACAGCCTGTTTGATTTGATTCGTTTCGACCCGACCGACCTGTTGCAAAAAGGAAAGGCCATGGTCAAAAATCCGGCGGAGCTGAAAAAACTGCTGCCAGTGGTGCCCAAAATCGCCGCCGCCATGACCCTGAGCGCTGCCCTGCCGCAGCATTGGGACGAAAAAGCCGTGCGCCGCTGGATGATAAACTATCAAAACTGTTTTCGCTGATAGGGTGTAAAAACAAAAAATCGAGCCGGTGAGGGGATACTCCCGGTTCGATTTTTTATATGTACCCGCAAAATCTTCAGAGCAGATACCCTTTGGATTTTGCGGGTCGGTTACCCGTTCGCCGGATCGTCAGCTTTTTTCAGGACTTCGTTTTCTCTGAAAAGCATGGATATGCACCAGATGCCGGCAAGAGCCACAACGGTGTATATGATACGGCTGACCACAGCCGCCTGTCCGCCGAAAAGCCACGATACCACATCGAACTTAAACAGTCCGATGGCTCCCCAGTTCAGCGAGCCGATGATAACAAGAATCAGGGAGATTTTGTCAAGCACTGTTTTTCACTCCTTCTTGCCGAAACACGGCAGGACAGACCGAATGAAACGGATTGTCCGTTGTTAGTGTGGACAGAAAGCGGGTGATTATGCGTTTTTGTTTGAAATTTTTTAAGATTCGGCAAAACGCCGCGGTAGAAAAGGAATCTTGCCCTGTTCAACCGTATGAAGTGCGGCGGGCAGGAGGTGGAAAATTTTTGTTGATAAGTTAAATTGTTTGCCCGCTTGTCAGCTCCAGCATGGGGCGGAGGGTGGTAAAGCCCTCCGCCAGCACCTCGGAAAGGGCGGGGGTAAATACGGTTTCATCCAAAGGCTTTGTGATGCTCAGACTGAAATATTTGTGATTCAGCAATTCCTTTAACAGCGGGTCGGAAAGGTCAGGACAATGGTCTTTTTTATAGCGTTCCCCCACAATGGAAAAACCGCTTTTTAAAATAGGTGGTAAAATTTTCAGATACGCTTCGCTGTTTTCGGCAATGGCTTCCCGCCGCGCTTTCATGCCCGCCGGGGTTTTGCGGTAAAAGCGCAGCCCGTAGGCGTAGGCCTCGCAGCCCATCTCAAAATACAGCCCGACCCGATCTTCGGTTCTATCGCTCTGGCGGAATTTCAAATAGACATAATCTTTCAGCGGCTCAGTGGGGGAGAACCGCCGGTCGGTATAGGGGCTGCAAATACAGCGCCGGGGCAGGGTTTCCAGTACCTCAAAGGATTCCATCAGCGGCAGCAGGTCGCCATACAGCAGCTTGAGCGGTTCAAGGAGCATTTCCTTGTAGGCGGCGACATGTTCCGCCTGTTTTTCAATGGTATTTTCAAAGGGCAGTTCAAATAAAAATTGGGGAAAGTCCCGGGAAAAGCCGGTAAAGGCAGACATCGTGGATTCTTCTTTCTATTTATATAGGATAGAGGGACTTGTTCATGCAGGGGGATATTGGCTTCCCTGTACAATGTCCCGCTCCCGAAACGCACGGTTTATCGTATTCAGCACCCGCTTTTTGTCCGCGCTCCATAAGGGGGCAACCAGTTCCCGCTTGTCGCCGTCGCCGGTCAGGCGGTGAATCACCGTTTCTTTGGGAATCTGCGGCAGCAGCAGGCAAAGCAGGTCGGTGTAGTCCGCCAAAGTCAGCGGTTCATAAGCGCCGGTGCGGTACAGCTGCGCTAAAGCGGTGTTTTTCAAAACATGTAAAAGCTGCAATTTAACGCCGTCGGTGCCCACTTCTGCCGTATGCCGAACGGATGCGAGCATATCTGCCGCCGTTTCGCCGGGCAAACCGAGAATCAGATGGGTAATTACCTCGATGCCGCACCGGTGCAGGGCGGTGACGGCGCTGTCATAATCGGAGAGCGGATAACAGCGGTGGATGCGCGCGGCGGTTTCCTCGTTGGCGGTTTGCAGCCCCAATTCTACCCAAACCGGCTTGCGGCGGTTCAGCTCCGCCAGCAAATCCAGCACCTCCTGGGGCAAACAGTCCGGACGGGTGGCAATGGAAACGGCATCAATCTCCGGGTGCTCTATGACCTCGGTAAAACGCGTCCGCAGGTCGGGAAGCGGGGCATAGGTATTGGTAAAGGACTGAAAATAAGCGATATAGCCGCAGTTTTCGCCAATCTTTTTACGAATCCGCGCTTTGGCGGACGCCAGTTTTTCCGCCAGCGATTCGCCTTGACCCGCGAAATTTCCCGCCCCCGCGCCGGAACAGAAAATACAGCCGCCGACGCCCTTGGAGCCGTCCCGGTTCGGGCAGGTGCCGCCGAAATCCAGCGCCAGCCGGTACATTTTTTTGCCGAAGCGCTGCTGCATGGCGCGGTGAAAGGTGTTGATATACACCGGCAGAACCTCCTTCTTTTCGGCAGACATTCACCTATTTATACTATATTTTCACGCAAAAGGAAAGACGCCCCCGGAAATATACGCCAAAACCGGAAAAAATCCCTGCACCGGCAGGCAAGCGGTGCAAAATTTTTCCAAAATTCGGCGCTGCCAAAGGATTTTTCACCGGATATGGGGGATACCTACAATGGACAAAACAAGATATAGTCGGCAAAAAAATTTCGGCGTTTTGACAGAAAAATTTTTAAAAAAATTGTTGCTTTTTCCGGCAGCATATGGTAGAATGGCTAGGCATGCGAAAAGAGAACGGCTGTATTATGCCCTTTTTGCGTGCGATATGCGTTGATGCGAAAGGTGGCTGCACTTTGATGCAGGGAATTTTCGCGGAGTATGTCCGATTTCAAACCGGGCGATTGCACCGAACAAGGGGTATTTCTGTGCCTGTTTGCAGGAATATTTTTGTTCAAAGCTGATTTTTTCGTTCCGGAAACGCTTTGTTTACCGGTTTTTTTATACGAAACCTGGTAAACACCCGGGGCTGTGGCGAAAAAAATCAGAATAGCCCGCCAAATTTTTAAGGAGGCAGCTAACAATGGCAGTAAAGGAAAAAATTCGGATCAGACTGAAGGGTTATGACCACAATCTCGTAGACAAATCCTCCGAGATGATTGTTGAAACCGCGAAGCGCACCGGCGCTCAGGTTTCCGGTCCCGTACCGCTTCCCACCGAAAAAGAAGTGGTTACCATTCTTCGCGCCGTTCACAAGTACAAAGACTCCCGTGAACAGTTCGAACAGAGAACCCACAAAAGACTGATCGACATTCTCAGACCCTCGAACAAAACCGTAGAGGCGCTGACGAATCTTGAACTTCCCGCCGGTGTGGATATAGAAATCAAGCTCTGATTCCTATACCTATTCATATATAGGCTCGCATCGCAGGTCAAGTTGACGGAAGGTCAACCAATAATCTGACAGGAGGAACATTTTCAGATGAAAAAAGCAATCATCGGAAAGAAGATCGGCATGACCCAGGTCTTCGACGAGAAGGGCAATGTTGTGCCCGTTACCGTTGTAGAAGCCGGACCCTGCACGGTCGTCCAGAAGAAAACCGTGAGCACAGACGGCTACGACGCCGTTCAGGTAGGCTACGGCGACGTGAAAATCCAGCGCGTTTCCAAGCCCCTTGCCGGCCATTTCAAAAAGGCCGATGTCGCTCCCAAGAAAGTCCTGAAAGAGTTCAGGCTCGAGGACATGTCCGAGCTGGAAACCGGCTCGGTTATCAAAGCCGACATTTTCGCCGCGGGCGACTATGTGGATGTTGTCGGCACCGGCAAAGGTAAAGGCACCGCCGGCGCCATCAAAAGATGGAACCATTCCCGCTTAAAGGAATCCCACGGTACCGGTCCTGTTGCCAGACACGCCGGTTCGCTCGGCGCCTGCTCCAGCCCGTCCCGCGTATTCAAGGGCGTAAAGGCTGCCGGTCATTTGGGCGCGGAGCGCGTAACCGTTCAAAATCTGGTTGTTGTTAAGGTTGACGCAGAAAACAACCTGCTTGCCATTAAGGGCGCCGTTCCCGGTCCCCGCGGCGGCATTGTTGTAGTTGCGAACGCCGTTAAGAAAGCGTAAGGGAGGAATCGTAAATGCCGAATATCGCAGTTCTCAATACAGCAGGCGAAAAGGTTTCGGATATCGAATTGAAAGAAGAGATTTTCTCCATCGTTCCCAATACCTCCGCCATGCATCTTGTTGTAGTTAATTATCTCGCCAATCAGCGGCAGGGCACGCAGTCCACTCTTACCAGAGCCGAAGTTTCCGGCGGCGGCAAAAAGCCCTGGCGCCAGAAAGGCACCGGTCGCGCCCGTCAGGGTTCGACCAGAGCGCCCCAGTGGTACCACGGCGGCATCGCCCTCGGTCCCAAGCCCCGTCAGTACGGCTTTTCTGTCAATAAAAAAGTCAAAAGATTGGCTATGAAGTCCGCCCTTTCTTCAAAAGTGGCAGCGGAAGAGATGGTTGTTCTGGATTCTCTTTCCCTGGACGAAATCAAAACCCGTGAGATGGTCAAGGTGCTCTCCGCGCTGAAAGCCGGTAAGAAACCCCTGATCGTTCTTCCCGAACCGGACAGCAAGGTCTATCTCAGCGCCAGAAACATTCCCGGCGCCAAGACCACATTCGTCGGCTCTTTGAATGTATATGATATCCTCAACAGCGATACCATTATTGTTCTCAAAGACGCCGTTACCAAAATCGAGGAGGTATACGCGTAATGGCTAAGGCAGCACAGGATATTATCCTCCGCCCCGTTATCACGGAAGAAACCATGGTGGCTTCCGCAATGAAGAAATATACTTTCCTTGTTGCAAAGGACGCCAACAAAATTGAAATTGCGCAGGCTGTTGAAGCCCTCTTCGATGTCAAAGTCGCGAAGGTCAACACCCTGAATGTCAAAGGACATCTGCGCCGCTACGGCCGCTTCGAGGGCTATCTTCCCTCCAAGAAAAAGGCTGTAGTTACTTTAACCGAAGATTCCAAAACCATCGAATTCTTCGACGGCTTACTGTAAGCAATCCGCCGCTGCCGCAGGAATGATGTATGGCCTAGCCGAGCCGCTAAGTTCCGAGCGCGCAGAGGGCAAACGGGTGCTTGCACCACGATAAAAGGCGAATGCCTAATATGAAGAAAGGCGAGTGACATTTGCATGTCTATCAAAGTCTATAAACCGACAATCAACTCGAGAAGAAATATGTCGGTTACAGATTACTCCGAGCTGTCCAAGGTCGCGCCGGAAAGAAGCCTGCTTGAGCCCCTGGCCAAGCACTCCGGTCGCAACAGCTACGGCAGAATTACCGTCCGCCACAGAGGCGGCGGCAACCGCAGAAAATATCGCGTAATCGATTTCAAGAGAGCCAAAACCGGCGCTGCGGTGGTACAAACCTTAGAATACGACCCCAACCGTTCCGCGCATATCGCGCTGATTGCATACGAAGACGGCGAAAAGAGCTATATTCTGGCGCCCGCAGGCTTAAAGGTTGGCGATACCGTCGTATCCGGTCCCGATGCGGACATTAAGCCCGGCAATGCGCTGCCGCTTTTGAACATCCCCACCGGTACATTCGTACACAATGTGGAGCTGTATCCCGGCAGAGGCGGACAGCTGGCCAGAGCCGCCGGCAACGCCGCACAGCTGATGGCAAAGGAAGGCGACCTTGCCCTCCTGCGTCTGCCCTCCGGCGAGCTGCGCAATGTATCCGTCAACTGCATGGCTACTGTCGGGCAGGTCGGTAACCTCGATCATGAGAATGTGAAGATCGGTAAAGCCGGCCGTACCCGTCACATGGGCATCCGTCCTACGGTTCGTGGTTCTGTTATGAACCCCAACGATCACCCCCACGGCGGCGGCGAGGGCAAATCCCCCATCGGTCGCCCCGGTCCGGTTACCCCCTGGGGCAAGCCGGCTCTCGGTCTGAAGACCCGCAGTCGTCATAACCGTTCCGATAAGATGATCGTGAAACGCCGTAACAGTAAGTAAGTCGGGAAAGGAGCATATTACATGGGCAGAAGCGTTAAAAAAGGACCTTTCGTGCAGCCCAAGCTGCTCGCAAGAGTCGAAGCGATGAACAAGTCCGGCGAAAAAGTCGTTCTGAAAACCTGGAGCCGCAGCTCAACGATTTTCCCCGACTTCGTAGGTCATACCTTCGCGGTGCATGACGGCCGCAAACATGTGCCCGTCTACGTTACCGAAGATATGGTCGGTCATAAACTCGGTGAGTTCGCCCCCACGAGAACCTTTAAGGGTCACGCGGGTTCCAAAACTTCCAATACAGGTAAATAATCGGTCGAAAGGAGTGTAATCTATGAGAGCAACGGCAAAGGCGACCTTCGTAAGAATCGCCCCGCGCAAGGTGCAGATCGTTCTGGACCTCATCCGTAACAAACCCGTCGATGAAGCGATGGCTATTCTCAAGTTCACACCCAAGGCCGCGTGTGAACCGCTTCAGAAGCTTTTGAAATCCGCTATGGCCAATGCGGAAATGAAAGATATGGATCTCTCTTCGTGCTATGTGGCCGAGTGCCGCGTCGATCAGGGACCCACCTTGAAACGAATCAGACCCAGAGCCCAGGGTCGTGCCTACAGAATCAACAAAAAGACTTCGCACATCAACCTGGCTCTTGCGGAAAAAGAGTAATCGGGGAGGAGGAACAATATGGGACAGAAAATTAACCCCACCGGTCTTCGTATCGGTGTTATCAAAGATTGGGAATCCCGCTGGTACGCAGGCAAAGGCGAGTTCGGCGATACGCTGGTTTCCGACCACAAATTGCGCGAATATCTGCTGAAAAACCTGGCTGCCGCCGGTGTACCCAAGGTGGAAATTGAGCGCGACCCCAAAAGAGTGCGCATCAACATTCACTGCGCAAAACCCGGCATGGTCATCGGACGCGGCGGTTCGGAGATTGAAAAGCTGAAAGCCACCTGCAAAAAAATGCTCGGCGGCGACAAGGATGTTTACATTAACATCGTTGAAATCAAGCAGCCCGACCTGAACGCCCAGCTGGTTGCCGAAAACATTGCCGGTCAGCTTGAGCGCCGCGTTTCTTTCAGACGCGCCCTCAAACAGTCCATCGGCAGAACCATGAAGCTCGGCGCAAAGGGCATTAAGACCCAGGTCAGCGGTCGTCTCGGCGGCGCTGAAATCGCCCGCAGCGAAACCTATCACGAGGGAACCATTCCCCTTCAGACCATCCGTGCCGACATCGACTACGGCTTTGCTGAGGCAAAAACCACCTACGGTCGTATCGGCGTGAAGGTTTGGATTTATAAGGGCGAGGTTCTTCACGACACCCGTAAAACCAATCAAAGAAGGGAGAGAGCCTGATGTTACTGCCTAAGAGAGTCAAATACCGCAGGGTTCAAAGAGGACGTCTGACTGGTCAGGCCACCAGAGGCAATAAGGTCACTTACGGCCAGTATGGTCTTCAGGCGCTCGAGCCCGCATGGATTACATCCAATCAGATTGAAGCCGCCCGTATCGCCATGACCCGCTACACCAAGCGCGGCGGTCAGGTTTGGATTAAAATCTTCCCCGACAAGCCCATTACCGAAAAACCCGCCGAAACCCGCATGGGCTCCGGTAAAGGTTCCCCCGAATATTGGGTTGCGGTTGTAAAGCCCGGCAGAATCATGTTTGAAATCGCCGGCATTGATGAGGAAGTTGCCCGCGAGGCCATGCGTCTTGCTGCCAACAAGCTCCCCATCAAATGTAAATTTGTGACTAAGGAAGAACAGGGTGGTGAGCAGTAATGAAAGCCAGTGAAATCAGAAAAATGTCTTCCGAGGAGTTGGATGCGAAACTTCTTGAATTGAAGGATGAGCTTTTCAAACTGCGCTTCCAGCAGACCATCAACCAGCTCGACAACCCGATGCGCATTCATGCCGTAAAAAAAGACATTGCCCGCATCAAAACCGTTCAGCGTGACATTGAGCTTCACGGCTCCGAAGCGTAAGGGTAGGGAGGACAGCACATGGAAAGAAATTTAAGAAAAACGCGCGTTGGCATTGTGACCAGCGATAAAATGGATAAAACCGTCGTTGTTTCCGTTAAAGACCGTGTTAAGCACCCTCTTTACAAAAAGATCGTCAACAACACCATCAAGTTCAAAGCGCATGACGAAAAGAACGAATGCGGAATCGGTGATCGCGTTCTCGTGATGGAAACCCGTCCCATGTCGAAAGATAAAAGATGGCGCGTTGTGAAAATCATTGAGAAAGCGAAATAAGGAGGCAATACCGTGATACAGCAGCAAACTTTGCTGAAGGTTGCCGACAATACGGGTGCCAAAGAGCTTATGTGCATCCGCGTACTCGGCGGCTCAGGCAGAAAATATGCCAATATCGGCGATGTTATCGTAGCTTCCGTGAAAAAGGCTACACCCGGCGGCGTTGTAAAGAAGGGCGATGTCGTAAAAGCGGTTGTCGTGCGTTCGGCCAGCGGTGTTCGCCGCGACGACGGCACCTATATCCGTTTCGACGAAAACGCAGCCGTTATCATCCGTGATGATAAAAACCCCAGAGGCACACGTATTTTTGGACCGGTCGCAAGAGAGCTTCGTGAAAAAGACTATCTGAAGATTCTCTCTCTTGCCCCCGAAGTGCTTTAATGGAGGTGCCGAAGATGAGTAAATTACACATTAAGACCGGTGATACCGTGATGGTAATCAACGGCAAGGACCGCGGCAAAACCGGCAAGGTCATGCAGGTCAGCCCCTCCGAAAACAAAGTGATTGTTGAGGGCGTCAACATTGTAACAAAGCACGTCAAACCCCGTAAAATGGGTGAGCCGGGCGGCCTGATTAAAGCGGAAGCCGCGCTGTACGCCAGCAAAGTGCAGCTTGTCTGCCCCAAATGCGGCAAACCCACCCGCGTGGGTCATGTTGTAGACGAAAAGGGCAAGAAAATGCGCGTTTGCAAAAAGAGCGGCTGCGGTGCCCATTTTGAATAAGGAGGAGCAGAAACATGGCAAGACTGAAAGACTATTATAAAAGCGAAGTCGCTCCCGCCCTTATGAAAAAATTCGGCTATAAGAGCGTTATGCAGATTCCCAAGCTCGACAAGGTTGTCATCAATGTCGGCTGCGGCGAGGCGAGAGATAACCCGAAGGCCATCGACGCAATCTGCAGCGATATCGCACAGATTACGGGTCAGAAACCCGTTGTTTGCGCGGCGAAAAAGTCCGTCGCAAACTTCAAACTGCGTGAAGGCATGCCCAACGGCGTAAAGGTTACGCTGCGCGGCGACAAAATGTACGAGTTTATCGATCGTTTCTTTAATCTCGCGCTGCCCCGCGTTCGTGACTTCCGCGGCATCAACCCCAACTCCTTTGACGGCAGAGGCAACTACTCCATGGGTATCCGCGAGCAGCTGATCTTCCCGGAAATCGAGTACGATAAAGTAGACAAAGTACGCGGCATGGATATCTGCTTCGTGACGACGGCTACCACCGATGAGGAAGCCCGCGAGCTTCTTACCTTGATGGGCGCGCCGTTTGCGAAGTAATAAAGGAGGTAAAGTGATATGGCCAAAACATCCATGAAAGTAAAACAGGCTCGTCCTGCGAAATTTTCATCCCGTCAGTATAACAGATGCAAGATCTGCGGCAGGCCCCACGCTTACCTTCGTAAGTACGGCGTATGTCGTATCTGCTTCAGAGAACTGGCTCATAAGGGTCAGATTCCCGGCGTCAAGAAAGCAAGCTGGTAATAGGCTTTATTAAAGGAGGTTAACGGCATGCAGATTACAGATTCCATCGCTGATATGCTCACCAGAATTCGCAACGCCAATTCGGCCAAGCATGATACGGTGTGCATTCCCGCTTCCAACATGAAAAAGGCTATTGCCCAGATTCTTGTTGACGAAGGATATGTAAAAAGCTACAAAGTAATAGAGGACGGCAAACAGGGCGTGATTGAAATCACCCTGAAGTACGGACCCAATAAGTCCCGCATTCTGATGGGATTGCGCAGAGTTTCCAAACCCGGTCTGCGCATTTACGCCGACTGCGAGAACATGCCCAAGGTGATGAATGGCCTCGGCATTGCAATCCTTTCGACTTCTAAGGGTATTATGACGGATAAGGACGCGCGCAAAGCCAATGTGGGCGGCGAAGTCCTGGCGTTTATTTGGTAAGGAGGTAAACTGGTATGTCAAGAATCGGCAGAATGCCTATCGCCATTCCGGCGGGCGTTGATGTTTCGGTCAGCGGCAGCACCGTTACCGTAAAAGGACCCAAGGGTTCCCTTACCGAAACGTTCCATCCCAATATGAACATCGCGGCTGCGGACGGCGCGATCACCGTCACCCGCCCCGATGACACCAATACAAACAAATCTCTTCACGGTCTTACCCGCACCCTCATTGCCAATATGGTCGAGGGCGTGACCAACGGCTATAAGAAAGAGCTTCAGATTAACGGCATCGGTTACCGTGCCGAAATGAAGGGCAAAGAGCTTGTCCTGACCGTCGGTTATTCCCATAAGGTGAATATGACCGCCCCCGAGGGCATCACCATTGAAGTACCCGACAACACCAAGATTATAATTTCCGGCGCTGACAAACAGCAGGTCGGTCAGTTCGCTTCCGAGGTGCGCGGCGTTCGTCCGCCCGAACCCTATAAGGGCAAGGGCATCAAGTATGCCGACGAGCATATCCGCCGCAAGGAAGGAAAGGCCGGCAAGGGCGGTAAATAAAAGGAGTGAGTGGAAATGGTTAAAAAAACGGACAGCAATAAAGCAAGAGCCAAGCGCCATCAGAGAGTCCGCAATAAAATCAGCGGCACTCCCGCGCGTCCCCGTCTTTCCGTCTATCGTTCTCTCAAGCATATTTACGCCCAGCTCATCGACGATGTTAACGGCGTTACGCTTGCGAGCGCTTCCACTGTGGAAAAAGATTTTTCCGATTACGGCGGAAATAAGGATGCTGCCTTTAAGGTAGGCAAATTGTTGGCAGAACGCGCTGTTGCCAAAGACATTACCGAATGTGTCTATGACCGCGGCGGCTACATCTATCACGGCCGTGTACAGAGCCTGGCCGAAGGCGCCCGCGAGGGCGGCCTCAAGTTCTGAGAAAGGGAGGAATACTTTTGGCTAAGTTTGATACACCGAAAAACGATGAATACCAGGAAAGAGTCGTTCATATCAACCGTGTTGCGAAAACCGTTAAAGGTGGTCGTATCTTCAAGTTTGCCGCCCTTGTCGTTGTGGGCGACGGCGAAGGCACCGTGGGCTTCGGTCTCGGCAAATCCGGCGAAGTACCCGATGCGATTCGCAAGGGCATTGAGGATGCCAAGAAAAATCTGGTAAAGGTTTCGCTCAAAGGCAGCACCATCCCCCACGAGGTTATCGGCAAGTTCGGCGCAGGTTCCGTGCTGCTCAAACCCGCTGCCCCCGGTACCGGCGTTATCGCCGGCGGCGCGGTGCGCGATGTTCTGGAAGCGGCCGGCGTAAAGGACATCCGTGCCAAAGCGCTGCGCTCCAACAACCCCTGCAATGTGGTTCGCGCGACCATGAACGGTCTTTTGCAGCTGCGTACCGCAGAGGAAGTTGCTGCGACCAGAGATAAATCCGTTAAGGAAATTTTAGAATAAGGAGTGTTGGTTCATGGCAGATATCAAGGTTAAGCTCGTCAAAAGCCTTATCGGCAGCAAAAAAGACCAAATCGCCACGGCTACCGCTCTTGGTCTTCATAAAATCGGCGATGTTTCCGTGCAGCCTGACAACGCGCAGACCCGCGGAAAAATCAACAAAATCAGTCATCTGCTTGCAGTAGAGGAATAAGGAAAGGATGGGTAGCATGAAATTGCACGAATTAGCGCCTGCCGCCGGTTCCAAAAAGGATGTTAAGCGGATTGGCAGAGGACCGGCGTCCGGTCAGGGCAAAACCGCCGGCAAAGGTCATAAGGGTCAGAAAGCCCGTGCCGGTAAAGGACCCCGTCCCGGTTTTGAAGGCGGTCAGATGCCCCTTCAGAGACGCATTCCCAAAAGAGGCTTTAACAATATCTTCGCCAAAGAGATTGCCATTGTCAATCTCGCTGCCATTGCCGAGCGGTTCGACGACGGCGCCGTTGTGGATATCGACGCGCTGAAGGCCGCCGGTCTTATCAAAAAAGAGATGGACGGCGTAAAGGTGCTTGGCAACGGCGAATTGACGAAGAAGTTTACCGTAAAAGTAAACGCTTACTCCGAGGCTGCGAAGGCGAAAATCGAAGCAGCCGGCGGCACCGCAGAAGTAATCTGAATTGGTTTTTACAGTGAAACTTCCGGTGCAGCCGGAACGAGGAAGGAGCGTGTAATACAACATGTTGCAAACACTGATCAATGCGTGGAAAGTTCCGGAACTGCGTAAAAAGATTCTTTTTACCGCCCTGATTTTGTTTATTTTCAGATTGGGCGCCAATCTTCCGGTCCCGTTCCTTGATATAGGTGAGTCGGGTATTATCGGTACAGACGATACCAATACCTTTATGTCTTACCTTACCATGATGACCGGTGAAGCATTTAACTACGGAACATTGTTCGCAATGTCTATTACTCCGTACATCAACTCTTCGATTATCATTCAGCTGCTTACGGTTGCCATTCCCGCCCTGGAACGGCTTTCCAAGGAGGGCGAGGAAGGCAGAAAGAAAATCACTGCCATTACCCGCTATGTTGCAATCGCACTGGCTCTGGTGCAGAGCACCGCTTATTTCCTGTATATCAGAAGCGGCGGTTATCTGGAATCAGCCGTGGACGGCAGCGAGTACACCGGTTTCTGGGCTGTGTTCCAGGCGCTCATTGTTATCTTTACCCTGACGGGCGGATGCGCGCTGATTATGTGGCTCGGTGAAACCATTAACAGAAAAGGTATCGGCAACGGTATTTCCATGATCCTCTTCGCGGGTATCATTTCCCGGATTCCCGTTACCGCCACCATTATGTACCAGCATTTCCAGCAGCGCGGCGCAAACCTGGTGGTTATGCCCCTTGCGGCGCTGTCAATGCTCTTGATGATTGCGTATATCGTCTGGATGGACAACGCGGAGCAGCGCATTCCCGTACAGTACGCCAAGCGCGTGGTCGGCAGAAAAATGTACGGCGGTCAGAACTCCTATATTCCTATTAAAGTGAATATGTCCGGTGTTCTTCCCGTTATCTTCGCCAGCTCCATTCTTTCCATTCCTCCCACCATCAATATGTTTGTACAGGCGGATGAGAAGAGCGGTGTGTACAAATGGCTCTTTGCTCCCTTTGAGCAGGACCATTGGTTCTACGCGATTATCTATTTTATTTTGATTATCTTCTTTGCATACTTCTATTCTGCGATTCAGTACAACCCTGTGGAAATGGCCAACAACCTGCGCAAAAACGGCGGTACGGTGCCCTTTGTTCGTCCCGGCAAGCCCACTTCGGACTATATTGCCAAGATTCTGAACAAAATCGTGCTGCTGGGCGCGCTGCTTTTAAGCGTTGTGGCTCTGTTCCCCATCCTCTTCTCCCAAATTGCCGATTTGGTCGGCGCAGACGCTTCCGGTCTTGCCTTGGGCGGTACCTCCATCATCATTCTGGTTGGTGTTGCGCTTGAGACCGTGCGTCAGCTTGAGAGTCAGATGATGATGCGTCACTACAAGGGATTCCTTGATTAAGGAGCGGAAAAAAATGAATATTATCTTTTTGGGCGCTCCCGGCGCAGGCAAAGGAACACAGGCGGAAATCGTCAGCAAGACCTTTGGCATCCCGACGATTTCCACCGGCAATATCATTCGTGCCGCCATTAAAAACGGCACCGAAATGGGCGAAAAAGCCAAAGCATTTACCGAGCAGGGCAAGCTCGTGCCGGATGAGGTCGTCATTGGCATCATCCGCGAGCGTCTTGCCCAGCCGGATTGCGCGAACGGCTTTATTTTGGACGGATTCCCGAGAACCATCCCCCAGGCCGAGGCGCTGGACAGCATGGGGATTGCCATTGACCGGGTGATTGATATCGATGTGCCGGATGATGCCATTGTAGCGCGTATGTCCGGCAGACGTGTGTGCAAAAACTGCGGCGCGTCTTACCACATCGAATATAAGAAACCGGAAAAGGACGGCGTCTGCAACGATTGCGGCGGTGAGCTGGTAACCCGCGCGGACGATGAGCCTCAGACCGTTCTGGAACGGCTTCGGGTTTACCACAAGGAAACCGAACCCTTGAAAGATTATTATGCGAAAACCGGCAAGCTCCGTACCGTAAAAGGGCAGGAGAAGGTAGAAGATACCACGGCTCTTACGCTGAAAGCGGTGGAGGACTAACCATGGTTGTGCTCAAAACACGCAAAGAAATTGAAAAAATGCGTGAGGCGGGCAGAATCTCCGCCGGTGCCCTGAAAGCTGCCGGCGCAGCTGTGGAACCGGGGATTTCCACTTACGAGATTGATGAAATCGCCCGTAAGTATATCCTGCGGCAGGGGGCGAGGCCCAATTTCCTGCACTATAACGGGTTCCCGGCCACCGCTTGTATTTCCATCAACGACGAAGTGATTCACGGCATCCCCTCGCGCAAGCGGATTTTACGCGAAGGCGACATCGTCAGTATTGACCTTGGCGCCGTGCTGGACGGGTATCATGGCGACAATGCCGCCACTTTTGCCTGCGGCGATATTTCCGCCGAGGCACAGCGGCTGATCGACACCACCAGAGAGTCCTTATATGTCGGGCTTTCCAAGGCTGTCGCAGGCGGCAGGCTCGGCGATATCGGTTCGGCAATCGGTTCCTATTGCGAGGAGCGCGGATACGGCGTGGTTCGGGATTTTACCGGTCACGGCGTCGGCAGAAACCTGCACGAGGATCCCGCGGTGCCCAATTACGGTACGCCGGGGCATGGCGTGCGGCTGCTGCCGGGAATGACTTTGGCGATAGAGCCAATGATTACCATGGGAACGCATAAGGTTCGTATACTGTCCGACGGTTGGACGACCGTTACCTTAGACGGAAAACCGGCGGCGCATTTCGAGCACACGATTGCTATTGTCGGCGATACATGCGAAATCCTGACCCTTGCGGACTGAGAGGTTTATAAGGGTATGGAAATCAAAAAAGGCTCGGTTGTTTTGTCCAAGGCCGGCAGGGACAGGGGGACTTTTCTCGCGGTATACGGCGAGGAAAACGGCAGGGTGCTGGTGGCAGACGGCGGCGAAAGACCGCTTCGGCGCCCCAAAAAAAAGAACCCTCGGCATATCCGCCTGACCGGAATGGTTTTGCCCCCGGAAGCGTTTTGCTCCGACCGGGCGTTGAGAAAGGCGCTGAAAGCGTGCGCCGACAACAAAAGCGAGGTATAAACAGCATGTCGAAACAGGATATGATCGAAGTAGAGGGTACTGTCGTCGAGGCTCTTCCCAATACGAATTTCAAGGTAGAGCTGGAAAATGGCTGCCAGATACTCGCTACAATTTCCGGAAAACTGCGAATGAATTTTATCCGCATCCTTCCCGGCGATAAAGTTACGGTTGAGATGTCGCCCTATGACCTCACCCGCGGACGCATTACCTGGCGTTCCAAATAAACAGTTTAGCATAGAGTAAGTAGGAGGTAACCCAATGAAAGTCAGACCTTCTGTAAAGAAAATTTGCGAGAAGTGCAAAGTAATCAAGCGCAAGGGAAAAGTCATGGTCATCTGTGAAAATCCCAAGCATAAACAGCGTCAGGGCTGATCCCTGAATACCGTTATTGGAGGTGCAACTATAACATGGCACGAATTTCCGGTGTGGACCTGCCCAGAGAAAAAAGAGTGGAAATCGCTCTGACCTATATCTACGGCATCGGTCGTAAAACCGCAAGTGACATTATCAAAGCTACCGGTGTAGATCCCGACACCCGCGTGAAGGATTTAACCGAAAATGATGTTTCCAAGCTTCGTGAGTACATCGACCACAATGTAAAAGTGGAAGGCGACCTCAGAAGAGAAACCGCATACGACATCAAACGATTGATTGAAATCGGCTGCTATCGCGGCGTTCGTCACCGCAAGGGTCTTCCTGTTCGCGGTCAGCGTTCCAAGACCAATGCCCGTACGCGCAAAGGTCCGAAGAAGACAATCGCCAATAAGAAGAAGTAAGGAGGATTTTTATGGCTATTAAAGGTGCAGGTGTTAAGAAAAATGCCGGCGGACGCAAACGCGTTCAGAAAAAGAACGTTGAGCGCGGCGCTGCCCATATTCAATCCACCTTCAACAATACCATCGTAACCATTACCGATACCCAGGGTAACGCTGTTTCCTGGGCAAGCGCCGGTGAAATGGGTTTCAGAGGTTCCAGAAAATCTACGCCCTTCGCAGCGCAGACCGCTGCCGAAACCGCAGCCAAAGCCGCCATCGAGCATGGCATGAAAACCGTTGAAGTTTATATTAAGGGACCCGGCGCCGGTCGTGAAGCCGCCATTCGCGCTCTGCAAACCGCCGGATTGGATGTCAGCATGATTAAGGATGTTACCCCGATTCCCCATAACGGCTGCCGTCCGCCCAAAAGAAGACGCGTTTAACAGTATTTTAGGAGGTGTTTTCACACAATGGCAAGATATACAGACGCTGTATGTAAGCTCTGCCGCCGCGAGGGAAAAAAGCTGTTCCTGAAGGGGGACAGATGCTATACCAATAAATGCGCTGTGGATAAGCGCAGCTATGCGCCCGGTCAGCATGGTCAGGGTCGCAAAAAGCTGTCCAACTACGGCACCCAGCTTCGTGCGAAGCAGACTGCCAGAAGATTTTACGGCATTAACGAAAGCCAGTTCAACAAATATTTCCTGATGGCGCAGAAAAGAACCGGTGTGACCGGTGAAAACCTGCTGATTATCTGCGAAAGCCGTCTGGATAATGTGGTATATACCTGCGGATTCGCTTCTTCCCGCGCCGAAGCACGCCAGCTGGTTTCGCACGCTCATTTCCTTGTCAACGGCAAAAAGGTCAATATTCCTTCCTACCTTTGCAAGGCCGGCGATGTTATCAGCATCAAAAAGAAGAGCATGGATTCCGAAAAATTCAAGACCCTGCTTTCCGCCGATGTTCATATGATTCCGTCCTGGGTCAGCGTGAACAAAGAAACCGGCGAGGCAACCATTGCCGCTCTGCCCGAGCGTGATCAAATCACGGCTCCGGTTGACGAGCAGCTGATTGTCGAGTTCTATTCCAAATAATAGCATTACGATTGCTATACAGATTTCAGTTTTTCACGGCAGGGCAACCTGTTATCATATAAGGAGGGTTTTGAATGATTGGAATTGAGAAGCCCAAAATTGAATCCGAGGATCTCAACCCGGGCGGAACCAAAGGCCGCTTTGTACTCGAACCGCTGGAAAGAGGCTACGGCACCACCTTGGGCAACAGTCTTCGCCGCGTGCTGCTTTCTTCCTTGCAGGGTTACGCAATTACCTCTGTGAATATCGAAGGTGTGCTCCACGAGTTTTCCACCGTCGAGGGCGTCAAAGAGGATGTGACGGAAATCGTTCTGAATCTGAAAGATGTCATTCTGAAGATTTACGGTTCCGGTCCCAAGACCATGTATATCGACTGCTCCGGCGAAAAAGTTGTGACCGCCGCTGATATTCAGCACGATTCCGAAGTTGAGATCATCAACCCCGAACAGGTTATCGCTACGCTTAACGCTGACGCGCACCTCAAGATGGAGCTTACCGCCGATGTCGGTCGGGGCTATGTTTCGGCGGATAGAAACAAGAAGATGCTCAATCCCGCCATTGGCGTGATTGCCATCGATTCCATCTATACCCCCGTCAACAAAGTCACCTATACCGTTGAAAATACCCGTGTGGGCAATATCACGGACTATGACAAGCTGATTCTCGAGGTGGAAACAAACGGCACCATCACTGCGAAGGACGCCGTTTCGTTTGCTGCCAAGATTCTCAACGAACATCTCAATCTCTTCATTGACCTGTCCGAGGAGGCAGGCAGCGCGGAGATTATGGTCGAAAAGAATGACAACGGAAAAGAGCAAATCCTGGAGATGACCGTTGAGGAGCTTGACCTTTCTGTGCGCTCCTTCAATTGCCTGAAGAGAGCCAATATTCACAAGGTAGAAGACCTCATCAATAAAACCGAGGACGAAATGATGAAGGTACGCAACCTGGGCAGAAAATCGCTGGATGAAGTGATTGCCAAGCTCGCGTCCCTGGGGCTTTCCCTTCGGCAGGATGAAGAGTGATTCTACAGATAAGGTAAAGGAGTGAATGACATGCCAGGCACAAGAAAACTCGGCAGACCTACCGACCACCGTCGGGCGATGCTGCGAGCTATGGTTACCTATCTGCTGGAAAACGGCAGAATCGAAACCACCATTACAAGAGCCAAAGAGGTTCGTTCCATGGCGGAAAAAATGATTACCCTTGCCAAGGAAGATTCTCTTGCTAATAAACGCGCCGCAATGGCTTATATTACCAAAGAAGCTGTTGTGAAAAAATTGTTTGATGAAATTGCCCCCAAATATAAGGAGGTCAGCGGCGGTTACTGCCGTATCATCAAAACCGGTCCCCGCCGCGGCGATGCCGCGGAAATGTGCATCATCGAATTGGTGTAATTGCAACCGCAATCAAAAAAACGACCTTTGCCGCAGGGCAGGGGTCGTTTTTGCTTTTAGGAGCAGCCGGCAAACCGGTTTTGATTTTGTATTTTTAGCCGTGGCAGGAATTGACGATTGTCGTGAAAAATGGTATACTATCAGTAAGGAAACGCAAGCAGGGACGCGCTTTTCCCGGTGAAAAGCGATAGAAACAGGGGGTCCCTCGGTTGCTGCGGGAAAGTGAGGAACGGAATCGATGAATGAATCCTACATTGGCAGAATTTGCCCATATTGTAAAATACCCATAACGGATACAGATGAAATTGTGGTTTGCCCGGACTGCGGCACCGCCATGCATGTCGCCTGCCGCGAGGCAGCGGGGCGCTGTGTCGCGCTGGGGTGCGGCGCATCGGCAGTAACTGCGGCAGGCGCAGTGGAGGCGGCGCCATCTGCCGCCGGAGAAGCTGCCGCGCCGGGTACGCCGGAAACACCGCCAGATATACCGGAAACGGCGCCGAAGGCGGACGCGCCGCAGCCGGAGGTGCCGCGCACGCCGGAAGAGATTTACCGCCGTCCCTCGTTTTGTCCTGCCTGCGGCAGTCCGGTCGCGCCGGGAGAAGAAGCCTGCGGCAGCTGCGGTTTTGTTTTTGCCGCCCATCCCGCCGCTAAACCGAAGAAAAAGAAGCTTTCCAAAGGGCTATTGGCGTTGATTATTGTGCTGGTTGCGGCAATCGCCGCCGGCGGCGCGGGATTTGGCATTTGGCATGCCTGGCAAGAGGAAACCCGCGAGCTGCATGAGGAAATGTATGAGCACCGTTGGCTTTGCCAGGAGCTGAGCGATCAGGTCTTTGCGGAGCAGTTGTTTGTTTCGGATTATTATATTTCCTTTGATGGGCAAAATATGAATTTGACGACACAGGATATACTGTTTGGCACCCGGCTGTTCTATTCCGCCGCCTATACCGTTGACAGTCCGCGCCAGGTGACCTTGCAGGTCGCCGGCGAGCAGCCGGTTGTTTATACGGTTGTGTATGAAGAGGACGGTCCCTATGACCGCATGACATGGACGAGCGAAACGGGAACCATCCTGCATTTCACCGAAATCGACAGCACAGCAAATACCTATTACTACGGCGGTTGATTGGCTGTAAAAAAATATCCGGAACCCCATGGGCGCCGGATATTTTTGTTGTTCTGTCAGCCTTCCGCCAGCGGCGTCGGCATCATGTTAATGGTCTGTAAGTACTCCTCCAGACAAAGCCCGGACGCTTTCATGGCGTGGGCGTGCTCGACACCCACATAGCGCCAGTGCCAGGGCTCGTATTCCACCCGGGTGATATACTGTTTATCCTGCGGGTAGCGCAGAATAAAGCCATAATCGGCGGCGTTTTCCATCAGCCAGGCGTATTCTTCTGTGGTATAAAAATTATCGGCGGTGTCGATAATATCCATCGCAAGCCCCAGGTTGTGCTCGCTGCACCCGGGGGGTTTGATAACCATGGCCGCCAGTGCCCGCGCATCTGTTTCATTGTATCCCTGATTCAAATACTGCTGAATCTTGTTGTTATAATTGATTGTCTGCCGCTCGTAGGAACGCAGACCGGAATAGGGCGTTAAATACAGTCCTTCGGCTGCCGCCGCGTTGTACATGGCGGTGTAAGCCTCTGCTACCCGGTAATCCAGCTCGTACTGGCAGCCCGGAATGGCCGGTGCGGAAATAACCTCGTAGTCCTCCGGCATTTTATAATAGTCGTTGACCAAGGTCAAATACCAGGTATCTTCGTTTATCTTAATCGTTACCGCCTCCGGCAGAGGGACGATGTTTTCATTTTCCAAAATATTGGCAGAGGTGGTGTCAGCAGGCGTGACCGACGGGTCAACCAAAACGCTTTCGGTCAGCAGGGGGGCGGTGGTTGACGGCGGTTCGGTTGTGGATTCTTCTTCGATTTCAGGCATGATGCTGTCCTGCTCTGAGGTGCGCTCCGAGTAGAGAAACCCAATCAAAAAACTGAGCACGGCAATCACAAGGATAAAGACCAGCGCCAAATAAACAGCGCGCATATTGAGCTTTTTCACAGGCTGCCTCCTTCGTCTTTTTGCTGTTGTCATTATACTACCCCGACCGAATCTTGTCAAACGGATTCTAAATGTTTTTCGTATAAAGAAAATACGAGAAGATTTTCGGCAAAGATGGCGTAAAATGTTAATTTTTCCGTCACTCTATAGACAAAATTAGTCTACTGTGATAGAATAAATTTATTCTTTTTTTAAGGAGGAAGACTATGAAAGCTTCTGATTCCCATCCGCAATTCCCCTCCAAGGTACGGGAATACACCAACTTCGCCGTCCGCGGCATCACCAAAATCTGCAAGGAGATTGGTCCGCGTCCCTGCGGCAGCGAAGCGGAGCGCAAAGCACAGGAATACATGATGAATGAATGGAAGACCTGCGCAGATGAAGCACGGCTGGAGGAGTTTGAGACCCATCCCGGTGCGTTTATGGGCTGGTTCAAGATTGACGCAGTCCTTTTGGTCATTGCCATCATTTTATCGGTTCTGGGGCTTCCGCAATTTGCGTTGATCCCCATTGCCATTGCCATTGTTATTCTTGCCGGTGAATTTTTATTCTATCGCGAGCTGACCGATGTCTTTTATCCGAAAAAGACCTCCTGCAATACCGTTGCGGTACGAAAAGCTGCGGGTGAAACCAAACGCCGCATTATCTTTGCCGGTCATATTGATTCCTCCTATGAGTGGCGTCCCACCTATTACGGCGGTAAAGTGCTGCTGTTTGCTACCTTTGGTTACGCGATTGTCGGTTTGGTATATCTGTTGGTGATTAGCATCGTCGGACTGATTCTGCCGGAGGAAAATTCGGTGGTCAATATCCTGCAATGGGTCAGCCTTGCTTTCGTCCCGGCTTTTATTTTCCTGTTCTTCTTCCTTTCCGGAAAGACCGTTGCGCAGGGCGCCAACGACAATCTGACCGGCGTGTTTGCGAGTGCCGCCGTGATGAAATATATGGCGGATAACGATTTGCGTTTTGAAAACACGGAACTGGTCTGCATTGCCACCGGCGGTGAGGAATCCGGTCTGCGCGGCGCCAAGGCGTATATGAAAGCCCATGCCGAGGATATCAAGTCCTCCGGTATTGAAACGGTATTTATTGCCGTGGACACCCTGCGCGATTATGAGACCCAGGCGGTATACGCAAAGGATATGTCCGGTATCACCAAGCACGACAAAAGAGCCTGTCACCTGTTGAAAAAAGCGGGCGAGCTCTGCGGTTTGAAAATGGAGTTTTCCAGCGTTTACGCCGGTGCGTCCGATGCGGCGGCGGTTACCCAGGCAGGGGTTCCGGCGACCTGCTACGCGGCGATGGATCCCGGTCCGCCGAGATATTACCATACCCGGCTCGACACCTGGGACAATATGGACAGAAAGACCATCGAAAAGGGCGTTGAGGTATTGATCAATACCGCGTACCTGTTTGACGAAAAAGGTCTTTGCGAGTCCTATGACTAATCTTTAACTGGAAACGGCGGAATCTCCGATCACGGGCAGATTCCGCCCTTTTTTATATTTTCTGAAAACCTCGTTCGGAAAGGAGAAGGAAACATGAAGCTGTTGTTTTTGATTGGCAATGCGGCGGTCGGCAAAATGACCGTTGGGCAGGAACTGATGAAGCGTACCGGTCTTCGGCTGTTCCACAACCACATGACCATTGAACCGGTGCTGGAAATTTTCGGTTATTTTCACGGGGAAGCCATCCGCCGTATGCGCCGGACGGTGTTTGAGGAGTTTGCCAAATCGGATGCGTACGGCATGATTTATACTTATATGTGGGCGTTTGACCAGCCGTCGGACTGGGCGTATATCGAGGACATCAAACAGATTTTCGCCCCTTACGGCACCGAATTTTATTATGTGGAGCTGGTCGCTTCCCAGCAGGTTCGTCTGGAGCGGAACGCAACGGAAAACCGGCTGAAAAATAAGGCGTCCAAGCGGGATATCGAATGCTCCAATCAGCGCCTTCTGGCGGATGACGCCGCCTACCGGCTGGAGAGCCTGCCGGGGGAAATCCCCTTTGAAAATTATATGCGCATTGACAATACCAATCTGCCGCCCGAAACGGCAGCACAGATGATTTGTGAGCGGTTTTCTCTGTAATGAATGCTTTGGGCGCGCAGAAATTCGGTTGTCTGTAAAAAATAGCTTGTCAGCGGGTGGGCAGTTGTGCTATACTGGGATTGTTCAACAGATTGTGCAGTTTTTTCCTAAAAGCGCAGGCAAAAATGTGCGTTTTTTTGTCCGGCGTTATCATGCGGAAGGAGTTTTACGAGTATGAAAAAAATCATTGCTGCTGCCGTTGCGGTTTTATTGGGTGTCATTACAGTCTTTTTTTCCGGCTGCGATGCGCTTGTCAGTTCTTTGCAGAGCGAGGAGGAAACGACGCTGCCGTTTTCCACCAGCCGTACAGAAGATTTGGATTCCACGGATGCCATTGCTGCCTATTATAACGACCTGCTGACCCGCGCAAAGGAAGGGCGCGCCGGCGTTTCCCGCGAAACCCGCTATGAAATCAGCGATTTGCAAATTGTTTCCCGGGAGCTGGAGGGTGTCACCAACGAAGACGGGAGTCAGCAGTCCGACCCGGATTTGGATGTGCTGAATGCCGCCGCCCAGGAGGTGCGCGCCTTTATCGCCAATGCGGTGAAATCCAGCAGCGCTTCTGTCGCCTTTGGCGAGGACTGGGGCGAGCTTGCGCCCAATGACATTGATGAACTGTCTTATGTTGAGGAAGCCAGCTGTATTATGGGCGAGGAAACCACGGAAGAGGGCGATACGGAGATTGTTTATACCAATTATTATTACGGCGATCTCTCTTTCCGTCCCGAAAATTACCCGCTGGCGGTCAACAGTGTGCTGGCTACGGTTTTCCCCTATCCGGATGAAGATGTTATCGTAGATGAAATGGCAAAAATGGATGATTATATTGTTTTGCAGGACTACGACTGTGTGTTTGAAGATAACACTATCAATTTCTCATCCGACCGTATTACCGACCAAGTTGACTATGCCAACTATACTTCGGTGATTCGGGTAACGGCGCATGCCCAGGGGGTTGGACAGCTGGCGGACTATGGTGAATTGACCATATACTTTACGCTTCGCTGCGCCAACAATTATACCTTTGACTGGGTTGACCCGTCTGTCACGGTTGCATAAGGGTATTTTCTGTAGACCGAGCGGTTTGCCGTTCGGTCTTTTTTCGCGCTTGCGGTTTTTTTGTAATCCGTGGTTGCATTTGTCCGGTTGCCGTGGTACAATGAAGCAGAGAAAATGGAAATATATGAAAAAACAGGATGAGGTGTTTTTGGATGGATGTCAGAATTTTAGATACTGCCGACCAGATTGCAGTGGCTGCCGGTGAATTGTTTGTCCGGCAAATCAAAACCAATCCGCAGACGATTTTGGGGCTCGCCACCGGCGCATCACCGGTGAAGATGTATCAGTATCTGATTTCCCAGTACCGCAACGGGTATCTGGATTTTTCCAAGGTGAAAACCTATAATCTGGATGAGTACTGCGACTTGCCCCGGGACGATAAAAACAGCTATTATACCTTTATGCACGAAAACCTTTTTAACCATATAAATATCAAAGAGGAAAATGTCCATCTGCCCAACGGCAATGCGCCGGATATGGCGGCGGAATGCGCAAGCTATGATAAAATGATTGCCGATATCGGCGGGGTGGATATTCAGCTTTTGGGCATTGGCACCAACGGGCATATCGGCTTTAACGAACCTGCGGATACCTTTACCGAGGGTACTTATAAAGTAAAGCTGACCGACAGCACCATCAAGTCCAACAGCATCTATTTTGACGAGGGCGCCATGCCCCGCTTTGCGGTAACCATGGGCGTTGGCACCATTATGACCGCCAAAAAAATTGTGCTGATTGCCACCGGTGAGAGCAAACAAAACGCGGTATACGCCATGGTGCGCGGCGAGGTAACGCCCCACTGCCCGGCGTCCATTTTGCAGCAGCACCCGGACGCGGTGATTTTCGCGGACAGAGCCGCCGCCGCGAAACTGCTGTAAACGATGTAAAATCTGAGCCGTTCCGTTGCCCCTTTTGCCGGAACGGCTTTTTCTATTCTGAGAAAGCGAGGGAAGCGCATGGAAAAGGCAGTAGAAGTGGCGGCAGCACTCATATTTGAAAACGGCAGATTTCTGGTGGGCAAGCGCCCGGCGCAGAAATCCAACGGCAATTTATGGGAATTTATCGGCGGGAAAGCAGAGGCGGGCGAAACGCTCCGGCAGGCGCTTGTGCGGGAATGCCGCGAGGAGCTGGATGTAACGGTTACAGTGGGGGAGGCGTTTTACGAACTCACCCATGCCTACCCGGATATTACGGTGCATTTGACGCTGTTTTACGCTTCGATTGTACAGGGGCAGCCGAAAAGGAAGGAACATGCCGAGCTGCGGTGGATTACCCCGGAGGAGATTCCGTTCTATTCCTTCTGCCCGGCGGACGACGGAATTTTAGCGAAGATCCAGGCCGTTCACGGCGCGCCGCAGGCGGTAAAGGACGTGCGGGCGCAGCTGTTCTCCCTGCGGGAGGAGGCGTACCGGCAGTTCCAGGGGGCGCTGCTGCCCACGCTGCCGCCCGGCGTGGTTTTGGGGGTACGCACTCCGGCGCTGCGCAAATATGCCAAAGCGCTTGCCGGTACCGATACGGCAAAGGCGTTTTTGGCAGCGCTGCCCCACGCCTATTTTGACGAAAACAACCTGCATGCTTTCCTTTTGGAACAGGGCAGGGATTTTGATGCGACCATGGCCGAGGTGGAGACCTTTTTGCCCTATGTGGACAATTGGGCGACCTGTGACCAGATGAGCCCAAAGGTATTCCAAAAAAACCTGCCAGTTCTGCGAAAAAAGGCGGAAGAATGGCTTGCCTCAAACAGACCGTATACGGTGCGGTACGGCATTGGACTCTTTATGCGCTATTTTTTGGATGAGGCGTTCTCTTTTGCGGATGCCGAACGCATTGCCGCCATCAAAAGCGACGAATACTATGTGAATATGATGATTGCCTGGTATCTGGCAACGGCGCTTGCCAAACAGTATGACGCGGTGTTCCCTCTCCTGCAAAGCGGCGTGCTTTCGGACTGGGTGCAGAACAAAACCATTCAAAAAGCGGTGGAAAGCCGCCGCCTGACCGCCGGGCAAAAAGTCGAGCTGAAAAAATGGAAACGAAAGGGGAGAGCCACATGACCAATATCGAACAGCTGCGGCAGCTGATGGAGAGCCGCAAAAAGATTTGTTTTTTGACCGGCGCAGGGATTTCCACCGCCAGCGGTCTTGCGGATTTCCGCGGCAAGGAGGGGCTGGAAAAGCGCAAGTCCCCGGTACCCTATGAAACGCTGCTGTCGATTGATTATTTTTACGCCCATCCCGATTTATTTTACCGGTATTATAAAGAATTTTTGATTGTGGGGGACACCAAGCCCAATATCGCCCACCAAAAAATCGCCGCCCTCGGCGATACGGTACAGGCGGTTATCACCCAGAATATCGACGGGCTGCATACGGCGGCGGGCAGCCGCAATGTGATTGAAATTCACGGCACCACCCTCACCTATTCCTGCCTGTGCTGCCAAAAGCAGTACCCGGAAGCCTATGTCAAAAAGAGCGCGGGCGTGCCCCACTGCGATTGCGGCGGTATTTTGCGCCCGGATATTGTGTTTTACGGCGAAATGCTCGATCAGAGGCGCCTTGCCGCGGCGGTAAGTGCCGTCCGCAAGTGTGATTTGCTGGTGGTTGTCGGCAGCTCGCTGGTGGTGTATCCGGCGGCGGGGCTGGTGCGGGAAATTTCGCCCGCAGCAAAGCTGGTGATTATCAACTACGACCCCACCCCCTATGACAATATGGCGGATTTGGTGCTGCACGAGGATATCTCCTCTGTGTTCGCAGCCTTATAACAAAAAGCAAAAAACAGCACGCCCTCCTTTTTTCGGGAGAGCGTGCTGTTTTTGTAAGGAGAATCAGAACATACGGATTGGGTATCATTTGCTGCAAACCGGCGGCGCCAAACAACCGGCAGCGGTGTTTGCGCGGCTTGCGGGCGGAAGTATTTTGCGCACAGTCGAATGCACCCCAAAAACAGACTTCCATTATATAAAACAACGATATGTCTAAAAATCCTCAGTAAATCGGAAAAATTTTTTTCCGGTTTAAAAACCAAAAAGCCCGCCATGTTAGGCAGAGCTTTTTGGTTTGGGGAAAAGAAAGATTTTCAAAGGAAAGCTCAGTTTCCGGAGTTGGTAAATTCTTCAGGGTGCCGGTCACGGTAATACTCGGTATGGGTCTTTTTATGCGGGCGGGAGTTCCAAAGCTCCTCAGCCACAGGCGCCCATTCCAGCGCAAATTCATCGCAGCGCCCGCACAGGGTGTCCACATCCTCTTCCACCAGCAAATCGGTGGATTTTGCGCCGGTCTCTTTTACCATTTTGCGCAAAAGCTGCGGGTTTTCCAGCATGGGGCAGGGGCGCAGATGGTTGTCGTTAAAGGGCTGCCCCTTGCAGTACGCCATAAAGAGCGGACGGCGCAGCGCCTCTAAAATCGTGTGGGTACGGATATTGGAATCGGAATAGTGAATAAAAACGCAGGGCTCCATATCTCCGGCAGAGTTGATGTGGAAATACCGCCGTCCGCCGGCAATACAGCCGCCCACATACTCGCCGTCATCCTGGAAATCAAAAATGAACATCCGCTTGCCGGTTTTGCCGTTGCGCACCCGGCGGATCCAGTCATACATATATTTTCTCTGCTCGGGGGTGGGGATGAAATTTTTATCGGCGTCGTGCCCTACGGGCATATAGTTGAAATAAAAGCCGAATTTCACGCCTTTTTCCACCATCAAATCCAGGAATGCATCGCTGGTGACATATTCGTCATTCTGGCGGGTGTAGCAGACGGAGATACCAAACAGACATTTGTTTTTCTTCAGAAGCTCCATAGCCTCGATGGTGCGGCTATAGGTGCCGCCGCCGCGGCGGGCATCGTTGCTTTCCTCGGTGCCCTCAATGCTCAGCGCCAGACCGAAATTGCCCACGCGCAGCATATCGTCGCACAGCTTCTGATCAACCAGCGTGCCGTTGGTAAACGCTAAAAACGCGCAGTCAGGATTTTCCTCGCACAGGCGGATAATGTCCGCTTTGCGAATCAACGGCTCGCCGCCGGTCATCATATAAAAATGGGTGCCCAGCGCTTTGCCCTGCGAAACGATGCTTTGCATCTCTTCGTATGTCAAATTCTGTTGGTGACCGTATTCCGCCGCCCAGCAGCCCTTGCATTTTAAGTTGCAGGCGCTGGTGGGGTCAAACAAAATCAACCAGGGAATGTTACAGTCATATTTTTCGCGGTTCTCGCGCACGGTTTTGGTGCCGTACATAGCGGCTTCGATGCCCAACGCCAAAATCATATTTTTTATGATTCGCTTGTCGATATCCCGTATGATATCCAGCGCGTATTGCCGGTATACATTGTCGGGGTCGCGCATACCCGCCTTGATTTTTTCAAAGTTTTCGGGCGGAAACATACCGCGAATCATCGTAGAAGCCCGATCCACCAGTTTAATGACGTTTTCTTCCGGGTTTTTGTCGATATATTTCAGCGCTTTGTCAAGCACCGCACTTGCGGCCGCGCGGGTCAACTTGTGTGTATCAGCCATAGGTCGTGTTCCTCCACCGGTATTTTTTAACAATAGTATAGCCCGCTTTATCGGGAAACAAACAAATATGTAAAACTTGGGCGGTTTGATGTAAAAAATAACCGGCCGGCTCATCTTCTGAACCAATACTATCATACCACATTTCAAGGGAAAAGGTAAACTATTTTTTTCAAAAAAAACTGGATAAATATCAACAAATCCCGCAGGAAAAATCTATGAAAAACCCATAAAACCCCTGTTGTGCAGCCGAAAACGCAGCGGCACGGACATGGTCGGTTTGCCCGGCGCTGCGTTTTCTGAGGTCGTTTTATGTTATGTATTCTGCGTTTGTCCGCTTAAAATCAGCTGGTGGTTTTTTTGCAGCCGGGCATCCTGCGGTGCCAGGACAAGCGCCTGCTCTATCGCTTTGGCAGCCCTTTTCTGATCGCCCGTATAATAATAGCCGATGGCGCTCAGGTCATAGGGCAATGCGCCCCAGCTGGCTGCTTCGGTAATATAGGTATCGGGACGGTTTTTTATGGTCAGCGCCTTTTCGCAGCAGAACAGCATGGCATGCCAGTTCTTTTGCCTATAATAAAACAGTGCCGCGTCCGTCCACGGCTCGCGCAAATGGGGCGCTTCCGCTTCGGCGCGCAGGAACCACCGCTCCGCCTCGGCTGCGTTATTCATCGCGTCATAGCTTTTTGCAATATAGCGCATGGAAGCGCATCGCTCATCCGCCCAGGTAGCGGCGGGCAGCGAAAGGTGCCGGAGCAGCATGTCGATGGCTTTTTGATATTCGCCGCGGAACAGATATTCCCGCCCCAGGTAGTGGGTATTGCGGTCGTTCTGCGGGTCTTCCTGAACGGCAAGCTCCAACAACGGCAGGTATTGGGCGCGGGACTTTGTATTGTCCGCGTGGTGGTCCAGCTGTATGCCGGGCACGGTGACGGTTTGGTACGCGCCGCCGTCGTACCGTAAAACTTCGTGTACGGGATTGACCCAGCGAAACCCCTTTCGGGCATGAATTTTATCGGCGAAAAAGACCACGCCCTCACTGCCGTCCGGATTGAAATTCCAGGTATAGCGGTACCGCGCCCGCAAGGTGCCGGGCTGCCAGGCTTTTTCCAGCGCGCTGCGCCAGCCGGGGTGGAACACCTCGTCTAAGTCGGTGCAAACGCAGATGTCATAGTCTTCGGGAACCGCATCCATGGACAGGTTCCGCGCCGTATCGAAACGCCACGGAGAGACCGTTTTTTGCTGAACGATGGCGCCGCCTTTTTGCAAAAGCGCAACGGTTTTATCGCTCGAACCGGTGTCCGTAACATAAATGCCGTCCGCTTCCCGCATGGAGTGAATCCAGCGTTCCACGAATTTTTCTTCATTTTTGCATATTGCGTAGACGCAGATACGGTATTTCCCCATGGCGTTTCTCTCCTTATTGCTTACAGATTCGCAAGTTTCTTAATGGTGATGGATGATGCGGAGAACTCCGCGCCGGTATTGCCCGCGTTCAGCGTAAGGGTTGCCGGTGCGGTAATTTCCATAATGGATGTATTGGAAAGAGATATGGCCGGTATGTCGCCGGAAATAGACGAGCTTGCTGTGGAACCGGGGACGGTTGTGCCGTTGATTTTCAGCGAAAGGAGCGCCGTTGCGTTCTGCGACGGACAGGCCTTGGCCGCCGTGCTGGCATAGCTGATTTCATACGGACCGCTTTCCAGAATATTAAACTGTCCGGTGCCGGGGATATGGGTAATGGCTGTTCCTCTGTTGACATTCAAGGTCGAGAAGTTCAGCGCATTTCCGGCAGCCGTCGGCACTTGTGCTGCATCATTGGCAGCGTTAACCGCATTGGTGACAAGACCGGCACCGGCAGGACCAGTGGGACCGGTTGGACCGGTAGGTCCTGTTGGACCGGTAGGACCTTCGGCGCCCGCAGCACCCGTCGCGCCCGCAGCGCCCTCGGGACCGGTAGGACCGGTAGGACCGGTAGGACCTTCGGCGCCCGCAGCACCCGCAGCGCCCTCGGGACCGGTAGGACCGGTGGGACCTGTTGCGCCGGCAGTACCCGTTGCGCCCGCAGCGCCCTCGGGACCGGTAGGACCGGTGGGACCGGTAGGACCGGTGGGACCGGTAGAGCCGTGTATTTGTGCACAACCGTAGATTTTGTTTTGCGGTGCGCAGAAAGCCTGTTATATTGCCTTGTTCTTAATCCCAGTAATCACACTGCTCGTTTTTCATGCGCGCCAGCATTTGCCGGTACTCGTCGGCAAAATTGAAATCAACTGTTATTTCCCCGTTTTTATGCACCCAAATCGCATTGATCAGTTCAACTACAATTCCCCGGTTCAGGCTCTGAATATTTTTGTGTTGCAAAAAGGCGGTCAGATACGGGTTGTCGGCTCTGCTATCATCAGTCGTACTTTGCATTTCCTCTTTTAGATAAGATATATTCGCTTCAAGCTGCTGTATCTGCTGTGCAATCCTGTCTTTCAAACGGCGGTATTCGTCTTGGGTAATTTCGCCGCTTTTCCAATCGAGGTACAGGCTGTCGGAAGCGGCATAGTATTGTTTCAGCTGTTTTTCCGTTTGTTTTAACGAATCAGATAGCCGCTTGTTTTCCCTATTGCGAACAGGCGCGCTGCGGATGCGTTCGGTTTCTTCTGCAAGCTGATCTGCAAGGGCAATTTGCATTTGCAGCGCTGCCAAAACCGCGTTTTCCAATGCATCCTGCCGGATGGTATGTTTGCTGCAAACCTTTTTGTCCGTATAACTGCGGCAGGCATAGTAGGCAATTTTGCGCGCGGTTTTTCGCCGCATGGCTTTTTGGCAGTCCGCACAGCGAACAAAGCCGGACAATAAATAGACTTTCTGCTTGCCCGGTGCCGTTCTTGTATCCCGCTGATGCAGAGCTTTGGCTTTTTCAAAGGTTTTTCTGTCGATAATTGCTTCCTGTGTGCCCGGTACAATGCTCCATTCCTCTTCCGGAACGCTTATCTGCTTGTGTACTTTGTAGCTGATAACCCGGTGCCGCCCCTGCACCATGGCGCCCGTATACATTTCGTTCTGCAAAATTCTAGCAACTGTGCCCGCAGACCACAGTCCGTCATTTTTATCGGAATTGGGATTGGTATACTTCAATCCCTTTTTCTTTTTATAGGCTTCGGGATTCGGCACGCCCATCTGATTAAGCCTTTGCGCAATTCCCATTTTGCTGAAACCCTCATTGACAAACCAATGATAAATACTTTTGACAACTTCCGCTGCTTCTTCATCGATAAGCAATCTGTTTTTGTCGTTTGGGTCTTTTTGGTAGCCATAAGGGGCAAACGCTCCTATGAACTCGCCGCGCTCCCGTTTCATTTTGAAGGTTTTGCGGATTTCTTCAGAGGTGGCGGCGGCAAACTGTTCATTGAACATGCCCCTTATCGGTACCTCCAGTCCGTCTGCCGAATGGGGGTTTGCAAAGGTATCAATGAACGGTGCGCCGGTGCAAATAAACCTGGCGCCGTGCAGGGGGATGAATTCCTCCAAAAACTTTTGCTGGTCAGCCAGGTTGCGGAAGCCCCGCGCCAGGGATTTGATAATCATGCAGTTTATTTCTTTGCGGACAATGCAGCTCTCCAGTCGTTTGAAGTTTGGTCGCGCTGTGTCGGTGCCTGTCAGTCCGTCATCGGCAAATACATCCGCAATGACAAAAGTACCCGGCTCAAAATAGCTGTCTGTAAAGTCGCGGAGTATCTTTTCCTGATTGATGATGCTCTCGCTCTTGTCTTCGTTTTCGTCCTCTCTGGACAGTCGAATGTACAGTCCGATTTTCCAAAACGGTTCTGTCGCATGCTGTGTCATTTTGTCTTTGCGTATGCGGGGCATAAACCCTCCTTTTCCCTGTAAGTACAGGACTGCTGCCCAAGGATCACAAGGTTTTCTGTAAGGGCAGGGGATGCAGGCAGGCTATTTCAGACTTGAAAAATAGTCGTACAGGGATTGCTTCAATGTTTTATTTTCTGCTACGAACCGTATTTTTACGGGTGTGCTGCCGCAAAGAAAACAGTAGGGATTCCCGATCTGCTCGAAGTAGCTTTGCATTTTCTTTGCCGCGGGCAAAGAAAGGTCAATATGGATATTGCGAATATCAACCAACGTGCTGCGGTCTGTCTGCGTTATATCAACGCCCTGCATTTGTTGAAGCTGCGCTTTGCTTGGCATATGCTTTCCCTCCCGGTATTATCATGCTACAGAATATGCGCTACGACTTGTACCGTATGAAGAACGGGGCAATAAAGCAGACGCCTCTGCGCCGATGGGGCAGGCGTCTGCTTTATACCGGTGTTCTTTTTTAATTTCGGCGCAATTTCAAAATGGTCAGTGTGATCTGACCGTCCCGCCCTTCGGCTGAACCGGAGTAGGTAAAGGAAAGTTCCGTCGCAGCGGGCGCGTATAGGATGAAAAAAGCGGATCCGCAGGCGCTGGAGCCATCGGTGCGGGTTGCAAAATAAATCCCTGTTTCCAGGTGCGGTGCGCCGTTGTAAAACGGTGTTACCTGCATATAGTTGGCAGAATTAAACACCACTGAGACTTCATAGCTTATCAGATAATACCCTGGTGCCAGGCTGATATGCGTCAAATCGGCGGAGGTGATGTTGCCGGTAGTGTCCGTTATATCCGGGAACAGAACAATCAGGCTGTTCGGCATAAGCTGCATCTGATAATCGATAAAAGAAGCAAAAGAATCATCAGGCATTGTGCCCTGCGGTCCCGTTGGTCCGGTAGCACCTTGTGCCCCGGTGGGACCGGTAGGACCCTGCTGACCTGCAATACCCTGTGCACCCTGCGGTCCCGTTGGTCCGGCAGCACCCTGTGCCCCGGTGGGACCGGTAGGACCCTGCTGACCTGTAATACCCTGTGCACCCTGCGGTCCCGTTGGTCCGGCAGCACCCTGTGCCCCGGTGGGACCGGTAGGTCCCTGCTGTCCTGCAATACCCTGTGCACCCTGCGGTCCCGTTGGTCCGGCAGCACCTTGCTCCCCGGTGGGACCGGTAGGTCCCTGCTGACCTTGTTCCCCGTCAATACCCGGGATGCCCTGCGGTCCTGTCGGACCCGTAGCGCCCTGCTGACCGTCAACCCCCGGTATCCCCTGTGGACCGGTTGGTCCCGTTGTTCCCTGCGCGCCGGTGGGACCGGTGGGACCGGTGGGTCCTGTTGGTCCCTGTGGACCTTGCTGTCCGTCGCTCCCCTGTATTCCTTGCGGTCCGGTTGGACCCGTTGTCCCCTGCGGTCCCGGGATGCCCTGCGGTCCTGTCGGTCCCAAAACGCGATCCAGACAATTACAGCTGCAAAGGGGACAACTGAAATAAGGCTGGTTATGGTTGTAATCTGACATGCTTTCCCAACTTTCTTTTTATGGTTTATCACAGTATATTCTTGAAAGGGTTAAATAGTTCCTTGAAAGCATTTTTACTTTTGATGTTGCAGGCTGTCTTAAGAAAACGATGTTTGCCGCAAATAAGAGGATAACCAACTGTGACTGAGCCGGTCGGATAGAATATAAGCGTCGATTTATGTATGTAAAGTTTTGAGCACAGGATATGACGCTTGTTGTGCATATATGAACGGAGCAGTAGGACCCGTTGCGCCCGCAGCGCCCGCTGCACCCGTAGGTCCGGTAGGACCGGTGGGACCCGTTGCGCCTGCGGCGCCGGTTCCGGCAGGACCGGTAGGACCGGTGGGACCGGTAGGACCTGTTGCGCCTGCGGCGCCGGTTCCGGCAGGACCGGTAGGACCGGTGGGTCCTGTTGCACCGGTGGTTCCGGCTATGCCCTGCGGACCGGTAGGTCCGGTGGGACCGGTAGGTCCATCGGCACCGGCGATTCCCTGCGGACCGGTAGGTCCGGTAGGACCTGTTGCACCGTCAACACCGCGGATTCCCTGCGGACCGGTAGGACCTGTTGCGCCGGCTGCACCTGTCGGACCTGTTGCACCGGTGGGACCGGTGGGACCAATGTCACCAATTCTGCCCGCTGCCCCCGGAACACCGGGAATACCCTGCGGACCGGTAGGACCGGTCGCTCCCTGCGGACCGGGGATCCCCTGCGGACCGGTGGGACCCGTTGCGCCGACAGCCCCCGGAACTCCCTGTAACCCGGGGATTCCCTGAGGTCCCTGCGGACCGGGTACACCCTGTGGACCGGTAGGACCGGTGGGACCCGGACAGCAGCAGGTCACCGGAGGAGGACAGACAGGCTGGCAGCAGTTATTGCAGTTGATTGCCTGCGCTGCCTGTGCTGCAGCTTGCGCCGCCTGAACCGCCGCAGCGTTCTGCGCCGATTGCTGCTGAGACGAATCGCGCGAGGAACAGCCGCAGTTGCCGAATATATTGTTATATGGATTCATAAATAACCTCCTTATCCGTAAAAATGCGAGGCGTTTTCCGCCCCGTAACAGTATATACAGCATCGCCGGGCGTGTTCCGATGAAATCCGTTTTGCGCAAAGTATTTTTCGTCTTGATTTTTGTGAAAGTTTCCTGTATCATAGGTATCATATGGAAGGTGTTTTTATGCGATATTTTCTGCTTATCCTTTTGCTCCTTCTTTTGGCTGTCGGGTTGTTGTTTTTGATTGCCGAATTGATTCGCCGCCAGCTGGTGAATCGAAAGACCTTTTCGCTGCCCGCCTTTTTGGGGAAATGGATAAAGGGAAACGAAATGCCGGATGCCTATGCCGCCGATGCCGCCGAGGCGGAAAAGCGGTTTTTATCATTGCCTTTGCAGCGGGTGGAGCTGACCGCCGGGGACGGCGCACAGTTGCGCGCTCTGGTGCTTTCGCCCAGAAGACCGAACGGCAAATTGATTATCGCCTGCCACGGCGCGCGCAGCAGCGGCAAAGGGGAGTTCTGTTTTTTTGCGCCGGATTTTTTCCGGCTGGGATATACGCTGATTCTGCCCGACCACCGGGGCTGCGGCGACAGCGACGGCGACTATATGGGCTATGGCACACATGAGAGCCGGGATGCCTTTTTATGGGTGGAATATGCAAAAACAAATTTCCCGGATATGGAAAGATATCTTTTAGGCGTTTCCATGGGCGCCGCCACGGTTCTGATGATGAGTCGGGACAACCGAACGGAGGCGGATATTCGGGGCATGATTGCCGATTGCTCCTACACCTCTGCCTGGGACGAGTTTTCCTATCAGATGAAAGCCTCTTTTCATCTGACTGAATTTCCCCTGTTGCCGGTCTGTGATTTTTTGAACCGGCATATTTGCGGGTATTCCTTTCGGGACGCTTCGCCCCTGCACGCGGTGAAGTTTGCCAAATGCCCCATCTTGTTTATACACGGCGGAGCGGATGATTTTGTGCCGGTTTATATGCTGGAGCAGCTGTATGATGCCTGTACGACCGACAAATACCGGCTGACCATTCCCGGCGCACCGCACGCAAGAAGCTATTATATCGACCCGCAGCGCTATACCAAAGCGGTGGAGGCGTTTATCAAATTAACGCAGAAGCCTTCTGCGGACGGATATGGGAGTATACCAAATGAAGACCATTCTTGATATGCCGCTGCACCTGACAGCGGCGGATTCCCAGAAGAATATCCCGGTGCCGTTTTTCCTGTCGGAGGACGCGCAAACACTGTATCTTCGATTTTCTTATGCGCCGAAAACCCCATCGGATACAGCTGCGCAGCTGCATATGATAAAAGAAAATATCGAGCGGGACGCCCCCGGTGCATGGGGCGAGGGGTATGACCCACAAGCGTTCCTGCCGCTGAAAAATTTATTGACCCTGTCGCTGGACGACCCCAACGGGTTCCGCGGGGCGGCGCACCGGCAAGACCCGCAGCAGGAACATGAGATTGGCGAAATGTTCGCCTCTCCGGGGTTTTACCCGGGCAAAGTTATGAAAGGCGCCTGGCGCCTGACTGTCAGCGTCCATGCACTGGTCACCGACGCCTGCGAAGCGCATTTGCTGATTGCCACCAAGGGAGGTGCGGCAGATGAAGCGTAACTGGTTTGCCTGTGAGCTGCATTGCCATACCAACCACAGCGACGGCAGCTTTACCCCCGAATCGCTGATGGACACGGCGCGGGCGCGGCTTTTGGACGGCATCGCCCTGACCGACCACAATACCATGTCCGGCGCGCCCCTTGCTGCGGCGCATGCCGAAAAGCCGGTGCTGCTGCCCGGGGTGGAGCTGACGACCTTTCATGGGCATATGCCGGTTTTAGCCCCGGCGGATTGGGTTGAGTGGCGAGATGTAAGCGCCGAACAGGGGGATTTATTGATTCGCCGTGCCAAAGAGGCGGGCGGCACCGTGGGGATCGCCCATCCCTTTCAGCTGGGTACGCCGATTTGTACCGGCGGTCACTGGGACTATCTGGTAAAAGACAAAAGCAAAGTCGATTATATGGAAATCTGGTCAGAGGGCTGTCCCTATCTCAATTCCTCCAATCGCCGGGCGATTCGGCTGTGGCATTCGTTTTTGGACGAGGGGCTGCGCCCGGCGCCCACCATGGGGCGGGACTGGCACCGCCCGGAGAATAACATATATCCTGCCGCCTGTACCTATTTGGGGACAACCGCTGCGAAATTGTCGCCCCAGGCGATGCTGACCGCCATTTGCGAGGGACGGACGGTGGTTTCGGCAGGACCGCTGTTTACCGTATCTGCCGAGGACGGTCTGACGGTGGGCGATACGCTCAATTCCGGGAAACATCGGTTGGATATGCAAATTTCCTATACCCGCAATGATAAACTGAACGGCGATACGCCGGTGGCATGCCGAAAGATTGTGATTCGTACCAATGGCGGCGCAGTTTGCGGTGAATATCCGATAGCATCGCGCTGCACCGCGTTTGCGGCGGATGTGGATTTTCGCCCCGGCGCATGGTATTCCATCGAGCTTTGGGGCAATATCGGTGAGAAGGAAAACCAGCTTCTGGCAATAACAGCGGCAATGTTTGCCGTTCCTTAAGGAGAGGTGGCGCAAATGCAGTATTTGCAAAACAAGGAAAAGCACTATGTCGGCATCCGGGAAACCATTTTGTACGGCATCGCCAACGGCGGGCAGGTGATGGGCTATAACCTGGTGCGCGGGCAGCTGACCTTTTATTTTGTGACGGTTTTCGGCATTCCCGCCGAAGCGGTTTCTACAATGATTTTCTGTATGGGCATTTGGGATGCCATCAATGACCCGATGATGGGCAGTATCGTGGATCGAACCCGTACCCGCTACGGCAAATTGCGCCCGTATTTGATTTTTGTGCCGATTCCTCTTGCCATTATGACCATTCTTTTGTTTGGCGGCGCGGAATTTTTAAGCGGTGTGGACTCCAATTTAACGAAGATTATTTATATGTACATCGTTTACTTCTTATGGGAGTTCTTTTACACCATCGGCGATATTCCGTTCTGGGGACTGTCTGCCGCCATTTCGCCCCTGCCCTCCGACCGTTCGGCGGCGATTACCTCTGCCCGGTTGATTTCCTCGATTCTCGGCGGTCTGGTTTCTTCCATGATTCCCATCTTTATCGATTTGAGCCGCAACGGCATTATCCCATGGGATATGAAACAGGTGTTCCTGTTTATGGGCTGTTTGGCCGGTATTCTCGGCACGGCGCTGATGAGCCTGTCCGGGCTTTTTACCAAGGAGCGGGTAGTGCAGTCCAACGACGAACCGAGCCTTCTGGCCTGCTTTAAGTATCTGTTCAAAAACAAACCGCTGCTTTTGATTGTGCTTTCCAACATTCTGGCTACGGTAGAGGGTATCAGCGGTACTTTCAGCCAGTATTTCTATATTTTCTCGCTGGGTATTGCCAGCCTTTCGCTGGTGGCGGGTATTCCCGGTACGGTCACCGGCTTTTTCTCCTATCTGTTTATCCCCACAGTAGAGCGGCGGTTCTCCTCGAAGCAGATTGTGGTGGGCTGCTCGCTGTTCAACACGGCGCTGGCGGTGGTTGTGTTCCTGATTGGCAGCCGCTATTATACCAACGCGGCGGTGATTGTGCCCCTGTTGGCCGTTCAGGGTATTTTTACCAGCGCCATCAGCAGCATCAAAATGGTGGTGCCCACCAAGATGATTGGCGATACGGTCGATTATATGGAATGGAAAACCGGCGAGCGCAACGAGGGGATGTCCTTCTCGCTTTTGACCTTTATCAGCAAGCTGACCGGCTCGCTGAGTACGGCCATGGCCACCGCGATTATGCCGCTGATTCATTTGCAGAATGTGGATTTGGAGAATCCGGTTTTTCCCGAAACGGATATCAACGTCCGTTTCTGGCTCTGGGCGCTGATGACCGCCATTCCGCCGATTTTGGGTCTGATTTCGCTGATTCCCTATGCGTTCTATGATTTGGAAGGGGAAAAGCTGGAGAAAATCCGCGAAGAGATGCGCATTCATCGGGAAATGCGCACAAGGGCGGTGTCCGGCGATGCCGGTACGGCAACGGAGGAATAAACCATGGAAAATAAATGTCCGAAATGCGGGAAAAAGCTCAGTTTGTTTTATGTCAAACAGGAATGCGACAATTGCGGCTGCAACTTATTGTATTACGACATGGAAAACCGCCTGGAGCAGGACGCGCAGCAGGCCAAAGAGGAATACGATAAGTTTTACGCGCTGGTCAATAAATTGCTCAAACCCCTGATAACCATGCAGGAAAAACGCGCAAATAAGAAAGCGGCGCGTCAAAAAGATGAATAATAAAGGAAAAGGAGTTGCCTATGTCCATGATTGAAAAAAAGCCGGTCATCCGCACCTGCGCAACCGCACACCTCGACACCATTTGGAACTGGGATTTTGAAACCACGATTGATTTGTATATCCGCGATACGCTGGTGAAAAATTTCCGTCTGTTTGAAAAATACCCCGACTATGTATTCAGCTTTGAGGGCAGCCGCCGGTATGAGCTGATGGAGGAGTATTATCCCATCCGCTTTGAGAAACTGAAAAAGTATATTGCCGACGGACGCTGGTTCGTAACCGGCAGCGCCTATGAAAACGGCGATGTCAATGTGCCCTCGCCGGAGGCGCTGATGCGAAATATTCTGTTCGGTCAGGATTATTTCCAGAAAAAATTCGGCAAAAAGAGCGTGGATATCTACCTGCCCGACTGCTTCGGCTTCGGCTGGGCGCTGCCCAGTATTATGAAGCATGCCGGTCTGTTGGGCTTTACGACCCAAAAGCTGACCTGGAGCTCCGCTTACGGCATTCCCTTTGATTTGGGAATCTGGAAAGGCGTAGACGGGTCGGAGGTCTTTGCCTCTTTGAATGCCCTGAGCTATAACCAGAAACTGGAAAAAGTGCGGGAACACGAAAAAATCAAAGCAAAGCTGGAAACCAATATTCGTCAGTACGATTTGCCCATGACCCATGTGCTGCACGGCACCGGCGATATCGGCGGTTCGCCCACCGACGGCTCGGTGGAAACCACGGTGCGCGAAAAAGGGCGGAATACATTAGAGGATGTGGAAGTGACCATCGAAAGCGTGGACAATGTGTTCCGTGAAATGGACAAATTGTCGGACGAACAGAAGAAAAAGCTGCCGGTCTGGAACAACGAGCTGGTATCCACCGACCACGGCGTCGGCGGCTACACCTCCCGCGCCATCGGCAAGCGCTGGAACAAGCGCAATGAACAGCTGGCGGACGCGGCGGAGCGCACCAGCGTATTGGCGCAGTGGCTCGGCGCGGCTCCTTACCCCGCCGAGGTGCTGGACACCGCCTGGAAACGGGTCATCGCCCACCAGTTCCACGATGATTTGCCCGGCACCTCCGTACAGCGGGCGTATAAGAGAAGCTGGAACGAATATATGCTGTCTTTGAATCAGTTCGGCGCGACCTATGAAAACGCCATGGCTGCCGTTTCCTCTATGGTCAGCGTGCCCAAAACCCGGGGCGCAGCGGTTATCGTCAGCAATACCGTGGACTGTCCCGTTACCGACTGGGTTGCCTGCGAGGTGGATTTGCCCGAGGATACCGCTTTTGTCAAGGTGAAAAACAGCGCCGGAAAAGAAGTTCCCTCCCAGCTGGAGGACGGCAAGGTTATTTTTACCGCCACCGTTCCCGGCAACGGCTACAGCGTATACACCATTCTGCCTGCCGCCAAGCCCTACGCCAAGACCACGGGGCTTTCCGCTTCGGTACGGCACGCGGAAAATAAGAAGTATGCCGTTTCCTTAAACGAAAACGGAGACATCGCGTCGATTTATGATAAAGAGCTGCAAAAAGAGCTGCTGAAAGCGCCGATCTCCATGGATATTCATTCCTATGACGGCAGCATCATCTGGCCGGCCTGGGAGCTGGACTATCCGGAAGTGATGGCTGCTCCCGAGGGAAAGGCGCAGAACCCGGTCTTCTTTGCCGAAAGCGTCGGCGCGGCTCGTGCGGTGCTGAAAACCGTGCGGCAGTACGGCGAATCCGTCTTTGTGCAGAAAATCATCCTGGGTGAGAGCAGCAACGTTGTGCGCGTGGAAAATGAAATTGAGTGGCGCGGGCTGAAAAAGCTGCTGAAAACGCCCTTTACCTTTACAGTTGAAAACGAGGAGGCCTCCTATGATTTGGGGCTGGGCGTCATTCGCAGAGGGCTGAATACCCCGAAGCTGTATGAGGTTCCCGGTCAGAACTGGGCGGATATCAGCGATGAAAGCTGGGGCGTTTCCGTGCTCAGCGAATGCAAATACGGCTGGGATCATCCCACTGCCGATACACTGCGCCTGACGGGCATCCATACCCCTGCCAAGGACTATCGCCGCGACAGCAAACAGAGTCTGATGGATTTGGGCAAGAACCGCTATGCTTTCGGCGTTTTCTCCCATGACGGCGCGGATTTAACCGCCACCCAGCAGGCGGGCGCGGCGTTCAGCCGTCCCTTGTGTGTCTTTGCCGCTGTGCCCGGCAACGAAGGGGCGCTTCCGGGCGAATATTCCTTCGCCGCTCTCAGCAATCCGAGCGTGATGATAAAAGCCCTGAAAAAAGAGCTGAACGGCAGCCGCGTGATTGTACGCGTGGTGGAATGCGCCGGAAAGATACAGGAGGATATACATCTGAAAATGGGGAACGGCATCCTGTCCGCCGTAGAGGTCAACGGCATCGAAGAGCCGATTGGCGACGCGGTGGTCAAAGACGGCGAGCTGGTATTCTCCCTGACGCCCTATGCGCCCAAAACCTTTGCGGTGGCACTGAAACCTTTCGGCGCGCGGTCTGCGCATCCGATGCAAAAGACAAAGGTTGATTTGCCCTATTCGGTGCATGTGACCTCCTCCGATTTCCATCCGAAGAACGGTATGTTCCACGGCAATTCCCTGCCGACTGAATTGTTCCCGAAAACCGTTACTTGCAAAAATGCGGTATTTACGCTGAAAGAAAAGGGGTACCAGGCGGCAGTTTGCGATGGTCAGACCCTGACATTGCCGGAAAACTGCCGCTCGGTCGCGCTGCTTCTGACCAGCATCGGCGGCGATAAGAAAGCCGTGTTCACCTCCGGCGGCGAGGCGCACGAGGTGTTCATTCCCGACTGCTTCGAGGCGATCGGCGCATGGGATTTGTACGGTATGCGGGAAAAGGGCTATGTCAAGCCCTGCACGCTGGCGTATGAAATCACCCATACCCATACCCTTAAAGCTGCCCCATGACCCGGATATTCTTATTTTCTCTGCGGTTGCCTTTGACCAGCTCCAGAGAGCCGGTGCGCTGCATCCGCTGTACGATACGCTGGAAAAAGAAGAATGCGACTTCGTGCTCCCGGAGGAGAAAAAATAAGGCGTTTTATCGAAACCTGCCGTATAAACACAGCCGGTACCCGTCCGGAATACACAAAAAACAAGGACCGATGAGCCAGTGCCCATCGGTCCTTTGGTTGTAAAAACAGCAGTAGAACGCCGGTTTCAGCGCGTGGGTTCGCTGCCGAACACAGTGCGAATCAGGGATAAATATTCTTCATAGGCGGCGGTTCCGGCGAACTCCGTCATTTCATCCGCAATGCTGTGATAGTACCAGCCCTGTACCTGCTTATCCGTCTGGGTATGGAACAAAGACCAAACCTCCTCGCCCATCACCTGCATGTCGCTGTGAATATTCCGCAGGTTTGCCAAACGGTCGGAAAGAATGATCAGCTTTTCGTCTTTGGTTGCTTTTTCCTTTATATATTCAATCATGGCGTTTTTGCGTTCCATCCAGGTGTCAATTTCCGGGCGGGAGGGGTCAACTTTTTCGGTGTCGGCCAATACCAGCGCCAGCACCCGACCGCCAAAGGCTTCTTTGATTTCCTCCGGGCTGCGCCCTGCGTCCTCAATGGTGTCGTGCAGCAGGGCGGCAATCAGCACGTCCTCGTCGGTTGTCAGGCTGGCAGCAATGGCAGCCGTTTCCATGGGGTGCAGGATATAGGGGTTGGTAGAACCTTTTCTGGTGGTTCCCGAATGGCTGTTCACCGCAAATAATACGGCGCTGTCAAAACGCGTCATGGCGCTCATCCTTTCTCTTTTCCAATTGATTTATATAACCTCAATACCAAACAGCTGAATCAGGTCTGCCGCCTGCATGGCGCTGATGCGGATGCCGCGCAGCTCCTCCGGCGGCATGGATACGGTCGGCGCTGAAAAAACACCGGTAGAAAAATCGATGCCTTTCAGGGCTGTTTTAAAAAAGTTATTGCGAATAAAAATACAGTTCTCCTGCCGAACATTTTTGAGCTTGCATTCCCGTATGCTTGCCTCAGAAAAATCGCAGTCCTCTGCCGAAACAAAGCGTAAATCGGCCATATCAAAGCAGGCGCTGCGCAGCGGGCAGGCGCAAAACACGGTTTTTTGCAAAAGGCTCTGGGAAAAATCCGCGCCTATCAACCGGCAGTCGGAAAAACGGCAGTTGTCAAAATAGGCGTTCCGCAAACAGGCATTGGAAAAATCACAGGCGGCAAAGGTCGTGTTTTGAAACGAGGCGCCGGTAAAATCCGCTCCGCCGAGCTGGCAGCCCGAAAAGCTGCACCCGGCAAATTCTACCCGCCGTATATCGGCCTGCCGGGCGTTTTCTTTTACGAAAGTCCGCGCTCTGATTTTCTGTTCATCTTCGTTGTATTGTGCAAGACAAACAAAAAAATCAGTCATTTTCCATACCTCCTCATGTATTATACAGGAAAAAGAGGCAAAATGCAATCCCTTCTTTGGAATACGCAGAAAAAGGCGCACGCAAACGGCGCTGAAAAATTTTGCAGCACCCATCCGCCGTATACGGTTATAAAAACAGACACAGCAGAATGGGAAGAAAAACAGCAGGCAGGTAGTTGGCAACCTTAATATCCGTAATATGCAGTAAATTCAGCCCCAAGCCAAAAATCAGCACCGAACCGGCGCAGGTCATCTCCGTAATCACACTGTCTGCCAGATACGGCGCGGCGAAGGATGCCGCCAGCGCAATCGCCCCCTGAAAAAGCAGCACAAACGCCGCCGAAAATAAAACCCCCGCGCCCAGTGTGGCCGCCAATACACAGGAGGAAATCAAATCCAGCAGGGATTTTGCATACAGCATTTCATTGTCCCCGGAAAGCCCGGCGTTCAGCGAGCCCACAATGGTCATCGCGCCCACGCAGAACAGCAGGCTGCCGCTGATAAAGCCCTGCGCTATCGAAACACCGCCGCCCTTTTTCTGTTTTCCCTGTACTTTTTTTTCAAGAAACTGCGAAAACCGGTTCAGCAGCCCGTCCAAATTCAGAAGACCCCCGATAAGACCGCCCAAAACAACGGATAAAATCATAACCAGCGTGTTTTCGCCTTTTATAACGCCGGCAATGCCGATGCAAATCGTGCAAAGGGCAATGCCCTTCATCAGCGTGTCGCTGATTTTTTCGGGAATGCCCCGTTTGAGCAGCAGCCCCAGCGTGCCGCCTGCCAGAACGGCAGCGGTATTCACCAATACGCCAAGCATAGGCGACCTCCTATATGCAGAAAAATCTATAGTAAAATATACCACACCGCCACAAAAAGCGCAAACAATTTATGAAAATTTTAACCATTTGCTGATAAAACAGTTGAAAAATCGAAAAGTCTATTGTATAATGATATCGGATGTATATACATAAGGAGGATTTTCCCATGAAAAGTACCCTTAAAAAGGTCATCTGCATTGTCCTCTGCTTGTCAATGCTGATGATTTTCCCCGTAACCGCTGCCGCAGCCTCTGCGCCGACGCTGGTTACCTCTCAGGGGGCTAATCCCGTTGTGGTAATCAACGGGTGGCAGAACAACCCGCTTTTTATTAACCCCGAGTCCAGCCGCGCGGAGCAGGTTTTTCCGCCTGTTACCAATGACGCGATTACGCTTGCCGAAATCATTTCTTTGTATACCATGATGGGCGAAGGGTATTATGAAGAGGTTACCGATTATATCGGACCCAAAGTGTCCAGCTTTTTCAAATATATCCCCTGTAATAACGATGGCACGCCCAAAACCAATGTGGGCGTGAAAAAGCTGACCCATTCGCTGGCATATTACCAGAAAAATACCGACCTGATTGACAGCATCGCCGGTGATTTGGGCAAAATCTGCGCTTCCGAGGCAGGTTATGACAGGGTTTATGTGTTCTCTTACGACTGGCGCCTGTCCCCCATGGATCTTGCCTCCGAGCTGGACGAGTTCATTGAGGATACCGTGCTGGAAGAAACCGGCGAAGATAAAGTCAATATTCTTGCTGAGGGCATGGGTGCGAATGTTGCCTCCGCTTATATGAAAAAGTATCAGGAGCCGCGTGGTTTCTCTTCGGTTGACAACTATGTGCTGATTAATTCCACCGCTCAGGGCATGTCCACCATCGGCGCGCTGTATACCGGCAATATCGATGTTGACCCCAACGGTGTGGTTCGCTGGATCAACGACCAGCCCGACAATGTCCCCGTTGCTTTCGCATTCTGGCTTACGAACTATATTTTGAATAAAGAATGGGAGCTGTATCACGCGGTTGCCACCATCGATGCCTATCTGATTCATGAACTGGATCGGCTGTATGATCAGTACGCCCGTGAAATTCTTTGCTACACCGCTGGTCTGTGGGCGCTGATTCCCTGGACGGAAGATGACGAGATTTTTGACCAGGCAAAAGAATTTATGTATACAGACAGCGAAGGCAATCAGCTGCATATGAACGCCACGCTGGAAAACAAAATCGATGAGTTCCACGAGGTGCAGCGCACCGCAGGCGCTACGCTGCAAAATGCCCAGAAAGCCGGTGTGCATGCAGCGGTGGTTTCCGGCTACAATATTCAGGCGCTGCCTGTGTATGACGGTTTGGATTCCAACAAGGGTTCTTCTGAAAATTCCGACGGTATTGTAGATACCAAGTATTCCAGCTTCGGCGCAACCTGCGCTTATCTGAATGATGTTTGGGTTGGCAAGGATCTGGTGGAGCAGGTTATCGACGATGGTCATAACCATACCGATGTACAGGTCAGTGACACGCATACGATTGGTACGGATGCTTCTACCTGCGCACTGCCGGAGAGTACCTGGTTTATCAAAGGTTTGAAAAACGATTACCTGCACTATGAGAGCCAGGATGCCTATTACTTTATTTCCTGGCTGGTCTTTGCGGATGAACAGCGCACCATTCGCGACAACGGCTATTATCCGCAGTTTATCGAGTATGACCGTTTTAACGACCGCTTCCTGAAAGCGCCCGATTATAATATTACCGGTGATGTGAATCTGGACGGCTATGTTACGACAGAAGATGCCCGTCTGGCGCTGCGTGCCGCCGTTGAATTGGTTACGCTCAGCGGCGCCCAGTGGGAGAACGCGGATGTAGACGGTAACGGTGTAATCAATTCTACCGATGCGCGTTATATTCTTCGTTACGCAGTAGACCTTTTGGATTATTTCCCCAAGGATGAATAACAGCGTACCCGCCGGTTCTCAAAAACCGCCGCCTCCGGTAAGCGGTCGAACCGCCCGCCCCGCGCTGTAAACAATCCATTTGTCTGGAAACGCCCCCTTGCTTTGTAGCAGGGGGCTTTTTTTGTATCCGGAGGCGGAAAATGTGGAAATAACCGGTAAAATTGGTGGGGGAGGGGCGAAAAAAACAGTGATAATAGACAGATGTTCGGTCAAATGGTCTTGACAGAAAATTCACAGTTTGGTATTATTATCTTAGGGTGACAGCGGCAGTTCCCTGTTTTTTGGGGGGTATCTCCGCCTGTGTTTCCAATGAGCCCCCCGTATTTGGTTCCGGACAATGTCCGGCGCCGGATAACGGGGGCTTTTGAGCGAAAAAAGAAGCGTAAATTTCTGTAACATTGATTCAAAGTCTTGTAACAACTTGTTTATCATTTTGCTTTATGCAGGATGTATATATAAGATGTTAATTTATTCAGATCCATCATTGGTAGAAACGGAGTGATTGCCTCTCGCAAATGCTTTCCGGCGTCCCCGGAGGGGGACGGATAAAACAATACTACTTTTTAGCAAAGGAAGATTTTATGAAAGTGACGAAAAAAGTCCTCAGCGTGTTCCTCGCTGTGTTGATGGCTTTCTCGTGCCTGACGGCAACACTGCCGACCATCGCAGGCGCGGCTGCTAATGCAGGACAGTGGAATACCCTGAGAAATGCGGTTACGGCCGCCGGTTCGGACTTGAACACCGGTAACTTCTCCGTTAGCGGCAACGCGAGTTCCACAACCCGAACCATTACGGACAATACCACATCCGGCGCGATTTGGAATGTCACAGCCGCGTTGTATACCATTATCAACGCGGAAATGGGCAAAGCCAGCGGTTCTTCGTATAACTATCCGACAGAACTGAATTCGCGCATGGACAGCGTGTTGGCGTCCAATCTCGGTTCGGTATATTCCGGTTCCGTAAAAACCGCGCTGGATAGGCTGGTTGACACCATTGTCAACAACAGCAATTTCAGTTACACCAGAAGCAATCAGTTTAATCAGGAACAGGAGGGCGGTTATCCTGCCGGTCCTTCCGCTCCTGCTGCGGTCAATATTACGGTGACGAGATCCCGTGATAATGCCATTCTGGGCTACGACAGCATCGATCAGGTGCCCGCAAATGTGGAAACCTCCTATCGTATCACTGTATCTTCAAATGTATATAGAAAAGACACGACCCGTAAGGAAGACGGCGGGGCGTGCTCCAGCGATAAGATCTTTTATCGCCGGCAGGCCTGGCAGTATTTCAGCGGTATGTCCATTACCCGCAATGCTTCCACAGCGAATACGAATATTGCCACGCTGGAGGCATATCTGGACTACTTCACCACTGCTTTGCTTGCAACCGACCCCTACGAGACCTATTCGTTTGATACCCAGGATCAGCTGCAGGCGTTGGTCAACACCAATACCACCCAGCAGAACACCCTTGCCAACGCAGTGTCTGCCGGTTCTTTAAGCAATACCGTGGTGCAGTACTTTGCCAGAATGCAGTATGGCCCCAATGGTACCGGCGCGGTAGACGCCTGGGCGACGGAATGCGCTTCCGCCATGACCTATTTTGCCAATAAAGACAAGGTCGATTGGCTGATGGCGAATATTGCCACGCTGGATGCGGATCGTTTGAACGCACTGGATTATACCTATGCGGAAGTCAATGACGAGCTGCGCACAGTTCTGAGCACCGGCACGGACTACTACAACTATATGGAGCAGACCGTTAAGACCAGCTATGTAACGGCTTATGAACGGTATGTATCGGTTGACGGTTACGATGCCGCCACGGTGCAGACAAAACTTGCCGCGCTGAAATATTACATCGACTGCTACGATCTGGCTGCTTTGAAAGCAGAAATCGACAATTATATGGCGCAGTATCCCACTGCCGGCATGGAAGCCATGACCGATGCCGCGGTTGTGGATGTTTATACCCAGATGTCTGCCTATGTAACGGCAATCAATGCCTATACCGATGCAGTCATTGCTGCGGTCTTTACCGAGGACACCGGCTATGTTGCCGACTTCCGCGAAGCCTATCGCGTAGAAATGGTCGGTCGTGAAGCCGAAGCGGCTCTTGCGCCTTATGTGACTTACTTTACGCCTTTAATCAATCAGGCCAACAATGGTCAGTTGTATCTGTATTCCACTGCCAATATCCGCAATATGATTACGGATGATACGGCAAAATACAATGAATATCTGAGCGTATACGCCCAGTATGAAGCGCAGCTGCCCGAAGGGTATCTGTCGCAGTTTGCGGATTTCGGCGAGGAAATCGCCGCTTACCTCGATGCGCTGCCCGTGCGTCTGGCTACCGTTCTGACCAATGAAGTCGAAACCGCAATCAACGCGGCAGGCGGCTGGGATGTTGTCAGCAGCGGTTCCGTGGTTGTTGATTTGGCAAACTTTACGATGATTAAATCCGCAGTCAATGCTGTGGAGGACGATGTTTATGAATATTTGAACACCAACTATTCCTCTCTGCTGACCCAGGATCTGAGAACCAAATACGCCGCGCTCGAAAACCTGTTGGTTTTGGTGGAACAGTTTGAGGACAGATTCCTTGACGAGTTCCAGCATGTAGAATATGACGCCGAAAACGGCTATTATACCGTTCGCTACGGCGGACTTGCCGGTGATATCGCCCGCACCGAGGGTGAGGACTACACCGTTGACAATCAGGCACTGGAAACCTTGATTAACAAGGTGGACACCTTCCTCGGCTCCACGGAATTCACCGATTTGATGGCACAGCTGATGGAAAACGGCAATATTGAGGACAGTATATTCACAGACGATGAAGGCAATGTGATGACCCTTAACGAGTTCGTCTGGAGTATGCTGAATGAGAATCTCTTTAATGATGAAACCGTTACCATGATCATGCAGGCATTCTATCCGATGATCTATGACACCATCATGACCATGATTCCCGAGCTAATCGCTGATCTGAACCCGTTGGATCTTGGTTCGCTGGGGCAGGATAACTTAAGAGGTACGCTTTGGCTGTATCTGAACGGTGACAGAGGTTCAAACTATTATGAACAGCTCTTTGAGCAGCTCGGCTTGCGCATCACGCCTACCACGCTGGCTCAGTCTTCGTTGATTGCAAATTATCCTGCTGTTCGCGCTGCATTGCAGCAGGGGGCAGATAGCGATTATACCGATCTGAATGACTGGGATGAAGTGGATTGGGAATCCATGACCTGGGGTGTTACGGACTATGAATCCTTTGTTGACGCAATGGCTGCGTGCCTTGACGGCATTACGCCGCTGCTGCGCACCCTGCTTGCCAATGCGCCTTTAAACGCTACAGTAAATAACGCCGCTTATGCGGACGTTAGCTTGGAGTATAAGGTTCTTTTCTGGATTCCTTATAATTTGACCGGCTGGGCAAGCGCAAACTTGACTATTAGCGGTTATACCGGATTCCAGGATCTTGTTATCCCGATTTATGAAGCGCTCGGTCTGACGGATTATGACTTTACTATTCCTGATGCCAGTTCTTCTACGGTGGAGATTTTGGACTGCGTGCTCAGTCCCATATTGGCACTGGTAGATCAGATTACAGCGAATCCGCTGAACACGCTGTTGGAAATCCTGCCCAATTTGACCTATGGTCTGGTGGCCGATAAGCTGACGGATCTGGTCAATCAGATTACATTGAATCTGAATGTTGGATTGGATGTAGATGTTGACAGTGGTTCTCTTGGTGAAACCATCACCCAGTGGATTGTTGACCTTGTTAAGGACAGCCTGAAAATCAGCCAGTCTCTTAATATAGGTGATTTGCTTGGCGGCTCCCTTGCTTCCATGCTTCCTTTCAACTATACCGACCTGAATGCGATGATTGATTACATCCTCTCTGAGGCGGCGGGTATCAATCTGGATCTTCCTCTGTTGAACGCATCCGATTTGATTACTGCTGCGGATTTGGATCGAAACGCATCCAGTCAGCGCACATCCGGAACCCGCATCAACTTTACCACCGACAAAGCCGATCTGTTCTGGGTCCTGTGGGATTATATTGCTGGCGCTGTCGGTGATGAGGAATTTATGGGTCAGCTCTTTAATATGATTGACCCCGAGCTCGAACTGCCGGAGATTGTGGATGAGATCCTTGCCACCATTTCCACCCAGCCCGATCAGGCGCTGGCGGCGGTGACGGAGCTTCTGGTTCCCCAGACCTATGATATGCAGCCCTATAACTGGTATACCAATGATGATGCTCTGACCGATGGCATTGCTGCCGGTGACTTCTCTTATGCATATCTGTACTATACCAACGACTGGGATGAAGCTGCCGCCCTTGGTGTGGTGGATAATCTCGAAGCGGTTCTGAATGACGCTTTGGCAGGCACTACCGACGGCAAGACAGTGGGCGAATGGCTCAACGACATGCTGAACTCCCTGTTTACCAATAATAACCTGACCGCTCTGGTCAAGGCGCTTGCCGAGAATCTCGGCGCTGCCGGCGTCGGCGCCATCGGCAACCTGATCCGCAATCAGTTTGATGTGGATATGGGTATCTGGACGGCGCAGTACGCTGACCTGTTCGGTTTGGAAATGCCTGCATTCGGTGATGTAACCTTTGTTCGTGCAGAAGCGCAGCTCGGCGGTCTGGTCGGCGAAATGCAGGCGGACGGCTCCGTTGTCTGGACGCTGAACGGCACGACCCTTGTAGATGGCGACCGCGACCTGTTTGTTGAGGCGCTGCTGGTTGTTTTGGATGAACTTGCCCCGATTCTGAACCGTATTCTTTTGGGCGAAGATATCTCCCTGTTTAACGGCGCCATTGAGGTGCTCGGCTATGACACCTATGACGCAGCTATCCTGCCGCTGGTGGAAGCCCTCGGCGTAGATGACGCGCTGACGCAGGAAGAATATGCCGCTCAGTTCGGTTTGGATGCCGCAGGCGGTTTGCATTACATTGTAAATACCCTGTTCCAGAAGATTGACGACTGGACCGCAGAGGATATGGTCGGTCAGATTCTCGATGTTGCTCCCGGTCTGCTGTACTTCCTGCAAAGCGGCGGTCTGTCCAGCGCAGTGCTGAACCTTGTAAAACCCATCGCGGTTCTGCTGGACACCATCCGTCCGATTTACAATCTGGATATCAACGCGCTGCTTCAGGATGTGATTGACGAAGCGGCAGCCGGCATGAACGAGGACTATGACCCCGAAGATGAAACCCGCTTTATGATTGATGTCCGCGATTTGGATATGAACGCGGTCTATGCGCTGGTAGAAGCCTTCACCGGTATTGAAGTTTCCGATGTGCTGTCCTATGCGCTCGAAGGTCTGTTCTACTACAGCGGCATTGTGACGGAAGAATCCAAGAGTGTATTCCTGAACAATCAGCGTCAGACCATCAGCTTCTCCGGCTCGCAGCACCAGGGTGCTGCGCCTGAGGATGCCATTCGCTACACCAGAGCGGATACGCTGACCGTGCTTCTGAGCTTGGCGCTGGATCTTGTAAAGTACCCCGGCAACGCGGAAAAGATTGACGCGCTGATCGGCGAGGATTCCAACATTATGCAGACCATCGTCACGCTTCTCAATTATGAGAACCCCGATTTGGTTGTTCAGGAGCCCGACTGGTTCTATATGGTAGAATTTGATCCGGACGCGGAGAATCTGGCAGACTTCATTGCCTCCAGCCGCGACTATTCCGGCGATACCATCTCCTATCTGAGATACGCTTACGAAGCCAAAGGCAACCTGTGGACCGAATCCTCCGCAGACTTCCTGAGCAAGAATATCGTGAAAATCATTGACATGATTGTCGAAGCCGAACGCGGCGCCGATTTGAACACGGTTCTTGCCAATGAATTTGCAAACGGCAAACTGTACAGCGAATACAACCTGCAAAAACTCGGCTATATGCTGGGCGACCTGCTTAATCAGGTACCCGAATCGTATCTGAACATCATCGGCGTTGTTGTGGATGTAGACTTGGATTATTACAAGCAGTTCACGGTCGATCCCGATGAGTCCCTGAAAGATGTCATTTTGTCCAACGAGGAATTTGCGGCAAGACTTGCCGACATGCTCGAACCGGCGGCTCCGTTGCTTGACTGGCTGCTCTTCGGTAAGGATTACAAGTTCTTCTACGGCAAAGACGGTTCCGATGCCATCGTGCTCGCGGGCACCGAGGGCTACACCACCGGTCTTGCGCCGATTCTCGAAGCGCTGCAAATCACTGCGCCCAACCCGGCGGACTATGACGAGCCCGGTGTTGCCACCATGGCAGAGGATGTATTCCTTGCCATTATGGCGAAGATTGATGAAATCTGCAACGCAGGCGATGGCGAAGCTGCCCTTCAGGTTATGCTGAACCATCTGCCCAACCTGATCTACTTCATGAATGCCGGCGGTGTGACCGCTGCGGTCAACAACCTGCTGATGAGCGTCAACGCCCTTGTGGAAGCTGCCGCTCCGCTGACCGGCATGGATGGCAACCTGACCGACCTGATTAACGATTTGATTGCCGACAGCGGCATTACGCTTGATTTGAATGAGATCAGCTTCGCTACGGTTGGCGATATTGTCAAAGACCTGGTCGGGCTGAATATTCAGGATGCGGTTTCCGTGACCATCAACGATGAAAACGGCAACCCGGTGGAATACAACTACCTTGGCGACCTGTTTGTTGGTGAATTGGTAGAAAACACCGAAACCGTCACCGGTATGCGCTACTTCAGAGCCATGCCCACTGCCGACGGTACCACCCAGAGAGATGTTCTGACTGTTATCCTTTGCGCGGCGCTGGATGTGCTCCAGTATCCCGAAAATAAGGACACCGTTGTTGGCTGGTTCGGCGAAAATGTCTATGAAGGCATTATGAACCTGTTCAGCATGACCGGCGACGGCGCGTATCAGGATGTAAACTGGCTGTACACCGACGGCAACGGCAATATCCTTGACGAGTACAAAGATAAGGTCTTCTCGCCGCTCAAGGATAACGACGGTACGTTCAATTACGGCTATGACGAATACTGGACCCGCGAGAAAGCAACCTATGTTGCCGATAATCTCAACGACTTCATCAATGGTCTGATTAAGCTGCTGGGCGTTCAGATTGACGGTGTCAACCTGGAGGACATCGGCGATATCATTGAACAGCTGATTGGTGAAAACCTGTATACCAACGCCAATGCGGCATCTCTTGCCAAGACGGTTGCGGATCTGGTTGCCCAGTTCTCCGATTACGAAGACGGTATTATTACCGATGCGCTGAAAGAAGTGCTGGATGTTGATCTGACGGTTTACGAGAAATATGCCGGCGGCGATTACGACTTCGGCATTGAAACCGGCAACAAAGAGCAGTTCACCGATGCGATTGTTGAACTTCTGATGCCCATCGCGCCCATTCTGAAGGTTGTTCTGACCGGCGAGGATCTGAGCCTGCTGGTGGACAAAGAAGGCAATAACGCCATTACCGTTTATGGCGCGGAAGGCTACAAGTATGCGGTGATTCCGGTTCTGGAAGCGCTTGACCGCGACAATCCGAACATTAAGACGGCGGAAGAGTACTATGCGGACATCGAAAACGATCCCGAAGCGCTCATTCGTGACATTCTGGTTCCGGTCTTTGATTTCCTGGATTATGTCCTTGAGGATCCGATGAACAACCTGCTGGCATCCATGCCCTCGCTGGTATACTTCATCAACTCCAAGGGTCTGGATACCGCTTTCAAGAACATTGTTCGTCCGGTAACGGATGTTCTGACCGCCATTGAGCCGATTACCGGTCCTGTCAATCTGTATGATGTTATCGGTATCGATTTGGCAACGGTAGACTTCGAGTATCTGTTCAATATGCTTGTCGATATGCTCGGCGAGGGTCTGGGCGAAGAGCTGGTTCCCGCTGTGGGCAACGCGATTTCCGATATGACCATGGGTAAACTGGTCACCTTCACCTCCAAGAACGGCAAACAGGCCGTTACCATGGAATATGTGGAGGGTGACGCGAACCTTGCCGGTTCCGCGGATATGCTGACCATTATTCTGCGCTTCGCGCTGAAGTGGATCACCATGCCGGAGAACCAGGAGACCGTGAAGTCGCTGATTACCCAGTACATCCCCGATGCGGAAGCTGCGGAGTATGTCATCGGCACTTACGAGACGCTGGTTTCCTACCTGAACAAGGATCACGGCATCAACATGATGCTCGGCGTTCTGTATTATATCTTCTACGGACTGGACATTGCGGTCGATGAGACCAACGACTGGTTCGATGATGTAAACGGCAAGTGGAAGTTTATTATGGACCTGTTTGACCAGGCCGAGTCCGATTACCTGATTAACTTCGGCGATGCGCTGGATAAATTGTTCGGCATTACCGATGATGTAATCGATGAGGATGGCATAGCCTCCAGCGGTTTGGTGCCTTTCTTCCAGAAGATTATCAACTTCTTCAAGACGATTATCGAATGGCTGCGTTCGCTGTTTGGTCTGAACTAACAGAGCAGCTGCTTATGTCCGTTAAGTAAAACAAGAGCCGCCCCGGTTCGCCGGAGCGGCTCTTTTGTGCGCTGTATTTGGATAAAACGGGCATTCCCGCAAATATGGTTTTGATTTGGTAAGCGAGAGAGGGCTGCTGCCGACCCTTTTTTACGCCTGCTGTTTACCGTATTGCTTGACCAGCGTTTTAAAATGATTGCCCTTTTCCTCAAAATCCCGATAGACATTATAGCTCGCGGCGGCGGGGGAGAGGACGCAGGCCTTGCCCTTTGGGGTAAGCTTTACGGCGGCGCGTACCGCTTCCTCCATATCAGCGGCAAGGACAATGTTCGAGCGGCAATGGCGCTCTTGCAGCAGCTCGGCGATTTGGTGACCGGTGTCGGGCAGGCAGATGATATTGTCAATCTGGCGGCGGGCAAGCTGGTCGGCAAAGTCCCGGTAATCCAACCCCCTGTCCATACCGCCGATGAGCAGAGAACCCACATTCCCCAGCGAATCCACCCCCATGATTACCGAATAGGGAATGGTGGCAATGCTGTCGTTGTAATAGGCGACTTCGTTGTAAATGCCCACCAGCTCCATCCGGTTGGCAATGCCCTCAAAATCCAAAATGGCTTTGCGAATCGCCGCGTCCGGCACACCCAATCGCCGCACGACCGCCATGGCAACGCAGATATTCTGGCGGTTATGGCTGCCCCGCAAATGGGGATTGGCGGCAGCCAGCTCGTCCAGAAATGCATCCGGCGCAGTCGGGTCTGCCAAAATCACCTTCGCCGGCAGAGTTTCGGGAGTAATATAATCCCCGGCAGTGGATTTCGGGTTGTAGATAAAGAAATCGTTGGCCTGCTGATGGGCGGCAATGTTCATTTTTGCCGCCAAATACCCCGCAAAGCCGTTGTTATAGTGGTCAAGATGTTCCTCGTAGATATTGGTGATTACGGCGATATGGGGCGAGGTGGTCATAAATTCCAGCTGGTGGCAGGACAGCTCCATGACCGTAATTTCGTTTTCAGCTTCCCCAATATGGTCAAGCACCGGCACGCCCACATTCCCCACCAGGCGCGCCCGCAGTCCCGCCGCTTGCAGCATACGAAAAATCAGGGTCGCGGTGGTGGTTTTGCCCTTGGTGCCCGTTACGCCAATGACGGTGCTGTCGGAATATTTCAAAAACAAGTCCGTCTGGCAACTCACTGTGCACCGGGGCGGAATGTCCACGCCCACAAAGGGGATGCCCGGGCTTTTCAAAACAATATCATAGTCGCCCATCGCGTCCAGATACTGCGCCCCGCAGTGCAGCGTTACCGCCGGGTCAGTAAGGGTGATATTGTTTTTATCCGCTATTCCCAATGGTTTATCCGGGAAATGCTTGCGCAAAAAGGCATAGCTGGAGCGCCCCTCCCGACCAAAACCGAGAATCAGAATGCGCTTGTCAGCCAAATCGGCAATGAGGGTGTCAATGCTGCGAAACATAGCGGTACATCTCCTTTACATAGGGCAGGTATTCTGCGGGTATGCCGTTTTCCTCGTTGTAATCGGAAAGAAAATCGTGGGGCGCCGGGCGGTTTTCGGTTTCCTTTGCATAATATGCCAACAGGGCGGGCAGGGGGATGCCCTCTTTCTGGTATTTCTGAATGGTCATCTGAAGCGCGGCGCAAAGCTCGGAGACCGTTCCCACGCATTCAAAGGGTTTAACCGGCGACAGACCGCAAAGCCCCTTAAAATCTTCCAGAAGCTCCGTTTTGTCCGTCAGGCACCCGCCGAAAATGCGATCCAGCGCGTCCTTTGGCAGAAACGGTGCCAAAATGCAGTAAACAAACAGGCATTTCGGGCAGTGACCGCACCAGATATTCTGCTTGCTGCCCGCATTGCAGCTGCGGAACACCGGATGAAACGCCGGCAGCGCGGCAAAGTATTTGGCAATTTGCAGCTCGTTAAACGGGCGCAGCAGGCTGAAATAGCGCATGGGCAGCCCGAGCCGGTTCTGAATATAATCGCTGACATCCTGTTCAAATTCGTAGGATTTGGAATATTGATGGTTGACCGGAAGGCCCGCAATATTCGATTCATTGGCGCTGGCCTCATTGGAAAGCACAATATCCCTGCTGCCGGTCAGGTAGGCGCAGTAGGCTGCCAAAAACGCCACAATCGCGGAAAAAGGCGTATGCCCGTTCAAAAAGCCCTCCCGGTTCAGTTTCAAAAGATTGGGGGCGATGGTGCGTCGGGTGCGAATCATATCCCTTTCGCTGCCGCCCGCCGCGAGAACCGTTGCGGTGCGGGCGGGCTGGTCATTCACGGTAAAATACCGAATGCGCTTTCCGCAGTTTTTCAGAAGCGTCGCCGTCACGGCGGAGTCCTTGCCCCCGCCGACGGGGATAATTACATCCATCCCAAAACGGGCAGCCGGAGCAGACGCCTCTTTCTTTTCGGGGGCGCAGATGGTCAGAAGCGACTGTTCATCGGTCTGAAGGTCGTTGCGGTATAAAAACTCACCCAGCCCGTGGTAATAAAGCTTTTGCCACCACCGCCGGTCTTCTTCGGAAAGCGCGCCGCAATGCACCACAAGGCGCTCGGGACAGACCGCCTTCAAATAGCTGACGCACTCCACCAGCCCTAAGGAAAACACCAGTTCTCTTGCCGCTTCATCGTCCGGCGGATTCATCAGGGAAAGATTGCCGGTTTCAATAACCGTAGTCGGCGAAAAGGTGCACAGCCCGGGAATTTCAAAATCAAAGCGCAGGGTAATGCGCCCATCGTCCTTTTGTATATGATAGCTTTTATAGTGAAAAGCGGGATAATCCCGGCGAAAAGCCAAGTCTTTCAGTTTCATTCACATCACCTGTATTAGATTATATCTGTTTTTGACAGGAAATCAAGGGAAAATCGTCAAAGCACAGCCTCTCAGCAAAAAAAAATTATAAAATTTGGAAGGTTAATGAAAAAAACTTATTGACAAGCAACTTTGTGTGATATATACTAATACAGTATCAGCAGATAGTGTTGATGTAATACGGGAATAATACCCCTGCTTATGCGGAGGGAGGGAATATATGAGCCAGGTAAAAGTAAAAGAAAATGAATCTCTTGATAGCGCTCTGAGAAGATTTAAGCGTCAGACCTCCAGGGACGGCGTGATTCAGGAAGTCCGCAAGAGAGAACATTACGAGAAGCCTTCCGTAAAACGCAAAAAGAAATCGGAAGCCGCTCGGAAACGCAAGTATAAATAAAGTGTGAGGCGGACTCAAGTTTTGAGCCCGCCTTATTTTCGCCAAGGGGGGTGGGCCGTATGGACGCAATGCCGAAATATATCTACAATTCTATTACAGAAATTACGCCTGAGGAACTGCGGCGCATCGGCGCCGTGGCTGTCGGCATCGACCTGGATAATACCACGGTCTATGACTCTACCCTGCGCCCGCGGGAGGGGGTTCTTCCCTGGATTCGCAAGGTCAAAGCTGCGGGGATTCCGATTATCATTATTTCCAATACTTATCCGCTGCGTGCCCGTTGGATTTCCAAAAAATTCGGCGTGCCGTATCTGGCGCTGTCCAATAAGCCCGACCCCAAAAACGTGGTAAAGGCCGCTTCGCAGATTGGCGTGCCGCTGGAAAATTTCGCCATGATCGGCGACCAGCTGTTTGCCGATGTGGAGGCGGCGAACGAGTGCGGCGCTATCTCGATTTGGGTGCGCCCGTTTATGAAGGAGAAGATTTTTGCCAAAAAGTTTGCCCGCCGCAGAGCCAGAGAAAAAGAGTTTTGCGAAAAATACGGCATTGAGTACAAGGAGGTCAAATGAGTAATCTTGACGCCCTGCGCGCCCTGTTTTACCGCGAGGGCGGCGCAGATACAACAACAGCGATTTTGCTGACCTCCGAGGTCAGCCGCCGGTATATGACCGGCTTTGCCTCTTCGGACGGTTTTGTTCTCATCAGCCCAGCGGACGCGCTGTTTTTGACCGACAGCCGGTATATTGAGGCGGCGCAGCAAAGTGTAACCGATATGCCTGTTTGCGAACAGGACAAGCTGTATGCCCAGCTTGCCGCTTTTTTTGATAAAAATCAAATCGACAAGGTGGAGATCGAAGCCGGGCGGCTTTCCTGCCGCGAGGCAGCGAAATTGCAGGCAGCGCTGGAAAGAATAACGGTGCTTACGACCGGCGCGGTCGATGACTGTCTGGACGCGCTGCGGTGTATCAAAACCGAAGAGGAGACCGCGCAAATCGCTGCGGCGCAGCGCATTGCCGAGCAGGCTTTTGAACATATTTTAGGCTTTATTCGTCCCGGTGTCACCGAGCGTGAGATTGCGCTGCAGCTGGACTATTTTATGCTTTCCCACGGAGCAGAGGCGCTCTCCTTTGAGACCATTGCCATCAGCGGCGAAAATACCTCCAAGCCCCATGGCGTCCCAGGGGCGCGGCAGGTGCAAAACGGCGATTTTGTCACCATGGATTACGGTGCGGTGGTCGGCGGTCTGCACAGCGATATGACCCGTACCGTTGCGGTCGGTTCTGTCAGCGAAGAGCAGAAGAGGGTGTATCAAACCGTATTGGACGCGAAAAATACCGTCGAACAGATGCTTTCCGCCGGTGTTCGCGCGTCGGACGGCGACAAGGCTGCCCGCCAGGTGATTGAAGACGCCGGGTACGGCGGTTTTTTCCGCCACAGCACCGGTCACGGCGTCGGGCTGGAAATCCACGAGTTCCCCAATCTTTCCCCCCGCTCGGACTATGTGCTGTGCGAGGGCAATGTGGTGACCGTGGAGCCGGGGATCTATCTTCCCTCGCGCTTTGGTGTGCGGGTCGAAGATATGGTTTTGATTGAAAAAAACGGCTGCCGCCGCCTGACCGAGGCGCCGGAAGCGCTTATTGTTTTATAATATCAATATATCGCGTATATTTGGCGGCTTTAGTGAAAAAATACTTGCAATGCCGCCGGAAATATTATATTATATTCTTGTTATTTTGTGCGGCAATCGGCCGCTGTGAAGAAAGGATTTGAAAACTATGGTAACAGCCGGTGATTTCAGAAACGGCGTAACTTTTGAAATGGATGGCGCGGTTTGGCAGATTATTGAATTTCAGCATGTTAAGCCCGGCAAAGGCGCGGCGTTTGTTCGTACAAAGCTCAGAAATGTGATTCAGGGTTCTGTGGTTGAAAAAACCTTCAGCCCGACGGATAAATTCCCCACCGCTTTTGTCGAGAGAAAAGAGATGGAGTATTCCTATAACGACGGCGACCTGTATTACTTTATGGACCCCGATTCCTATGAGCTGATTCCCATCAGCGCCAGCGAGCTGGACGATAACTTCAAGTTCGTGAAAGAGCAGATGGTCTGCCGCATCCTTTCCTACAAAGGCAAGGTGTTCGGCGTAGAACCCCCCAACTTTGTTACCCTGCAGGTCACCAAAACCGACCCCGGCTTTAAGGGCGATACGGCGACCAATACCTTAAAACCCGCCACGCTGGAAACCGGCGCTGAAATCAAGGTTCCGCTTTTCATTGATGAGGGCGAAATGATTCAGGTCGATACCAGAACGGGCGAATATATGTCCAGAGCGTAAGAACAAAAAACGATTCCCTTTTTTAGGAGGTTTATCTCATGACGATTACTGAAAAAGCCGCATATTTGAAAGGCTTTGCCGATGCTGCCAAGCTGGACGACGACAAGGATTCCGTAAAGCTTTTGAAAAAGGTTGTTGAAATTATCGACGATCTGGCGCTTTGCATCACCGATTTGGATGACCAGATGGAAGCCGTCACCGAACAGCTCGACGCGGTAGATGAGGATTTGGGCGATTTGGAAGAGTATGTGTACGATGACGATTGCGATTGCTGTGATGATGACTGTGATTGTGATTGCTGTGACGATGATACCATGTTTGAGCTGGAATGCCCCGCCTGCGGCAAGACCATTTATTTAGACGAGAGCATTTTCGATTCCGACGATCCCATTGTCTGCCCGGCCTGCGGCGCCGAACTGGAAGATTTGACCATCGAAGAGGAAGACGACGAATAATCGTTGTTTACGGCGTACAAAACCGAACCCTGCTGCGCGTGGGCAGGGTTCGGTTTTTTGTGCGCCAATCGGTAAAAAACGCAGCATGCCTCAGGCATGCGCCGCGGCAATACACGGGCGCTGTATGTTATGCGAAGCCCTTTTGAGCCGACGGTCATCTGAGCGGCTGCGCCTCCGGCGGTTCGGGCTGCGCTTATTTTCGATACATCCTATTCTGTAATCGGCGGGCGGGTGTCAAAAAATCATCCGGCGCCCAAAGGACGAAAAAGGCAGGCAAACAACGCACAAAACCGGCAGAATCCGTATGACCGCCGATGTTTCTTTTGTAAAAAACAGAAGCGCTCGGGATGGCTGTTTTTTCTCCATGCGCTAGCCGCAAAGCCGGATCGCAAAAAAAACCGCCCAAAGAGCGGTTTTTTTGCGATGCTGTGGACATGGATACGCCGATAATTTTTCTGAAGCGGATTTATCTTTATTTGCAAACGCAGAAACGATCCGCGCTTTTTGCGTTTGATGCCGGTCAGCGCATTTTTGCGGTGAAACAGGGCGGATTTATTTGCTGCCCAGCCGTGTCTGCACCACTTCCGCCAGCTCTTTTGCTACAGACGAGGCAATTTCGGCATTTTTGTGCTCGGTCATGACGCGAATCAGCGGTTCCGTACCGGAGGCGCGCAGCACCAGCCGCCCGTCCTCACCGAGCTTTTCCCGGGCTTCTTCCGATGCCTGCTTAATTTTCTGGTCGGTGTAGAAAGCCAGCTTTCCTTCTGCGCTGACGGTAACATTAATCATGGTCTGGGGGAATTTTTTCATACAGTGTGACAAATCAGAAAGCCGTTCGCCGGTGCGGCGGATTTGCGATAGCAGCTGAATGGCGGTCAGCTGCCCGTCGCCGGTGGTGGCGAAGTCGCGAAAGATAATATGCCCGGACTGTTCTCCGCCGAAGTTAAAATCCTCCAGCAGCATCTGCTCCAAAACATACCGGTCGCCGACCTTGGTGGCGGCAAAGGCAATGCCGTTTTCTTCACAGAATTTCACAAACCCCAGATTGGTCATAATGGTGCCCACAATGGTATTCTTCGCCAGCTTGCCGCGCATTTTCATATCCGGCGCGCAAATGGCCATAATATTGTCCCCGTCAATCAAATTGCCCTTGTCATCCACGCAGAAGCAGCGGTCGGCGTCGCCGTCGAAGGCACAGCCCGCGTCCAAATGGTGCTCTTTTACATAGGCGCACAGCGCTTCCGGGTGGGTAGAGCCGCAGCCCTCGTTGATATTGGTGCCGTTGGGCTCGCTGTAGAGCATATGGCATTCGGCGCCCAGCTCGCCAAACAGCCGTTTCGCTGTGGCAGACGCGGAGCCGTTGGCGCAGTCTACGGCAATTTTCATGCCGTCCAGCGAATAGGGTACGGTGCTTTTTAAGTGATGGACATAATCCTTCACCGCGCATTCTGCTTTGCTGACCTGGCCGACCTGCTCGGCGGTCATTTGCGGGTGGCGGTGGGAATTGCCGGTGATGATGTTTTCGATTTCCTCTTCCAGCGCGTCGGGCAGCTTGTAGCCATCGCCGCTGAAAATTTTCAGCCCGTTATAGGCAAAGGGATTGTGCGAAGCGGAAATCATAATGCCCGCGTCCGCCTTGTATTTGCCTACCAGATAGGCTACGGCCGGGGTGGGCACCAGCCCTAAATCAATCACATCCGCCCCCACCGAGCAAAGCCCGGCGATGGCTGCTGAGGAAAGCATACCCGAGGACAGGCGCGTGTCGTAGCCAATAACAAATTTCGGATGCCTGCGGTTGTCCGCTGACAGCACCGCTGCCGCCGCTCTGCCGACGCTCATGGCCAGCTCCGGCGTCAAATCCTGATTGGCAATCCCGCGAATGCCGTCTGTTCCAAATAAAACCCCCATAATAAGCCTCCGTTTCGTTATTTTTGTATGGGTACTATGGTGTCTTCGTTCTTATAGATACAGCCTGCCGGAACCGTTCCCCGAACGCAGGAGAGCGGGTATACCCGCGCACCTTGCCCAATCACTGTGCCCGGATTTAATACGCTGTTGCAGCCAATCTCCGCGCCGTCACCGAGAAACGCCCCCACTTTTTTCCTGCCGGTTGCCAAATCGCCCGCCGGCGTGTGAATGGATACCGGCTGCCGGTCTCCTTTGACATTGGAGGTAACTGCGCCCGCGCCCATATGCGAAAGGTGCCCAAGGATGGAATCTCCCACATAGTTAAAATGGGGCACCTGCACATCGTCGAATAGAATGGCATTTTTTACCTCACAGGAGTTGCCGATGATCGTGTGTTTTCCGACGAGTACATTCCCGCGCAAAAATGCACCGGGACGCAGCTCGGCGCCCTCGTCGATGATACAGGGGGCGGCAATCTGTGCGCTTGGGTGAATTTTTGCGGTTCTATGCACCCAAATGCCTTCCGCTTTCTGTTCATAGCCTTCCGGCAGCGCCGCGCCGAGCGCCGTAAGAAATTCGCCGATTTCGCCCAGCGCCTCCCACGGGTAGCAAAAACGGGCAAGAAAGGTTTTTGCAAGGGTATAATCCAGCGCAAACAGCGCGGTTATTTCCAGCTCTTTCAAGAACAGCCCTCCCAAACATGAAAGATAGAATATTTATAGTATACGCGCTTTTTGGGGAATTAACAATAGAAATGACCAAATATTGGCAGAAATTTTATAATTGTTTAACAAGGAAAAATGGAACAAAAAAAGAAAGAATTGTACTGGCATTTTTTCCTTTTTGTTTACATGTTCTTTATATGTGGTCGGTTAAAATCGGTTACAATAAGGTTGGGAAGAAAAAGAAGGAACAGTAAGCCGCAAAAAGAAAGAGAAAAAAGCGCGGCAGCAATCGCCGCAGCATGCGGCGGAAAGGATGAATCGGAATGAACATTGTTATGCTGTTAAAGCCGAAATCAGAAGTAGCGTATATCCGCGAAGAAAGCACCCTGCGTCAGGGTCTGGAAAAAATGAAGGCGCACGGTTATTCCGCCCTGCCGGTTCTGAACAGGCACGGCGAGTATACGGGAACGGTCAGCGAAGGCGACTTTCTTTGGGATTTATTAAAAACAGACAGCAAAACCATGAAGGATGGGGAAAAATATACGGTTGCGGGGATTATGCGTCCGGGCTTTAACCCGGCGGTGACCATTGACACGACCATGGACGATTTGCTGGTGCGGGTCATGGACAGTAATTTTGTGCCGGTGGTGGATGACCGCAATGTGTTTATGGGCATCATCACCCGGCGGGATGTGATTAAATATTTCCGCACCGTAAAAATTTTCAACGAAAGCCTGTTGTCCATGGCCAGCGTACAGGTTTGAGTCTTCCTCTCTTTTTCAGAGTATAGACCTCCTTATAAGGCATCCCGCGTCGGTATTTTTCCGGCGCGGGATGCCTTTTTTGTCTTTTTTATAACAAAAGAGGTACGCCGACATTTGAAAAAAAACTTGCTATTATCAGGAAGTCTGTGCTATAATAACTAATAATTATACATTTCTTTTTATTTTTCGACACATCGCCGGTTTTTGCAGGCTGTGTGCGGAATTTCAGCGGGACTGGGCGGTAGCATGAGCGAAAAAAACAAAGAAACAGATCTTATCATTGGCAGAAACGCGGTGAAAGAAGCGCTGCGCAGCGGTCGGGCAGCGGATCATCTGCTGGTAGCAAAAGGCACAAGCGGCGGTTCTTTGACGCCGATTTTAGCCCTTTGCCGGGAAAAAAAGATTCCGGTTAAGGAAGCGGACGCCAAAAAGCTGGATTTTCTTTGCGGCGGCGGTGCCCATCAGGGGGTTATTCTGTTCGCTGCGGCGCGGGCATACGCGTCGCTGGAGGATTGCTTTGCCCTGGCGGCGGCACGGGGAGAACCGCCGTTCCTGATCCTTTGTGATGGTCTGGAAGACCCGCATAACCTGGGCGCGATTATCCGTTCCGCCGAGGCGGCGGGGGCACACGGGGTCATTATTCCGGAGCGCAGAAGCGTTTCCCTATCCTCTTACGCGGGCAAAGCGGCGGCCGGCGCGCTGGAATATGTGCCGGTGGTGCGCGTGGGTAATTTGCATCAAACTGCGACTCTTTTAAAGGAGCGCGGAGTTTGGCTGTATTGCGCGGATATGGACGGAACGCCGTATTACGAGGCGGATTTAACCGGTCCGGCGGCGCTGATTGTCGGTTCGGAAGGGCGCGGCCTCAGCCGCTTGCTCAAAGAGAGCGCCGATGTGGTGCTTTCCATCCCCATGGCAGGAAAAATCAATTCCCTGAACGCCTCGGTGGCGGCGGGCATTTTAATGTTTGAGATTGCAAAAAGCAGAAAGCTTACAAAATAAAGGACAGCGCATTTGGCGCAAAAGGAGGCGGGTTTTTCATGGCAAAATTTATCAAGCGCAGTGAGCGCGGACAGGCGCGGCAGAGCAAAACAGAGGCTTCCCTGCCGGTCGGGGCGGACAATGCGGTACAGACGGCGGTCGAACCGTCTGCTGCGGCAGAAGAAGCGAGGAAACAGGCGGAAGATGACGCATATATTCAGCATTTAATCGATGCCTATTCCGGCGAGAGCGCCATGGTGCAGCCGGATGAGGACAAGGCAGCGCAACAGGAAAATTTGCCGGAAACGGACAGCGATGTGATCCGGTATTTTAACAATCCGGAAGAATATAAATATGCCCGGGAAAAACGGGCTGCCGGTATTCGCCGGGGGCGGGCGAGTATCTTTCGCAAAAGTGCGGATATAGACCCGGTGCCCGAATCAAAGCCGGAGGTGGCGCATCAGATTAACCCGGTGCGCATAGAGCATTCGCAGCCGGGCAGCGAGCCGGATGTGGGTAAATACGCCGAAGAAACCGCCAAAACCCGAGAGGTTGACGCGCAAACGGTGCGGCAGTCGGATCTCGAGCAGACCAAGCACGCCCCGGACGGAAAATTTATTCATCCCACCCCGCCTGAGGCGCCGCAGGCAGAGGACGAACCGCCCGAATCGGCAGAGCCGGAAAAAGAAAAACCAAAGGCTGTGCGCAGCGGCTTTTTTAACGACCTGCTGTCTGATGACGCGGTGCCGATGAAATATCCGGAATACACGGAAAAAGACAAAGAAAAAGAGGTCAAAACTTTTTTAATCAACGAAAAAAAGCGTGCGCTGATGAAATTGCTGGTTTCCGGTTCGGCGCTTTTGCTGTCTTTGATTTTTTCGTTGATTCCGCTGTTTCAATCCATCGGCGATGCCGAACGTACGCTGCACCTGTTCGGCGGCAGCGGTCTTGCTTACGGGATTGTCATGCTGGTATTGTTTGTCGTTGGTATCGCGCCGCTTCTCAATGATTTTGCCGATGGCTTTGCGCTGATCCTGCGCAAAAAGGCCGGTCTGAGCACAACGGTGCTGCTGGTTTGGTTGGCGGTGCTGCTGCAAAACATCGTTTTACTGTTTTTCCCCGAGCAGATTTATACCCAATGCAGCCTGTATAATACGACTGCACTGGCGCTGACGCTGATGATTTATTTTACGCGGGTGGCATCCATAACCCGTACTACCGACGGTTTTCGTATTTTATTGTCAGAGGACGGCTTATGTGCGGTATCTCCTATTGCGGACAGCCACCGCAGCGAGCGGATCGGTCAGGGGATTTTAGAGCCGGATGCCAAGATTTGCTACCGGGCAAAAATGCCGCAGATGGAAAAATATATCAACGCTTCCTTGCTGGATGACCCCTCTGTTGGTATTTGTACCCGGCTGCTGCCGGTTTTTCTGGGCGTTGCAGTGCTGACCTTTGTGCTGGTCGCTGCCGTTCGGCGGGATCTCGCGATGGCGATTTCCGCTTTTGCCGCTGTGATTCTGGCTACAGCGCCGTTGTCGGTCAGCTTTTCGCTGAAATGGCTTCTTGACTCTTTCAACCGTCGGCTGAACCCCCGGCATGGGGTGGTTCCCGGTTATGCTTCTGCCGTTTCGTTTGCTTCGGCGGACGCAGTGGTTTTTGATTCCTCTGAGCTGTACGATGCGGATTCGCTGCAAGTATACGGCGCGAAAACCTTTTACGAATATCCGCTGTATGATGCCATTTTAATGGCCGCCGCTTTGTTTATCGGCTCGGAAAGCCCGCTGAGCGAAGTGTTTCGGAATGTTATTGTGAACCGCACAGAGCTTCTGCCCAAGGTGGAATCCCTGATTTATGAAGACAAGCAGGGGCTGTCCGCCTGGGTTGGGGAGCAAAAGGTGCTGGCGGGCACGCGGGAAATGATGGAGAATCATAATATCGAAACCCCGCCGCATGCATTGGAAGAAAAATATACAAGGGGTGACCCTGACCGTAAAATTGTATATTTGGCGGTTGACGGCAAACCGGCGGCGATTTTTGTGGTGGGCTACCACCTGAAGCCCGCCGTGCGCAAGGAGCTGTCCTATCTGGTTCACCATGGGTTTACCATATTACTGCGCTCAACCGACCCGCATATCAGCGATACTTTGGTGGAGCGGCAGATGGCTTTGGCGGATGACACCATCAAGGTGATAAATACGGAAGCGGCTGAATATTTTAAACTGTGTCGAAAAGAGGAAAACCAGCGCACCGGCACCTGTATTTTCAGCGCCGACAGCACGCTCGCGTCCCTGCGAACCATGACGGCGGCTGTGATGCTGCGCAACGCGCTGGATATTACGACGCCCTTTGCTATTATCAGTTCGGTGTTGGGGCTGATTCTGGTTGCGGTTCTGCTGTTTGTCGGCTCAGCTGCGGCGGTCACCGGTTTCCGTCTGTTTTTGTTACAGGGACTTTGGATGGTCATCGGTTCTTTTGCCTGTCGTATTCTGGCAAAAAAATAACCGTGTTCCGATTTGTTTGAAAGCGGCTCGCCGTAAAGATAGAGGAGGTATTTGATGCTGTCGCAGTTCTATTTTGATTCAAACATCTATATCTGGGATTTGGCTGCCCGCATTGCCATGGCAGTAATTGTCGGTTTCCTGTTGGGGCTGGAACGCGAGATCTCGCACCACCCGGCGGGCATTAAGACCCATGTGCTGGTCTGCCTCGGTGCTGCGATATCTTCGCTGATTTCTGTAGAAATGGCCTATCAGTCGAACTTGATTCCCGCCAGCTTGGACTTATCCCGTATTGCGTCAGGTGTTGTGTCCGGTATGGGCTTTATCGGGGCGGGTGCCATTATTAAATCAAAAGACGGTACCATGGTTACCGGCATTACCACGGCGGCCACGCTGTGGGTTTCCAGCTGTTTGGGGCTTGCCATCGGTATGGGCTATTACCGTATGAGCCTGTTGGCGTTTTCAACGATTTATCTGACCACCATGCTGCTGAAATGGCTGGAGCGCAGGGTCTTTGTGCGCAAGCGTGTGCGCTGCCTGGAAGTGGTCTTTACCGAAAAAAGCACCCTGATCCCGCTGCTGGATACCTATTTTGAAGGAAAAAAGATTATTGTTACCGCGCTGGATTATCTTTCCCATCCCGACCACAAAACATCGTCCGGTCAAAAGATTTACCGCTGCCGTTATTCGCTGCGGATTCCCCATGGCATGGTTTTTGTCGGTGTCATCAAGGATTTGGCTATGATTGAAAATGTGCTGGAGGCGTATGAGGTTTTCCCCGGAAAGGACGAGGCGGTTTCTGTCGAGGTAAACAGCAAAAAAACAGCGCGAATAGACAAAGAATAATAGACAAAAATAAAAAAATCTGGTCAAATCATATTGACCTTTTCCTGGCGCTTTGCTACAATTGACTGGCAGGAAGGGACCAGCGGAAGCCGCCCTCGGTTTTCGCTGGTCTTTCTTGACGAAAAACAATTAAAGGAGGTCGTTTTGTGGCGGAAAAAGCAAAGCTGGATTATAAAAAAACAATCCTGATCGGCTTCGGCTTTATGGCTACATCCATTGCCTGGGCGATTTATGACCCTTATGTAACAAAAATACTCAACCGGCTGCTCACGGAATCACCGTTGATTACATCCTGGAGCAACGCATTGATTGAGCGGTTCCCGGATCTGGTACGGTTTGCGCAGGCGCAGGGCGAATCCGTGGAAATGGCGGGCGGCGGTTTTACGCTGGTGCCGCTGTTTATCGGCGTAATTATGACATTTGATAATTTGTTCGGCGTGATTTTTCAGCCTGCTTTCGGCAAGCTGTCGGATCGCTGCCATTCCCGGCTGGGAAAACGGCGCCCCTTTATTGTTTCCTGTGCGCCGATTTCTGCGGTGCTGTTCTTTTTGATTCCGGTTATGTCCAAGGTCAGCCTTCCGGCGACCATGGCTGTAATCATTCTTTTTGTCTTCTCCATGTCGCTTTGGCGCGCGCCGGTGGTTGCGCTGATGCCCGATTTGACCCCTACCGAGCTGCGCTCGGAGGGCAACGCGGTGATCAACCTGATGGGCGGCGCGGGGAGCCTCGTGGGGCTTGTGGCCGGAACGCTGGTTGTTGCCATTTACGGCGCGGTTACCGGTCTTTCCAGCGACCAAATCCCTGAAGAGGATTACTTCCCCTATGTTTTCCTGATTGGCTCCATTATTATGGTGCTCGGTATGCTTGTTCTGCTGTTCTTTGTAAAAGAGCCGGACAGCCGCCTTTCGGTGACGGCGGCGCAGAATATGGCAGCCGATGAAGCGGCGCGCAGGAAAGCGGAAAAGGAAGCCAAAAAAGCTGAAAAAGAAAAGATAAAAGCCGAAAAACTGACGACCGGCGAACGGGTCAGTTTGATTTTCATGCTGCTGGGGCTGTTTTTCCTGTTCTGCGGCACCAACGCCATTACCACCTTCTTTTCACTGTTTGCCGCCGAGGTTTTGGGAAAAACCACTTCGGAAGCCACCATTATGATGGGCGTTTTTGCCGTGTTCTCCGCCATTGGCGCCATTCCCGCCGGTTTTTGCGGCAAAAAACTCGGCAGAAAAAAGACCATCCTTTTGGGACTTGGTATGTTCATGCTCGTTTTTGTGCTGTACCTGCTGACCCGCAGCATGGCGCTGATTTGGGTTGCGCTGGTGGCCGGCGGCGTTGCCAATATGTTTATTACCGTCAATACGCTGCCGCTGGTTTTGGAAATCGGCGGTGTGGATAAGGTCGGCACCTTTACCGGTTACTATTATACCGCCACCTTCTCCGCCCAGATTGCTTCGCCTATTATTTATGGTCTGGTGCGTATGTTTACCGGTACCTATATGTCCCTGTTCGCCTATTGCCCGGTGGTCTTCGTGCTGTCCATTCTTTGCATTCTCTTTGTCAAGCACGGCGAAGCGCTGCCGGAAGAGGTCATTCAGAAGGCGAAAGAGGCGGAAGATTGATTCGCTTTATCTCGGATAGCCTGCGGCGCAGGACTGGCAGAAGATAACTTTTATAGAAATCATAAAGGGATGCAGCAAAGCGAAACGCTGCATCCCTTTTCTGTTGGTGCGCTGCGAAAGGTTTTTGGCGGTAAAACAGCATCCCGCCTATGCGCTTTAGGCTCGTTTATGTACAACTGCCGCAAGAACCGTAATATCATCCGCCTTGCCGGTGGGGCTTTCTTCTTTCGCAAGGGCGGTGATGGCGGAGGCAATCTCCTGCACAGGTTGGTCGGCGCAGTCGCTTAAAGTCTGGCGCAGCTTGTCCGGGGGGATGACCATTGCGCCGTCCGACATCATAATAATCAAATCGCCGTCGCCGATTTTGCCGGTGACCCGCTCAAATTCCACATCCCGCAAAATGCCCAGCGGCAGTGAGGCGCGTTCAATGCGAATCGTCTTGCCCCGGCGGCATAAAAGCGATGCTGCCGCTCCGGCTTTATAAAATGTGGCATCGCAGTTAAACAGGTCGATGCTGACAATATCGAGGGTGGAAAGGGACTCGTCTTTGGATTTGACCATCAGGGCGGAATTTACGGTTTTGACCACGCATTCAAAGCTGAAGCCCGCCCGAATCAGCTTGCTTGCCAAATTGGTGGTCATGGCGCCGTCTACGGCAGCGCGGCTGCCGGTGCCCATACCATCACTGAGAATCATCATATAATGTCCCCGACCATCGTTGAAAAAGTCATAGGCGTCGCCGCAGACCGACTGCCCGTCGCCGGTAATCTGGCTGACGGCCGCCCGCACGGCACAGGGAGGTTTTTCGCAGAACAGCAACAAAATCTGCCCACTGTCGCTCGGTCCGACCACCGGCGGCGCAAAATCGATACCGGTAAAGTCGGATACCGCCGCCGCAAGCTCGGCGGCGCTGATTTTTTTCTTCATCGGCGCGCAAAAGACCTGCAAAACCGTCCAGCCGCCTTCGTTGATGATACAAAGACAGTCCCGTACCCGAATGCCTTCGTTTTCCATGGCATCAGCGGCTTTTTTTGCAATTTCCGGATCAAACAGAATGTCCCGCTGCAATTCCTCCGCCAGGTTTTCCAGCATGACGGATATGGCGGTAAACTGGTCGGCAGCTACGGTACGCGCTTCGGAAATCTTATTTTCCGCCGCTTCGCGGTATTCCCGCTGCACATAGCAGCGGTTAAAGCATTCGGTCAGCGCTTCCACGCAGACACAGCGGGAGGAAAAATAGGGCGGCAGGTTATCCCGGTCGGGAATTTCGCCGTTCTTGCGGCAAAGGGTCATGCGCTGAAAGGCATCGATGGTGTTTTCAAAATTATGTTCCCAACAGCTGGTCATACGGCTGCACCCTTTGCAAACCTCGTCGCGCACATCACCGTATATGGTCCCTTCGTTTTTTTTGCGAATACCTGCCAGCGCTTTGGATACTGCCTTGACCGAGCCGGAAACCTCATATACCGTCGAGGACGCGGCGTGCAGCTGAAAACGCAAAAGCTCGCGCATGCTCTCCGATTCCGGCGTGGTGCCGGGACGGACAAAGAACGAAGAGAAAAATTCGGCGCTTTTTTTGGGCAGCAAAAGCACAGCCAGCGCCGCCGCGCCCCCTTCCACCGCAAAGGGCAGCAGCAAATCGCCCTCGCCGGAAAATAAGAACACCATGGCGCCGCCGCAAAGAAAACCGATGACCGCCATGAACCGTCCCAGGGGCGCCGCAAGACCTGCCACAAGACCGCCCAGCGCGTACGCTCCGCCGAAAATATACTGTCCGTCGGCAAAACCCATGACACAGCCAAAGCAGATTCCCGCCATGGCGCCGGCCGTTTCTTTTCCAAAACAGGCGCATACCAGCAGTGCAAACAGCGAAAGCATGCGCGCCGGAGAGAAAAAGCCGATTTTGATGCCGCCGATACACAGCAGCACGGCAGCCGCCCCCAGCAGCAAACAGACCCATTCGCCGCTTTTCAATATGCGCCGGGTTTTGATATCTCCCAAAATCCGTGCGCAGTTCTGAAAAATCAGGCAATATCCGCCGCCGCACAACCCTTCTGCTGCGCAGAGCAAAATCATCTGGGCGTCTTCCCCCGCGCCGATGGCAACGGCCATACCGGTTGCGGCAATGCTGACCCCGCCGATGGCGGCGTAAACAACCGGTTTCAGTTTTTTATTTAACACCTTATGAAAGGTAAACAGAATAATTGCGCCAATGATAACGGCGGCGGCATAACGCACGGTATGCTCGCTGGTTTCTGAAACGACATAGCCCAAAATCGCGCCGCCTGCCGCGGCGGGCATATAGGAGAACGGCACGCTCAGGGCAAATGCCGCGCCAAAAGGGGAGAGCAGCGAAAAAATATCCCCCAGCGAAAACAAAAAGCCGCCCAGAAACACCCCCGTGTAGTATAACACCGTCCGTATGGTTTCCCGCAGTTCCTCCGGCAGGGAAAGTTTTGCCGCCATTCTTTTCAGTCCGCCGCTTTTTTCGCCCATTGCAAACGCCTTCTTTATGTTAGTCTTTGGCTTGTCCGTCGTTTTGCGTCAAACCAAAGATAGTATACCGCACCGGCGTTGGGAAGTTTGTCGCATTGCAGATGGCGGATGGTGTAAGAAATAAGCGGAAAGAGGAAAACACCCCCACATTTCGCCGCCTTCTGCGCCGCAAAGCGGCGCAGAGTGAAGAGTGAAGATTGAAGATTCGGAAGGCTTCGCCTTGATTGTAGATTGGATGGTTGAATCATTTCATCATAAATAAAATGATAAACACCCCGTAGGGGCGGGTCTTGTGCCCGCCCGGGGGCGTGGCAGAATGCGCCCATACAATGCGCGGTTCCGGCGTGGCAAATGTCTAATTATAAAATATATTGACAAAATAAAAAGAATAAGATAGAATATCATCGTAGACAAGAGGCGACAGAACTGGCGGTTAGCAATTCCTCCGAAAGGAGGTGTTGCATATGGGTAAAGTGCTTATTGCATTGGTGCTCTATGTCATCTACAAAGATGTCAAGGAAATCCGTATTACCTTAAAAAAATAACCGCCCTGTTGGCAGACAGAGCGGTTGTTTTTAGCGACTGCTAATATACAATCTTTCCGAAGCTGACCGCTGTTAACGGTTACCTCTTGTCTACAGTATACCCGAAAATTTTCATTTTGTCAAGGCCTTCCGGACAGGAGGGCTTTTTTTCATGGTGGATGGTGGCGTTTTGGATTGCTGTATATTTTGTCAACACATTGTAGGGGCGGATTTTCATCGGTATGGCGGTTGTGACCAAATTGTATAAAAAAAATGAATTACCGGTTGACTTCTATCGGTAGGATTGCTATAATTATACTGTATCTTTAGACATGATTCCGGTCATTTGTGCCAAAACGGGGCGTTGTTCCCGGTTTTGGTTCGGGTCTGTAGTTTGACGAAGGAGGATACCTTATGAAAGTTACAAGGAAGGCCTACAAGCGCATCAAATGGCTTGTATTGGTTGTAGCCATCGCCCTGGTGTCCACGGCGGTTCCGCTGGGCGTCTTTTTAAGCGCGCCTACGGTGGAAGCTGTGAATGTCACCACCTGGGATCAGATGAAATCGCAGATTGAGGGCATGAGCTCCGGCTCGTCCTTAGAGGTGACAATACCTACAGGCACTACCTTATCCGCCGGTTTTGGGGTTGCCATCAATGTGCGGGCAAACACCAATGTTACGGTAATTAACAATGGACAAATCAGCGTTTCCAAGGTTGATCGAGATTGGCATCATATCAATGGCAATATGTTCAATGTCGCATCCGGTGCAACGCTGACTTTGAGTGGTAGCGGTACCTATGAATCGTACCATAAATATGACACTCAAGATGTTAGTAGGGATAGACATATTGTCGGCTCCTCCCGGATGTCCATTGTGCGCAACAACGGCGGTACGGTCAATATTACTTCCGGTACTTATAACTCCTATAATCATCATGAATGGCATGAAGTTAGCGGTGTCATAAGATATGGCAACGGCAGTATCTTTTTCTGGAACACAGCTGTTTGGAACCAGAGCGACAGCAGCGTGACAAATATTACTGGCGGTAATATCAATATCACCTCCTATGCTGCCTGCTCTTCCTCTTCCGATGATAATTTTGGTCAGATCAATAACAGTGTTAATGGCGGTATGCGTCTGTTTACCTATTCCTACGGCGTATACGGCGGTCAGGTCAATATGAACGGCGGCAGCATCGACATTGAAACCTCCTCCTGGTACAAAGGTCCCGGTTCGGAAACCCGCCGCGCGGCGGTAGCCGGTACCATTGCCTATGGTATTATGTCCGAAAATATTCATATGACCAACGGCTCTATTAATGTCCTCAGCAACCACGGCGGCTGGCAGAAGAGCAATGTTGTTGGTGCATGGACGCCAGATGGTCTGCTTTCTTCCTGGGCGGCGGGTCTTGCGTATAAGAATAACCGCCCTGTGGTGGATGGCGGCACCATCACCACCAGCCTGACCAATACCGAGGCGATTGACGCTTGGAACAATACAAATAAATTTTCCAAGAAAAACTTTGCTGTTTTGCAAACACCTTCCGCTTCCTGTGTCAGCTATGACCCTGCAAATTATGACAGCCTGTCGTTTTATCAGACTGATTCAAATAGAAGTGGATATTATCCGCTCAGTTCAGTTGGTTTGGAACACCGTTGGAAAGCATCCGGCTTGACCAACCGGGATAATGAATATTTAAATGTCCGCGGCAGCTTTTCCGGCGAGCCGGTTGCGGGCACCGCTGTAGACAGCAACGGCAGAACCACCAACTATAATAACGCTTCCATGTCCAAGGGCAAAAATCCCTCTGTTCAGGGCGCGAAGAATATGTATATTTTCCGTTACTATCGCGAGGATGGCAGCCTGTGGAAATGGACCTATGCGCCGGATACTTCGATTGCGGCCAGCGGTCATGTACACTATATCAATGATACAACGGTTGCCAATGGTGCGGTTTATTATTCTACCGGTTTCCAGCCGGTCAATCGCTACCAGTGGGAATTGCGGGATATTGCGGTAACACAGCGTTCTTATTCTGACACGCAATATGTGGATATCGAAGCGCTGGTCAATACCCCTGCCTCTTCCATGACGGTTACCGATACCTTTACCTATCCCGGTGCGGAGCATACCTTTACCGCAAACCGGCAGTCTTCGGTAACACCTACGAACAATAACTATATCTATGTCTTTATCGACTACCACGAGATGCCCGAAGAAGAAGTTCGGCTCTCCTATACGCCGAATACGGTGCTGACCTATGACGGCGAAGCCGTTACCGCGCAGGATTTGGGAATCCAAATCTGGGGCTGCCGGCATACCACGGATACCCGCGATGATGATGATATCACCGCCTATGTAACGCCCACCTATTCTTATACCGGTACTTCTCCCAGCGGCGAATCCCTTTCGGGAACCGGTCTTCCCAAAGACGCGGGCAGCTATACCATTCACTATGAAATTCCTGCCAATACCAATACCAACCGGCTGGCGTGCAGCGGAGACTTGACCATGCAGATTGTGCCGGTCAATCCCGAGTTCGCTGACACCAGTGCAACCATTACCTATCCCGAAACTCTTGGCAGCATTGATATTACCGATATTCTGAATCTGCCGAACAGCGGCTTTATCAATGATTTTGACTATGCTTGGAGCGCCGGAGCGGATACTGTACCGCCGGTGACGACCGGTCAAAACTATACGGTAACCGCCAGGCCCAAAGCCGATGTGCGCGACAACTATACAGCGGCCTCTTATTCCTTCTTGGTGAATGTCATTGTCAATCCGCATGCGGTGAATGTACAGTTTAATCCCGCATCGGTGGAATACGGCGAGGAGCTGAATATCGCGAGCTTTGTAACCATGACGGATGCGAACGGCAATTTGACCGATGAACAGAAAACTGCGGTGATTGACACCATCCGCAATGATATTCGTTTGACTGCCAATGGCACCAGCAGCGCATATGTTCCCGGCACCACCCGTACGGGTTCTTATACCTGGGGGCTTGCAAGTACGGATGCGCTGAATAAGGGCAATTATATTGTTACAATGACCCAGTCCGGCACGCTGAATGTAACCAAAGCGCCTTTGACCGTAACCGTAACTACGCCGGAAACCACTTTCCCCTATCAGGCAACGTGGGATGAGTTTGGTGTATACACCGTAACCGGCGAAACGGTTTCCGTGCTTTCCTCCCATGTCAGCGGTGTGAAAGAAGCGTATGATGCTTACGGCAGGGATATTTCCGTGGATGATGTATGGGTCAATTACCCCAACGGCGGTAATGTCGGCACCGGCAATCTGACAGCGGATATTACTGCTATGACCCTGTCCGGCTCCAAGAGTGACTGCTACGAGATTGTTGCTGTGGACGGCGTAGAAGTGACCATCGAAAAAGCAGAGTTCCCCATTTCGGCGGTGCATATTCCGTCGCTGGATGAGCAGACCTATGATCCGATGACCACGCTGGCGGATTTGGTTGCGGCAAATTCCTCTTATTTTGTGGATTACCTGTCCGGCGGCAGCTTTGCCCCGAAAGACGGCAGCCAGATCCCTACCGTTAACCAGACTTCCTATACCTTTATTTACACTCCGCGGGATCAGAATAACTACAAACAGACGGAAGTGGAAATTTCCATTACAGTCAATAAAAGGACGGTTACCGTCAGCGCAGCGCCTTATTCTTTGGAATACGGCAGCATGGTGCCTGACTCCTCGGCGTATACCTGGACATTCAGCGGCTGGACCGATGACTCTGCTGCTGTAGCCGGTACGGATTATCCTGTACTGACCAGCGTCAACGGTCGTCTTGCCGAAGAGGGCGGCATCCTTGGCATGGGCGGCGCAACCTGGACGAATAGCGCGACCCTGACCAGTGGTTATACCGTTACCACCAATGCGGGTACGCCGGTATATATCAACGTAAACGGTACCTTTGATTTAACCGCCGATAACTATGCCTTTGTTTTTGAAAGCGGCGAGATGACCGTTACCAAGCGTCAGCTGGAGATTACTGCGCCGGATGCCACTGCCGCTTACGGCGAAATTCCCGCCGCGGATCCGGATAGCGTGATCTATGGTTCCGATGAACACGGGTTTGTCAATGACGATACGGTCGAAACCGTTTTCGGCGCATCCAATCCGGTCAGCTTTGCCTACGGTCGCGGCGTTTACGGCACCGATAACTGGGTCGTGTATGAGCCCGGCACCCATGCCGCGGGCGAATACAGCATTTACCCGGTATTTGTCAACGAAAATCTGACGAACTATGAAATCATCAAGGTGCCCGGCACCTTAACGGTGGAAAAGCGCGTGGTTACGCTGGTGCCGCAGGATATGACCCTGACCTATGGCGACCCCGTGCCCACCGAAGCGGTCTTTGTGTCTGCCGATTCCTCTGTGAACCTGGACGATGTGTACTCTGGCACGATTGCCATTGAAACCAATTATACCCAGGGCAGCAACGCAGGCGGCAGCTATTATATTCGCGCGGTCTGCAATGAGGACGGTACCTTTACCACCGACCAGCAGCCGGATCTGTCGCTTGACCCGAACTATACCATCGTATTTGGCGACAGTGCCGTTCTGACCGTTGAAAAAGCGGATTTGAATTTGGCGTCTATTCAGGCTGCGGTACCGCAACTGACCTTTACTTACAGCGATACCATTACCCTGAATGAGCAATTGCAGAACCAGGGGAAGGACTCTGTCACCATCACCTTGCCGAACGGAATGACGGTCACCGGTATGTTCTCCTATGAACTGGGCGCCCAGAGCCCCCATGTAGCGGATTCCGGCAACTTTGAGATTAATTTCACCCCCACCGGCAACAGCGCCATGAACTATAACGGCATTACCGCCGGGCTGGTTGGACTGGTCAATATCAACAAAGCACCTGTGACCGGTTCGCTGCAAATCGGCGGTCAGCTGATGGCAAACGGCACTGTATATCCTGCAACCGGCGGTCTTGTTCCCAGCGGTATGGATAACTATACCTTCCAGTGGTACCTGATTGACGGCGGCGTGGAAACCGGTGCCGGTACCGGTCGCCGCCTGAATCTGACAGAAGCGGATATCGGTAAAAACGTAAGATTGGTTGCCACCATCGACCCGGATATCAACGGCGACTATGAGGGCAGCGCGGAATTTGTTTCCACTGTTCCGGTCTCGGAAGACCTGCCCACCATTGAGGTTACCTGGGTAAAAACCACCTTTACTTCCCCCGTTACCTATGACGGACAGCCTCATGAGATAACGGCTACCGTAAATGTACCGGATGGCGATCCGGTCTATACCGGCGATATAACCGTAAAATACAACGGCGAGGATACCCCGCCTGTAGACGCCGGAACCTATTATATCACCGTTGACTGTGCCGGCGATGAAAACTATGCGGCGACCACTGCGCTGTCCGTCGGTACGCTGATTATTCAGCCCGCCGAGCTGACGCTGGACTTTGCCGTTGCCGACAAGACCTATGACGCGACCACCAACGCCACTCTGGTTGAGGATTCGGTTGCCATCGCCTCCGGCCTGATTGCTTCCGACGCAGATGCCGTTGGTCTGAACACGCTGAATGCCAGAGCCGTGTTCGAGGATGCCAATGCCGGCACGGATAAAGTGGTTGACCTGATGAACGTCTACCTGACCGGCGACAGAGCGTCCAACTATACCCTCGCGCTGAGCACTGCTACGGCCACCATTGAACAGGCCACGGTGAGTGCCACCGCAAGACTTTCCATTTACGCCGTGGACTATTCGGCAGCTTTGGCCGATGAAAATACCTCCGGCGTGACGGTCTACTTCTCCAATATCTCCGGCGTTATGAGCCGCGACAGAGCGTCTTTCGCCATTGCCGAGGACAGCGTAGCCATCCTGAACCCGCAGGGCGGCACAACCTGCCAGGTGGATATGAGCACCATTCAGGCCGTGCCCAACAACAATAACTATGTGGTCGAAGTGACCAACACCGAACCGTTGACCATTCTGGTCAATCAGATTACCCCCGACACCGCAGCTTCCCTGAGTGCGGATGTATTGACTATGCCCTCCCGCGTCTATGACAGCCGCGGCAATTTGACAGACGAAGAGCTGCGCGAATTTATCGCCACCCTGGAGGGCGGCAAATACGCCGACCAGGCGCAGTTCTACAGCTGGGCGAGAACCGACGGCGCAACGCCGGTTCCGCAAGTCAGCACCTCCTCTACGCCCAGATCGTATACGGTTGTATTCAGTAACGGCGATTCCAATTACCGCGAGGTTACTTTCCGGGTGCGCGTGCCGGTGACCAAACGCGAAGTGGTTCTTCAGGCAGCGAACTTCACCATTCCTTACGGTTCGGAAAGCCCGCTTAGCGGCGATGCGGTCACCTATACGGTGCTCAGCGGTCTGTATGAGGACGAAACGCTGCTGTCCGTATTCCGCGCGGAACCCACGGTAAGAACCAATTACCTGCGCTATGACAATGTGGGCACCTACACCGTGACGCTGAATGTTTCGAATTTGCGCAACAACAACTACACCGTGGTTGCCAGCAACGGCAGCATTACCGTAACCCGTGTACCCCTGACCGCTCAGGCTACCGCTGTCTCCAAGCCCTATGACGGCCAGACCGATGTTCAGGTCACGTTCTCTGAACTGCAGGGGCTTGTCAGACCCAATGACGATGTTTACCTTCCCGCCTTTGTTTATGGTACGGTGGCGGATGCCAATGCCGGCAGCAACAAGCCGGTTACCATTGCTGATCCCGTTTTGCAGGGCAGCGCAGCCGGCAACTATAGCTTGACTATCACCAACCGCAACAATATTACGGTTACCATTACGAAGCTGACGCCCACCGATTATTCTTTCCCGTCCAAAGCGACCATCCAGTTCGGACAGTCGCTGGCAGAAGCGGTGCTCGACGGTACAGAGCGCGGCAACGGCAGTTTCTATTATGTGCTGTCCTCTGAAGTGCCTACCGCTGTTGGCGTTTATGCGCAGACCTACGATATGGTTTATGTTCCCGCCGATTCTAACTACGAGAGCGTAACACAGAAGGTTACGCTGGAAGTAACGGTTGCGCAGCTGACGCTGAATCCGGTTATCACCGGTTCTGTCACAGTGGGTAGCACCCTGACTGCCAATGTGCCCGGTATTCCGGCGAATGCACTGAATTACATCCATTATACCTGGTACCGTGTAGGCTCTGATGGTTCACAGACCGAAATTGGTTCGGATACCTCGACTTACACCACAACCAATGCCGATGTTGGTTACAGCATAAAAGTTGTTGTCACCTTCGGTGCGGATGACCCGTATCAGGGCGAGGGCGAAGCGGTTTCTCAGACGATCGAAGAAGAGAAGCTCTCTTTCTGGGAGAGAATCTGGAGATGGTGGTACAAACTGCTGGCTGCCATCCAGAACCTGTTCCGTCTGTAACCGATTGCCATAACGGTAATTTGTAAAACAAGAACCGGCGAAATCGCTTTTGCGGTTTCGCCGGTTTTACTGTGCACACAGGCTGTTTCGATGGTAAAATGGATTCTGTATCAGATAAAAGAGCCGCCCGAATGCTTGCAAAGCCGGGCGGTTTATGGTATGCTAAAACAAGGATCGGTCGCTGTCTGAATGAAAATGGCAGCCGCCCGAAAGGAGTTTTTTCATGAATAAGAAAGGCAAAATCGCGGCGCTTGTTTTAGGGCTGCTGCTTCTTATCGTTGCGATAATTTTGATTGTTGTTCTTCCCAATCGCCAAAATGCTGCGCAGGACGGTACCACAGAATCGCAGGATAATGTGGTTTTTGAAACGGAAAATAAGCGGGAAAACCTGCGTTTTCATGAGGTAGATACCCTCACCGTTACCGACCGGGCCAACGGCGATACGCTGGAAATCCCCGTTTCGTCTTTGCGGGCCTGCGAAACCGAAAGCGGCGGTACGCTGTTTTATTCATCAGACGGGCTTCAGGTCATCCGTGAGGCGGTGCTGGCCATAGATGACCCGGAGGTGACCTATGATGCCTTTTTGTATGCGGACGGTCATGCGCTGCGCATTGAAAAGCAAAAGACGGACGGCACGGTCAACACCTACGCCATTACCGAAACCACCGATACAGAGGGCAATACGGTGTATGATTTATCCGATTGCCGCGCCTATTTTACCGCCGAGAGCGGCGAAGGCTGCGCGTTTAAATTCCCGTACTATTTTCTTGCCAATCCGTCCGATTTCAGTGCACTGGACTACGGCACCTTTGGCGAATGTTTTGTGATTACCGTATCCAAGGCGGAGTTCCTCAGCTTCTATCAAAGCAGCGCGCTGTATATCATCAAGGACGGCGCGAACAATGATTTTTCCTTAGAACATACCTACGCGGCGGTGGACAGCGGCAACGCCTACCCGGTGCGCTTTGTATTCGGCATAAACGAGTCCGGGCAGCAGACCGTAACCGTTGAGATGGGAACGGTATCTCAGGAAGTGACAACTCAGGCGCCGTAAATTTCAATCCTCGTGGGTGCGAAAAACAGCAATTTTATTTTCCGGCTTGCCCTGATCCAGCAGGGTTTTGTCGGCGTATAAACGGGCGGGAGATATGGCGTTTTTGCCGTATTTCCCGTTAATTTCGTCCACGACCTGCGCCAGCTTTTCTTTGTTGTCCCGTTTTTTTGCGCCGGGCTCCATGGTGAGCTGCCGGGGCGCGTCCGCGTCAATCAGGTCAATGGCGCGCACGCCGATGCTGCGCACCGGTGTGGTTAAATCAAAATGCTGCCGGAACAGCCGCATGGCGTTTTCGCACAAATCCTCCGCGTAACAGGTGGGCGCCGCAAGGCGGCATTGCCGTTCCGCCGTTTCCAATGTCTTTAATCGCACATGAATCTGTATACCGCGGCACATCAGCTTGTGGCGGCGCAGCCGGGCGCTGACTTCTTTGGAGAGCGCTTCCGTAATCAGCCGGATATCCGCTTCGGTTTCCATATCCCGCAGCGGGGTGGTGCTGTTGCCAATGGTTTTGATGGGCTCCCCATCGCCCAAAAGGCGCACCTCGCTCGTGTCCAGCCCGGCGGCGGCCCGTTGCAGGCTTTCGCCGTTTTTGCCCAACAGGCGTTTTAAGAAGGTGAGATCCGCCGTCGCCAGCTCGCCGATGGTATATACTCCCCGTTCCCGCAGCTTTTTACAGGTGGAACGACCGACAAACAGCAGGTTTTCTACCGGCAGCGGGTAGATCAGTGTCTCCCGGTCCTCGGGACGAATCTCGGTCACCGCGTCCGGCTTTTTCAGATCGCTGCCAATCTTGGCGTAGATTTTATTGTAGGAAACGCCGATGGATACCGTAAGCCCCAGCTCCCGTTTGACCCGCCGGCGAATTTCGTTGGCAATTTGCATCCCATTGCCAAACAGCCCCTCGCTGCCGGTGACATCCAGCCAGCGTTCATCGGGGCCAAAGGCTTCAATCCGGTCGGTGTAGCGGGCGTAAATATCCGCCGCCGCATTACAATATTCCGAATAAAGGGACATGCGCGGCGGTAAAATTTTTAAGAACGGACATTTTTTCTGCGCATCCGCCAAGGTTTCGCCGGTTTGAATGCCATAGGCTTTTGCGGGCATGTTTTTTGCCAGAATAATGCCGTGCCGCTTTTCTGCATCGCCGCCCACCGCCATGGGAATATTTTTATATTCCGGGTGGTACAGGCATTCAATGGACGCATAGCAGTTGTTCAGGTCTGAATGCAGTATGGTGCGCATACGCCGCGCCTCCTCTCCCTTTTATAGTATGAACATTTGTTTCTCTTGTCAAGGGGTAATTTGTACAAAAAACGCGGCTTTTGCCTTCGCGCCAGCGGTTCTTTTGGTTGACGGCGGCGCTTTTTTGTTGTACAATACTAAAAAACGCACAGTTGGAGGCATTTTTTATGTTGAAAGGGATTCCCTCGGTGCTCTCACCGGAGCTTTTAAAGATTTTGGACGAAATGGGACACGGCGATGAACTGGTGCTCGGGGACGGCAATTTCCCCGCGGCAACCTGCGCCAAACGGCTGGTGCGCAGCGATGGGCACGGCGTGCCGGTTTTGCTGGACGCTATTTTGCAGCTGCTGCCGCCGGACAGCTATGTACAAGCGCCCTTTGCGCTGATGGCCACCGGTGAAGGGGAGCCTGTGCCGGAAATCTGGCAGACCTATCGGGATATTATCGCCCGCCGGGCGCCGGGGTATGAGAATAAAATAGAGCAGGTGGAGCGGTTTGCCTTTTATGAACGGGCGAAAAACGCCTTCGCGGTGGTCGCCACCGGCGAAACGGCGATTTACGCCAATCTGATTATCAAAAAAGGTGTGGTTATCGAATAACGGAGGGAAAAGGCTATGAAGCGAGTACTGGCGTTTGACTTCGGCGCGTCCAGCGGGCGGGCGATTATCGGCAGCTTTGACGGGGAAAAAATCCAGCTGCATGAAGTGCACCGATTCTCCAACGACCCGGTACAGGTGGGCGATACCCTATATTGGGATGTGCTGCGCCTGTTCCATGAGATTAAACAGGGCATTTTGAAAGCGAAGCGCGACGGCGGCTTTGACAGCATCGGCATCGACACCTGGGGCGTGGACTTCGGGCTTTTGGACGCGGATGGCAAGCTGCTGGAAAATCCGGTGCATTATCGGGACACGCGTAACCACGGCATGGTCGAGCAGGCTGCCGCTTTGATTCCCAAAGAGGAAATGTACGCGATTACGGGTATTCAGTTTATGGATTTTAATACCGCTTTCCAGCTTTTGAGCTTAAAGCAAAAGCGTCCGGCGCTGCTGGGACAGGCGAAGCGGCTTTTGCTGATGCCTGATTTATTTGTCTATTTTTTAACCGGAAAGCAGATTGCCGAATATTCCATTGCTACCACCACCCAGCTGATTGATTTGCAAACCGGCGATTGGTCGCCCCGCATGACCGAAGCGCTGGGACTGCCGGCGGAAATTTTGCCCCCGGTGATACAGCCGGGCACGGTGGTGGGGACGCTCTCTTTGGCGCTGCAAAAGGAATTGGGGGTTCCCGCCGTACCGGTGGTTGCCGTCTGCGGGCATGACACCCAAAGCGCCATATGTGCCGTGCCCGCAAAGGAAAAGGATTTCGCCTTTATCAGCAGCGGTACCTGGAGCCTGTTCGGCACGGAAACCGATGCACCCATCACCGGCGAAAAGGCGATGGCGTTTAATGTGACCAATGAGGGTGGCTACGGCAAATCTGTGGCGTTTTTGAAAAATATCTGCGGACTTTGGCTTTTGCAGGAGAGCCGCCGTCAATGGCAGCGGGAGGGAAAGGACTATACCTTTGCCGATTTGGAGCGCCTTGCGCTGGCGGCTGCGCCGTTTCGCAGTTTTATCGACCCGGACGCGCCCGCGTTTGCCTCGCCGGGAGATTTGCCCGCCGCCATTGCCACTTTTTGTCAAAAAACCGGTCAACCGGTTCCCCAAACGACAGGCGAAACCGTGCGCTGTGTATACGAAAGCCTGGCTCTGAAATACCGCCGCACCCTGGAGGGAATTCAGGACTGCACCGGCAAGCGGTACGATAAGCTTTATGTGGTCGGCGGCGGCACCAAAGATCGGCTGCTTTTGCAGTTGACCGCCGACAGCTGCGGCGTGCCCGTATCGGCAGGTCCGGTGGAGGCGACGGTGCTGGGGAATATTCTGGTGCAGCTCCTGTCCAGCGGCGATATCGCCACCATAGCCGAAGGCAGAGCCATGATTCGCGGCGGCGAACCATTGACCGAATATATCCCGCAGCATTCTGCTGCCTGGGAATCGGCGTATGCCTCGTTTTTAAAATATTTATAAAGACTTCCGCGTTCCAATCGGCGTCCGCATGAAAAATCAGCTCATGCAGGCGCCGATTTTTGATATTCGAGTGCTAAAAGTATGAATAAACAGTAAATAGTAGTTGAATATCTATTTTCATGTTGTATTTTGTGAGAAAATTTTATACAATGGTATTCACGATGTATTAGTTATATATAAATTATGCATCAAATCTATTTTTTTTGTTTAACTTTTTTAAAGCGAGGGATTTGCTGTATGCTGAAAGAACCTCCGGCATAGCCGGGCCCGAAGAAGCGGGCGGATTTGTATTCTTTTTGAGATGATGAGGGTGTTTTTATGATACATACAAAACCGGTTTCCCATGTCGGAAAACGGGTGCTGAGCGTCTTTTTGGCGGTCTGTATGGTGTTTTCCGGGTTTGTTTTCTCCTTGCCGGTCCAGGCGGCTGCATCGGATTCGGCATATCATTGGACGATCCATGTCAATACGACAAATAGTGCGGATATGGATGAAGTCCTTGTTCGGATATATTATTATCCGAAAAACGGAACCGACCGTTCCAATACATCCCTTTATTATAATGTAACCTTGGCAGACTGTACCGATTCCAGCAAGCCGGGAGAGTTTAAGGATATTTTTGAAAATGAAAGACAGACCAACTTCGAAGGGGATCTCTCGCTGGGCTTTCCCTATAAAATTGAAGTGGTCGCGAACTTCCGCGGCGGGTTTGGCAGAAGGCTGCGTACAACCTTTACTATGTCTGTTTATGCAGCCAATCAAACCACGGTTTTGGCAACCGCCTCCGGCAACTGCAATCATACCGTTACCGGCGGAGGCGTGAAAACCGATTCCGGCAGCGTGCCCGACAGCAGTTACCCGAGACTGTCTTCTGTTGCCTTTGAACAGCCGATTACCACAACCATCGCCGTTCCCACCGACGGCGCGAGCGATACCTATACCTATACCGCGCCGGGCAAGGATCAGTATGGGGTTATCTGGTATCAGCCGACCAGCTACAGCGTCAATAGCAGTAAGGTTTCTATTAACAGCAGCAGCGGCGTGCTGACCGTTCCGCCTACGGCAAATGCCGCCAATAATTATGCGGTTGTCATTACGGCAAGAAACGGCAGCCGTTCCGCTACGCAGACGGTTAATATTACAACCTTTGATTATCTGGTCACGTTCCGTAATTATAACGGAAATACCCTGTCGAGCCAGACGGTGAATTATGGGCAAAGCGCCACCCCGCCCGAGACGCCCACAAGACCGTATGACAGCAATTATCATTATGTTTTTAATGGTTGGAGCGGTACATACCAGAATCTGACCAGCGGCGCACAGAATAAATCCGTTACCGCAACCTATACGGCTGCGGCGCACACTTATACCGATACGGTAGAAACCGCCGCCACCTGCTCGGCAACAGGCGTGATGCGCCATACCTGCACCTGCGGCTATTCCTACACAACCACCATTGAAAAGGATGCGAACAGCCATACCGGCAATACCGAAGTGCGCAATGCCAAACCGGCAAGCTGCACTGCCGCCGGTTATACCGGTGATACCTATTGTGCGGACTGCGGCGTCCTCCTGTCCTCCGGGCAGACAATTCCCATGACGGCGCATACCTGGGGCGCGTGGACAGAGGTCACGCCGGCGACCTGTGAGGGTGCGGGCAGCGAGAAACGCGCCTGCTCCGCCTGCGGTGCCGAAGAAACCCAGCCCATTGCCGCGCTGGGACATAGCTTCAAGCATGTAACGGTTGCGTCTACCTGCACGGTTGCAGGCGTGGAATATGACGAGTGCACCCGCTGCCACAATACGTTCAACGAAGTCCTGCTTCCTCTGGCTGCGCACAGCTGGGGCGAGTGGACGGTTGACAAGGCGGCGACCTGCTCCGCCGAAGGGCAGCGCAGCCATACCTGCTCGGTTTGCACCACTACTGAATCCGAACCCATCGCAATCAACCCCGATGCGCATAAATACGATGCGGGCGTTGTAAACCCGGTGCCGAACTGCATTAACCACGGTGTAAGAACCTATACCTGCCAGTATAACAGCGAGCATACTTATACAGAAGATGTTCCGCTTGACCCCGACAACCATGTGGGCGGCACGTATCTTCTGAACGACAAAGAGCCGACCTGCGAAGAAGACGGCTATACCGGTGACACCTATTGCAGCAGCTGCCACACAAAGCTGGCAGACGGCACGAAACTTGCCGCCACCGGTCATGATTGGGGCGACTGGGAAACCGTAACGCCTGCCGGTTGTGAAACCACCGGTCTTCAGCGCCGGATTTGTGCAAATGACGCAACCCATGTGGAAGAAAAGGTGCTGGAAGCTACCGGTCATACCGAGGAAACGGTGCCCGGCTATGCTGCGACCTGTACGGCAACCGGTCTGACCGATGGCGTCAAGTGCTCGGTCTGTGGTAAGATTCTGACCGCGCAGGAAGTCATTCCCGCCAAGGGTCACACCGAAGAGACGATTACCGGCAAAGCCGCGACCTGTGAAGAAACCGGCTTGACCGATGGCGTCAAGTGCTCGGTCTGTGGTAAGATTCTGACCGCGCAGGAAGAGATTCCCGCAAAAGGGCACACCGAAGAGACGATTACCGGCAAAGCCGCAACCTGTGAAGAGACCGGTTTGACCGACGGCGTCAAGTGCTCGGTCTGTGGTAAGATTTTGACCGCACAGGAAGTGATTCCCGCCAATGGGCATACCGAAGAGACGATTACCGGATATGCGGCAACCTGCGAAGAGACCGGTTTAACCGATGGCGTCAAGTGCTCGGTCTGTGGTAAGATTCTGACCGCGCAGGAAGTCATTCCCGCCACGGGGCATACCGAAGAGGCTATCCCCGGTAAAGCGGCAACTTGCACCGAAACCGGTTTAACCGAGGGTAAAGTCTGCGAGGTCTGCGGTAAAATCCTTGCGGAACAGGAGACCATTCCTGCCGCCGGTCACAGCTTCGGCAGTTGGTTCACTTCCGTTGCGCCGACCTGTACCAAAGCCGGTGAACAGACACGCATCTGTTCCGCCTGCGGTGTATCTGAAACCAAAGCCATTGCCGCGCTGGGGCACGCTTTTGCCGATGCGTGGACGGTTGACAAAGCGCCAACCTGTATATGGGATGGGCAGAAGTCCCGTCATTGTACACGCTGCGATGCGGTCACGGATGTTACTGTCATTCCCGCTACCGGTCATGTGGATGCGGACGGCGATGGCAGGTGCGACCATGACGGTATGCCGGTGATTCCGGAGGGTGGCTATGATTTTGACACCTTCCGTGGCGCATTATATCGGTTATTTAACCTGATAACCAAAACGAGTTGACGGGTTGTATTCGTTCCCGATTTTTCGGGCGGGTACAGCCCGTCTTTTTTTGGCTCTTTGTCAATAGTTGGGGTAAGCCCGAAGAAATGAAGAGTGCCGACAGGCGGCCGCCAGCAAGCGGCAGCTTGTCGGCATTACGGTTTTTGCGCCGATTTTTGATATGCAGGTGTTAATTATATGAATAAATAGTAAATAATAATGAAATAATTTATTTTGACTTGTTTTTCTAAACAAAAAAGTGTACAATCACAAGTGAAATATGTGAATGATGCGCAAGAATATAATTGCGGCAAGCATCATCACATAAAAAATAACAAATGAGAGGAGTCAGGGAACATTGATTGTGAAAGAAAAGCGGAGGTGGCGCGTGTTCAGCTTGCTGGTTGCCGCAGCGCTGTTGTTTACCTCCTACGCCTTCGTGCTTCCGATGGAAGCGGAAGCCATTGGCGTAAATGACTATGTTTACGGAAACTACTATTCCTACCCGGCGGGGACGACTTTTATTACATCTTTGAACATCGGCGCCAGCCGCGGTAATGGCACGGCAAAGGATCGTGCGACAAGAAATGACCATCCGAACCGTTTGGGAAAGGATTTGAATGACGGTGCGGGTGGATCATATGTCTATCTTGCTTATCGTACCGGAACGACGATTACGGATGCTATTTGTTATCTGCGTAACAGTCATTCCTTGGGGTCCGGCGCGACCAATACATCACTGACGGTCAATGGCGTCAACCCGACCTTTACATCGGTTCCCGGCAATGACAGTCAAGACTTGAACCGCCGTGCCGGCGGCGATACCATTATTCTGTATGGTACACAGGATGCCAGAGCGGGTTTGCCGATTGTCGCATTAGCTATCGATGAATCCAGCACCAAATCCGGATATGCAACCGTGCAGCGTGACAATACCGGCGAGGCGTCCGATTGTAACAGAAATGCGGGCGGCGCCTACATTTATATTCACTTTGATAATACCAGTGTTTATACGGACGTTACGACGCAAATCAATGCCATGAAGACGGCAATCAATACGGCGGAGTCGTTGACACAGTCTAATTATACCACTGCCAGCTGGAGCACTATGCAAACGGCGCTCAGCTCCGCCAAGACCATTTTGGCGGCTTTCGATGCCAACGATTGGCACGCGGCAACCTATACCGCAACACAGATTACCGCTGCAACCACAACGCTGAACAACGCATTGAATGCGCTGCAAACGACCATTACCATTGATGCCGCGACCAATGGCGGCATCTGCGCATCGACTTCTTACACGGTTACCTGCGGCACCGCTTCGACGGTGAGCTTTCCGGCGGGAAGCTATACTGCCACCAAGAGCGGCTGGGATTTTTTGGGCTGGGCACCCTCGTCCATCTCGACCACCGGCAGCAAGAGCAATATGAGCGTTTCGCTGGCATCGACGGTCTATGCCATCTTCCGCAATAGCGTCACCGGCGTGTTCCACTATATGACGGCAAACGGCACAGACACAACATATACCGCCAATTCCTATATTTATAATACGGCAACGGCGGGCAATGTCACCGGCACCAAGGTTTCAGCTGTATCCAAGGGCGGAAGAACCTATACTTTTGCCGGTTGGGCAACCTCTTCGACTGCCATTACGCCCGCAAGCACCTCCGATACGCTTTCGGTCGCGCTTACGCAGTCGCCGCAGCATTTTTATGCGACCTATACCGTTCCGGTTTCTTTGCTGTATGACGCCAACGGCGGCGTCAATGCTCCGGCGGCAACCACCGGCTCTATTGGCGTCAGCTATAATACCGCCACGACAGGCAATGTCGCATTAACGGTGACCTCTTCGGTGCCGAGTCGAACCGGCTATACCTTCATCGGTTGGGCGGACACCTCTACAGCTACGAGTGCGCATTATTCTGCGGGCAGCGTGATTTCTTCCTTGGTCGCGGATAAAACCATTTATGCGGTTTGGAACATCAATTACTATACCGTGACCTTTATCAATTCCCTAACTGGCGCAACGGAAAAGAGCGAAAGAGTTGCCTATGGGGGCAGTGCTACGGCTCCTACGATGCGTCAATATGTCCAAAATGATAACGACACCCATTACACCTTTGCGGGATGGGATAAATCGTTCTCCAATATTTCCGGTCATTTAACCGTCAATTCAGTATACACAACACAGGCGCATACCTGGGGCGAATGGACTGTGACAAAGCAGGCAACCTGTACCGAGGCAGGTTCTCAGACGCATACCTGTACTGCCTGTGGGGCTACCGAAACCCAGCCCATTGCCGCACTGGGACATAGCTATAAGCATGTAACGGTTGCGTCTACCTGCACGGTTGCAGGTGTGGAATATGATGAATGCGAGCGCTGCGGCGATGTGATTAACGAAACCCCGCTGCCGCTGCTGGCGCATACCTGGGGCGCGTGGACAGAGGTCACGCCGGCGACCTGTGAGGGTGCGGGCAGCGAGAAACGCGCCTGCTCCGCCTGCGGTGCCGAAGAAACGCAGCCCATTGCCGCGCTGGGACATAGCTATAAGCATGTAACGGTTGCGTCTACCTGCACCGTTGCAGGTGTGGAATATGACGAATGCGAGCGCTGCGGCGATGTGATTAACGAAACGCTGCTGCCGCTGGCGGCGCATAGCTGGGGCAATTGGACGGTTGACAGGGCGGCTACCTGCTCCGCAGAAGGTCAGCGCAGCCACACCTGCTCAGTTTGCAAAACTACCATATCCGAACCCATCGCAATTGACCCCGATGCCCATAATTGGGACGCGGGCGTTGTAAAACCGGTGCCGAACTGCATTAACCACGGTGTAAAAACCTATACCTGCCAGTATAACAGCGAGCATACTTATAAAGAAGATGTTCCGCTTGACCCCGACAACCATGTGGACGGCACTTATCTGGTGGGTGAAAAAGAGGCCACCTGTGAGGAAGACGGCTATACCGGCGACACCTATTGCAGCAGCTGCGATACCAAGCTTGCGGACGGCACACCCATTGACGCCATTGGGCATAATTGGGGCGAATGGAAAACCGTAACGCCTGCCGGTTGTGAAACCACCGGTCTTCAGCGCCGGATTTGTGCAAATGACGCATCTCATGTGGAAGAAAAGGTACTGGAAGCTACCGGTCATACCGAAGTTACCGTTCCCGGTAAGGCAGCGACCTGCACCGAAACCGGCTTGACCGAAGGGAAAGTCTGCGAGGTCTGCGACACCGTTCTGTTGGAACAGGAAGAAATTCCCATGCTTCCGCATACCGAGGTTACCATCCCCGGCAAAGCTGCAACCTGCACCGAAACCGGCTTGACCGAGGGCAAGAAATGCTCTGTTTGCGGCACGGTTCTGTTAGAACAGGAAGAAATTCCGGCGAAAGGACATACCGAAAAGGTTGTTCCCGGTAAGGCGGCAACCTGCACCGAAACCGGCTTGACCGAAGGGAAAGTCTGCGAGGTCTGCGGCACCGTTCTGTTGAAACAGGAAGAAATTCCCATGCTTCCGCATACCGAGGTTACCATTCCCGGCAAAGCGGCGACCTGCACCGAAACCGGTCTGACCGAGGGTAAGAAATGCT
>CASFEZ010000017.1 GCA_949293815.1 uncultured Eubacteriales bacterium | reverse complement strand
ATACCGCGGATTATATTTATAATCTTGCGCTTCAGGTGCGGGACAATAAATGGACGACCGATACCTCGAACTGGGTCGAGCGCGTCATTGACTGGCCCGCCCGCGAAGCGAGAGACAACGACTTGGCTCGCTCTGCGGCGCTGAAAGAAACCTATTTCACCAGCGAAGAAAAAACCCAGAATACGCTGGATGTGATAGATGAATTTTTGCTGGGCGATGACTTCGCCACGCTTCTGGGGCTGGAGGATTCCAACGGCAACCCGGTGGATTTGGCGGGCACCGTGCAGGATCTTTTGCAGCAGGAGCTGTTCACCAATGAGATGATTACCACCATCGTCAACGCCCTTTTCCCGATGCTTGATGAGACCATCTGGAATGCGGTGCAGGACAATGCCAAGGTTGACCTGGGCTTTTTGGGTGAACTGTCTTTCCGCTCCGATGCGCAGCGCAGCGTCTATCAGTCGCTGGAAAAGCTGGATCTGTATATGCATCCCACCAAACTGGCGGGCAGACTGAATTCGTTGTACGGCAGCCGTTTTGATGCTGTTGAAAACTACCTGAGACAGGTCTCTTCCGGCTGGGAATACGAGAACGACCACTGGTGGAACCTGCCCGGCGGTCAGCTGCCCGAGGACACCGACTGGGGTGTTCACGACAAGGATTCGTTCCTGACTGCCCTTGGCGCGGCCTTCTGCGGCTTTACCCCGCTGCTGCGCGCCGTGCTGGGCAATACGCCGGTGGACGGCGAAATTACGGCAACATTCAATCTTTTGATTGATATTGATTTTAATCTTGATATCTACGCGGATGCAGTCAATGGCTATAACAATGCCATTGCGCCCCTGTTCGAGGCGCTGGGTGTCGGCGGCGAATATCTGCCCACGGTGGCCGAGGTCAACGCCTGCACCAGTTCCGATGCGCTTGTGAAAACCGCCATCGGTCCCATCTTTACCTGGCTGGAAGAAGAAGTGATGAGCCAGCCGGTGGAGACCATCGCCGAAATGCTGCCGAACCTGGTTTACAACCTGAACATCGGCAATGTATTAAAATGGCTGCAAACCCTAAAGACCAATATTAACCTGTCCGGCATTCTTGGACTGCTGGATATGGATATCGCCATTGATCTTTACGATATGGCGCTGAAGGATATGCTGAACGGGCATAATCTGGATTCGCTCAACGATGTTATCGAGTTTGTCAAAGAGCAGTCCGAGGATTTGGCGGGGCTGAATATCAGCCTGTCGCAGGATGAGGAAGCGGCGCTGGCTGCCTGCGGTGTCCTGCGCTCCGATTTGCCCAGCAAGACCTCTTCGGGCAGACGCCTGGGCGTGGAAGCCAATGGCGCAAAAGTATTCGCTGCCCTGCTGATGTGGGTGTTCCGCAATGTGGATACCCTGATGGGAACACTGGGCTCTTTTGGTCTGGAGCTTGAGCTGCCCGAGGAAATTACACCTATTTTTGACAATCTGAAAGCCAATCCCGAAGAGGCGTTCGCCGCGATAATTGAGCTGTTCAACCCGCAGGCTTATGCGCCCATCCCCTATGAATGGTGGCAGGTCAGCGACAACGACGGCGCTGTTCCCGGCTCGTATGCCTCCTCCTATGTCTACCTGAAATACGGCAACGACTGGAGCTATGAAAAAGCGGATATGCTTTATGAGCGTATTGACGATATTCTTTCTGTTTTCCTGAAAGATGAGCTGGAAAAGGCAGGTTATACCGATGCCGGTGAATGGGCGAATGATCAGATACAGAATATGTTTGACAACGATGCCATTACCGGCGTGGTGGAACTGCTGACCTCTCTGAGCAGCCTGACCGCAGACGAAACCATCTCCTTTATCATCAGCCGCTTTGCCGGCGGTATGGACTTCGGCATCTGGGGCGAAGAGTATGGGTATCTTTTCGTAACCGATGTGGATCGTGAAGATCCCGACTTTGTCGAACCTCTGAAGCCCGGCGATGCCGGTTATGCCGAGCAGAATAACAAGCTCGATTTGCTGACGGTCCGTCCCAATCCCGACCGCACCGAAGCGCAGATCGAGGCAGGCAAAGAGGAATACATTTGGACTTATAATGGCGTTGATCTGGAAAACGACAATCGTGAACAGTTTGCCGCGATTCTGGGTTATTTGCTGAAAGAACTGACGCCTGCGCTGGATATTTTCCTGTCCGGCAAAGACGGCACGCTGTTTGACGCTCTGACGATTAAGGGCTACAACGGCTACGATTCCGCCATTATCCCGCTGCTGGAAGCCTTTGGCGTGCCCGATGAATTGATTTTGACCCAGGCGGAATTTGACGCCCTGGGCGATGCGGACGCGAAGATACAGCACCTGATTAACCTTGCGTTTGATTATGTGGATTCCGTCTCCGGCGAAAACCTTGCCAAAATACTGCTGGTAGATGTGCTTCCCTCTTTGCTGTACTTTATTCAAAGCAACGGCCTGTCGAGCCTGCTGCTGAACCTGCTGCAGCCGGTTCTGACACTGCTGGATACCGCCAGACCGATTTATGATTTGGACATCGGCGGTCTTGTGGGAACGCTTTTGAACGATTCGCTGGCCGATTCCCTGCCCGAGGGCACGGTTATCGCCTTTGATGTGAAAGATTTGTCCCTGCACGCGCTGGCGCCTTTGGGCGAAGCGCTGACCGGGCTTGACCTTTCGCCGCTGGTCTACGGCGTAGACGCCATCTGCTCGGTGGATAACCAAAAGGTAACGAGCAAATCTGCCGCCTGCGGCTATGAGCGCTATACCTTCTATGAGGGCATCGGCGCCGGCGCGGGCAGCAATAAGAATGACCCCGCCAATACCATTACCGTGTTGCTGAGCCTGGCGCTGGATCTGGTTCTGTGGGGCGACAATGCCGCCATTTTGGATGATATGATTTTCGGCGGCGAAAAACAGGTAATCACCCAGCTGAAGACGGCTCTGCGCAGCGCGGATATTGACCCGGGCGTTCTGCGCAGCATCGACTGGTTCTATTTCAACGACCTGTATGCCGATGAAAGTGATAAGCTGGACTATACCTCCTATGACGGCAGCGATATTACCATGCCGCTGCGTACCAACTATTATATCCGCTATGCCAATGATTTGGGCATGAATTCCGAAAACCTTTGGACGGAAGAGCTGGCGGCCTTTTTGGATGAGAGTCTTTCCGATTTGGCGAATATGCTCATCTCCTCCGCTACGGATTATGCCACCCTTGGCGAATACCTGACCTCGGTATGGCAGGACGGCGGCGCGATTTATACCGAAAAGACCGTTGCCACCGTGGCGGCAGCCATTCGTGATATTCTGCCCGAGGAGATTCAGAACTTCAAAGATTTGATTGAGGTATTCCTGGAAGTCGATTTAACCTATTGGGATGCCTATGACCCCGAAACCGCTTCCGAAGAACCGATGAGCAGGGAAGCCTTCGCCAACGCATTGGCAGAAGTCTTTACCCCGCTTGATGGGCTTCTGAGCTGGCTTTTGACCGGAAAGGACTACAAGTTCTTCTATAGCCAGGACGGCGCCGACCAGATTGTGCTGGCGGGCGGCAGCGGCTATGAAACCTGTATTATCCCGATTCTCGAAGCGCTCGGCTGCACCCTGCCTGCGCTGGAAGAGGGCGACACGGCGGTCACCGTACTGGAAAAAACCATCAACGCGGTATTGGAGCGCGTGGACGGACTTGTTACCTCCGATGACCCGGTAACGGCGGTATTGGATATCCTGCCGAACCTGATCTATTTCCTGAACGCCAACGGTCTTTCCGTCAGCGTTATCAATCTCTTCGCGCCCGTCGTCGGTCTTGTTGAGGCCGTTGCGCCCGCCATTCTGGGCGACGAGTATACCTCCGCCGATGTGGAAACGCTGTTGGATGAGCTGACCGGACTGCCCGTATCCCAGCTGAATCTGATGAACATTTTGCAGATTGTCAAAGACGAGCTGGGACTGAACATTGTCGATGCGGTGACGATGAACATCACCGACGAGGCGACCGGCGAGAGCTTCGCTTACAATTATCTCGAGAACTTCTATGTGGGCGAGCTGACCCAGTTCCGTTCCGCGAACGGAAGCTGGGCGTTCCGAATGGGATTCTCTGACGATCAGAGCGTCCGAGAAGGCAGAGCCGATCTGATTACCATTTTGATTTATACCGTCTTTGATGTTTTCAATTACGAAGAGAACAAAGCGGTTCTTGTGGATTTGCTGGGTGATGAGGCGCTGTATAACGGCATCCAAAATCTTCTGAGAACCCAGGTCAGCCAGTATGAGGGATTTGACTGGTTCTACTTTGATGACAGTCTGACTGCCGCCGATTTTACGGACGGCGCAGCAAAACCGGTTGATCCCGCTAAAACAACGATGGCGTATTTGCTGGACAGCTACCTGCAATACGACGACGAGAATATTTGGAATGAGGAAACCGCAGAAATGTTCCGCGAAAACTTCTACAAGCTCGCGGATATGATCGTTGCGGCAGTTGCTGAGGACGGAAGCCAGACGGCAGCTGAATTCATTCAGAATCTCTGGGGCGGCGCGAACCTTTATTCCAAAAAGAATGTTTACGCCGTCGGTAAGCTGGTCGGCGAAGCCATCACCGGCATTGATGAAAACATTCGCTCCCTGTTGGGTCTGGTGCTTGATATCGACCTGACAGCATGGGATGAATATATCAATACCGAAATTACCGCTGAAAACGATGAACTGTATACGAAAGATGTTTTTGCCGAAGAGTTGGTAAAGGTCTTTGCTCCCTTTGGAAAGATCCTTGACTGGCTGCTGGTTGGTGAAAATGAAGCCATTTCCCTGTTCTTCTTAAGCGACAACACCGATGCCATTTCCATTGGCGGTGCCAATGGCTTTGAAGAAGGCCTTGTCCCGATCCTCGAAGCGCTGGGCTGCGAGGTCGAGTACAACGCCGATCCGATTATCGGGACCTTTACCGGTGAGGACGCTTTGGAAGTGACGGTCAATGCCCTTCTGGATCGTGTGGAAGGCATTGTCAATTCTGAAAACCCGGTCGAACAGGTCATTGCTCTGCTGCCGAACCTGATCTATTTCATCAATGCCAACGGACTCTCTGCCGGCGTGCTGAACCTGCTGGCGGCTTTGACGAATGTTCTGGATCATGTGGCGGAACTGACAGGGGAAGACTCCGATCTGAATGCGCTGCTCGGTTTGGATGAAATGGGCATTGACATTTATGATTTGACATTGCCGGGTATTTGCAATGTGATTTATGCTCTGACCGGAGGATTGGATATCATCCATGCCGTTTCGCTTCCCGCAGTGGATGCGGAAGGCAATATGGTGACAGACAGCGATGGAAACCTTGTCTTTGAACCTTCCTTCCTTGAGAGTTTTGCAATCGGCGAAATTGTTCCCTTTACTTCTGCAAACGGAGATATCGCCTATCGGATGCAATATTCCGATGATCCGGCGGCTTTGGATGCGCTGGATATGTTCACCATTCTGGTTTGCGCGGCGCTGGATGTGTTTAAATATCCGGGTAACGAGGCTTTCTTTGCCGAAACTTTTGGTGAGGAAAAGTACGCTGCCATTCTGTCGCTGCTGAATACCTCCATGGATCCGGATGCGTACGCGAAGTTTGACTGGTTCTATTACGATTACACCGTTACGGCCGACAGCTTTGCGCAGACAAATCCGCAGACCGTTGATCCTGCAAAAACCACCATGGCATATTTGCTGGACAGCTACCTGCAATACAGCGATGACAATCTTTGGAATGAAGGCATGGCAAATGCGTTCCGTGCATCTTTCTATGACATTGTAGATATGATCGTTGCGGCGATTGCAGAGGATGGCAGTACCACAGCGTCGGAGTATATCGGCAAGCTGTGGAGCGGCGCTGAGCTTTACAGCAAAAAGAATGTTTATGCGGTCGGCAAACTGATCGGCGAAGCCATTCAGGGGCTTGACGAAACCCTGCAAACGGTGGTTGGCGTCGTTCTCGGTGTTGATGCCTCTGCTTGGGATGTCTATATCAACACGGAAATTACCAACGAAAACAATGAAATTTATGACAGAGAAACCTTTATCAGCGAGCTGTTGAATATCTTTTCGCCCTTTGCGCGAATTCTTGACTGGATCCTGGTGGGTGAAGACAACGCCCTTGAGATCTTTTACGGCAAGGACGGCACAAGTGCTGTTAAGATCGGCGGCGGCAACGGATTTGAAGAGGGGATCATTCCGATCCTTGAAGCCTTCGGCTGCGAAGTGCCGGCATTTGATCCTGAAACGATCGATTCCATGGAAGCGCTGCGCATCACCATTGACTGCCTGCTCGGCAAGGTCGATGCCATTGCAGCCAGCGATGATGCCGTTGAACAGATTGTCGCTATGATGCCGAATCTGATCTACTTCATCAACGCCAACGGACTCTCGGTCAGTGTGCGTAATTTGATCGCGCCGCTGGTCAGCCTGCTGGAGAATGTGGCTGTTCTGACAGGAGAAGATTATTCCGACTTGAACGCTCTGTTCGGTTTGGATGAAATGGGCATTGATATCTATAATCTTGACTTTGTCGGCATTTGCCATATTGTTGCCGGTCTGGTCGATGGTTTGGATATTCTTCATGCGGTTTCCCTTCCTGCTGAGGATGCCGAAGGCAACCCGGTTTATCTGCCGGATGGCACTGCGGTATATCAGCCCAGTTATCTGGAGACACTTGCTATCGGTGAAGTGGAGCAATACACATCGGCGAACGGCAATACTGCTTACAGAATGCAGGTGTCCGATGATCCGGCATCGCTGGATATGACGGATATGTTCACCATTCTGGTTTGCTCGGTTCTGGATGTATTCCTGTTCCCGGAGAATGAAGAATTCTTTAAGGAGCTGCTGGGAGCCGATCAATATGACGCCATTGTTGCGCTGATGAATACCACGGTGGATACCTATTTCCAGTATGACTGGTTCTATTTTGACCGTGATCTGACGGCGGATGCTTTTGCTGACGGCGCAGCTGTTCCGGTTGATCCTTCGAATACCACTATGGATTATTTGCTGGACAGCTACCTGCAATATAATGAGGATAATCTCTGGAACGAAAATACTGCCGAGATGTTCCGTGAGAATTTCTATGCGCTGGCGGACATGATCGTTGCGGCAGTTGCAGAGGATGGCAGCCAGACGGCAGCCGAATTCATCCAGAATCTCTGGGGCGGCGCGAATCTCTATTCCAAAAAGAATGTTTACGCCGTTGGTAAGCTGGTTGGCGAAGCGATTACCGGCATTGATGAAAACATCCGTGATTTGCTGGGTATGGCGCTTGACATTGACCTGAGTGCATGGGATGAGTATATCAATACGGAAATCACCGATGAAAACGATAAACTGTATACAAAAGATGTGTTTGCAGAAGAGCTGGTAAAGGTCTTTGCCCCCTTTGGAAAGATCCTTGACTGGCTGCTGGTCGGCGAAAACGAGGCAATTGAACTGTTCTATCTCAAAGACGGTTCCGCTGCCATCTCAATCGGCGGCGCGAATGGCTTTGAAGAAGGTCTTGTCCCGATCCTCGAAGCGCTGGGCTGCGAAGTCGTGTACAATGCCGATCCGATCATTGGTAGCTTTAACGGCGAGGACGCCTTGGAAGTTACGGTCAATGCCCTTCTGGACCGTGTGGAAAGCATTGTCAATTCCGAAAATCCGGTCGAACAGGTCATTGCCATGCTTCCGAATCTGATTTACTTTATCAACGCCAATGGTCTGTCGGTCAGCGTCATGAACCTGCTTGCCGGTGTGACCAATATTCTGGATCGTGTTGCGCCTTTGACTGGAGATTCGGAAACGGATCTGAACGAGCTGCTGGGTCTGCAGGAAATGGGTATTGATATTTACGATTTAACGCTGACCGGTGTGTTTGACATCGTTTACGCGCTGACGGACGGTCTGGATATCACCCATGCGGTTTCTCTTCCCGCCACAGATGAAGAAGGCAATTACCTCTATGATGATAACGGCGAGATGATTTTTGAAGCGAGCTATCTTGAAACCCTTGCCATTGGCGAAGTTTCACAGGTTGTTTCCGCGAACGGACATATCGCTTACCGGATGGATTTGTCTGACGACCCGGCATCACTTGATATGCTGGATATGTTTACCATTCTGGTCTGCTCGGCGCTGGATGTGTTGAAATATCCGGGCAATGCGGCATTCTTTGAGGAGACCTTCGGTGCAGATGTGTATCAGGCCATTTTGTCGCTGATGAACACCACCGTCAATCCGGATACCTACTCGAAATTCGACTGGTTCTACTTTGACGCGAATGTCGGTTCCGCTTCCTTCCCCGAAGACGGCTCCAAGGTTGCGGTTTCCTATGATAAATCTACCATGGGTTACCTGCAATACAACAATATCTGGAACGAAGACACCGCGACCTATATCCGCGAGAATTTCTATGATATCGTCAATACCGTTATCAAAGCGGCTACCGGCGGCAGCGAGGACGGCGGCTACGATACGCTGGCAGCTTATATCGGCGATGCGTGGAGCGGCGCCGAGCTGTACAGCAAAAAGAATGTTTACGCGGTCGGCAAACTGATTGGCGAGGCCATTCAGGGGCTGGATGAAACCTTACAGACCGTGGTCGGCGTGGTTCTCGGTGTGGACGCTTCCGCCTGGGATGTGTATATCGACACCGAAATCACCGATGAAAACAATGAAATTTACGACAGAGAAACCTTTATCAACGAGCTGTTGGCCATTTTCGAGCCGTTCTCCAATATCCTTGATTGGATTCTGGTGGGCGAAGAAAACGCGCTGAAGATTTTCTACGGTAAGGATGGCGCCAACGCCATTGAGATTGGCGGCGGCAACGGCTTTGAAGAGGGGCTTATCCCGATTCTGGAGGCCTTCGGCTGCGAAGTGCCGGCGTATGACCCCGCCACGCTCGATTCCATCGAAGCGCTGCGGATTACCATCGATTGCCTTCTGGGCAAGGTCGATGCCATTGCCGCAAGCGAGGACGGCGTGGAGCAGATTGTTGCCATGCTGCCGAACCTGATTTACTTCATCAATGCCAACGGTCTGTCGGTCAGCGTGCGCAACCTGATCGCGCCGCTGGTCAGCGTTCTGGAAAATGTCGCGGTTCTTACCGGCGACGACTACTCCGATCTGAACTCCCTGTTCGGGCTAGACGAGATGGGCATTGATATTTACAATCTCGATATTGTCGGCATCTTTAATATTGTAAAAGCTTTGACCGGCATCGAGGTCAACAGCGCCGTCACCTATGAGGGCGTCAACCTGTACGAAACCTTTGCGATTGGCGAAGTGGAGCGGTACACCTCCGCGAACGGTCATACCGCGTACCGTATGGCATACTCCGATGACGAATCCGCTCTGAACGCCATTGATATGCTGACCATTCTCGTTTCTACCGTGGTGAATGTATTTGCCTATGATGCAAACGAAGCAGTTCTGACCGACCTGCTGGGCGAAGATACCTTCACCGCCATCAACGCGGTGCTGTCGTTGAAGAAAGATGACAAGTACCTTGACTATCAGTGGCTGTTTACCAAAAACAACTACACCGAAATTGCAGATGAGTGGGTGAATAAGGTTGCCTCCCCGCTTTTGGGTGTGACCGAAAACTTCGATTACGCTTATGACGAGTACTGGACGCGCGAAAAGGCGAACGAGGTTGCCGGACATCTGAACGATTTCATCGGTGAGCTGTCGCGGCTTTTGGGTATCCGCATCAACGGCATCGATATCGGCAGCGTGGGCGATCTGGTCACCTCTCTGGTAGGCGAGAGCCTGTACACGCAAAAGAATGTCAACGCCATTGCCGAAAAGCTCGGCGAGCTGCTGGATAAGATTGACGAAGTGGATGCGGACGGTCATATCAAAGAGGTTGTCAAACGCGCACTGGGCGTTGACCTGACCGTTTACGAGCAGTACCGGGACGGCAATACCGATTGGGGCTTTGCCGACGGTGACCGTCAGGGCTTCACCAACGCACTGGTTACGCTGGTCAGACCCTTGCTGCCGGTGCTCAAGTGGGTGCTTCTGGATGAGGATTTGGCTATCTTCAACGATTTGGACGGCTCCGATTTGATTGTGCTGCCCGGCGGCAACGGCTATGTGGAGGGCATCATCCCCATTCTCGAAGCCCTTGACCGCGACAGCGCCTCCATTGTCAGCCCCGAACAGTATTATGCGGACGCGGCTGTCAACGAGGATACGCTGATTACCAATATCCTGAACCCGGTCTTTGACTTCATCGACTATGTGCTGGCGGATCCGCTGAACCGCATCTTCGATGTGCTGCCCGGCATTATTTACTTCATCAACTCCAAGGGACTGGATACCTCCTTCAAGAACCTGCTGCACCCGGTCTATCAGGTGCTGACTGCCATTGAACCGATGGTGGAAGTCGATTTGTATGAGCTGATTGGCTTCGACCTCGAAACCATGGACTTTGAGAAGCTGTATACCATGCTGCTCGAAAAATTGGGCGATATGGGCGTAACGCTTCAGCCGCTGGTGGGCTCCGCACTGCAGGAACTGACGGTGGGCAGAATGGTGGCATTCACCTCCCGCACCGGTGACAAGGCGTTTACCATGGAATATGTCAACGACCAGAGCGCTGTCGCGTCCAAGGCCGATATGCTGACAATTATCCTGCGTCTGGCGCTCAAGTGGCTGACCATGGAGGAGAACCGCGATGCCATCCGCGCATGGATCCGCGAGAATACCTCTGCGGAGGACACGGAATATGTCATCGCCCTGTACGACACCTTCGCCGAGTACACCAGCAAGCCCCACGGCATCAATATGATTCTGGGCGTGCTGTACTATGTCTACTATGGCGTGGATGTAGGCACCGAGGAAACCCTTGACTGGTTCGACGATGTGAACGGCAAGTGGAAGTTTATTATGAAGCTGTTTAACCAGGCGGAGTCCGATTATCTGATTAACTTCGGCAATGCGCTGGATTCCCTGTTCGGCTTCACCGAAGATGTTCTGGATGAGGACGGCGTTGCTTCCAGCGGTCTGATTCCGTTCTTCCAGAAGATTATCAACTGGTTCAAGGCCATCTTTGAATGGATTAAATCTCTGTTTACAAGATGATCTGATCTGCTTCCGTTGCAGGTGAACGCATAAGACCAAGCTGCAATAATATAACCCCCTTCGCGCAGACTCAAATGCCTGTTTTTCGAGTGACTGCGCGAAGGGGGTTTTCTATCGGTTCCGTTGTTAAAATAAAAAGCTACAGCAAAAAAAGGGAAAGAGGCTGCGGTAAAAATCAAAAAGCCGAAACAGCCGTGTTTGCTTTTTTCGGTTATCGATTCGGCTGCTCTGCCTGTTTTATGCGGTCATATGGATAAGCCATTCGGTGACAAAGACGGTTGCGCAGGCGCATACACAGACCAGGAACAGGCTTTTTTCAAAATATGCCAGTAGGATGGCAACAATCAGCGCCAGCACGGCTGCCAGCGGTTCCTGCGTTGCGTCCAGTATGGCGGGGAAAGTCATCACCGCCAAAGTCACATATGGCACATAATATAAAAAGGAGCGGATAAAACGGTTCTGTATCTGTTTGCGAATCAGCGTCAAAGGCAAAATGCGCACCAGATAGGTTGTAACAGCCATACAGGCGATGTAGATATAAATATTACCCGACATCCGCTTCCTCCTCCTTTCTTGGAAAGAGCAGGGCAGCAGCAGCGGAAATAACAACGGTTAAAAGAATAGTCTTCAGCCCGGAGGACATGCCGGAAAAAACCGACCACCGGTTGACCAGAAAGCTCAGCGCAAAGGCGGCGGCTACTGTGCCCGCAACCACCCTGTCCTTTTTTGCGGGCGGAATAAAAGCGGCGATAAACATACCGAACAGCCCAACGCTTAAAGCGCTGACCACCGAGACCGGCAGCACATTGCCCAATATTACTCCAAAAAAGGTGCCGCCCGTCCAGCCCGGCACCGCTACCGCAATGGCGCCGTAGGTGTAAAACGGGTCGAGCTTCCCGGGAACGGAAATCGACAGACCGAAAATTTCATCCGTTACGCCGTGCCCCATCAAAAGCCGCTGCCAAACCGGCGTTTTGGTATCCATTTTCTGGCTTAATGCACAGGACATTAAAAGATACCGGGCGTTTGCCACAAATTCCATAACAATCATTTCCAAATAGCTGCCGCCTTCGGCAATCAGCGTAAAGCCGATAAATTCCCCGGCGGAGGTGTTATTGGTCAGACTGGTCAGCATTGCCTGAAACGGCGTAATCCCTGCGTTTTTTGCGGTGATTCCCAGCGTTAGCGCGACAGCAAAATACCCCAGAAAAATCGGGATACCGTCTTTTGCGCCTTTTATAAAATATTGCCGATGCGTCATATCCCTTCACCTCTTCGTCCCCGTTGACGCAAACAAAGCTATTGTAGCTCGTTTGCTTCCTTCCGTCAAGTGCGAAGTGCGAAAAAAGAACAGCCATTTATTTTTATCGGCGCTGCTGTTAAAAAAATATACAAATATTCATAAAACACCTTGAAAAAAGTAGATATAAATGATAGAATCAATCTATATCGATTGACAGAAGAGGAGGCAGCCTATGGCGGAGCAGGAAAAAACGGCGGTAGATGTCCAGTTGACCGATGCGGACGGTCACAGCTATGTTGCGGAGAACCGGCGTTATGTCGGCCGCAAGGAAACCGTCGGCTATGTGATTTGGGATATGGCGCAGTCCTTTAATATCAATGCGTACAATTCCCGTTTTGTCACCAATATTTTGCAGATTGATTTCAATTTGCAGCAGATTTTTACCATTATCAACGGTATTTGGGATGTTTGTAATGACGTTTTCACCGGCGCGATTGTGGATAAAACCCGTACCCGGTGGGGTAAATTTAAGCCGTATCTGGTCTTACTGGCAGGTCCCGGCACAATTCTGACCTGTTTATATTGGCTTTTGCCCTTGTTTTTCCCCAATTCCCTACCCGGCAGTATCCCGAAATTTTTGGCGTATATGATGCTCGGGCTGGTGCGCGAGGGGATTGGCACATTCCAATCCATTGCGCAAACGGGGTTGATTGCAACCATTACCCCCCATCCGGTGGATCGAACGCGGCTGATTACGCTGGCAAATTTCTTCTCGGGATTTTTGGGCGAACGGCTGCCCGAGCAGATTATGACAGTGGTCATTGACCTGGTCGGCAATAATATCCTGAAGCCCGGCAGCGGAAAGACGATTAACGATATGTACCTGACCATATATGTGGGCATGGGTGTTTTTACCTCCATTGTCAGCGGCGGCGCATCGCTTTGGTTCAATACCATTGCCCGGGAACGGGTCATGCAGTCGGTAGAGCGCCCCAGTGTAATGCAGGGCATCAAGTCCATTTTGAACAACAAGCCGATTTTATTGATGACCCTCGAATCGATTCTCGGTTCGTTCAGCTTAGGCGGCAGCAAATCGGATTACTTTATTGATGTGCTGAACTTTGCATCGCTGGGTATGATTACCGGTATCCCCGGTTCCATCATCCATCCGGTATCCTATTTAATCGTGCCGTGGTTCCGGCGGAAATTCTCCTCGCGCTTTTTGTATATCGCGGGTAAACATATCGGCGATGTTGTGCTGTTTTTCGTGTTCCTGTTCGGCTGTATCGGCGGCGTGCATAACGGGATGTATAAGCGAATTGTGCCCATGGGCATTGCGCTGGCGCTTTGGGAAATGGTCTTTATGCTGTTTTACGGCGTACGCAAGGTCATTCCCACCGAAATGAACAACGAGGCTATGGACTATTGCGAATGGAAAAACGGCTATCGCACCGAAGCCATGACCGGCGTAGCCAAGGGATTGGCGACGAAGCTGGCCAGCATTTTCACCAGCGCCATTACCCTGAAAGTGAAAGAGTTAATCGGCTATGATCAGACCCTGTATGTACAGGGGCAGAAACAGAGCGATAAAACCCAGTTCTATATCTTTGCGATGTATTCTGCTATTCCGATGGTCACAACGGTGATTTCCTGCATCCCCATGCTTTTCTATGATTTGGATGGTGAAAAGAAAGAGCGGATGTATAACGAATTGCTGGAGCGCCGCGCCAAGCTGTCCAAGGTCGCCACCAGCGGCGATGCGGAAGCCATGGCCGAGCTTGCCCGCGAGCAAATGGCGGTCGGCGAGCAGAATAAAGATAAGTAAAAAAACGGCTATCTTTTCAAGTTTACTTGAAAAACATCCTCTTTGTTGAATTTTTTGGCAGTTTTATACAAAAACAAGAGCTGATTTTCGGCTCTTGTTTTTGTATTTTTTTCTTGCAATCCCTTGTCGGTATCGTATAATTGAGGTAAAGGCGGAGACATTTCCGCAAAGACCGGCACGGTGCCACTCGTGCCGGAAAACAGGAGGTTGACTTATATGGAGAAGAAATTGAAAATCGGTATCATTGGCTGCGGCGGCATCGCGAACGGTAAGCATATGCCGTCCTTGAAAAAACTGCCCGAGGTGGAGATGGTCGCGTTCTGCGATATCATTCCGGAGCGCGCCCAAAAAGCAAAAAAGGACTACGGCACGCCGGACGCCGCTGTTTATACAGATTATAAAGAGCTGCTCAAGGACGAAACGATTGATGTGGTGCATGTCTGCACCCCGAACCGCTCCCACAGCTTTATTACCATAGACGCGCTCGAAGCGGGCAAGCATGTCATGTGTGAAAAGCCCATGGCGAAGACCGCCGAGGAGGCCAAGGCCATGTGCGAAGCGGCAAAACGCACCGGTAAGCTTCTGTCTATCGGCTACCAGAACCGGCAGGTAGCAGCCAACCGCTACGCCAAGCAGGTGTGCGAGGCAGGCGAATTGGGCGAAATATATTTTGCCAAAGCCTATGCCCTCCGGCGCAGGGCTGTGCCGACCTGGGGTGTGTTCCTCAACGAGTACGAGCAGGGCGGCGGACCGCTGATTGATATCGGCACCCACGCGCTGGATTTAACCTTATGGATGATGGATAACTATAAGCCGAAAATGGTGGTGGGCAATACCTTCCGGAAACTGGCCGACCAAAAGAACACCGCCAATGCCTGGGGCGATTGGGACCCGAAAGAATATACCGTGGAGGATTCCGCGTTCGGCTATATTGTGATGGAAAACGGCGCGGTGATTGTGCTGGAATCCAGCTGGGCGCTGAACATTGCCAAGCCCAACGAAGCCAAATTCCTGCTCTGCGGCGATAAAGGCGGGCTGGATACGCTGGACGGGGTAAAGGTCAACTATGTGAAAAACAACCGCCAGGTGATTGAAATACCGGATATGAACTCCGGCGGCGTGGCGTTTTATGACGGCGACGGGGACGACGACCCGTCGGTGCTGGACGCACGCATTTGGATTAACGCCTGCCTGGGGCGCGGCGAGCAGTGCGTCTGGCCCGAACAGGCGTATACGGTCACCAGAATTTTGGAGGCCATTTATACCTCGGCGCAAACCGGCAAGCCGGTATTCTTTGCGGAGTAAAAAGGAGCGAAAACGCAATGGCAATGAAATTGGGTATTATCGCCGAACCGACGGCAGAAGGCGTTCGATGGGCGGCGGAAAAAGGGCTCGGCTATGTGGAATATTGCTATAATGTAGGAAAAGATGTGGCGGAGCTGGAAAAAGCTGTTCCGGAACTGAAGGCTGCTTATGCGCAATACGGCGTGCAGCTGGGCGCGCTGGGCAGATGGGGCGCATTTAAGGTGGACGATGACGGCAATTTAATCGAATCGGAGCTGGAAAATACCTATCGGCTGATTGATGTGGCGGCGGAGCTGGGCGCTCCCGTGTTCAATACCGGCGTCAATTATGTAAAAAATCTGCCCTATCTTACGAATATTGAAAAAGCCAGAGAATTTTTGGTCAAAGCGGTGGCATACGGCAAACAGCAGGGCGTCAAAATTGCCACGGTCAACTGTGACTGGGATAATTTTGTGCGCACGCCCAAAGAATGGGAGCTGATTCACGGTGTGATTCCGGAACTCGGCATCAAATACGACCCGTCCCACTGTGTCAACTGCGGCAGCGGCAACTATTTGCAGGAGCTCAACGACTGGGGCGAGCGCGTCTACCACTTCCATATCAAAGGTACGATCAACCTCGGCGGACTGCATGTGGACGACCCGCCTGCCGGGCTGGACGGCATTCAATGGCGTCCGGTGATGGGGATGCTGTATGCCAAGGGCTACGACGGCATGCTGAGTATCGAACCCCATTCCGGCGTCTGGAAAGGCAAGCTTGGCGAATGGGGGATTCGCTACACCATTCGCTATATTTCCGAAATGATTTACGGCGAACAGGAGGCGTAAGCGCATGAAATACGCATTGCAACTGTATTCGGTGCGGGACGGCATCAAAAACGGCGCGGATTTACTTTCGGCGCTGGGCAAGGTGCGCCAGATTGGCTATGAGGGCGTGGAGTTCGCCGGCGTGCAAAAGCTGCCCGCCGAAACGCTTCGGGAGCGGTTGGACGAACTGGGTCTAACCTGTGTCGGCGCCCATATCTCTTTGGATGACTTTAAGCCGCGGCATCTGGAAAAAACGCTTGCCTATTACCGCACCTTGGGCTGTCAGCAGGTCGGCGTGGGCGGCGCGGATATTTTTGAAGAAAAGAAACTGGTGAAAGCCCTGGAGATTTTGGAAAACGCCAACCGGGAAGCGGAAAAATGGGGCATGAAGGTTTATTTCCACAACCACACCCACGAATTTGCGCCGCCCGCCAAATCCGACAATCCTGCCTGGGTGATTGACCGCCTGAAACAGGCGTGCTATTTGCAGGTGGACACCTATTGGAGCTTTTACGCGGGCGTGGATACCCCGGCGCTGCTGCGGGAGAACCGCGATAGAATCTGCCTTGTCCATCTCAAGGACGGCAACGACGGCACCCCCTGCGCCATTGGCGAGGGGCAGAACGATATCGCCGCCATTCTGAAAGCGTCCGAGGAAATCGGTATGGAATGGGTCATTATCGAAAACGACGACCCGGTGCCCGACGGGCTTTCCGATGTGGCGCGCAGTTTGCAATATTTGAAGAATCATTTCTAAGGAGACAAACAGCATGAAATTAGGCGTATTGACCAATATGCTCGGCGAGATGCCCCTTGCCGATGCACTGAAATATTTTACCTCTCTGGGCATTGAAATGGTGGAGATTGGCGCGGGGGGCTTCCCGGGCAAGCAGCATGCCGACCCGGCTGTGCTGCTAAACAGTGAAACGGAGCTGCAAAAGTTCAAGGATACGATTCAAAGCTACGGCGTCGAAATCAGCGCAATCAGCTGTCACGGCAACCCGGTGCACCCGAATCGGGAGGTGGCTGCGACTTTCGATAAGGAAATGCGCGAGGCGGTGCTTTTGGCGGAAAAGCTGGGGATTCACCAAATCAACACCTTTTCCGGCTGTCCCGGCGATTCCCCCGATTCCCACTATCCGAACTGGGTGACCTGCCCCTGGCCGAACGATTTCGGCGAGATTCTCAAGTACCAGTGGGAGGATGTGCTGCTGCCGTACTGGGCGGAATTTGTCGCCTTTGCCGCCGAACACGGGGTGGATAAAATTGCCTTTGAGCTGCACCCGGGTTTCTGTGTTTATAATACCGAATCCATGCTGCGCATCCGCCGGGAGATTGGTCCCGCGCTTGGCGCGAATCTCGACCCGAGCCATTTGATTTGGCAGGGAATGGAGCCGGTGGCTGTCATTCGCGCTCTGGGCGACGCCATTTTCCATTTCCATGCCAAGGATACCCGGGTGGATTCCTACAATACCGCCGTCAACGGCGTATTGGATACCAAGCCTTACGCCGATGAAATCCACCGCAGCTGGGTGTTCCGTTCGGTCGGCTACGGCAACGATGAGCTGTACTGGAAAGACATCATCAGCAACCTGCGTATGGTGGGCTACGACTATGCCATCTCCATTGAGCACGAGGATTCCCTCATGAGCAAAAACGAAGGGCTCGAACGGGCGGTCGGCATGCTCAAACGCTGCCTGATGGGCGAAAAGCCCGGCGCCATGTGGTGGGTATAACATACCGCTGCGCTTTGCAGGTCTGTGCAGGGCAATTATTTGATTCATATAAAAACGCGATGTAAACACAGGAAGTCACGATGGGGGCGTCGGCAGCTGCACCCCTTATAGGCTTTCATCGCAGACAGATGGCATATTTGTCAGGTAAAAAAACCGGGAAATAGATTTATCACTGTTTCTCGGTTTTTGGATGCTGTTTTTATGGCCTTTTCTTTTGTTGGATAAAAATGGTATCCTCAAAAAACTGTAAGCCGGGAGGTCCTTATTTGTGCGTAAGTGCATTCGCTGTGGAAGTGAAATGAAAGAAAATTGTGCTATCAGAATTGAGGGAGGTGGGTATGGTATCATTCTGTCATCAGATGAAAATAAGCTGTTTGGCGGCAGAATGGGCAAACCTAAAGTAGCAATCTGTCCTGCGTGCGGAGAGGTTTCCATCTATATAGATGATGTTGAAAAACTTAAATGATTTTCTTATTTGTAAGGTTTATGCCAATAAGATAGAAAAATGGCTGTAAAAAACAGCCAAATAAAAACGCCTGCCAATCTGTCGAAATTTATTTTTAACAATAAAAACCGAGAGCCAGATTTCCACTGTTTCTCGGTTTTTTGAAAGCTGTTTTCTATATAGCCCTTTTTTGGCTGGCAAACGGCGGCGGATTCTTGACAAGCAGGGAAAAACATGATACCATAGTACGGATAAAAGCAAGCTTGCTCGGCAATCCTGAAAGGTGAAGGTATGCAGGTACAATTTGAGAACGCTCTGATATATACAAGCGGTTCGTTCCGCCGCGGCTTTGCGCGGATGGGCGAGGGGTCTTGTCGTTTCTCTTTTGCAGAAAGTCTTTCCTCCGGCGATGCTGTTGTTTCCATGCCGGGCGATCATCTGGTCATTTTACCCGCGCTTATCGATGTGCATGTGCATCTTCGTGAGCCGGGTTTTTCTTATAAAGAGACCATTTTGAGCGGCACCACCGCGGCGCTGCACAGCGGCTACAGCGCCCTTTGCGCCATGCCGAACCTGAAGCCCGTGCCGGACAGCCCGGTGCATTTGGACGAAGAAATGGCAATCATTCGCCGCGATGCTGTAACGCGGGTATTCCCCTATGCCGCGATTACCAGGGGCGAGATGGGCGAGGAGCTGTCGCCGATGGAAGCGCTTTCGGACGCCATTGCCTTTTCCGACGACGGTCGGGGGGTGCAAAGCGCTGAAATGATGGCGCACGCCATGCGAAAAGCGGCGTCCTTAGGCAAAATCATTGCCGCCCATTGCGAGGACAACGCCCTTTTGCACGGCGGCTATATCCACGACGGCGCCTATGCCAAAGCCCACGGTCATAAGGGCATTTGCTCCGAGAGCGAATGGCGACCCATTGCCCGGGATTTGGCGCTTGCGGAACAAACCGGCTGCCGGTACCATGTCTGCCATATCTCCACCAAAGAGAGTGTGGATTTGATTCGCAGAGCCAAGGCGCGGGGCGTGGATGTCACTTGTGAGACCGCGCCGCATTACCTGCTTTTGGATGAGGCGGATTTACAGGAGGACGGACGGTTCAAGATGAATCCGCCCCTGCGTCAAAAAGCCGACCGGCTGGCGCTTTTAGAGGGGCTGCGGGACGGCACGATTGATATGATTGCCACCGACCATGCGCCCCACAGCGCAGAGGAAAAGAGCCGGGGGCTGGAAAAGAGCGCCATGGGCATTGTGGGGCTGGAAACCGCGTTCCCGCTGCTGTATACCTATCTGGTGAAACCAGGCGTGATTCCGCTGGAAAAACTGACGGAGCTGATGAGTCTTACGCCCGCGAAGCGGTTCGGTATTGCCAATGAAGGGAATTTTGCGGTGTTTGACTGCGCGGACGAATATACGATAGACCCGGAACGGTTCCTGTCGCGGGGCAGGGCAACGCCCTTTGCCGGTTGGCGGGTGCAAGGGCGCTGCGTGATGAGTGTTCTGAACGGGCAAATTGCTTATTCTGCTATCGAAACGGAGGCATACCGATGAAACAGGGAATTTATACCATTGCGGATCATTTCCGGCTGGCGAAGGATATCTATAAGCTGACCCTTTTGGGGGATACCTCCGCCTTTACTGCGCCGGGGCAGTTCGTAAATATCAAAATTGACGGGTTTTATCTGCGCCGCCCGATGTCGGTGCATCATTATGATAAAAATACCTTTTCGGTGATTTATAAGGTGGTCGGCGACGGCACCCGTGCCCTGTCCCGTCTGGAACGGGGCAGCACGCTGGATTTGCTGACCGGTCTGGGCAACGGCTTTGATTCGTCCAAAAGCGGCGAAAAACCGGTGCTTATCGGCGGCGGCTCCGGTATCCCGCCGCTGTATCAGCTCTGTTTGCAGCTGAAAAACGAGGGCAAAAAACCCTCGGTCATCTTAGGGTTCAATACCGAAGCGGATATGTTCTGTATCGACGAGTTCGCCCGTATCGCCTATGAAGTGCGGGTCTGTACCGCAGACGGCAGCTTCGGCGAGAGCGGTTTTGTGACGGATGTGCTCAAGACCATGACCGATTATACCTATTTTTACGCCTGCGGTCCCGAGGCCATGCTCCATGCTGTGTATGAGGGCACCGCCGTCAGCGGGCAGCTGAGCTTTGAAGAGCGGATGGGCTGCGGCTTTGGCGCGTGCATGGGCTGTTCCTGCAAGACCAAATACGGCAATAAGCGCATCTGTGTGGATGGTCCTGTGCTGGAAAAGGAGGAAATCATATGGTAAATACAAAGGTTTCGCTTTGCGGCATCGAGCTGGACAACCCCATTATTCCCGCCAGCGGCACTTTCGGCTATGGCGAGGAATTTGCTGCGCTTTACGATATCAATATCCTCGGTTCTTTTTCCTGCAAAGGCACCACCAAAGAGCCGCGCTTCGGCAACCCCACCCCCCGTATCGCCGAGTGCGCGGGCGGTATGCTCAACAGCGTCGGGCTGCAAAATCCGGGGATTGACGCGGTGGTAAACGAGATTTTCCCGCGCATGAAAGAATATTTTCATAAACCCATCATCGCCAATGTCGGCGGATTTTCTATTGAAGAATATGTGGAATGCAGCCGTCTGGCCGCCTCTTCTGACGCGGTGGGCTGGCTGGAAATCAACATCAGCTGCCCCAATGTCCATGGCGGCGGGCTGAGCTTCGGCACCTCGCCCGAGGCGGCGGCAGAGGTTACCCGGGCGGTGAAAGCGGTCAGCGAAAAACCGGTAATCATGAAGCTTTCGCCGAATGTCACCAATATTGCCGAGATTGCCAAAGCCTGTGAGGATGCGGGCGCGGACGCGGTCAGCTTAATCAACACCTTGCTGGGGATGCGCATCGACTGTAAAACCCGCAAACCGATTTTGGCGAACCGGACGGGCGGCTATTCCGGTCCCGGTGTTTTCCCGGTGGCGCTGCGTATGGTTTACGAGGTATACGAGGCAGTTTCCATTCCCGTTATCGGCATGGGCGGTATCCAAAGCGCCCGTGATGTTTTGGAAATGATGATGGCAGGCGCCACGGCGGTGCAAATCGGCGCTGCAAACCTGGTCAATCCGCTTATCTGTAAGGAAATCATCGAGGAACTTCCCCGCCTGATGGGGCATTTTGGTATTTCCGATTTATCTGAGATCAAAGGAGCGGCTCACCGGTAACGGTGCCGCCCTTTTCTATACCGGCGGACGGGAAGAGCCGTTTGCTGAACAGTTGGTTGCGTTGTTATTGACGGAAAGGAGTTTCTATGGGAAAAGATGTAATCATTGCCTGTGACTTTGCGAGCGCGGCGGAAACCTTCGCCTTTCTCGACCGATTCACAGAGGAAAAGCCCTTTGTAAAAATTGGCATGGAGCTGTTTTATGCCGAAGGACCGCAGATTGTGCGGGAGATTAAAAAAAGAGGACACAAGATTTTTCTGGATTTGAAGCTGCATGACATCCCCAATACGGTCATGAAAGCCATGGCAGTCTTATCGCGGCTGGATGTGGATATGTGCAACCTGCACGCAGGCGGCACCATCCCCATGATGGAGGCGGCGCTGAAAGGGCTGACCCGCCCGGATGGTACCCGCCCGCTGCTGATTGCCGTCACCCAGCTGACCTCCACCGACCAGGCGCATATGGAAAGCGATTTGCTCATCGACCGCCCGATGGACGAGGTGGTGATGCACTATGCCGAAAACGCCAAGACCGCCGGGCTGGACGGCGTGGTCTGCTCGCCTCTGGAAGCGGCGAAAGTACACGAGCGCTGCGGTAAGGCATTTCTGACCGTCACCCCCGGTGTGCGCTTTGCCGACGGCGATGTGGGCGACCAGAAACGCATTGCCACCCCCGAACGCGCCAAGGAAATTGGCTCCGACTATATTGTGGTCGGCAGACCCATTACCCAGGCCGCCGACCCGGTGGCAGCCTACCGCCGCTGTGTGCGCGAATTTGTAGAGGAATAAGGAGAAAGTTATGATAGAAAAACAGATTGCCAAAGATTTATTGTCCATTCAGGCGGTGTTCTTCCGCCCCAACGAGCCCTTTACCTGGGCCAGCGGCATCAAAAGCCCGGTGTATTGCGATAATCGTCTGACCCTGACCGCCCCCGCCGTGCGAAATGATGTGGAGAATGCCCTGGCGGAAACCATTCGCGCCCAGTACCCGGAGTGCGAAGTGCTGATGGGCACCAGCACCGCCGGGATTGCCCATGCCGCGATTACCGCCCATATTATGGGGCTGCCGATGGGCTATGTGCGCTCCGGTCATAAGGACCACGGTCGGGGCAACCAGATTGAGGGGAAGCTGGAAAAAGGTCAAAAGGTTGTAGTGGTGGAAGATTTGATTTCTACCGCCGGCAGTGTGCTGGAAGTGGTCGAGGTGCTGCGGGAAGCGGGCGCTGAGGTGTTGGGCATTGTCAGCATTTTCACCTACGGCATGAAAAAAGGCATTGAGCGCTTAGCGGCTGCCAATGTAAAAAATGTCAGCCTGACCAATTTTGATGTGATTGCCGAGGTCGCCGCCGAAACCGGCTATATCGCCCCCGAGGATGTGGCAAAGCTCAAGCGCTTCCGGGATAACCCGTCGGACGAAAGCTGGATTCAGGCGTAAGGTAAACGGTGCTTTCATCGGAGGCGCAGCGTTTACCTGCGAAAGCCGCCGGTGGTTCCCTATTTTAACAGGAAAGAGAATGCAAATGAAACATCTGATAGATATACTGGATTTGTCGGTTGAAGAGATTGACGAACTGATTGTCAAAGCCCGCGACATTATGGAAAAACCGCAAAATTACAGCGAAAAATGTCGCGGCAAAAAGCTGGCGACCCTGTTCTATGAGCCATCTACCCGTACCCGCCTGAGCTTTGAGGCGGCCATGTACGAGCTGGGCGGTCATGTGCTGGGGTTTTCCGAGGCGCAGAGCTCCTCTGCTTCCAAGGGCGAAAGCGTTGCTGATACCGCTAAAATGATTAGCTGCTACGCAGATATCATCGCCATGCGCCATTATAAGGAGGGTGCGCCGCTGGTGGCGTCCATGAACGCCTCCATCCCGGTTATCAACGCCGGGGACGGCGGTCACAACCACCCCACCCAGACCCTGACCGACCTGTTGACCATACAGTGCGAGAAGGGCAGGCTCGCGGATATGACCATAGGCTTTTGCGGCGATTTGAAGTTCGGCAGAACTGTCCATTCGCTTCTGAACGCCATGTCCCGCTATGAGGGGGTGCGTTTTGTGCTCATCTCCCCCGAGGAGCTGCGGATTCCTGAATACCTCAGACACGAGCTGCAAAAAAAGAAGATTGACTTCCGCGAAACCCAGGCACTGGAAGAGTCGCTGCCCGAATTGGATATTTTGTATATGACCCGCGTCCAGCGGGAACGCTTCTTCAACGAAGCGGACTATATCCGCCTGCGTGACAGCTATATTTTAACCCCCGAAAAGCTGGAAAAGGCCAGGGCAGACCTGTCCATTCTGCACCCGCTGCCCAGGGTCAATGAAATCTCCGTTCGGGTTGACAGCGACCCCCGCGCCTGCTATTTCAAACAGGCACTTTACGGCAAATACATCCGCATGGCGCTGATTCTGCGCCTTTTGGAAATCGACTGAAAGGGGCGCGACAAATGTTAATCAATCCCATCAATAACGGCATTGTCATCGACCATATCACCGCCGGTAAGGGTATGACGCTGTATAATATCTTGAATTTGGCGGAGCTGGACTGTTCGGTGGCCATCATCAAGAACGCGGACAGCGTAAAAATGGGCAAAAAGGACATCATCAAAATCGATAAGGTCATCGATTTGAATTTTGACGCGGTCAGCTACATTGACCCGGATGTGACCATCAATATCATTCGCGACGGCAAAACCATCAAGCGCAAGCATCTGGATATCCCCGAATATGTCACCGGCGTCATCCGCTGCACCAACCCCCGCTGCATCACCTCCACCGAACAGGAGCTGCCCCAGGTCTTCAAACTCACCGACCGGGAAAAACGCATCTACCGCTGCATTTACTGCGAAAGCAAGGCGAAAAATAAGACCTTGGACTGAAAAAAGAAAAATCCGAGAACGCCAAAAAATGGCTGTCCTCGGATTTTTTGCATAAAAAGCGAAGTCAACGGCTGTAATTTAGGTGAGTGCCCCATTGACCAGCATATCAAGGGTTTCGAGACCCTGGGTGCGAAGGTTCGCACGAAAGCATTTCATAAAAATGTCGTAGCTTCTCTTATAGGAAAAATACCTACCAAAAGCGAGACAACTCAATTTGGCATCAAACACATCTATAATGCAAAATTAACAAGTAAAGACGGTGAATCTGTTAGCGTCAATGTGGTAGTTGTTATACAAAAAGACAATGGCAGAACTACATACAAGATAGTAACTGTCTATCCCGATAAGAAAGGAAAATAAGCAATGAGAGAATTAGATGTAGTCAAGCTGACTAAGGAATTCAACGGACTATCTGCTGGAACGGAAGGCACTATTGTTTTAGAATATGATGGCACTTATTTTGAGGTAGAATTTTTAGATTCAAATGGCGATACCATAGATGTATTTACAACGCCAATTGATGTGTTGGAACTTGTCATGCATGGCTAATTAGATGTTAGATAATGTGCATAAAAAATAAGTTGCAATATCGCTGGAAAGGGACAAGGATTTACCGCATCTGCGAATGCCGGTAATTACTTTTATCATGCCATTGTCTTTCCGCAGAACCAGCTGCTGTAGGTAAGCATCTCTTTGAATTTCCATTATTATAGTCCCCATTTTTGTGCATTTGCACGCTTTTTAGTAATAACATTCTATCACGGAACCAGTATAATCAATGCCTATTCCCATTTTATGTTTATCTGCGCGTTTTTATGTAATGGTCTCAAACAATGTTTGTAATTTTTCTGGGAATCAAAAGCAAGAAAACAAGCCGGAAACCTGCGTTTTCAGGTTTCCGGCTTTTGGCGCCCCCTGCGAGAATCGAACTCACAACAAACCCTTAGGAGGGGTTTATTATATCCATTTAACTAAGGAGGCAAAGACTTTTTGTAAAAAACAGTTTAACAAACCGGCGGGGATTTGTCAATCGATAAAATGAAATTGCCCGCTCGGCTCTGGCAGGCGAAAGCGCTGTTTTGCGCCATCAAAAAAGCCGGACAGGCTGTCCGGCGAAATCATGCATTCCGTTACAGGGAACTGACCATGGGAATCACCCGCGCCGGGGTGTCGTCATCGTCCTGAATACGGCTGATGTCCGCGCCCAGGGCGGTCAGTTTGCCGAGAATGTTTTCATAGCCGCGTTCAATCAGGTGAATATCTTCTATGGTGGTTGTGCCGCTGGCAACCAATCCGGCAATAACCATCGCCGCGCCCGCGCGCAAATCGTCTGCCCGTACCGGCGCGCCTTTCAGCTGAGGAACGCCCTCAATAATGGCCGCCTTGCCTTCTACCTGAATGGAAGCACCCATGCGCAAAAGCTGCTCGACATAGCGGAACCGATTGTCCCAAATGCCCTCCGAGATAATGCTGGTGCCCTCCGCAATCGAGAGCATGGCGGCGAACTGGGGCTGCATATCCGTAGGAAATCCGGGGTGGGGCATGGTTTTAATATTGCATTTCAGCAGCCGACCGTTGGCGGTTACACGCACACTGTCGTCAAATTCTTCAATCTGTACGCCGCTTTCCACCAATTTTGCGCTAATGGAATCCAGGTGTTTCGGGATGACATTGCGAATCAATACATCTCCGCCGGTGGCGGCAGCTGCAACCATATAGGTGCCCGCTTCAATTTGATCGGGAATAATGGAATAATCGCAGCCGTGCATCGAATCCACGCCGCGGATTTTAATCACATCGGTGCCGGCGCCGCGTACATCCGCGCCCATCAGGTTCAAAAAGTTTGCCAAATCGACGATATGCGGTTCTTTGGCGGCGTTTTCAATAATGGTTAAGCCTTTGGCTTTTACAGCCGCCAGCATCACATTGATGGTCGCGCCTACGCTGACCAAATCAAAATAAACCGCGCCGCCCAAAAGCTCACGGGTCGTGGCCTTAATCACGGCGTTTTCGGTGCGGACTCTGGCGCCCAGCGCCTCGAAGCCTTTAATATGCTGGTCAATGGGGCGCACGCCGAAATTGCAGCCGCCGGGCATGGCCACCTCGGCTTTCCCGGCACGCCCCAAAAGCGCACCGATAAAATAATACGAGGCACGCATTTTTCTTGCCATGGCGTCCGGTACGGTTTCCGACGCAATATAGGTGGTGTCAATTTCGTAGGTGTTGCGGTTCACTTGTTTAACGGATGCGCCAAGATGGCGAATGATGTCCATCATCAGCCGCACATCCCGAATATCCGGTATATTTTCGATACGGCACTTGCCCTCGGCCAGAACGGTGGCGGGAATAATCGCAAGCGCGGCGTTTTTCGCGCCGCTGATGTCCACAGCTCCAACCAGGCGGCGACCGCCATTTATCATAAACTTTTCCAAAAGCTGCACTTCCTTAATTCTATGTACCAACCAAAGCGAATCTTTGGATTTTGAAAATACTGAAAACTGGTACCGATTTTTCAGACCGAATCAAATAAACCTCATAGAATCCAATCGCCGTTCGGTCGCTTTTTACCTGATTATCGTAAATAGTATACCATGATTTCCCCTTGAAGAAAAGTATTTTTTTACAATTTTTTCACACCGCTATCAATTTTGTAAGATTTGTCAAAATGTTTCACGCCAAATTACAAATTCTGCCGAATGTGAGCGAACAAATCTTCGCTCGTTTCGCGGATAAAACAGGGGGGATTGCCGGGGTGCAGCCGGTGCTTTTGCACAGGGAACCGGTTGCCCTTTTGTTGTGAAACGGTCGGCGCAGACGAAAAAGATGCGCCTGCGCCGCCTGTGTAGAAGCATTTGCTGTCTTGTTTTGCGAATGCCGGATTGCAAACAGGGAAGCCTGTTTACCAGAGAAATAAAACTTATGCCGTTTGGGCGGCAGACAGGTTATTTTCGCCGCTGTGCAAAGGATAGGTTTTTCCGAAAAGCTCCGCTTCGGCGGTGCAGCCTTCCGGCACGGTGAATACAAAGTGCCAGATGCCGTCCTGTAGCCGGTAGGCAGATTTCACTTCGCCGTATGCGGTTTGTTTCGAACAATTCAGCCACGCAACGCGCGCATCCGGCATGGGCGTAAACCGGATATGCCGGTAGCCCGGCGCTTCCTCGCAGGGGTTGATGCCTGCCAGACGGCTGAAAATCCAGTCGAATACCGCACCGTAGGCATAGTGATTGAACGAGTTCATTTTTTTATTGGCAAAATGCCCATCGGGGTGTATGCCGTTCCAGCGCTCCCAGACCGTGGTTGCGCCCTTTGTGACCGGATAGAGCCAGGAGGGATACTCGGTTCTCAGCAGCAGCGATACCGCCAAATCGTCCCGTCCTGCCAAGCTCAGCGCGTGCAGTAAATAAGCCGTGCCCACAAAGCCGGTGGTCAGGTGTCCCGCCTTCTGCACATATTCCGCCAGCTGCGCGCCGGTGGCTGCGGCGTCGTCGGTCAGATTGAAAAACAGAGCCAGCACCGGTGCGGTTTGGGTGTCCTGAATGGTTCTGCCGTTCTGCATATATTCTGTGCGGAAAAAGCGAACGGTATCCTCGTAAAGTTTTTCATAGTATGACATTTCCTGTCCCAGCAGCTTGCCGGTTTTGATTAAAATGCACAAATCGTAAGCAAGGTATGCGGTGGCAATCAAGCCTTTATTGGTGCGACCGTTGGAATCCTCCGGGTCCGGCTGATCCAGCGCCAGCCAGTCGCCGTAATGAAAGCCCTCTTTCCAAGGGTGAACAAAGTCCAAATCGGTTGCTTCCGCATTCTTTTCGCAGCAGGAGGCCATAAAATCCACATATTTTTTCATCATGGGATAGGCTTTTTCCAAATTTTTCAAATTGCCGTAGGCCAGATACATCTGCCAGGGAATGATAACGGCGGCGTCGGACCAGGCCGCGCTGGACAGGCAAATTCTGCTGTAGTGGGCAGGGCTGATGCAGGGAATTTCGCCATCGGGCGTTTGCTCCGATGCCAGGTCAGACAGCCATTTTTCAAAGAATTTTTCCACATCAAAATTGATGGCAGCGGTGCGGGCGAAAATCTGCGCGTCCCCCGTCCAGCCCAAGCGTTCATCCCGCTGGGGGCAGTCGGTGGGTACATCCAGAAAATTCCCTTTTTGTCCCCAAAGAACATTGTGGTAGAGCTGATTCAATAAATCCACCGAGCAGGAAAAGCTGCTGGTCTGTTTGATATCGGAATATACGGCAATGGCCTTAAAATCCGCCGGGTTCACCTCATCGATGCCCTCTATCTGAATATACCGGAACCCATAGAAGGTGTACTTTGGCTGATACAGAAAGTCTGTACCGCTGCAAATCACACACACGGTCTGCTTCGCGGCGCGTAAATTTTCGGTATAGACATTGCCGTCTTTGTCCAAAACCTCAAAATGCTTGACCGTCAGCCGGTCGCCTTTTTTACCATGCACATGAATCTGTACATAGCCGGTCAGCTCCTGCCCGAAGTCCAGAACCGTTTCGCCTTTTGGGGTGATGATTTTTTTTGGATTATCAAATATTTCATGCTCTTTGACCGGAACACCTTCCAGCGGGAGCAGGATTTTTTTGGAATAAGAGAAACAAACTGCCGGTGATGCTTTCCCGGGACGCTTTGTCGCATCGTAGGTTTCGCCGTTGTACATATCGTTGTAAACGGTGGCGGTTCTTCTGACAAACCAGTTTTCATCGGACAGAATGGTTTCCTCGGTGCCGTCCGTATAGGTTACGGTCAGCGCGCAGAGCAGCGCCGCGCCGTCCGGCGCAATTTGCTTATTGCCCCATGCTTTAAGCTTGTGGAACCGCCAGCCGCGCCCCACACACACGGACAGATGGTTGTTTTGCTGCAACAGACCCGTTGCATCATAGGTCATGTATTGCAGCCGGTGCGTATAGCTGGTCCAACCGGGAGCAAAAATGTCGTCGCCGATTTTTTTGCCGTTCAGCTGTGCATAAAATACGCCCAGCGCGGTGATATTCAGTTCCGCCCGCTTCACTTCGCCGCGCAGCGAAAAGTCGCGGAAAAATTCCGGCACGCAGGGATTGGTATTTTTTGCCGCTTTGATCCAATGTGCCTGATAGATGCTGTTCATGTGTACACCCTCCGTTAATTTTTTAATATTGCAACCGCTCTGCCGACCAATTTTGAATGACCGGCAGAAAGCGTTTTGCTTCCTGTTGCGCGCCCGAAAGGGAGTGTTCCCGCCAGTTGCCGCACTCCTTTTCGGATGCGCCGGGAATCTCTCTCTCGTAGGCGGCGATAAAGGCAAAGGCCTGCCGAATCAGGTCAATGGCGTCCTGCTCCGGCATATCCCGCACCAGAAAATAGCAGCCGGTGCGGCAGCCCATGGGACCGAAATAAATAATTTTGTCCGAGGACGCGCTGTTGCGCACAAAGGTGGCAAACAAATGCTCAATGGTGTGAATCGCATCGTTTGCCATCACCGGCTCCTTATTCGGCCGGCGCATACGGATGTCATAGGTGGTAATATCCCCGTCCTGCCGGGAAATATAAATCCCGGGCAGCAGGGTGTTGTGATCCACTTCAAAACTGGCAATTCTTTTCATGATAACTCCTCGCTTTGTTTTGTTCTGTCCCGTTCAATGCAGGGTTTCTCCTTCGCCGAACATCTGCTTTACCGCTTCTTGCAGGGGGGCATTTTCCGGCAAAGACAGGGACGCATCGTTTTGCAATATTTTTTCGGCGATTTGGTGTGCCGCCGTCACCATATTGGTATCGTTTACCAAATCGGCAATTTTCAGCGCCGGAAGACCGTGCTGCCGCTCGCCGAAGAAATCCCCCGGTCCGCGCAACCGCAAATCCTCCTCGGCAATATGAAAGCCATCGGTAGATTGGCAGATGATTTGCAAACGCTCCTGCGTATCGTGACTTTGGTTGTTGCTGATCAGTACACAGGTGGATTTTTTCGTGCCGCGCCCGATGCGCCCGCGCAGCTGGTGCAGCTGGGAAAGCCCGAACCGGTCGGCGTTTTCAATCAGCATTACCGTGGCATTGGGCACATCCACGCCCACCTCCACAACGGTGGTTGCAACCAGACAATCAATCTGCCCCTCCTGAAAGCGCAGCATCACCCGATCCTTTTCCGCGCTTTTCATTTTGCCGTGCAAAAGCCCAATGCGGCGGTTCGGGAAAACCTCTTTTTGCAGGTATTCATAATATTCCTCTGCCGGAATCAGCGCCGATTCCGCGCCGCCCTCTTCTACCAGCGGGCAAATAATATACCCCTGCTGCCCGGACTGAAAATGTTTTTCCAAAAAGCGATACAGCCGCGGACGGTACGAGGCGTCTACCAGATAGGTTTCCACCGGCTGCCGTCCCCGGGGCAGCTCATCCAGCACGGTAATATCCATATCGCCGTATATAATCAGCCCCAGCGTGCGGGGAATCGGCGTTGCGGACATGACCAGCATGTGCGGATCCGTGCCCTTTTCCGCCAGCGCCGTGCGCTGCCCTACGCCAAACCGGTGCTGTTCATCGGTGATAACCAGCGCCAGATTGCGAAAGGTGACATCCTGCTGAATCAGCGCATGGGTGCCCACCACAAAATCGATTTCACCGGCGAGCAGCGCCTGCTTGAGGGCGTCCTTGCTTTTTTTGCTCATGGAGCCGGATAATATTGCGGTGCGAATACCGCTGTTTTCAAAAAATCGTAGAAAGGTGCGAAAATGCTGCCCGGCCAGCACCTCGGTAGGCGCCATCAGCGCCGCCTGGTATCCGCTTTTGACGCAGGAATAAACCGCCGCCGCCGCCACCACAGTTTTGCCCGAGCCCACATCGCCCTGTAAGAGCCTTCGCATGACGCTGCCGCTTGCCAGGTCGCTGCTTATCTCTCCTATGGCGCGTTTTTGTGCGCCGGTCAGTGTAAAAGGCAGCTTTGCCGTAAAATCCTTGGCGGAATGGGATAGCGCAACGCCGGGCTTGCCGTCCGGGCGGCGCGCCAGCAGCCCCAGCTCCAGCGTCAATAATTCTTCAAACGCCAAACGGCGGCGGGCACTTTCCATCTCCTCTTCGTTTTTCGGAAAATGAATGCCCCAAAGCGCCTCCCGCAGCGGCAGCAGGCGGTATTTTTTTAACAGGTAGTCCGGCAGGGTTTCCTGCAATTGTCCCTCGCTCAGCTCCAGCGCATGGCGCACGCAGCGGGCAATGGCGGCGGAGTTGAGTTTTTCGGTCTGGCGGTATATCGGGTGCAAATACCCTTCGCTTACTCCTTTCGGCTGAAAGCGGGGCGATACCATTTGCCGCCCGCCGGAATAGGCATCCCGCTCCACCTTGCCGAAAAAAATATATTCCTCTCCCTCATGCAGAGAAGACGCCACATATTTATTATTAAAAAATACAATGCCGAGCACCTCCGCGCCGTCCACCAGCGCGGTGCGCACCAGAATACGGTTGCCGGGCAGCCGTTTGGTTTCCGGCGGAAAAGCAAGAACGCCGCTCACGCAGCAGGGAATGCCCTCCGGCGCATCGGCGACGGCGTAAATTTTGCTCCAATCCTCATATGCCCGGGGATAAAAACGCAAAAGAGCCAGAAGAGTGTCCACACCCAGCCGCCGAAACGACCGGGCTTTGACCTCTCCGACTCCTTTTACATATTGAATATCCCGATTCCATTGCATATTCATTCGACAGAAATTAAATAATGGTATACCGGCTGACCGCCTGCCACCGCCATAATCTCCGCGCCGGAATAGCGGGCAGTTAAGCTGTCGGCAAGGGCGTTTGCCTTTTCTTCGGTTATGCTTTCGCCGTAATATATGGTTATGACATTGGCGGAGCGTTTTGCGATATGTTTTATTGCGCGGAAAGCCGCGTCGTTGGGGTCATCGGAAACCACGGTAATTTTTCCGTTTTCCAGCCCCATGCACTGTCCCTTTTTAATATTCAGACCGGCGGCAAAGCTGTCCCGCGCCGCGTAAGTGACCGAAACGGTCTGCACCCGCCCAAAGGCGTCCTGCATGGCGGCGGTGTTGGTTTCCTCGTTCTCGTCTTCGTCAAAGCTGAGCAGGGCGGCAATGCCCTGGGGAACGGAGCGGGTTTCGAGAATGACCACTTTTTTGTCCGCTACCAGCCCGGCAGCCTGACGGGCAGCCAGAATGATGTTTTTGTTGTTCGGCAGTACATAAACAAGTTCGGCAGGTACGCGGTTAATGGCGTCCAAAATATCCTCGGTGCTGGGGTTCATGGTCTGACCGCCGCTGACAATGGCGTCCGCCCCCAGCTGCTCGAACAAAGCATGAAACCCTTCGCCCGCCGCCACCGAAACAAAGCCATATCGTTTTTCCGGCACGGCGTGTACCTTTTCTGCGGGCTTTGCCTGCTCGGCGGCGCCCCAGTGGGCGTTGCGGTGCTGCTGCTTCATGTTTTCCACCTTGACGGTCAACAGCTCGCCGTATTGCAGCCCTTCTGCCAAAACGGCAGCCGGGTCGTTGGAATGCACATGCACCTTGATGATTTCATCGTCCTCTACCACAACCACGCAGTCACCGATGGTCTGCAAATAGGTTTTCATCTCATCAGCGGTGTGCTGTAAGTCGTCTTTTTTCTTAATAATAAATTCATTACAGTAGGCAAAGCGAATGTCCTCTTCGCGCATCACCTCGGCGGGCGCCGCAATTTGAGCTTCCGGTTCCGTCTCCTCATTGGCTTCAATGATTTTGCCGTCGATAAAAACGCTGAGCATCCCCAAAAAGATATAGCAAAGCCCCTGACCGCCCGCGTCTACAACCTTTGCTTTCTTTAAGACATTGAGCATCTCCGGGGTTTTCAAAAGCGCCTCGCACGCCCCCTGATAGGCCGCTTCAAAGGTGTCCGCCGCGTCCAAATCCTCGCGGCTGTTCTTTTTGGCGGCGTCTGCGGCGGCTTGAATCACGGTTAAAATGGTGCCCTCGGTGGGGTTGGAAACGGTTTTATAGGCCTTTGTACTGCCCAATTCCAACGCTGTGGCAAGAATCGCGCCGTTGGCAGCCTCGCAGCCCTTTAAACCGTCGGCAAACCCGCGAAAGATAAGCGAAAGAATCACGCCCGAATTGCCTCTGGCGCCCCGCAGCATGGCCGATGCCGCCCGATCCGCCACATAGCCGGCGTCTGCGTCATCGGTAATGGCTTCCATTGCGGTTTTTGCCGCCGCCATGGTCATGCTCATATTGCTGCCCGTATCTCCGTCCGGAACAGGAAAAACATTCAGCGCGTTGACCGCGTTTTTGTAGTTGGCTATATTATTGGCGGCGGAAATCAGTCCATCCCGCAAAACGGCGCCTGTAATCATAGCATTTGTTCCCCTTATAAAAGATAAAATAATATAATAGTATAGCGGATTCCCCATGGTAAAGCAAGGGATTTTCCCGGATTTGTTAAAATTTGACCGTACATTCTTAATCTTTTTACATCCGTTGCTTTTTTATCATATCTTCGCCCGGTTTTTATGGAGCCGCTCTTCTTTTTTTTAGGCTGTCAGCGGATATTTGCAGGATTTTTATGGGAAAATCAACAAAAAATAAATTTTGTCTTGCATCATTCAGGGCAATATGATAAACTTACCTTAAATACGCGCTGAATGACAGAAAGCAGGGCTATATATGAAAAAAGATTCGGAAAAGCGCAGCGCACAGCTGCGTGAATTGCTGAACCGTTTTAAGGCAAATTGGAAAACCCCGCCGGCGGGGTATCAGGCCAGTTATCGCGAGGTGGCGACTTTTGCCGCCGGTACGGGCAGCGCGAATTTACTTGGCGTCCTCACCCAATATACCACCATTGCCACCAGTGTGCATTTAATGATTTCCTACTTCCGCATGTCCACCGGTATGGCGTGGATACTGGGTATTCTGGCGGCTGTCTGCGCTATTATCCGCTCGCCTATCCTGTCGATGCTGATTGACAATTCCAACGGCAAACGGGGAAAATTTAAGCCGTTTTTGATTTGGGCGGCGATGGGCGCTGCCATCAGTTTTTCTTTTGTGCCGTATATTCCGGAAAGCTGGCTGGATATGGAGCTGTTTGCCCTGTCTCTTCCGGCCATTCCGCTGATGGGCGTGCAGGAAGCGTCTACGCTCAGCTTTAATTTGGGTATTCTGCTGGCTTTTCTGCTGATTCAGATTGGCACATTTTTTATTACATTACTCAATCAATGCCTGACCGGTATTGAACAAACCATTTCTTCCGTTGCGCAGGAGCGAGCCAATATCAGCTCCGTAAAAGGTCTGGTATCCGGTCTGCCCAGTTCAATCGTTAATATTATTTTACCCATTTTGGCGGGTTCTGTTTTTGCCGAGGCGGGCGGTTGGAACGCGGTGGAAATGTACCGCATTGCATTCCCCATTTGCGGCGTTGGCGGTGTGCTGCTGGTTTCGATCCTGCTGCGGGGTGTGCAGGAACGGGTGGTCGTCAACCGCAGCTATGTGGCGAAGGTGCGCTTTATTGAGGGCATGAAAATATTAAGCAAGAATAAGTATTTTTGGATAATCACCCTGTTCAACGCCTTTAACGCTGTGCGGTCACTTGCGAATATTACCACCTGGATTACCCAGTACAGCTTTACCTCCAACACAGCCAAAACCATTGTGGGGCTGTATTGCTCTACCTTGCTGATGAATGCCATTGCCATTGCGCTGCTATTTGGTCCGTTTTTGATTAAAAAACTCGGCAAGCGGAAATTGATGCTGTGTTCCTGCCTGGTGTATGCCGCTATGATTGGATTGCAGCTGATTTTCCATAAGAATCCGGTGGTCATTCTCATTGTTGCGTTTTTCCAGCAGTTCTGTGGTGGGTATTACTACCTTTCCGGTTTAATGACCTCCGATGTGCTGGACGAAATTCAAATGAAAACCGGCAAACGCCTGGAGGGCTTCTGGCAAAACTATATGGCGATTATCACGACGGTGATTGGTATTTTTACCGGCATTTTAACACCGTTGTTCCTGTCTTTCGGCGGCGTTGGGTTTTCGGATGATATTTCGGTTGCGCTTCAAAACGATACGCTGCGCAGCAACATCTTTTTCTATCAGTCCCTGCTGGCGCTGATTGGGGCGGTGATTATGGCCATTCCGTTCTTCCTTTATGATTTGAATGAAGACCGCCACGCCGGTATTGTACGGGTTTTGCGCCTGCGGGCGGCGGCGGAAAATGCGGAAGACGGCAATTTACAGCCGGAAGATGCCGAAACCATTCGCCAGCTGACGGAAACTGCCCGCCAAACCGGTGATACATTGCTTCTGGCGGAAATGGAAAAGCACCCCTGCATCGCCGAGGTTCTGAAAAATACAGACGAAGCGCCCGCAGCCTTGCAGGAATAAGCTGCGCTGCCTGCCCGAAAATAAGCGTCATATTTTTGTGGAATCAAAGGTTCCCGGCAAATACGACCGCGTATAAAAGGAACAGACCGCCGACCGGCAGCCTGTTCCTTTTTATGACTTTGTTTTTTATTTTTTTGGAAACATGAACGGCTTAGCAGGAATAAGCCGCGTTGCCTGCCCGAAAATAAGCGTCATATTTTTGTGGAATCAAAGGTTTCCGGCAAATACGATCGCGTATAAAAGGAACAGACCGCCGACCGGCAGCCTGTTCCTTTTTTATGGCTTTGTTGCTTTTATTTTTTTGTAATATAAGGGGCTTAGTGCCGGTTGCCGCCGCGGCGGTTACGGTTGTCACCGCGGGAACCGCCCTTGCGCGGGGCGCGGGGTTCGGGGGTGTACTCCGGGGTCAGCCCCTCCACCTCAATCAGCGCATCCCGGCGGGACAGGTTCAGCCTGCCCTGATCGTCGATCGGCAAGACCTTTACGATAACCTCATCGCCCACATTGACGCAGTCCTCGACCTTGTCCACACGCTTTACATCCAGCTGGCTGATATGAACCAGTCCCTCTTTGCCGGGGGCGATTTCCACAAACGCGCCGAAGCTCATCAGGCGGGTGACAACACCTTTGTAAATCGCGCCCTCCTCGGGGTCGTTGGCGATGGTTTCAATCATATTGAGCGCACGCTGAGCATCGTCCAGATCGGTGGAGGAAATAAAGACATTGCCGTCCTCTTCCACATCGATTTTACAATTGCACTCGGCGCAGATTTTCTGAATGACCTTGCCCTGTTTGCCGATAACATCGCCGATCTTATCGGGATCGATTTTGGTGGTCAGCATCTTGGGCGCGTACTTGGACAATTCGGGACGCGGCTCGGCAATGACCGGCAGCATCACTTCATCCAGAATATAGTTTCTTGCCTTATGGGTCTTGGCAAGCGCCTCTTTGATAATGGCGGGGGTCAGACCGTGTACCTTCAAATCCATTTGAATGGCGGTAATGCCTTTCTTGGTACCGGCGACCTTGAAGTCCATATCGCCGAAGAAGTCCTCCAGCCCCTGAATGTCAACCATGGTCATAAAGCGGTCGCCCTCGGTAATCAAACCGCAGGAAATACCCGCTACCGGTGCTTTGATAGGCACACCGGCGGCCATCAGCGACAGGGTAGAACCGCAGACAGAGCCCTGGGAGGTGGATCCGTTGGAGGAAAGCACCTCGGAAACCACGCGGATGGTGTAGGGGAACTCCTCCACCGAGGGAATCACCGGCAGCAGCGCCCGCTCAGCCAGCGCGCCGTGACCGATCTCGCGGCGACCGGGACCTCTGGAAGGTCTGGTTTCACCTACGGAATAGGAGGGGAAGTTGTAGTGATGAATATAGCGTTTGCTCTCCTGGTTGTCGATGCCGTCCAGCAGCTGGGCGTCTGCCATCGAACCAAGGGTGGTGACGGAGAGCACCTGGGTCTGACCGCGGGTGAACATGCCCGAGCCGTGTACGCGGGAGAGCAAGTCAATTTCGGCGCTCAAGGGGCGGATTTCATCAATGCCGCGACCGTCTACGCGCTTGCCCTCGTCCAGAAGCCAGCGGCGCACCACGAACTTCTGGGTCTTGTACAGGCAGTCATCGATTTTTTCCGCCATGTCGGGATATACTTCATCGAATTTTTCGTGTACCGCTTCATAAACGGGTTTCAGGCGCTCATCGCGAACACGTTTGTCATCGGTGTCGAGGGCGGCTTTGATATCGTCTATGGCAAATTCCTTGATGGCCTCGAACATCTCCGGATCCGGATCGTTGGAGGGGAAGTCAATCTTTTCCTTGCCGATTTCGGCGGTGATATCCTGAATGAATTTGACAATCTTCTGGTTTTCCTGATGGGCGAACATAATGCCGTCGAACATGGTTTCATCGTCCACTTCGTTGGCGCCCGCTTCAATCATGGCAACCAGCTCGGAGGTGGAAGCAACGGTAACCGCCATATCGGATTTTTCACGCTCGGCCTCGGTGGGGTTGATGACGAATTTGCCGTCAACCAGACCGACGGAAACACCGGAAATCGGGCCGTCCCAGGGAATGTCGGAAATGGAAATGGCAATGGAAACGCCGATCATCGCGGTAATTTCCGGCAGGCAGTCCTGGTCAACGGACATAATCGTTGACACCACGCTGACATCGTTGCGCATATCCTTGGGGAACAGCGGACGAATCGGACGGTCAATCACGCGGGCGGAGAGGGTCGCCTTTTCGCTGGCTCTGCCCTCCCGGCGCTGGAAGGAGCCGGGAATTTTGCCCACGGAGTACAGCTTCTCTTCAAAATCCACGGAAAGCGGGAAAAAGTCCACACCCTCCCGGGGCTTGTCCGACATGGTAGCGGTGCAGAGGATTTCCGTTTCGCCGTAGCGAATCAGGCAGGAGCCGTTGGCCAGCTGCGCCATTTTGCCGGTTTCGACCACCAGCGGTCTTCCCGCAAGGGTGGTTTCAAATTTTCTGAATTCTTCAAACATCTGTTAAAACCTGACCTTTCTATTTTATTTGAGATAATTATATGAATCCGCCGGGTTTTAACAATAACACAAAGTCTTGCCCCGCCAAACAGCAAAGACAAAAAATACGGGAATTGCCAAGACGGGAAAAGGCTCTCTGTTAACTGCTAAAACCAACGCCGGAATCAGACAAAACAAGGGCGGCGGCAAACCGCAACGCGCTCTGCCGCCGTAAAAAAACAGGATTACTTACGGATACCGAGTCTGGCAATGATAGAACGGTATCTTTCAATATCAACCTTCTGCAAATACGCGAGCAGGTTTCTTCTGTGACCAACCATTTTCAGAAGACCTCTTCTGGAATGATGGTCTTTTTTGTTTGCTTTCAGGTGCTCGGTCAGATTGTTGATGCGCTCGGTCAAAAGGGCAATCTGTACCTCCGGCGAACCGGTGTCACCTTCATGCAGGGCATACTCTTTGATCAGTTCCGCTTTTCTTTCAGCTGTCATTTTTTTCACCTCGTTATTTTTTTTGCGAAGGCCTCAGACAGGGGACAGGTGAATTCCGCCAAAGCGGCCAAAGCCCCGATCCGTGAACCCCGCAAGCCTATATATTTTATCACACTTTTTTCGCTTTGTAAAGAGCTTTTCTTTGGTAAAATCGTAAACATCCGCGCCCGAGGAGCGGAAACGCTCGTGCTTCTTGCTCAAAAAAGCACACATTGGCATCGAACACGGGACCAATGTCCGTTTATACGCCGGAATAGGCGGCAAAACCGCCGTCGATGGGGATAATGACGCCGGTGACAAAGGCGGAATAGGTCTCATCCGCCAAGTACAGCAGCGTACCAGTCAAATCCTCCGGAGTGCCGAACCGGCGCAGGGGGGTGTGGCTGATGATTTTTTCCGAGCGGGCGGAAAGAGAGCCGTCCGGGTTATAGAGCAATGTCTTATTCTGGTTGGTGGAGAAAAAGCCCGGCGCTAAGGCGTTGACGCGAATACCCACATCCGCAAAATGAACCGCCATCCACTGGGTAAAGTTGGAAACGCCGGCTTTGGCGGCGGAGTAGGCGGGAATGCGCGTTAAGGGGCGGTAGGCGTTCATCGAGGATACATTGATGATGGTGGTGTGCTCTCTGCCCACCATATCCAGCGCGAATACCTGCGTGGTCAAAAGGGTGCCCAGAATATTCAGATTGAATACAAACTGAATCCCCTCCGGCTCCAAATCAAAAAAGGTTTTCACTTCCGGGTTCTTTTCGGTGATATCTTCAAGGGACAGCGTATCCTTGGTGGTGGTGCCCTTGGGGTTGTTGCCGCCCGCGCCGTTCAAAAGCAAATCGCAGGGGCCGAACGCTTCGTTGACCTGCTTTTTGGCCTTTTTCAGGCTGTCGGTATCCAGCACATTGCACGCTACCCCTAAGGCGGTACCGCCGGCGGCGTTGATTTCATCGGCGACCTTTTGTGCCGCTTCCAAATTTAAATCCAGAATGGCAACCTTCATGCCCTGCGCCGCCAAATCTCTGGCAAAGCCGCTGCAAAGCACACCGCCGCCGCCGGTTATGACGGCGACACGGTCTTTTAAGTTGGTATGTGAAAACATGGGTAACAGTCCTTTCTAAGAATCAAATAAGTCAAACCTGCTGCAAAAGCGCCCGCAACGCCTCGGCGGCAGCATCGAACGCCGCCCGGTTGGTAGGATAGGTAAAGTCTTCCACATCCACTGACTCCGTGCCGCCCGCCTGCTCTAACGCCGCCAGACCGTCAAATACTTTCAAGTGAGGCTCCAGCGTCAGGAATCGCTTACCCGCTTTTTTGGCAAAGCGCCGCAAAAGCGTCAGAATCTGCCCATCGCCGCTGCCCGCCGGTACCACCTTGCCGGTGGCGGCAAGACAATCCTTGATATGCAGGTAATCGATGTATGGCTCCAGCAGGTCATACGCCGCCGGAATGTCGGTCACGCCGCATTGAATGTAGTTCGCCGGGTCGAATACGCCCTTGATTTTGCCGTCAAGGGCTTTCAAAATATCCAGATTACGCGCCGGAATATCTCCGTAAATGCCCTTTTCGTTTTCATGGCAGCACCAGATATCGCTTTTGTTTGCGTAATCGCAAAATTTTTCCAGCCGCTCCAGCACTTCATCCCGCAGAGCGGCAAAGTCGTCCCCATCCTGAAAATAGAAAGAAAAAATCCGAATGCGCTTCGCCCCTAAAATGCAGGCGTTTTCGACACATTGCTTGAATTTTTCAAAATGGGGCGCAAAATCCTCGCGAATGCCAATCTTGCCGAACGGAGAACCGAGGGCGGATATGCCAATGCCGTTATCGTCTAATATACGGCGCAGTTCTTTGCTTTCATGTTCGGTTATTTCAGAGATATTGCCCCAATCCAAACCGCGCGGCTCAATATGCGTCATGTCGTTCGCTTGCAGAGCCTGTATTTGTTCCCGAATGCCGCCGCCGGCTTCATCGGCAAAGGCGGAAAGCAGCCATTCTGCCATATGGGTACCTCGCTTTTTATCATAATCAACGGGTCGCGCTGCGCAAAATCAGCCGCCGCAAACCTCTTTGTACATTTTAATATATTCGCCCGCCGCGCTTTTCCAGCTGTAGTCGCAGTGCATGGCGCGCTTGACCAGAATTTGCCAGCCCTCTTGATTGGAATAGCCTTCCAGCGCACGGTAAATGGTGTGCAGCATATCGTGGGCGTTGTAGTTGGAAAAGGTAAAGCCGTTGCCCTCGCCGTTGCCGCTGTCAAAAATGGAATCCTTCAGACCACCGGTTTCGCGCACAATGGGAATACTGCCGTACCGCAGCGCAACCATCTGTGACAGGCCGCATGGCTCACTTTTGGAGGGCATCAGGAAAATATCGGAGCCGGCGTAAATTTTCTGCGCCAAATCCGGCAGAAAGCCCAGCCGCAGCGCCAGCTTCTGCGGGTATTTTTCCTGCATGCGTTTGAAAAAGTCCTCGTACTGCCATTCGCCCGATCCGAGAACAACCACTTGAATATCATTATTCCAAAGCAGTTCGTCGAATACCGTTTTAATCAAATCAAACCCCTTGTGCGAGACCAGTCGGCTGACAATGCTCAAAAGCGGTACATCCGCCCGCACGGGCAGACCCATTTCCTCCTGCAGCCCTTTTTTGTTCAGCGCTTTGCCCGACGGGTCGTCGGCGGAGTAGTGGGCGTAAATCACCGGGTCGTTTTCCGGGTCGTAAATATCCGTTCCAATGCCGTTCAAAATGCCCTGTAATTTCCATTCCCGGTCGCGTAAAATGCCGTCCAGCCCGTGGGAATACCAGGGGTCGAGAATTTCCTTTGCGTAGGAGGGGCTGACCGTGGTCACCTTGTTTGCGCATTCAATGGCGCCTTTCATATAGTTGACGCAGTCGTCGTATTCCACATACCGCGCCTCTTCCGGCGACAGACCGACTACTTCATTCAGGATTTCCCTGCCGTATTTTCCCTGATATTGAATATTGTGAATGGTAAATACGGTTTTGATGTTTTCAAAGCCCTCGCGGTTCGCGTAAAACAGCGAATAGTAAACCGGCGTCAGCGCGGTTTGCCAGTCGTTGCAGTGAATAATATCCGGCTTAAAGTCAATATGGGGAATCACTTCCAAAATAGCGCGGGCAAAAAACGCATAGCGCTCCGCATCGTCATAATAGCCGTACAGACCGTCCCGCTTAAAATAATACTGGTTGTCGATAAAATAATAGATAACGCCATTGTATTTCGCCTGGAAAATGCCGCAATACTGTCTGCGCCAGGCCACGGGAACGGTAATATGCGTGATAAACTCCATGCTGTCCCGCAAATGCTGGGGAATGGCACTGTACAGCGGCATAATCACCCGGCAGCCGACCAACCGTTTCCTGAGAGCCTGCGGCAGCGAACAGGCCACATCCGCCAGACCGCCGCTGGCGGCAAAGGGACGGGCTTCGCTGGCTGCAAATAATACTTTCATTTTTCATCGTTTCCTTTCTTGTATCACGCAAAAATCATCCGTCCCGGCGCATGTGCCGGGAAAAACAAGGCGAGCGACTCGCCAAACCTTTGACTGAGGGGAAAAATCCGCACGGTTATGACGCGTTTTTCTTAAATAACCGTCCCCTTTGCGATATACAGCGGGTAGTTCTTTGCGCCGGAAAGGCTCTGGCGGGGCTTGAGTACCACATTTTTGTCTGAAATCACACAGTTGACCGACGCGTCTTCGCCGATAAAGGTACCCTGCATGAGCACACAGTTTTTGACGACCGCGCCTTTTTCCACATAAACGCCCCGGGAGAGCACGGAGTTTTCCACGGTGCCGTTAATGACGCAGCCATCGGCAATCAGGGAATTTTTCGCTTCGCCCCCGATGCCGTAAATGGAGGGCATATCGTCCCGCACCTTGGTGAAAACCGGTCGGTCGTCACAGAACAGCGCGGTGCGGTTGTCGTAATCCAGCAGCTCCATGTTGATGTCGTAATAGCCCTGTAAGGAGTCGATCATCCGGCAGAAGCCGGGCACGGAATAAGCGTAAATTTTGAGCCTGTTGATATTTCTTTGAATGATATCCCGGTCAAAATCCGTGTAGCCATGGCTACGGGCATCCCGCATAAGCGAGAGCAGAAGGTTCTTTTTCATGAACACAATATGGGCGGATATGAAGCGCTCTTCATGGTCCTTCGGCGCCAGCTCCATGTCGGTAATCCGGCCGTCTTCCGCTGTTTCAAATACCGGCAGCTGGGGCAGATTGGGGGTTTTGCCGCTCATGCAGCCGATGGTAATATCCGCATCATGCTGCGTATGGAAATGGCTCATATCGCCGAGATCAAAGCTGCAAACGGTATTGCTGTCACACATCAGGATATATTCCTCTTTGGACAGGCGAATAAATTCCTCGGCGGCCAGGCATGCCTCCAGCCGGTTGGTATAATCGCCGGCAGCGTTGGAATTAAAGGGCGGCAGCAGGTAAATGCCCTCTCTTTTGCGCGCCAGATCCCAGGGACGCCCCATGCCGATGTGATCCATCAGGGAACGGTAATTGTTTTTGGTCAGCACACCGACCTTGGAAATGCCGGTATTGACCATGTTTGACAGCATAAAGTCAATCAAACGGTACCGACCGCCGAAAGGGACAGAGCCCATGGTGCGCAGGTTTGTCAGCTCCGGCAGATTGTTGTCGTAGCTATTGGAATAGATAAGTCCCGCTATATTTTTGCCGTTCATATGGATTCTCCCTCCTGCACATCGTTATCGCACATAATCTTGGGGGCGATTTTGGCGTTTTTGCCGATTTTGACGCCGTTGCCGACCACGGCAATGCCCCATTTGTCCAAATCCTCCATTTTTTCCGGGCATTCGCCAATTACGGCGCCGGACTCTACGGTTACATTTTCCGCCAGCATGGCGTACTGCACCACCGCGCCGCTTTTGATGACCGTACCGGGCATAACGATGGAGTATTTTACGGTGGCGCCCTCTTCAATGGTGACATTGGAAAACAGCACCGAATAATCCACCTCGCCGCTGATCTCGCAGCCCGCGCTGATCATGCAGCTTTCCACCACCGCACAGGAGGAGAGATAGTGGGGCGGCTGGGCGGAATTGTTGCCGTAAATTTTCCAGGAATCGTCGCTCAGATCCAGATTGACCTTCGGGTTCAGCAAGTCCAGATTGGCTTCCCAAAGGCTGTCAATGGTACCCACATCTTTCCAGTACCCGTCAAAGGCATAGGCGTACAGTTTCTCGCCGGCTGTGTGCATAGCGGGAATGACATCCTTGCCGAAGTCGTTGGAGGAGGCGGGATTGTCCTCGTCCTCAATCAGGTACTTGCGCAGCTTTGACCATGTGAAAATATACACGCCCATGGACGCCTTATTGCTTCTGGGGTTCTTCGGTTTTTCCTCGAATGCGGTAATTCTGCCGTCCTCGTCGGTAAACATCAGCCCGAAGCGGGACGCCTCTTCCCAGGGCACCTCCAGCATGGCAATGGTGCAGGCTGCGTCTTTGCTCTTATGATATTCCAGCATTTTGGAGTAGTCCATTTTGTAAATATGGTCGCCGGAGAGCACCGCCACATAGTCCGGGGAATAGCGGTCAATAAAGTTGATATTCTGGTAAATGGCATTGGCGGTGCCCTTGTACCAGGCGGTGCCGGTAATTTGCTGGTACGGGGAGAGCACGTGTACGCCGCCGTCCGCCCGATCCAGGTCCCAGGCATGACCGTTGCCGATATAGTCGTTGAGCACCAGAGGCTGGTACTGGGTCAAAACGCCCACAGTGTCGATACCGGAATTGACGCAGTTGGAAAGGGGAAAGTCGATAATGCGGTATTTGCCGCCGAAAGGCACGGCGGGCTTTGCGAGTTTATGGGTAAGAATACCCAGCCTGCTTCCCTGACCGCCGGCAAGAAGCATGGCGATACATTCTTTTTTTCGAGCCATAAGCTGACCTCCGTTTTTCTGTATTTTTTTGTTGCCTCAAAGGGCAGCCGCTTTATTTTTTTGGCTGCGCGCTGTCGGCGGGGGTGGTTTTTGCGGTTCTCTGTTTTGTTTTTTTCTTAACCAGATACATGGTGGAAAGCGGCGGCAGCGTCAGCTCCAGCGCCTGCTCCTGCCCGTGCATCGGCAGAGGCAGCGTTTTGTACTGTTTTTTGCGCAAAATGCCTTCGCCGCCGAATTCTCTGGCATCTGAGTTGAAAAGAATTTCGTAAACGCCCTTTTCCGGTACGCCGACCTTGTAGAAATCCCGGCGTACTTTGGTGAAGTTGCAAATCACAACAATGGTGTCGCCCGCCTCGTTTTTGCGCAGGAACGCGATCACCGAATTGGCGTTGTCGCCGCTGATAAGCCATTCAAAGCCCTCCCAGGAATAGTCGATTTCCCAAAACGGCGAATGCGCCCGATAAAAGCGGTTCAACTGCCGGGTATATTCCTGTAATTGGCGGTGGCGTTCATAGTCCAGCAGCACCCAGTCCAGCTCCTGCTTTTCGTTCCACTCAATAAACTGACCGAACTCCTGCCCCATAAACAGCAGCTTTTTGCCCGGATGCGCGTACATATATCCCAAAAAGGAGCGTACACCGGCAAATTTTTCCTCATACTCCCCGGGCATTTTATTGATAAGCGAGCATTTGCCGTGCACCACCTCATCGTGGGAGATGGGCAGCACAAAGTTTTCGGAAAAGGCATAGAAGAAAGAGAAGGTAATGAGATCGTGATTGTATTTTCTGAAATACCCGTCCAAAGAAAAGTATTTCAAAATATCGTTCATCCAGCCCATGTTCCATTTGAAGTTAAAGCCCAAGCCGCCCAGATAGACCGGCTTGGAAACCATCGGCCAGGCGGTGCTTTCTTCGGCTATCATCATCACGCCGGGAAAATCCCGGAACACCGCTTCGTTAATCTTCTTTAAGCAGGCTACTGCCTCCAGGTTTTCCCGTCCGCCGTCTTTGTTGGGAATCCATTGCCCGTCATCCCGTCCGTAGTCAAGATAGAGCATGGATGCCACCGCGTCCACGCGCAGACCGTCCACATGGTATTTGTCGAACCAAAATTCGGCGTTGGACATCAAAAAACTCTGTACTTCGGTTCTGCCGTAGTCGAACACCCGGGTGCCCCACTGGTAGTGCTCGCCTTTTTTGGGATCCTTGTATTCATAACAGGGCATGCCGTCAAATTCATACAGACCGTTGGCGTCTTTCGGAAAATGGGCGGGAACCCAGTCCATGATAACGCCGATGCCCGCCTCATGGCATTTGTTGACCAGATACATAAAATCGTGGGGCGTGCCGTAGCGGGAGGTGACCGCATAATATCCGGTAACCTGGTAGCCCCAGGAGCCGTCAAAGGGGTGCTCCGCCAGAGGCATAAATTCGATATGCGTATAGCCCATATCGGCAACATAGTCCACCAGCTGATCCGCCAAATCCCGGTAAGATAAAAAGTTATCGTCCGGGTATTTGCGCCAGGAGCCGGCATGCACTTCGTAGATATTCACCGGGTCGTGATATACCGCTCGCGATGCGCGCCGCTGCATCCAATCGCTGTCGCTCCAGCTGAAGCCGTCCAGCTCGTAATATTTTGTAGCATTGTCCGGTCGGGTTTCCATGTGGTAGCCATACGGGTCGCTTTTCATCAGCTTTTTTCCGCTTTTGGCGGTAATACAGTATTTATATGCGTCATACACCTTGACGCCGGACACAACGCCTTCCCAAATTCCCTCTTTGCTCAGCCGAACGCAGGGATTCGCCTCTGCATTCCAGCCGTTAAAATCCCCCGTTACGCAGACGGATTCGGCATTCGGCGCCCATACGCGGAATGTCACTTCGTCTGTGCCCGTTCGGTGCGCGCCGAGAAATTCATAGGCGCGGGCATTGTTGCCCTGGTGAAACAGAAAAATCGGATATTCGCCGTTGCCGCCATCCTTTTTTGCCATATCACACACCTCCGCAATCATCGATACGAAGTTATTTTAACAAATATAACCATCGTTTTCAAGCGTTTTTGATTATTTTGTCAGAAATGACTCGTATTTTTTTTCGTTTCGTAGATAGAATGCACAAAAAAGACCAAAAGTATAGGCGTAAAATCGAAAGATTTCTTTGTGCGTTATGCAGTAATGTCAAATTCTGTCGATTTTATGCTGAAAAAACAATGGAGCTGCCCGTCCGGACAACCCCATTGTTTTTCGTTTTTATGCAAAATACCCTTCCACTGCCTGCAGCGCAAAGGTATATGCCGCTTCGGCGTCCTCATCGCGATATGAGGCGGAACCGGTATATTTATCGGCAAGCGATTCCATGTATTCTTCCGTTTGTTCCGAAGCAAGCTCTTCGCGGATGGTGGCTTTCCAGTCCGGTTCTTCGGCTCTGCCGCAGAAATACATAATATGATAGCCGTGTTCGCTTTCAATAATGCCCGTGTCTCCGACCTCGCGGGACTCGTCGTATGCCCACTCCTCAAACGGTTCTACAAACTGTCCGCGGGGAATATCGCTGTACAGACCGCCTTCGCTGCCCTGACCGCCGGAGGAGAGGGAAGCGGTATCCTCGCTGTACTTTTCCGCCAGAGCCGCAAAGCTCTCTTCGGTTCGATCGCCCCGTTCGTATTCTTTCAGGTAGTCCTCACAAAGGGCATAGGCTTCCTCTCTGGACAGAACGCGGTTGCCGTACGCATCGGTTACACCCTCTTCGGAGGTAACTTCCTCGGAATCGTCAAAGGAAACCAGAATATGCCGTACCGACGGCAGGCATTCTTCGTTTTTTGCGGCAGGCTCGCTGATGAACAGCACATAGATATAGGAGCCGGTTGTAAAGATCTGCATATCCGCCGTTTTCCGGTCTGCGGAAAATGCCCAATCGGCCGCGTCTTCGCCCACATACTGGGCAAGGGTGTCATAGTCAATATCCGCAATCAGAGAATTGATGGATTCCGGAAAGTTGACCGGATCGACTTCCGCCGCCAGCGCAACAAAGGAAGCCTCATCGGTTACGGAGCTCATAAAATCGGCTGCCGCCGCCTGCTGCTGCTCAGCGTCTGAGGTGCCGTCCTCATTCTCGGTTACGGAAAAACGCATGGCGCGCAAGGTTGCCAGGTTATACGCGGTGGGGTCGGATTCATACTGGGCGTCAATCTGCTCATCGGTGATGCTGTCGGAAATTTCCTGCTGCATATGCTCCTGGTATTTTTGCGCATACAGCTGTTCGTATATCACATTCATGAAAATATAGGAGTTAATGCCCGCGCCGTACTGCTCCTCCAAAAAAGCGTCCAGCGTCATACCGTAAGAATCGGCGGTCTGTAAAATCGAGGTCATATTTTCGTCAATATACGCCTGGTCTTCCTCGTCCAGTTCCAGCCCCAGCGCTTTGGCTTGGGCTGCGTAATAGGAATACTGTTCCATGGTAGCAATGGCCAGCTCGTTGAAATAGACCGCGTAGCTTACCTGCGAGCCGTCGGATGTGCTCAGATATTGTTCGGCGGGGGAGAGCTGATAGTCAAAGCCGGTGAGCATGGCGCCGTAGCCCTCGCCGTAATAGTAATCATAATAATAGGACTGCTGGGCGTAGGACATATACAGCGAGGTGTAGTAGTAGCTGTATTCCGCCGCCGAATAGCTTTTGCCGTTGGCGGAAAGCACGCTGTCGTAAAGCCCCAAACCATTTCCGGCAAGCGGGTCGTCCACATCCAGCGAAGCGGTGGGGGCAATGCCCGCAGCGGCGCGCAGCAGAATTTTGGCGTCCGCCAGGCTGACGCTGCCGTCCATATTGTAGTCGCCGTCGGCGACCGCATCGCCGTTTTGCGCCGAAAGCGCCAGTTCTCTGGCGTCAGCAGCCGTCAGTGCACCGTCACCGTCGGTGTCGCCGGTGCCGGTATTGGTGGTGCCTTCCTCCTGCCGGAGGGCGGTGGTGCCGGTTTCGGCGGCAAAGGCAGACAGTGCACAGCCGACAGCCAGACAGCCTGCCAGCGCAAGTCCGATTGCTTTTTTCAGAAATATATTCATGCGATCAAA
>CASFEZ010000016.1 GCA_949293815.1 uncultured Eubacteriales bacterium | reverse complement strand
TTTTCCCGCTGGCGGGCGTTCTTCTGCTTATCCTAATGAAAAAACGGCGTTCCCGCAAAAAAACGCCGGCTCAATAAATAAGAAATGACGGTTCTGCTGTTTCACAGAATCGTCATTTTTTATGCTGATTTACTTCAGGTGCTTTACGAAAAAAATCTCCGCCGCTTCACCGGGCAGCAGCAGGGCGCCGGCATCGCAGTAGCGGTGTTTGCGATAAAAGAACTGCCCCTGCTCGTCCGAAAGAGATGATGTCATAACCATTGAATAGCCCGCCGTGCGCATCTCTGCTTCCCATGCTGCCAGCAAAGCGCTGCCAATACCGCTGCGGCGAAATGGTTCCAGAACATAAATCATATTCAAAAACGGCGTATTGTCCCAGAACAGGTTCCAGCGCAGCCAGCCGATGCTTTCGCCATCCTGCTGTGCCAAAAAATACCGTCCCCGTGATAGCAGCATACGGATTTCTTCGGGCGCAATGTGTTTATCTTCCCGCAGCAGAAAGTCGGCGTCCGCCTGTGCGGCTTTGCGAATATGCATGGGGATTCCTCCCGCAGCCATCAGTCAAACAACGCGGTGGAAAGGTACCGCTCGCCGCCGTCTGGCAGGAGGACAACGATTTGTTTGCCGCGCATTTTGGGGCGTTTGGCTATCTCGGCGGCGGCGTGCAAAGCCGCGCCGGAGGAAATACCCACCAGCAGCCCTTCGGTCTTGGCGGCCTCTCTGGCGGCTGTGAATGCCTGCTCGGTGGTCACCGGAAAGACTTCATCTAAAATTTCCCGATTCAAAAGGGCGGGTACAAAGTTTGCGCCAATGCCCTGAATGCCGTGGCTGCCGCTATGCCCCTCGGAGAGCATGGGGGATTCCTGCGGCTCAACAGCAACGATTTTTACAAGCGGATTGTACGCTTTGAGTACCTCGCCTACGCCGGTAATCGTGCCTCCGGTGCCCACGCCTGCTACAAACACATCCACCTTGCCGTAGGTGTCGCGCAGAATCTCCGCCGCGGTGGTTTTGCGGTGGGCGTCTGCGTTGGCGGGGTTGGCAAATTGATTGGGGATATAGGCGTTCCCCCGCTCGGCAGCCAGTTCTTCGGCTTTTTTCACCGCGCCGTCCATACCTTCGGCGGCGGGGGTCAGCACCAATTCGGCGCCCAGCATGCGCAAAAGCTTTTTGCGCTCCTCGCTCATATTTTCGGGCATGGTCAAAGTAAGCGGATAGCCTTTCAGCGCAGCGACAAACGCCAGACCGATGCCGGTATTGCCGCTGGTCGGCTCAATGATGCAGCCGCCCGGCTTCAACGCGCCCGTCCGTTCCGCCGCTTCCACCATGGAAAGCGCCGCCCGATCCTTGCTGCTGCCTAAGGGATTAAAATATTCCAATTTGGCAACCAGCTTGCCTGTACAGCCTCTTTTTTCGCCGAACCGGCTCAACTCCAGCAGCGGCGTGTTACCGATCAATTCGGTTAAATCGGCGGCAATATGCTTTTTTCTGTCTACACCAAAACCAAATGCAAATTCTGCCATGGGAAAAACTCCTTTATTCGTCTGTCAATGAAAAATACTGCTTTGCGTTTTCAAAGGCAACGCCCCGAACGATTTCCGAAAGGGTATCAAAATCGGCGGGATATTCGCCGTTTTCCACGAGACCGCCCAACAAATCGCAGAGAATGCGCCGAAAATACTCGTGCCGGGGATAGGACAGGAACGAGCGGCTGTCGGTGACCATGCCGACAAATTTGGAGAGCACTCCTAAATTCATCAGCGCACGCATCTGCTGGCGCATCCCATCGATATTGTCATTAAACCACCAGGCTGAGCCAAACTGGATTTTTGACGGCGCTTCGTCGTTCTGGAAATTGCCGAGCATGGAACCAAGCACATAGTTGTCCTTAGGGTTCAGGCAGAACAAAATGGTTTTCGGCAAGCTGTCCTCCACCGCCAGCGAATCCAGAAAGCGGGAAAGCCCCACCGCCACCGGCGCGTCGTCAATGGAATCATAGCCGGTATCCGGCCCCAAAAGGCGGAACATTTTGGTGTTGTTATTGCGCATGGCGCCGATGTGGATTTCCATCGCCCAGCCGTGCTTGTCATATTCCTTTGCCAACACGCGCAGCAGCTCGGTTTTATAGCCGTCGATTTCCCCAGCGGTCAGCGTTTCGCCATGGATGGCTTTTTTGAAGATCAGATTCAGCTTGTCTTTGTCCATTCGTACACAGGGGATATAGCTCAGCGCCTGGTCGGATGCCCGACAGCCGAGCGAGTCAAAGAATGCAATCCGCTCTTTCAGCACTTCGCACAAGGTGGTAAAATCAGTAATTTTCTGTCCGGCGCGCTGTTCCATCGCTTGCAGCCAGGGCAAAAAGGCTGGCAGGTCAATCCCCACCGCCTTATCCGGACGGAAGGCGGGAATCACCTTACAGGAAAAGTCCGCTTCCTTTGCCAGCAGCTGGTGATATGCCAGGCTGTCCGCCGGGTCGTCAGTGGTGGCGACGCAGGCGACATGGGATTTTTCAATCAGGGCGCGGGGGGTGAAACCGCCCGACTGGATTTTCCGGTTCGTCTCTTCCCAGATCCGCTCGCAGGACGCAGCGGACAGCGGCTCGTCAATATCAAAATACCGCTGCAATTCCAGATGCGTCCAGTGATACAGGGGATTGCCAATCAAATAGGGCATGGCATGAGCCCACGCCTGGAATTTTTCATGGGAAGAGCTGTCGCCGGTGATGTATTTTTCTGAAATCCCCATACTGCGCATGGCGCGCCATTTGTAATGGTCTCCCCCAAGCCACAGCGCCGTAATGTCCGTCGGGGTTTGATTCTCATAAATTTCCTGCGGCGACAGATGACAGTGCCAGTCAAAAATCGGCTCATTCCGGCAGGAAGAAAACAGTTTTTTCGCGCTTTCGGTGGAAAGCAGAAAATCATCGTCCATAAATTTTATCATACAGAAAAACTCCTTTCTGTTATCCGCTATTGAAACAGATTGACTATGGCATACCCCAGGGGCAGAAGATAGACCAGCGCCGTGCCGCCCAGCCACAGGGCGCCGAACAGCACCTCGACCGCCTTTTTCAGAAGCGAAGGGAAAAGCCATTGCTTCTTTTTTATCTCCCAAATAAGAAGTGCCAAAAAGCCCAGCGTGCCCAAACCGGTCAGGGCGCTGCCGATCTCCAGTCCTTCCGGCACAAAGGTCAGCACAATCTCCCCCGTTCCGGCGGGAACTGCTACCGCCATAAAGCTTTCCACCACCGTCAGAATCTCGGCGTCCTCTCCGCCCACCCGGCAGCGCCAGCCGTTGTCAAAAGCGACCGGCAAAAAGAGATATTGGCTTTCCGTACTGTCGTTCCGGTATTGTACAGTAATGGTTCTGCCCTCGGCGGTAAGGATTGTTTGGTCGGCTTCATGCAGCGCGGAAAGGGCATCCATTTTCTCCAAAGACAGCAGACCGAACGCTACATCTACATTCGGCGATTGCAGCTCGGTTACCGTAACGGTAATGATTTCGTCCTCAAAAACGCCCAATTCCAGGCAGTTGTTGTTGTATTCGGCGGTATAGGCGGTGTTGTCCTCCCGGTGATAGGAGGGCACGGTGACCGTTTCGCCGTTAACCGCAATTTCCACGCTGCTCCAATTCAGCGAGGGGGCGGTCACATACAGCGCTTCCTGCCCCTGTACTTGCAGCTGGTAAGTTGTGGTCGCGCCGCTTCGCTCTGCTGTAAGCAGCATGGTATTGTCATTGGCCAGGGTGCGAATCAGATCACCGCTGCCGCCAAGAGCGCGGTAAACGGCGTTCTGGTTTTCAAAAACAGCATTGCTGTCCGCAGAAAAATTCGTGGTCAGATTGACATCCAACAGCGCCTCGCCGCTCAAAAGACCGATGGGCAGTGTATAACGGTTTTCGTAAATATGATAGTCCCCAATCGTAGCGATTTCCTCATACAGCGCCTCGTCCAATGGTTCTTTGCTGACTGTTTCGGTCATATGCAAAAGCGCATCGGAAAACACCGTGCCGCCGCCGTCCAAAAGCAGCGTATAGGTAATGCTGTAGCCCAGCGCCCGCGCCGTATTTTGCAGCGATGCGGGAATCTGGTGCGTCCAGTTGGACAGCGCCGACCTGCCCATCACAAAACCATAGTTGATATTCAGGGACATATCCGGGTTCTGCACCCGCTCGAGCTTCAGCGGGTCGGTGCGCAGCACCTTGCTGATTTCCAAAGACGGCTCGATGTATGCCACATCATGTTCCCGCCGCTCATACCGCAAAGGCGAGCCGGTGCCGACCGTTTGCAGCGCAAAGGGGAACAGGGGTAAAACACAAAATACAAGCGCCAGCACCCGCCTTAGGCGCAGCGGATAAATCTGCAAGAGCAAGGCAAAGGTCAAAATCGAACAGCAAAGCAGCGCCGCAAAAAAGAGCAGCGCGGTTTGCTCTTCGCTCAAGCTGCCCACGGTTTTGCCAAAGGAACGGAACGCGCTGACCATAACCGCAATGGTGCAAGCGACACTCGCAGCTACCAAAGAATAGGAAACAATCGATTTTTTTGCCGGCTTCCCCTCCTCGTCCTGCGCCGCTTTCTCGGTGCTGAAGGCTTCCGCTGCCAAGACCAGCAGCATAAAGACAGCAATAAATCCGAAGCGATAGGGGAAGTCTTTGTAAGACCCGAAATGCAAAAGCGCCGCGCTCCCTTCCACCACCAAAGGGACAAAGAGAAACACCAAAGAGAGAACGGCAAATTTTCCCTTTTGCGGGTGCTTTTTCCAGCCGCGCAGCAGAAAATATACCCCAACGATTGCCAGCGCCAGACCATAAAACATCCAGATTTTATAGACATTCAGCTCGCTCTCGGCGCCCAGAAGCGAACTAAAATCCTCGCCGAGCCCATATCGGGCAGAAGAGCGCATCTGCAAAAAGCCGGGCAGCAGCAAGAACATCGGCATCAGCGCGCCGAGCAGGGTGCCCAGCCCCAACCGCAGCGACGCCGCCGGGCGTTGTTCTTTTTTTAATACAACAAACACATACGCGCCGCTGAGGAAAAACAGGCACAGCAGCGTCATAATTCCCAGATAAAAGCTGCAAACCAGCGTCAGCGCAAGACAGATAACATACGGGTATGTCTTGCCGCCGCAAAGCATTTTTTCGCAAAAATACAAGAGCAGCGGAAAAAGAATCAGCACATCCAGCCAGATGATGTGTAAATAATACAGCATCACATAGCCGGAAAGCGCATATAAGACAGAAAATGCCGTTGCGTATTCCACCGCAAGGCGCGGGAACCGTTTTAGAAAAAAGAACTGGGCGCTAAGCGCCATACCGACCGCCTTGACAAGAAACAGCAGATTCAAAAAATCCACCAGAGAATCCCGGGGCGTTAGATAGAACAATAAATTGAGCGGGCTCAAAAGCCCATTGGCGGCGGCAATGCCCACCATATTGACGCCGGTTCCCGAATAAAAATCGAAAAACAGCGCCTTATCCCCATGTAAAAAATCATACAGATGATAATAGATAGGGATATACCCATGGCACATATCCATAACGGCCATGCTCTCATCGCCGAACGGAAAAAAGCCTTTGACGGCGTATAAAGCCAAAAGAAAGACAAGCACAATCCCGCCGCCGTACAGATACGGCAGAATGCGCTTCTCTTTCTTTTGCAAGTTACTTTGATTCGTTGTTTTCACTGTCAGACTCCGTAGGTGGTGCTGTTTCTTTTTCTATGTTTTGCGGTTGCAGATTCAAATATTCCGGACTGACAAAGCGGGCTTCACCGACCGGGATTGGTTTCTGGTCGCCGAAGTTCAGCCGCTCTTCCTCCACAACCAGCGGGCGCTTCATCATACGGGAATTGATATTCAGCACATATTCGCCCAAAAGCCCGATAAAAAACAGTTGAATTGCGCCGAGAAAGAACATGCCAATCAGCTGCGGCGCTGTACCCATGGGATATTGATCCCAGTTTGTCAATTTTAGTATCAGAAAGATAACGCCGATTACCGCGCTGACAAAGGCAATGCCAAAGCCAAGAAAGGTGGCAAGGCGCAGACCGATCTTGGTATACGAGGTAAAGCTGAGCATGGCGGCGTCGAACAGGGAGTAGAAATTATTGTGGGTTTTGCCTGCCCGGCGTTTGGCCTGTTCATAGGGGATGTCCTTGCGCTTAAAGCCAAGCTCGGCAACAATGCCGCGCAAAAACGGCTTGCTGTCGTCAATTTGCCGCAAAACCTCAATAAAGGAGCGGTCATACAGCCCGAAACCGGTAAAATGCTCGATCTGCTCCACATCACTCATACTTTTAATCAGCTTATAATAGCAGGTACGGAACAGCCGCATGATGGGGTTTTCCCGGCTGGAGGTTTTAATGGCGGAAACAATTTTATAGCCGTTTTCCCATTCTGCTACCAGCTTCGGAATCATCTCCACCGGGTCCTGAAAATCGGCGCAGATCAAAATGGTGCAGTCGCCGGTGGACTGACACATACCGTAATAGGGCGAGTTGAACTGTCCGAAATTTTTGGCGTTGAAAATCGCCTTAATTTTCGGATTATTGGCGCACAGCCCGCGAATCAGGGGACGGGTATTGTCCTGCGAGTCGTTATCGATAAATATAATCTCATAATCATACTGCGGCAGGCTCTTTTCCATTTCCTCCATAACCGCCTTGCTGATGGGTACGACATTTTCTTCCTCGTTGAAACAGGGAATAACAATACTGATTGTTTTCAACTTCGGCATCCTTTCCATGCGATATCTCTATTTATGCATCGGGCAAACCGAGCACACTGCGCCGCCACGCGGCCGTGCGCCGAATACCCTCTTCAAAGCCGACCGCAGGCGCAAAGCCCGTATCGGCATATAGCTCGGACAAATCCGCCTGCAGGCGCATCACCTGCCCGGGCGGATAGGGCAGCTCACCGATAAACAGCGGCGCGTTTGGCGCAGCGGTATCGCGCATCGCAGTGATATATTGCGCCAGGGTGCGCATCTCACCGCTCGCGAGCGGATAGATTTTGCTTTCTTTCGCCTTACAGCCAATCAAATAAAACGCCAGCGCCGCGTCGTCGCAGTAAAGAAAATCCCAAATCTGCTCTCCCTTCGTAAAGGCGGCGTGTTCGCCCTTTAAGAATTTATCAATTGAAGAGGGAATAATGGAATTGGGAATGCTGCCCACGCCGAACACGCTGAGAATACGCACCCAAATATGGGTCATTCCCAAGCTGTCAGCATACAGCCGCGACAGCTTCCCTGCGGCAAATTTTGCAATGCCATAGCCGGTCTGGGGATTGACGGGCAAATCGGCGCGCAGAATTTCCGCTGTAGGTCCCCATTCCGCCTGCGAGCCCGCGCCGACGAACAGCCGGCAGCCGGTTTCTTTGGCCAGGGTAACGCAGTCGATGGTATAGCGGATATTATTATCCTGCAAATACGCATCGTCCCGACCGCCGCCAAAGGTGCCCAGCCAGGCGAAATGATACAGCACATCGCAGGGAGCATCTATCTTATCCTTCGCAGCCAAAAATTCGGAAATATCCGCGTCAATCACTTTTACCAGCGGATGTTTTAAAATTTCTATGCCGTCGGCGGTGCCGGGCTTGCACAGGGCGTATACCCGCACCCCTTCCTGCACCAGGCGGCGAATCAGCGCCAGAGCAATCATACCCGTAGCGCCGGTAACAATTGCGGTTTTCATGTTATCACCATGCTTTTTTATGACAAGCGGGCTGCCGCAAAAGGAACGCACCTGCGGCAGCACCGGCTGAATCTGTTTTATTCTTTTTCCAATAGCGGAATATACATATTTTCCCGCAGCTCTTCTTCCGGCAGGAAGGGCGCCAAATCCTCCAGCGGAGGCGAAACCAGCGTGCCGTCCGGCAGCTTTTTGGTGGCGGATTTCGGTTCAAAGTTCTGCTCGGTGGTCACCACAATTTCACAGAACACCGGTCCCTCGGTGGAAAGCGTTGATGCAATCGCTGCATCCAGCTCGCTGTTTTTTGCCGCTTTGAAATACGGGTAGCCGTAAGCAGGGGCAAGCTTGGACATATCCGGGAAGGTCAAATCGCCGCTCTGCGGACCGATGCCCACGAACTGGGCATTGAACATATTTGCCTGCGTCTGTCGGATGGAATGGTACCCGGCGTTGTTTATCATGAAAATTTTAATGGGCAGGCGATTGGTAATAATGGTCTGCAATTCCTGCAAATTCATTTGAATGCTGCCGTCGCCGGTGACCAGAATAATCTCGCTGCCGTGGTCGGCGTAGCAGGCGCCGATGGCGGCGGGCAAATCATAGCCCATGGAGGCAATCGCGGAATTGATGATGAACCGCGTCCCTTTTTTTATCACATAAGCGTGGGAACCGACCACGCACGCCGAGCCGTTGCCGACCACTGTCACCCGATTTTCGGGCAGCGCGTCCGACAATTTTTTGATAAAGGCGTAGACATTGGCGGCATAATCCTCTTCAAAATGGCGGGGCAGCACCACCGGATATTTTTGTTTCCAGGTTTGGCACTGGGCGACCCAGCCGTTTTTGGCGGGCAGGTCCGGCTTTTCTTCTTCCAAATATGCCAAAAAGCCGTCAATAAAATCCTTGCCGTCCGCCCAAATGGGCATATGGGGGTTCACGGTCGGTTTTTTCAGCTCTTCCGCGTCCACATCCACGACGATTTTATAGGCCGCTCTTGCCCAGGTTGTCCAGCTGTAGCCCACCTGACGAATAGACAGGCGGCTGCCGATGCTCAGCAGTAAATCGCTGTTCTGCACCGCAAAGTTACCGGCACGGTCGCCCATAATACCGGCTCTGCCGGTATAGAGCGGATGGTCATCCTCTATCAAATCGATGCTGTCCCAGCCGGTGACCACGGGAATCTGCAATGCTTCAACCAGCGCGCGGAAGCTGTCAAACGCGCCCGCCAAACGAATGCCGTTGCCCGCGTTCAGCACCGGTCGCTCGGCGGTTTGCAATTTTTCTACAATTGCCTGATAAATCTCTTTCCCCGGTTTCGGCGGCAGCACCTCGTCCTCGGAGCCGTCGTAAGGGTATAAATCCTCGGTATCCACATAAGCGCCCTGGATATTCAGCGGAATATCCAGCCAGCAGGGACCGGGACGACCGCTGTGCGCCAGCTTGAACGCTTTTTCCAGACAATAGCGGATTTTGTTTTTATCCGTCACCATCTCGCAGTATTTGGTCATGCAGGCAACCGCTTTACAAATATCAAATTCCTGGTCGCCCATGGCGCGAATGCCAAGCCCTGTACTGCGGGCGGTGGTATCGTAGCGCACCTGACCGGAGATGATAAGCATCGGAATGGAATCCAGCCAGCCGCCGACCACGCCGGTAATGGCGTTGGTGCCGCCGGGACCCGTGGTAACGCAGACGGCAGCGATTTTATTTTCTAAGCGCGCATAGCTCTCCGCCGCAATGGCGCAGGCCTGCTCATGGTGGTTATAAACGCAGTGAAGCCCTTTCTGATGACCCAGCGCATCATTTAAGTGCATCGCGCCGCCGCCGGTAACGGTAAAGGCGGTATCAATGCCGTGCTGCACCAGAAACGACGAGATGTATTCGGCAACTTTGATTTTCATATTTCTCCTCCAAAAACAAGGGGATTATGCAGTCTGCACCGCTTCGGTTACAATTTTCGCCATATAATCCAGCATTTCGTCCGTCATGCCCGGATATACGCCAATCCAGAAAGACTGATTCATAATACGGTCGGTTTCTTTTAAATCGCCTACAATGCGGAAGCCCTCGCCGGTTTTGCGCATTTCATCAAAACAGGGATGCTTTGTCAGATTCCCTGCGAACAGCATACGGGTCTGCACGCCGTGTTTTTCCACATAATCGACGACCTTTTTGCGGTCAACGCCATCGCGGCAGGTCATAATAAACCCAAACCAGCTCGGGTCGGCATTTTCGCAGGGCACGGGTAGAATCAGTTTATCGGAAACGCCCTCAAGCGCTTTGTGCAGCCAGGCGAAATTGTGTTTTCTGCGCTCGACAAAGGAGGGGAATTTCTCCAGCTGGGCGCAGCCCACCGCCGCCTGCATATCGGTCGCTTTCAGGTTATAGCCGAAATGAGAATAGACATATTTATGGTCATACCCGAACGGCAGCTCGCCATACTGACGGTCAAAACGATGACCGCAGAGATTGTCCTGACCGGAAGCGCAGGAGCAGTCGCGCCCCCAGTCACGAATGGAACGCATAATTTTATTCAGGAGCGGGTTGTTGGTATAAACCGCGCCGCCCTCGCCCATGGTCATATGGTGAGGCGGATAGAAACTGGAAGTGCCCAAATCGCCCACGGTGCCGGTGAAATATTCCTTGCCGTCCAGGGTATATTTGGAACCGAGCGCGTCGCAGTTATCTTCAATCAGCCACAGGTTGTGTTTGTCGCAAAACGCCTTGACGGCTTTTAAGTCAAAGGGATTGCCCAGCGTATGCGCTACCATAACCGCTTTGGTTTTTTCGGACAGCGCCTGTTCGAGCATCGATACATCAATATTGTACTGCGGGATTGTCACATCCACAAACACAGGCACCGCGCCGTATTGGATGATGGGCGTGACCGTCGTCGGAAAGCCCGCAGCCACGGTAATCACTTCGTCCCCGCGAAATACCCGGCGGTCGCCCAAAAGCGGCGAAGTGAGCACGCTGAACGCCAAAAGGTTGGCGCTCGAGCCGGAGTTGACCAGCGCGCAGTACCGCACGCCGAGATATTCGGCAAATTTTTTCTCGAACTGCTCGGTATAACGCCCAGCGGTCAGCCAGAACTCCAGAGCGGAATCCACCAGATTCACCATTTCGGCGCTGTCGTATACCCGGGAAGCATAGGGGATACGCTGTCCCTCCTGAAACGGCGGTTTTTGATTATGGTAGGTATCGCAGTAAGATTTTACCGCGCTGAGTATTGCTTCTCTTGCATCTTTTTCTGTCATTGAATGAAAATTCCTTTCGCGTTATCATATGACGGCTTATAAGCCGAAAAATTCCTGAATCTGTTTATATGCCGCTTCGGCGGTATCGCCGCCGGAGGCGTAAACCTTGGTCCATTCCACGGTTTTCTCCACCGCCTGCCGCGCTGTCCACACCGGCTGCCAGCCAAAGGTTTTTTTGGCAAGGGAGCAGTCCAGCTTCAGGAAGTTTGCCTCGTGGGGACCGTCCTTCTGGGCGGCTTCATAGGTCTGCCCATTGCCCCAGCTCTGGCAGAAAATTTCCGCCAGCTCGCCGGTGGTCAGGCAGTCGGACTCATTGGGTCCCACGTTGTAATACCCCTGATATGACGGGTCCTCATATTGCTTTTGGGCAATCAGCAAATACACCGCCAGCGGTTCCAAAACATGCTGATAGGGACGAATGGAATTGGGGTTCCTGACGCCAATGGGTTTTCCAGCCATGGCGGCGCGCACACAGTCGGGGATAATCCGGTTGTCGGCAAAATCGCCGCCGCCGATTACATTGCCCGCCCGGGCGGTGGAAATCGCGATACCCGTATTGTCAAAAAACGAGGCTTTATAGCTGTGGGTCACCAGCTCCGAGCAGGACTTGGAGTTGGAATAGGGGTCGTAGCCGTCCAGCGGCTCGTTTTCCCGATAGCCCCAGCACCACTCGTTGTTTTTGTAAACCTTGTCCGTCGTCACATTCAAAACCGAACGCACCGTATCGGAATGCCGGACGCACTCCAGCAAATTGACCGTACCCATCACATTGGTTTCGTAGGTATATTTCGGCTGTTCATACGAGGTCAGTACAATCGGCTGCGCTGCCAGATGGAAAACAATTTCCGGCGCCGCTTCGTCAAACGCGGTTTTCAGCGCGTCATAATCGCGGATATCGCCTATAACGGAATGCATTTTATCCTGAACGCCAATCATGGAAAACAGATTGGGATTGGTGGGCGGTTGCAGCGAATAGCCGGTCACCTCAGCGCCGGCGGAAAGCAGGATTTTTACCAGCCATGACCCTTTAAACCCGGTATGCCCGGTTACAAACACCCGTTTCCCTTTATAAAAATCAAGATTTGTCATACTACATCTCCAAAATATCAGGTCAATCCCAGTTTTTCCAGGGGGCGTTGCCGCTTGCCCATAATTTTTCCAATAAATCCTTATCGCGCATGGTGTCCATGGGCTGCCAGAAGCCGTTGTGTTTATAGGCGTTCAGCTGCCCCATTTTGGCTGCCTGCTCCAGCGGATATTTTTCAAACACCGTGGCATCGCCTTCAATCAAATCAAAAATCCCCTGCTCCAGCACCATAAAGCCGCCGTTGATACAGCCGCCGTCCTGGGCGGTTTTTTCGCGGAACTCCTGTACATTCTGCTCGCTGTCAATATCAATCACACCGAAACGCTGGGTCAATTGAATCGCCGTAAGGGTTGCCATCTGCCCTTTTTCATTATGGAAAGCAACCAGCTTGTCAATATCCACATCGGAAACGCCGTCGCCGTAGGTCAGCATAAACGGCTCGCCGTTCAAATGAGGACGAATGCGCTTGATTCTGCCGCCGGTCATGGTGTTCAGACCGGTATCCACCACCGTGACCTTCCACGGTTCGGAATATTCGGTGTGCACCAGCATTTTGCCGCCGCTGGTAAAATCAAAGGTAATATCGCTGCGATGCAGGTAATAATTGGCAAAAAACTCCTTTATCACCTGCTGCTTATAACCCGCGCAGATGATAAAATCATTATACCCATAGGAGGAATAATGCTTCATAATATGCCACATAATCGGCATGCCGCCGATTTCAATCATTGGCTTCGGACGAAGATGGCTTTCCTCGCTGATTCGTGTACCGAAACCGCCTGCCAAAATCACAACTTTCATCGGTTTACCGCCTTTCTTTGTTATCGGTGGAATTTCTGAGCGATCCCGCCAAAACGCCGGTTCAGACGCTTTGAGGCAATCTCTTTTTTCTTTCTTTTGCAGTACGTCCACACAAGTGCCGTACCACGCCCCATTGAATTATAATATATTCTGTCAAAAATGTAAAGTTTAATTTATCAGCCGCTGCCGACCGCAATAATGATCTGCTTCATGCCGAAATCATAAATCACGGCTACGGCGGCATTTTGCGCAAGGTTTACATACAGTGCGCCCACCATACGCGAATCCACACTTTTTTGCGTACAGGTGAAACCGCAGGATTCCAAATAGGATAAATACGATTCAAACAGAATATAATCCGTAATGTTCCGCTCGGCGGTGTAGGTATAGGCAATATAGTCAATCTGGTGATAGACCTTGGTATACTGCACCCCGGCGAAGGTATCATAGTCCGGCACAAACGAGTCCGGATAGTAGCTTTCCGCCTCGCGCGCGGTAAAGGTGACGCGCATTTCACAGCTTAAATCCCGCCAGGTAACCGTAAACACCGCTTCGCCGGGAACGGCGCTGGTCAGATCCTCCGGAGAAACCGTAAACGCATCGGTCACAACCGCATACCGGGCATCGGAATAAACGGCAATCACCTTTATGCTCTCGACGTTCAACCGAGTACCTGCCTGCGGGTCTTCGCCGGTATAATACGCGTAAATGGCAACAGGGTCGGAATCATCGGGCACCGCGCCAATCTGATTATCCAAATCCGCCAGCCCCACAGCCGCCCGCAGCGCCAGACGCGCGTCGGTTGTATTTACGCGCCCGTCCGCGTTGCAATCCGCCGCCGCAGCCGGCAGCGCACCAAGCTCCTCCAGTCGGGTTGCCGCCCGCAAAATGCGGCGCGCGTCCGCAGTCGTTGCCGCAGCGTTGCCGTCCAAATCGCCCCAAACAGCAAAAACACCCACATCCAAAACCTGATCGCCGTCGGTTACCAGAACCGGCACACCGGTATACAGCAGTGCCGCGCCATCCGTCAGCACTTCCCCATCCATATTCATAAACAGCATATGATCGCGGCAATCGAACCGCTCGGCAGCGGCAGCCAGCGTTTCCCCGGGGGCAAAACCGGTTAAAATTTTAACCGAATCCGCCAATATGACCGAAACCGTCCCGTCATGCGCCGAAAGCGAAAGATCTGTCGCTCCGGCAGGCAGCAGCGAAACCGCAAACAAAAGCATTGCCAGCCCGCAAGCACACAGTTTTTTCCCATTCTGTCTGTTCACAAAATCTCACCTGCCATTCCTATGGTAATATTGTACATATTGTTCGATAGAATGTCAAGAAAAAACGCCTTTTTTGTAAAAACCAACCACAATCGAAGCCGGTATGCTGCTCCGTTTATCTACCTTTCTAAACAAAAAAACATCCGGGCAAAAAGGGTTTTTTGTTATATTTTTCTATAAATAAAAAACTTTTGCGAACACCTTGACATCGGCAAATACAATATATAAAATATAGCTGTATCAGCGGGTATTTTACCATAATTGAACAGGATTGAAAGATATGTACAAAATTATTCAAAAAGAGATATTAAATCCAACTGTGACATCTATGCACATTGAAGCGCCTGCCGTTGCGACCAAGGCGCAGCCGGGGCAGTTTATTATTCTGCGCGTGGATGAAGAGGGCGAACGCATTCCGCTGACCATTGCGGACGCAGACCCGCAAGCAGGTACGGTGCGCATTATTTTTCAAACCGTCGGCGCAACCACATGGAAACTTGCACAAAAAAAAGCCGGCGAGTTCATCAGCGATTTTGCAGGACCCCTCGGCAACGCAACCTATACCAACGGTCTGAAAAAAGTAGCGGTGGTCGGCGGCGGCGTAGGCTGCGCCATTGCCTATCCGGTTGCCAAAAAGCTGCACCGGCTCGGCTGTGAGGTGCATACGGTCTGCGGGTTCCGCAGCAAAGACAATGTGATTTTGGATGAGGAAATGCAGGCAATCAGCGTCAAGCATATCCTGTGCACCGATGACGGCAGCGCAGGTCAAAAAGGTGTTGTGACCGATGCGCTGAAAGATTTATTTGACAGCGGCGAAAAATATGACCGGGTGTTTACGGCAGGTCCTTTGGTGATGATGAAATTTGTCTGCCGTTTAACCGAGGTTTACCACCAGAGAACCATTGTATCCATGAACCCAATCATGATTGACGGCACCGGTATGTGCGGCGGCTGCCGCCTGACCGTGGGCGGCGCGACCTGCTTTGCCTGCGTAGACGGACCGGATTTTGACGGGCATCTGGTGGATTTCAATGAAATGCTGACCCGCAATGCCGTTTATAAGGACTTTGAGCGGCATGCCTATGAAAAGACATGCAATCTGTTTAAGGAGGCGGATGCCAATGGCTGAACAGAAAAACTTAAAGAACCCCATGCCGGTGCGCGCGCCGCAGGAGCGGATTGCCGACTTTGAAGAAGTGGCGCTGGGCTATACCCGGGAAATGGCAGTCGCGGAAGCAAACCGCTGTCTTAACTGCAAAAACGCCCCCTGCGTCAAAAGCTGCCCGGTAAATATTGATATTCCGAACTTTATCGGCAAAATTGCCGCAGGCGATACCGAGGGCGCGTATCATATTCTTTCTCAGCAAAGCTCTCTGCCCGCTGTCTGCGGCAGAGTATGCACACAGGAAACCCAGTGTGAAAGCACCTGCACCCGGGGCATCAAAGGCGAACCGGTTGCCATCGGCCGTCTGGAGCGCTATGCTGCCGACTGCCATCTCGCCGGCGGCGCCGAATCTCCGCGCAAATCACAACCAAACGGACACAAAGTCGCGGTGGTCGGTTCGGGTCCCTCCGGGCTTTCCTGTGCCGGAGAGCTTGCCAGACGCGGCTATGCCGTTACGGTTTTTGAAGCGCTGCACAAGGCGGGCGGCGTTCTGGTATACGGCATTCCGGAGTTCCGGCTGCCCAAGAAAATTGTAGAAAGCGAGCTGGAAACCCTAAAGCAGATGGGGGTTCAGTTTATGACCAATACCATCATCGGAAAAACCTTTACCATCGACGAGCTGATACACGATGAAGCGTACGAGGCTGTCTTTATCGGCAGCGGCGCCGGTTTGCCCCGGTTTTCCGGCATTCCCGGCGAGGGGCTTTGCGGGGTCTATTCGGCGAATGAGTTTTTGACCCGCACCAACCTGATGAAAGCCTATCAGCCCGACAGCGCCACTCCCATCCGCACCGCCAAGCGGGTGGCGGTTATCGGCGGCGGCAATGTGGCCATGGACGCCGCCCGGGTGGCCAAGCGCCTGGGGGCGCAGGAAGTGACGATTGTCTACCGCCGGTCGGAAGCGGAGCTGCCCGCCAGGAAAGAGGAATACGAAAACGCCATAGAGGAAGGCATTCAGTTCCGCTTTTTAACCGCGCCGCTGGAGATTCTTTCCGATGAGAAAGGCTTTGCACGGGGGTTTCTTTGTGAAAAAATGACCCTCGGCGCGCCGGATGCCTCCGGTCGCCGCCGCCCGGTACCGGTGGAAAACTCCGATTTTATTGTGGACACCGATTGTGTCATTGTCGCCATCGGCACCTCCCCGAACCCGCTGATTACCTCCACCACCGACGGCATTATCACCAACCGCAAGGGCGGCATTGAAACCGATGAAAACGGGATGACCTCCCGCCCTGGCATTTTCGCCGGCGGGGACGCGGTAACCGGCGCGGCAACCGTTATTCTGGCCATGTCCGCCGGCAAAAAGGCGGCTGCTGCCATCGATAAATATTTACAGGATAAAAAATAAAGAGATTTTGACCGGCATATCCCGGTTTGTCAAAGGTAGGCGAATCCTGCGTTTGCAGTGCGCTCATATCCATAATTTAGCCAAAAAATAGGATAAAATTAAAAAATAACTATTCAAAAGAATCAAAAGCAAAGAAATTTTTGCTAAATTATTGACAAATCGTAACAAGCGGAATATAATGACAATAACAGGACAACGGCGTTCCCGGGAAACGCCGTTGTCCTGTTTTATTTTATTTATCTCGGAGGTGCATGTTCCATGGAGTATTCGTTAATAGACACCCTATGGGTATTCCTTGCAGCCATATTGGTGTTCTTTATGAACCTCGGCTTTGCCAGCGTGGAATCCGGCTTTGCCCGGTCGAAGAACACCGTCAATATTTTATCGAAAAACTTCATTGTTTTCGCCGTTTCCTCCCTCGGCTTTTTGCTTTTGGGGTGGGGATTGATGTTCGGCGGCGACAATCCGTTTGTTGGCACAGAGCATCTGTTCATTCTCGGCAACCAGGATTTGTCTTTTTATGACGATACCCTGACGTCGTCGGTTCCCTTCTGGGGCAAATTCTTCTTCCAGCTTGTGTTCTGCGGCACAGCGGCCACCATTGTTTCGGGCGCTGTGGCGGAGCGTGTAAAATATGTTTCGTTTATTATCTTCTCATTTGTTTTGACCCTTGTGATTTATCCCATCGTCGGTCACTGGGTCTGGGGCGGCGGCTGGCTCGCCGACCTTGGCTTTATGGATTTTGCAGGCGACGCGGTGGTTCACTCCCTGGGCGGCTGGTCGGCGCTGTCCGGCGCGCTGCTTTTGGGGCCGCGTATCGGCAAATACGGCAAGGACGGCAAACCCAAAGCCATACCCGGTCACAGCATGTCGCTGGCGGTTATCGGTCTGTTTGTGCTGTGGCTCGGCTGGTTCGGCTTTAACCCCGGATCCACCATGAGCTTCCAGAACCCGGAGGATGTCATGCATATCCTGATGACCACCAATACCTCCGCCATTGCTGCGGTACTGACCTCCACCATCACCTCGTGGATTGTCATGAAAAAACCGGATTTGGGCATGACCATCAACGGCTGCCTCGCGGGTCTTGTGGGCATCACCGGCGGCTGCGCGTATGTGACCATTGAAGCGTCCATTTTGATTGGCGCGATTTCCGGTATTTTGGTTGTATTTTTCGTATTGTTCTTTGATAAAATTAAGATTGATGACCCGGTGGGCGCTACCTCTGTACATCTGGGCTGCGGCGTATTCGGAACCCTTTGCGTCGGGCTGTTCGCCAAGGAAGGCGTCACCACCCTTTCAACCGCCAACGGTCTGTTTTACGGCGGCGGCTTTAAGCAGTTGGGCATTCAGCTGTTGGGCGTTGTCGCCATCGGCGCATTCAGCTTTGTTTCCTCGGCGCTGGTGGGGCTGGTATTGAAAAAAACCGTCGGCATCCGTGTTACCCGCGAAGAGGAAATGCAGGGTCTGGATATCGGCGAGCACGGCAACATTGCCTATCCGGATTTTGCCCTGGCAACCGAATCTTTGGAACAGGGCTTGCCCGCTGCGGAGGGTGAAGCCCCTGTGAAGCCCAAGGTCAGCGTAGCCAAAGCTGTAACGGTGGAACACCACGAATCCGAGGGCGCAAAGATTACAAGGGTGAGCATTCTGACCAACCAGAACAAGTTCTCGGCCTTACAGGAGGCTTTGGATAACCTCGGCGTTACCGGCATTACCGTTACCAATGTATTCGGCTACGGCGCGCAGAAAGGGCATCCGCTGTACTTCCGCGGCAGCCCTGTATCTTCCCGCCTGCTGCCGAAGGTGAAGATAGATATTGTCGTATGCAAAATTCCCGTGGAAACGCTGGTCAAAACCGTACAGGATACCCTGTACACCGGCAATTACGGAGACGGCAAGGTCTTTATCTATGATGTGGAAGACGTGATTAAAATCCGCACCGGTGAACGCGGCTATGACGCTTTGCAGGATGAAGATGTTTCGGACTCCTGATTGTTTTTCCCTTAACCGATTCTCCCAACATTGGATAACCTCATGATTACCCGCAAGGCAGGGGAAGCTTCGTGCTTCTCCTGCCTTGCGTTTTATGCGGGTCAGCTCCCCGCATCGTCATATGCACCGCAGCCCCCGCTTCTCCCCTGCTTCTGCGCCAAAAGCCAACACCGCCCGGCGGCGCAGAAAGCGCCCCAAAAAAACATCCGCCCGACTTGCCAATAAACAAGCCGGGCGGCGCTTTGTTCTAAAAACAGAGAATGATTATTCCTCATCAAAGGAGGACAAACCAACGGCCACGCGCAGAATCAGCCGGGCATCGGCAGAGCGAATGTTTCCGTCGCCATTCACATCGGCGGCAAGCGTTTGTTGTGCATTAAGGGTTTCCAGACCTACCGCAGCGCGTAGGGCAAGCCGCGCATCGGCGGAATTCACCCGGCCGCTGCCATCCACATCGCCAAGGGTATATTCTGTAACGCCCCCTGCCGTGACCGGTTTCTCGAAAAGTGTTCCAGAAGATTCATCTAAGGATTGCATTAGGACGGGTTCAGTGATTGGCACGGATGGAAAGCTTCGTTCCGATTCGGTACCGGAGTTGTCAATACTTTCTGTAGTGCCGGTGTCTGACATTGAATACGAAGCAATCTGCTCCGACACTACAGCAACGGATGACACCGGCAGCGCGGTAAACATTAGGACGGCTGCAAAAAATACCGCCAGCAGCTGTTTTATTTTTTTCATGGGTATCCTCTCTTTCATTTTTTCTTTCATTCGATTGTTTATATGAAAAACAAGTGCGTGTTCCTATTATAAGTCGAAAAAAGTGGCTTGTCAAGTGAAATTCACTTTTTAGTCTGTTTTCTTTTCCGCATTTCCGGATACCATAGTAGGCAGAGGTGAAAAAGTATGTATGTAAATTACAAGCTGGTTGGGCAGCGGATTGCCCGGCGGCGGAAGGAATTGGGGTATAAGCAGTACGAGGTGACGGAGATGGCGGGGCTGAGCGACAAATATTTGTCGAATATCGAACGGGCGACCTCGGTTTTGAGCGTGGATGTACTGATGCGGTTGTGTACGGTGCTTGAGACTACGCCGGACGCACTGCTGCTGGGAGCACGGCAGGAATCCAGTGATGATTTTACCCGTTATATCGCCCGCAAGGCGCCGGAGCTGACACCCGCACAGAGGAAACTGGTTTTACAATTCATCGAAATGCTTTGTCAGAATGAAGATTTATTCAAAAAATAAAAAGGAACGCCATTCCGCCAAGGCGGAAATGCGTTCCTTTGCTTTCTATATGACTTTTTGTGTATGGGTTATTCCACGGTCATAACCGCTTCATAGGCGGCCTTGGTGGCAGCGGCAATATTGCCCACCCGGCTGCAATCACCGATGGCAAGCGGCTCGATGCCGACCTTGCGCAGCTCGTCCAAAAAGGCGGTCTGCGGACGGGAGCCAAGAGCCAATACCGTTTTTTCGCAGGAGATGGATTCCAATTTGCCGGTTCTCACATCCTGCACATCCACATGGCTGTCGTGGATGGCAATAAGCTTTGCACCGGTGCGGAAGCGGGTGCCTGCCGCCTCCAATTTGGGCAAAATATCGTCCTTATGCTGGATCCACGCGCCGGGCGCCAGCTCCTTTGCCATTTCCACAATGGTCACCCGGCAGCCAGAGGCGACCAGCGCCTGGGCGGTTTCCAGTCCGGTCAGACCGGAGCCAATCAGCGCCACGGTGGTGTTTTCCACCTTGACCTTGCCGCTTAAAATTTCTTCGGCGGTGCAGACCCGCTCCGGCGCGGCATTGCCGCCGAATTGCGGTCGTACCGGCAGGCTCCCGGTTGCCGCAATGACCACCGCCGGCTGCAACTCCTGAATGGTCTGCACATCCGCCGGGGTATTCAGGCGAATCTCAACGCCCAATTCCCGCACGGTTTTTTCCAAATCCTCTATCATCCAGGCGGTTTTCTCTTTTTCCGGCGGGGCGGCCGCCAGAAGCAGCTGTCCGCCGCAGCGGTCGTTCTGTTCGAAAACCGTTACCGCAAAGCCCCGGCGCGCTAAAAGCTCCGCCGCCATCAGCCCCGCGGGTCCCGCGCCGATAACCACCGCCGGTCTTCCCCTGCCGGTCACAGGCAGGTGCTCTGCCTCATGCCCCAAAAGCGGGTTGACCGAACATTCGGCATGGGTGCCCAGATAGGCGTTGTGCTGCATGGATTCAAAACAGTTCAGGCAGCAGATACAGCGCTTAATTGTGCCGCCGTTCAGCACCTTTTTTGTCCAATAAGGGTCGGCAATATGGGGTCTGCCTAAGGATACAAAATCCTGGATTCCCTCTTCGAGCTGCCGCTCCGCCTGTTCAGGGGAGCGAATCAGATTCGCCGCCAAGACGGGGATATGCACCGCTTCCTTGACCGCCTTCGCCATATAGGCGCGCCAGCCCGGCTCAAAGCTCACCGGCTCGAGCCAGTAGTTCATGGTATCGTATCCGGCGCAGGATACATCAATGGCGTCCACGCCGTTCTCTTCCAGAATTTTTGCCATCTGCACGCCCTCCTCAAGGGAATACCCCCGGGCGGGATAGCCAATCTTATCGTAGCATTCGTCCACGCTCAGCCGCACCACCAGCGGAAAGCCCTTGCCGCAGTGCAGCTTGATGCCCTTGACAATATTCAAAAGAAAACGCATCCGGTTTTCCAGGCTGCCGCCGTATTCATCGGTGCGGCGGTTGGTATAGGGACTTAAAAACTGCTGAATCAAATACCCGTGCGCCCCGTGCAGCTCGATGCCGTCCACATCCGCTTTGAACATCCGCACGGCGGCGTCGATAAATTCCTGTTCGATTTTTTTGATTTCATGCTTCTTCAGCGCACGCACCCGTCCGCCGGAAAAATGCGCAGGCGGACAGCTCGACGGCGCAACGCTCGGGGGGACCAGATTATGCTTCAGCATAAACGGCGCGACCTTCGGCGTCAGCTTGTATAAAGCCTTTCCGTACCCGCCATCGGTCAGTTTTTGGGCTTGAATGCTTAAGGGCACCGTTCCGACCAAAAGCCCCACATTCTGCCGCCCGGGATGGTGCAGCTGGACAAAAAATTTCGCGCCGTGGTGATGGATGCGCCGCGCCAATTCTTTCATTGGCTCAATATGATAATCGTGGCTGGCGGAAAGCTGCGCAAACGCCGCCGCGCCGGTCCAGTCGTCCACCCGGGTAATTTCGGTGATAATCAGCCCCGCGCCGCCTTTTGCACGCTCCTCGTAATAGTCCATCAGCTGTTCGGTGGGTCGACCGTCAAATCCGGCAAAGCCCAGGTGCATGGGCGGCATAACCACCCGGTTCTTAATCTCACAAGTCCCGATCTTCATCGGACTTGCCAGCAGGGGATATTTCATGTAACCAACTCCGTTGTACTCTAATCCATTGTTGCGCATGTTACGCACCTCGTAGGGGCGGGTCTTGTGCCCGCCCCTACGCACAGATTCCCTGTGTTTATGTGTTACCCGTCGGTCAAAATAACGCCTTTTTTCAAATCGAATTCCAATACGCCGGTTTTGCCGTCATCCAGAATCTCCAGACGGATTCGCTCCGGTGCGGTGAAGGCGGCGGAAGTGACGACTGCCTTGGTTTTCTGTAAAAAGGCATGCAGAAGCCCGGTCTGCTCCGCGTCATACGCCCCGGCGTTGTCGGAAACAAAGAGCACATTGCCCAACAGATTGTTGATGCGCGCCAACAGCAGTTTCTGTTCTTTGGTAAATTTCAGATTATGGTTGCGCAGGAAAAATACATCCGGGTCGCTCATAAACGCCCGCCCGTTCAAATGGCGGCGGAAAACGGTGTTGAGGATGGCATTCTGTGCGCTGGGGATTTCATTATTCACATGAAGAACATTATAATACTTTCCTGCGTAGCTCAAATCCACATCGCAGCTGATCCGGCAGGCGTCCACCTTGCCCAAAGCGGGACCAATGGGTACGCCGCAGCCCAAAAGCAGCTTGTCGCCGACACATTCGCGCAGAAAATCCATGGCCTCGCACATGATTTCGCCCCGGCTCTTGCCATGGCGGGGTACCATACATTCGCTGTACAAAAAGTCCAGCTTGACCATATCATAGCCCCACTCGTTCAGCACCACATCGAACACATGCCGGATATAGTCCCGCGCCTCTTCGTTATACAAATCCAGCGTATACGCGCCGCCCCAGCCGGCACAGCCGAGCACAGGATTGCCTTTTTCATCCTTCACCAGCCAGTCCGGGTGCTCTTTGGCGATGCGGGAAACCCGCTGAGCGTTAAAGGGCGCCAGCCAAAGCCCGGCTTTGTAGCCTTTTTCATGAATCCGCTGGGCAATATAGCCCATACCGTGGGGGAATTTTTTGGGATTGGGGTCGAGCCAGTCTCCCACAAAGGTTTCATAGCCGTCATCCACCTGGAAGATGTTCACCACATCCTGCACCGCGTCCAGACCGTCCAAATCCCGTAAGATGATGCGCTCATCAATATTTTGGAAATAGTTATACCAGGAGGTGTAGCCGCTCAAAGCTCCATGGCGGGTTTCGGGCATGTTCATCATGCCGAAATACCGGTCAAAGACCTCGTCATAGCCGCCCTCGAAGCAGGCGATATCCAGCAGCGTGATGGGCGCGTCCGTCTCTTTGCCATAGACATCTTTACGGATGGTAAAGGCATTTTCATTCATCTTTACCCGAAAAATCGTATAACCGGTTTTTTCATCCAAAGAACCAAAAAGCTTGACCTTATCACGGTTACGGATATAGGTATAGCAATGGCTGTGGAACACGCCGGGCTTTTCCGGATAATCAATAAAGGAGGAGTCGGCGGAAATGCCCGCCAAATGCCGGGTAAAAGCGCTCATTTTTGCCAAAGGGATATAGTTTTTCTGCACCTCGGTGGATTTATATTCACGGCTGGTCGTCCAGGACTGATACCCGCCGGCATAAAACCAATCCTGCGCACGAAATTCATAATAAAACGAAACCGAAAAATCCAAAAGCTGCAATGTGTGCTTCGGGTGCAGCACAACCCGCAGATGTTCCGGCTCGTCTGTAATTTCCAATGTATAATCTTCATTTTCCAATGTATGAGATTCCCATGTCTGCCCATAGCACCGATAGTTCAGCGTATACTTTCTAAGCATATAAAAACACCCTTACTTCACTAACTTTTTTATCTATTTTGATTCATTATAGCATAGGCGAACAGATAATTGCAAGAGCCGGATGCCACAGATTACAAGCGCGAAAAATATTCTGATAACAAAAAGACGGCTTTCAAGCCGCTTTTTTCAGCCATGCCTTTTATACCGCTCCAGACAGGCGACAATCATGTTACCTCGGTATCCCATTCCCTTTCACAGGGCGGTTCAAACAGCGCGTCGCACTTGGCAAAAAGGGACGAATCCACAAAGTAAGCGTCGCTTTTGCCCTGCTCGATTGCGGCGTTGCGTTTTTGTATATAGGCGCGCCGTTTCTCTTCCGGGGGGTTGAGGTAATACCACTGCTGGGCGATATGCTGTTCTTCAAAGTACCGCCGCACAAAAATCCGTTCTTCCTGTTTCCAAAAGCCCCAATCCAAAATCACATCGACCCCGGCTGCCAAAATCTGCTGTGCCTGCGACAGCAGATATGTTTTGACCCGCCCGGTCATTTCGTCATGCTCTTCGCCCAAGCCGCCCGGGAACAGCGACAGGGTGAGCGCATCCACCGACAGCACCACTGCCGCCGTTTCTTTTTGCAGCTGCGAAGCAAAGGTGCTTTTTCCGCAGCACAGCCTGCCGCAAAGCAGCATCACTTTCGCCATATTTTCTCCTTATGTGCCGGTCTGCTCCGCCCGCATTTGCCGCAAAATAAACTGCTTGACCTGCTCTTGCAGCTCTGTTTTGCGCAAAGCGGCAAACTGACGGCTCCATTCATCCAATTTTTCTTCCTCTACAGAAACATGTTCATTATTTTCGTCCAGCATATCATAGCAATTGCGCACCCATACGGCGCAGTCGGGACAGGCGCCGCAAATACAATCTACCGCCGTATGCAGCAGCGGCTCGCCGTTTTTGCGGAAAAACGCGCTGAGCTTTTCTTCGGAATCCTCAAAGAAATAATATGCGGCATAGGCATATTGCAGGCTCAGCGGCAAAAGCACAAACGCCTCGTCCGCCGATGGCGCGTCCTCGATTTTCCGCTGGGCTGCTACCGCTAAACCCTCAATTACATCCTCCGGCGCGTCATTTTTCATTTCTTCCGGCCGGGCGTTCTGGTATTTTTGATACAGCGCCTGCTGCCGGTTGGCTTTTTGGTAAAAGGCTTTCATGCGCTGCTCCCTGTTGCGCGCGGATTTTCCGGCGACAAACAGCATCACCACGCACAAAATGGCCACTACAGCAAAGAGTATCCATAAGATTGGATTATCCATCTGTCTGTTCCCCTTCCGTCAAGCGTTTATAAATATCGCCTTTTTTCAGCCCGCTCAGCCGGGCGGCGCGTTTGGCCGCCTCGTTCAGCGACAGGTTTTCCTCCGCCATCAGCCGGTGCGCTTCCTGTACCGCTGCTTGCTGCGTCCAGACGGGCATATCCGCCTGGGGTTTCGCCTCGATAACGATGACAAATTCCCCTTTGATTTTTTCGCTTCCGTCGTATTTTTTGGCAGCCGCAAAAAGGGTGGTGCGCTCGACCGATTCGTGAATTTTGGTCAGTTCCTTAATAATAGCGCAGCGCCTGTCGCCTAAGGTATCCGCCAAATCCTTCAGCGTGCCCGCCAGCTTATGGGGCGCTTCGTAAAAGACCATGGTCTTTTTTTCCGCCACAAGCTCCTGCAAATGTTCCCGCCGTTTCGGCTTATTGCCGGTCAGAAAGCCCTCGAAGGTAAACCGCGACACCTCCAGCCCGCTGACCGCCAAAGCGGTAATAATGGCGCTGGGACCGGGAACGGCGCGCACCGGGATGCCCAGACGGTGGCATTCATCCACCAAATCCTGCCCGGGGTCGGAGATGGCAGGCATGCCCGCATCGGTCACCACAGCGCCGTTTTCGCCGCGCAGCAGCCGGGCGGTAATATCCGGCCCGCGCTGTTTGCGGTTGTGCTCGTGGTAGCTGATCAGCGGTTTTTTGATATCCAGATGATTCAGCAGCTTAACGGTCACCCGCGTATCCTCGGCGGCAATAAAATCCACTTCGGAAAGGCACGCCGCCGCCCGGGGCGACAAATCGCCCAAATTGCCAATGGGCGTTCCCACAACATACAGCGTTCCGCTCATTTCTTTTTCTCCGGTTTTTCCTCAATACGCAGCACATATTCCGTGTTAATCAGCTTTTTGCCGTTTTTCGTCTCCACTTCCATCCAGGGTTCATTGAGCGAAGTAATCACGCCGGTGGTATTCACAAAATCCTCCAGCGAATAGATAATACAATTTTTCCCCACATATTGCTTGAGCAGCTCATTCATAACAGTTCTCTCCTTTTTTTGTTTGCGTTTGCGTATCAGACGCAGTCTGACAGCTGTTTTCCGTCTGCTCCGGATTAGAAAAAAGAGCAGAAGAATAAAGAAAACCAAGGTGTATTCCATCTATCAAGCCTCCCGATACGCGCCGAGGATCGCTTCCATTTCCTCGGATTCGATAACCAGCTCCGGCAGCACCACAAGCCCCGGCTTGCCGCCGCTCCTGCCCTCCATTAAAACCAGCCAGGGCGCAAGTCCCTCCCGCTGCACCACAAAGCGCAGACGTTTCGGTTCCACTTTGCTCTCGCGCATGGCGCAAAGCGCGTCGCACAGCCGCTCCGGGCGCAGGCAAAGCGCCAGACGACCACCGAATCGAAGCAGCTTCGCCGCGCTTTGGCAGACCTCAAGAAGCGTACACATGGTTTCATGGCGGGCGATGCGATCCGTATCCGAAGCGGACAAAATCCCGCTGCCCACCGGCTGATAAGGCGGATTCATCACCGCCAAATCCAGACTGCCGAAGGGAATTTTCCCTTTCAGCTCCCGCAAATCGGCACACAGAGGCGTCAGATTGTGTATATCCGGGTGTAATCGCAGGCTGCGCTGCATCTGCGCAACAGCATCCGGCTGAATATCTACGCCGTAAAGCATCCCCTGACAGCCGCTGCGAATCCAGTAAAACGGAATGATACCGCACCCTGCGCCGAGATCCGCGGCGGTTTCCCTTGTTTTCGGACAGGCAAAGGATGCCAGCAGCAGCGCATCCGTGCCGAAGGTATGGCGTTTGGACACAATCAGGTGCAAAGCGGGGCTGAGATTTTCGATATGTTCGTCGGCTTTCAGCATCGGCTCCATGTTATTTCCTCTTTTTAAATACGCCGGATACTTTTTTCACGGCGGACAGCACCATCTCCCGCTCAAAGGGCGAGAACATGGCGAACCACGCCACCGGCACAAACAGCAGACTGTATACAGCAATGCCGCACAGCAGCCGAACCCAGGCGGCGATGCCGGACAGATTCGATAAGGGCAGAGCATGCACCACGAAACCGCCGACCAGCGTATAGGCGGCAATCACAGCGGTGATTTTGAGAATTTCTTTCCAGTACCCGCGCATATTGATTTTGGTTACATAGTTATAATACAGGTTCATGGTCAGCCACTGCCCCAACAGATTCGAGAAACAGGCGGCAATCGTCGGACCGAGAATGCGGTTTTCCTCGCCGAGAATGCTGCCCTCCATGGAAAGGAAAATCGTCAGCAGCACATGGAACACCGCAATCACCATATAAATCAGCGAACGCACCCGGTGTTTATTCTGCGCCTGCAAAATGGAAACACCGACGCTCTGGGACAGCGGCACAATGGAATATGCCAGCCAGATGAGCACAATCTGGTAAACCAGCGCGTATTCTTCGCCAACCCAAAGGTGAACAAACCGTTGCCCGAATACCGCGAAGCCGCCCATCACAAAGGCGAGAATCATAAACTGTATCCGCCCGACTTTGATAAAGACATCGGAAATTTTATCCATACCCTCGTTCAAGGTGACCATCTTGGTAAGCGACGGCAAAAACACGCCGCTGATGGAAGAGGATAAGCTGTAAACGCCGCTTTGCAGCATATAAGCCGTGTTGTATACCGCGGTTGCGCCCGAGCTGACCAGCGCACCGAGCACCATTTTATCAGTATTGGAATTGAGCTGGTCCACAATAATATTTAAGAAAACAAAGGCGGAATAATTGATAATATCGCCGAACAGCTTTTTATCAAAATGTCCGAAGCTGAACTTGACATGCAGCTTCTTAAAGCAGAAGACCAGCGGCACGAATTTGGAAACAATGGTAACCACCGTCACGGCAACCGCAAGCCCCACCGACTGGAAGCCGGAGAACAGAACAAGAAACTGAGCGACATATTTAATGACATTGGTCATCAAATTAAAGGATTTCAGAAAAACAAATTCCTCATAGGCGTTGACAATCGAGGAAAACACGCTCATCGGGAAGGAGAACGCGGTATTGACCAGCATGACCAGAAAAATAATCTTTGCACGACTGATTTCGTGCTCTGTCAGCCCCTGGGCAAAAATGCCGTCGAAATTGAAATACAGAACCAGCCCGACAATAATAGAAACCACGGCAATGACAGAATAAAAAGTGAAGAACATGCCGTTTATCTTATATTCCCGCGCGCTGTTCTGTTCGGCGCGGGATTTGGCGGTAAAACGCACCATGGCGTTGGTAAAGCCCAAATCCAGCATGGTAAGATAGCCGATCGCGGCGGACGCGACCGTATATACGCCGTATTCCGACATACCCATCATGCGCTGCGCAAAGGGCGTAAATAAGATGCCGATAACTGCGGTAAAGGCCATATCGATATAGGATATGACAATACCGGCCTTTTTTTGATCCTTTTCCATTTAATTCGCTCCGATATTTATATACATATAACTAATATATTACCACACCCCTCCCGCCATTGCAAGATGTAACCGAAAAGCATTCTGTAAAGAAAAAACAAATCTTTTTCGTTTGTTTGCGCTTGACATTTTTTTCGCGCTCTGGTATAATCAGTAACTGTCGCAATGTATATGCGGCTCCTTGTCCTGCCAAAACGCAGGGCCATAAGTCCAAAAGGAGGTGTCGAAATGACCGCAAAGTATGAAACCGTTATGGTTTGCTCCGTGAAAAACGGAGAGGAAGCAGCCAAGGCGATTGTTGAAAGAATACAGGCGCTGATTGAAAAAAATGCTTCCCTTGAAAATGTTGAAGAGTGGGGCACCAGAAGACTGGCGTATCCCATCAACTACGAGCACGAAGGCTACTATGTGATTTTCACCTATGACTGTGAGCCGGAGTTCCCCGCTGAGCTGGATCGTATCTTCAACATCACGGACGGCGTTATCCGTTCGCTGATTGTCAAAAAATAAGACTGTATCGCAATCCCACCCGAAAGGAGTCAATCTGTATGCTGAACTGCGCCATTATTATGGGACGGCTGACCGCTGACCCGGAGCTGCGCACCACCAATACCGGTCTCTCCGTGACCTCTTTTACCGTAGCGGTTGACCGCGGTTATGCCCGCGCGGGCGAGCAGAAGCAAACCGATTTTATCAACTGCGTCGCCTGGCGGCAAACAGCTGAATTTGTAACCAAATATTTCCAGAAAGGCTCCATGATCGCCGTGCAGGGTTCCATTCAGACCCGTACCTATGACGACCGCAACGGCAACCGGCGTTATGCGACGGAAATTGTCGCAAACAATGTCAGCTTCTGCGGTTCCAAGGCCGAAACCGGTACCCAGGGCGCAAGACCCGCCGCACAGGAAGATCCCGCTTCCTTCAGAACCGGCGGCGCCGCTGATTTTGCGGATGAATTACCCCTCGACGATGAACTTCCATTTTAACTAAAGGAGGACTAACCTATGGCTTTCGATAAAGAAAGAGGCGGCCGCCAGGGCAGAAAGGGCAGAAAAAAGGTTTGCCAGTTCTGTGTGGAAAAGGCCGAGAGCATCGACTATAAAGACGTTGCCAAGCTGCGCCGTTACACCTCGGAAAGAGCGAAGATTCTCCCCCGCCGTGTAACCGGCACCTGCGCCAAACACCAGAGAGAGCTGACCACCGCCATTAAAAGAGCGCGTCACCTGGCTCTGATGCCCTATACCGCAGACTGATTTTTCAGCAACAGCAAACCGCCGTTCCTTTTATTCGGAACGGCGGTTCTTTGTTTTTACTAAAAGATAATAGCGGTCAGTTATTCCAGACGCTTTTCGATTTCCGCTTTCAGCTCGTTGACGCCTTCGCCGGTTTGGGAGGAAAAGGGAATGCGCACCAGATTGGGATAATCGGCAAATTCTTCCTCTAATTGCTGCAACCGCGCGGCGCGTTCGGTTTTATTCAGCTTATCCGCCTTGGTCAGCGCAACAACACAGTCATATCTGTTTTCCCGCAGATAATGCAGCATATCCCTATCGTCCGCCGTCATCGGATGGCGCATATCAATCAGCTGCACCACCAAGCGAATCTGACGGCCGGAGGCAAAATAATATTCCATCAGCTGTGCCCAACGGCGTTTTTCGCCGTTGGAGCGGCGGGCAAAGCCGTAGCCCGGCAGGTCGGCAAAGCGGACATTTTCACTGCGGAAAAAGTTAATCGTAATGGTCTTGCCCGGCGTGGCGCTGACCCGCGCCAGATTTTTACGGTTAAACAGCTTATTGAGCAGCGAAGACTTCCCCACATTGGATCTGCCGGAAAATACAATTTCCGGCAAATCACTTTCTGTCAGCTGGGATACAGTACCGAAAGCGATTTCAAATTCAATTTTATTATAATTCAGCATACCGCTCCCTCAGTTCGCCCATTTTCCGGCGGGCTTATTTTTCTTTTCAGGCAACACATATTCCTGTTTGGCGCTCTGCTTCGGCTCTTCCTCTTTGCGGGGCAAAAGCGCGTTATCCAGCACCTCGTCTACACTTTTCACCGGAATAAACCGAACAGCGTTTTTCACCGCATCATCGATTTTTTCCAAATCCGGCACATTGTCGTAGGGAATAATCACCTGTTTCATGCCGGCTTTATACGCCGCCATGGATTTTTCCTTCAGACCGCCAATGGGCAGCACCCGACCCCTGAGGGTAACCTCGCCGGTCATGGCGGTTGTCCCGCTGACCGGGATGCCCGACAGCGCGGACACCAAACAGGTTGTCATTGTCACGCCCGCCGAGGGACCGTCTTTCGGCACAGCGCCTTCCGGCACATGGATATGAATATCCTTGGTTTTATAGAAATCTTTTTCAATGCCATAGACTTCAGCGCGGCTTCTCACATAGGACAGGGCGGCATGGGCGGATTCTTTCATCACATCCCCAAGCGAGCCGGTCAGCTCCACTTTTCCGGAGCCGTCCAGCACCGCCGCTTCTACCTGAAGCAGCTCGCCGCCGACGCTTGTCCACGCCAGACCGTTCACAAGCCCCACCTGATCCAGATGTGCGTCCTCCGGCTCGCGGAATTTTCTGGTACCCAAAAAGTCGCTCAGGTTCTTCGGCTCTACGACTACCTTGCAAGCCGGATCCTCCGTAATGCGCACCGCCGTTTTGCGGCAAATTTTGGCAATCTGCCGCTCCAGCTGCCGCACACCCGCCTCTTTGGTATACCCTTCTATGATTAAATGCAGGGCTTTGTCGCTGATGCGCAGATTCTTCGCGGTTAAATTATGTTCTTTCATCTGCTTTTTAACCAGATGTTTTTTGGCGATATGGAACTTCTCCTCCGCTGTATAGCTGTAAAGGTCAATGACCTCCATACGGTCGAGCAGCGCTTCGGGAATGGCATATTTATCGTTGGCGGTAGTAATGAACAATACCTTGCTCAAATCAAAGGGCAGGTCAATATAATGGTCGGTAAAGGTATTGTTCTGTTCCCCATCCAGCGCCTCCAAAAGCGCCGAGGCCGGATCTCCCTTATAGTCCCCCGCCAATTTATCAATCTCATCCAGCAAAATCACCGGGTTGCTGCTGCCCGCGTCGGCAACGGCGCTCATAATGCGTCCGGGAATCGCGCCGATATAAGTACGCCGGTGCCCGCGGATTTCCGCTTCGTCCCGCACGCCGCCCAGGGCAATGCGCTGGTATTTTCTGCCCAGCGCGGCGGCAATGGATTTAACCACCGAGGTTTTGCCCACACCGGGCGGACCGGCAAAGCAGAGGATCTGCCCTTTGATATCCGGCGCTACCGCACGGGCGGCGATGAGCTCAATAATGCGCTCCTTGATGTCTTCCAGACCGTAGTGCTGTGCGTCCAGGACCCGGCGGGCGTGCGCGAGGTTGAGGTTGTCCTTGGTTGTGATGCCCCAGGGCAGCGCCAGACAGCGATCCAAATACGAACGAATCACATTGGCGTCCGGGCTGGAGGATGCCATCATGCGCAGGCGTCCCGCTTCCTCATACAGCTTTTGTTTGGACTCCTCCGACATGGCAGCCGCTGCAATTTTCTGGCGGTATTTTTCATATTCATCCAGCGGGTTGTCGCTCTCGCCCAGCTCTTCGGCAATCACGCGCATCTGTTCATGCAAATAATATTCCCGCTGCCCTTTTTCCAGCTTATCCTGTAATTTTTGTCCGATTTCCTCTTCAATTTCCAGCAAATGCATTTCGTTCATCAACAAAACGCAGACCTTTTCCAGCCGGCGAATCGGGTGCAGCTCGTTCAAAATCTGCTGTTTTTCACCATAGTCCACAAACAGCGCGGCGGTCATTTGATCCGCCAACCTGCCGGCGGCAAGACATTTTTCTACCGCATAAATCACTTCCGGCGTAATGCTCTCTGTCAGCTCGGAATAGTGAAAAAACAAATCCTTGCCCTTGCGCACCAGCGCTTCTTCTATATCCCGTTCCGCAGGCTTTTCCCGCAGATCCGCCACTCGGCTGACCACAGCGGACAGATAGGCGGTCTGATAAGTAATTTCAACTGTTTCCGCACGGAAAAGACCATCCACAACCACCCGCAGCGCATCGCTGTCCGGCGAACGGAGAATATGTTTGATTTTGCCGACCACGCCGATTTTATACAAATCGCCGACCAGCGGATTGTCTTTTGCTATGTCCTTCTGTGCGGAAAAAAACGCCAACTGGTCATGATCCATCGCCGCTTTCAGCGCGGCAATGGATTGCTTTCTGCCAACATCAAACTGCAATGTCGAATCCGGGAACAAGACCAGTCCCCGCAGGGCAATCACAGGCATTTCGGCGCGAAACCGTTCTTGATTTTCCATCTATCATAACACCTTACTGTCGTTCTCATGGAGAGTTTTTTTGTCATACGACTACAAGATCCTCGTATTGCTCCCTATTTTACACGATATCTATTTCCTTTGCAACACCGTTTTTTTACTTAGGTTTAAACAATTCCATAAATAGAAAGAAAACATCGCCGGCAGCAGCCTGCTTTCACCACAAGACGCCAACCGGCGGGCAGTGGCAAGGCAGGCTTCCTGGCGAGAATCGGAAGAACTATCGCTATTCGGCAGCAGCAACGGCGCGGCGGGCGGCATCCTGGCGGGATTTTGCAGCGGATAAATCCGCCAAATCCCCTAAATCGAACAGGTTGACGCTGCTGCAGTCCACCCCGGTCGGGTTTTCCTCAAGCTGACGGAAGGTGGACGGGTACCTGCCATCCAGCTGACCGCGGGCGCTTTCGGCACGCAGAAGCGCCACCTGCCGCAGGGTCTCGACCGCCAATTGATGATCTTCATAGGAACAAAACGCTGTCGGGTCCTTTTCCACATAAGGTGCAATCATGGAAGAGGTTTGGGTGAGCCAGGTTTCAAATTTGCCGTTTTCAAAAAAGTCGGCAAGCAACTGATCAAAATAGGCGTGGTACCGGGCAAAATAGTCCGGATTCTGCATTAAAATATGATACAGCGGGCGGTTCTGCATCACTTCCCCCTCGGCCGGGGTATCAATGGGATAATTGATGAGAATATTCGGGTCGGTGATGGGATTGGTCATGGCAAGCGCATAGGTGCCGAACGCCAGGTTATAATCCCAAGGGAGTATGCTGACAACGCCGTCTTCCTCATACAAAAAATAGTTATGACCGGTTCTGCCCAGATAGCTGTCCCAGTTCATCACAAATACCTGCACCGCGAAATACCGAAGCACCTCGTCCACAGCAACAGCGCTTTCAAGATTTTCGCCGGTGGAAAGGGTTTTTAAGGCAGCAATTAGCCGCGCCTGGTCGGCAGTGGTGATAGAAAATTTGGCGTTATCAAAAATATTGGGATAGCTTTGCGGATTGTCATCGATATATTTTAAGGCGATATCCGCGTTTTCCTCTTGCAGCGAGCGATAGTCCGGTTTATACAGCTTTCCGTAATCGCTGCCGAAATTTCTGGCGGCAAAGGCTTCTTCCGGCTCCTCAATGGCCAAAAACAGCCCCCAATCCACCCCGTTGACCGTTACATAAACATAGCTGCACAGCGGCGCGGGCACGCCCATGCGCTCCATTAATTCATAAACCAAAAAGGTTTTCAGATAGCTGTTATCCTGAAACGAGCTGTCAAGGGAAAATTTATCCAGTCCGTAATAGCTGCCGCCGGCGGTATATTGGTCAAATTCCAGCTTCAGGCTATAGCGGCAAAGCGCGTTCTCCTCTACAAGATGCAGCGAATTGTTCCCCTTTGCCCTGAGACCGACCAGAGGGAAGGCTTCGCCGTCAATCACGGCGGTACAGGGGATATAGGTCTCCTGGGGGGCGTTTTCCCAAAACGCTTCCCAATCCGCCACCTGCAAATCGATGGTATGCATCCGGCTGTTGTCGAACAGACGGTTTACATATTCCGGTTCAGAAGCATGATTGTTTTCAAAAAAAGCCACAGCAGCAACGGCCAGCAGCAATACCAAAAGGATGCCCACCAGAACAGCGCCCACAGCAAACACATTGCGCAGGGTTTGCTTTTGTTTTTCTGTCATGGTATGCACCCTTTCTAAAACAGATTTTGAAAAACAGGGAAGCCGGACGATCCGTGCCCGTCCGGCCATTTTGTTATACGCCTACGGTCTTATCGATAATCAGACCGTCCGTAATCGGAATTGCCGTAATCGCTGTTTCCGTAGTCGGTATCACCATAATTTGTATTGCCGTAGTTTGTATTCCCGTAATCGGTATTGCCGTAATCCGTATTGCCATAGTCGGTGCGATTGGCATTGGCGGTAGTGGATGCGGCTGTGGTTGCCGCAGTGGTAGAAACAGCAGCGCTGGTCTGCCCATGGCCGTAATCGGTTGCACCATAGTCCGTTTTGCCATAATCGGTAATGCCATAGTCGGTGCGGTTGGCGTTAGAAGTGGTGCTCGCTGCGGTTGCGGCAACTTCTATCACGCTGTGATTGGAAGCTGTGGTCGATGGGGCGGCATTGGTCTGACCACGCCCATAATCGGTATTGCCATAATCGGTAATTCCATCACTGGCGCTGCCATAATCGGTATTGCCGTAATCCGTAATGCCATCACTGGCGCTGCCATAATCGGTATTGCCGTAATCCGTAATACCATCACTGGCGCTGCCGTAATCGGTATTACCATAATCGGTGCGGTTGGCACCCGCAGAATTTGTGGTACTGTTTGCCGCCTGACCGGCTGCGGTTGCTTGGGAAGCGGGAACGGGCTCATGCTCCGCTTTCAGCACGGCGCCGGTGACCGCGTGAATCTCATACTCGTATTCATAACCATTTGCGAAAAATTCCAATTCAAAGGTGGGAGTGCCGTCGTCGTGGTCAAACTCCCGATCGGTAAAGGTCGCGTCGTCTGCCGCTACATTTGCCTGGGTCAGGGCAATTTCCCGCGCCTTTTCCAGGGTGATATACGGGGAGGGCTCGCTGTCGGTGGCATAAGCCGGGTCGTAGTCATCTGCATCGATGGAAACAATACCCGAAGTCAGGCTGAGCTCGCGCACGGCGGACTGCACGCCATCGCTCATCTTTTGCACAAAGTCATCGCCGGGCAGTGCGGATCCCGGTTCAATCTGAATCACAATGTTCCGGGCATTGCCGTCTACTTCTTCAACAAAGTAACCGGCGTCGCTGATTAAAACAACCAGTTCCTGCAAAACCGTGTCGCAGGTTTTTCCGATATAATCGGTATAGCCAGCGACAATCTGCTGTCCGTCCGCGTTCAGACCGGTGACATCGGATACCAGACCGTCTTTATCGTAGGCGATGGCAATTTCGGGATTGACCCGCAGCGTCAACACGCCGGTATCGGCGGTGGATACACTGGCGGTCTGGGTACCGCCGCAGCCGGTCAGAAGGACTGCCAAAAGGACAGCCAGGGAAGAGGCCAGAGCAATTATTCTTCTTTTCATAATAAGGTTCTCCTTTCAAGGTCGCCCGCAGGCGTTTTGTTTTTGTCTTACACCCATAGGTTACGATACCTTTTTGGGAAAACCGGGGTCGAACGAAAAAATTTTTCCGCTTTTTTTAATCGTCGTCCTCCTCGCGGTCATCGTCATCATCATTCCAATCATCGTTATCGTCATCCCAATCATCGTTCTCGTCATTGGCGTCGTCATCGTCATCGTTGTCATCCCAATCGTCATCGCCATAGTCGGTGCGACCGCCGGTTTGCGCTGCGGTTTGGGGCGGCTGGGTGGCAGGGGTTTGGGTTTCGGGCGCCGGCGCGGCAGTTTGGGGCGGCGATGTGTTTTGTCCCGGCTCGTCTTGGCTCTGTGCTGCCGTTTGGTTCTGTGTTCCGGCAGATTGGGGAGCGTTTGTGGTGCTTTGCGCAGAGGCAGCCGTTGTTTGATCTGGCGTGCTGTCGCTCGGCGTTTCGCTGGTACGGGTATTGGTAATTTCAATCACAATCGTAATTCTGCCGTCCAGATGCTCGGTAATGGCGGTACGCAGCTCCACGCCGTAATCGCGGAAAATCGCCTCATCCGGGGCGTCGATATAAAAGGACACCTCGCCGCCGTCCGACAAAAAGCCCATATCAATAGCCCTGTCAATCAGCTCGTCGGCCACGGTTACCTTGTCTTTTCCCCTGCCGTCATATCCCGCAAGCAGCGCCTCGCCGTCCGCGTTTTCGCCGTGCAGCCGTACCACTTCTCCCTGCCGGTTCAGCTCTATTTGCACTTCAGGGTTAATGGATAAATAAATGGAGGTGTAGCTTTGCACATTGGTGTAGTAATATCTGGAACCGAAAAATACCAACAGGCAAGCCGCCGCAGCCATCACCACGGCGCCCAGGCGGCGCATGACCGGGGTTGGTTTTTCCCGGGTTTCGCGCATCAGAAACGGGTCCGTAACCGTTTGCCCAACGGAATATTGCAAATTCGCCGCTTTCCAGAACCGACCCTCTTCATCCAAAAGCACCGCGTAGGAAGAATGGCATTCCAAAACAATATAGGTCATTGCGCCTCACCGCCTTTCAATACCTGTTTGATATGTCCGCGTATGATTTCATAGCCATTGGTGTGAATCAGCAGCAGCGCCACCAAATATTTACGGTGCCGCTCCAGCGTTTTTCGCTCGGCGCCGCTGCCCTCGGAAAGCGCGGTCAACGGCAGGCGCTTCGTGCGCAGAAATTCTTCCATCAGTTCTGAATGGTCGTGCGCATAGCTCAGCGCTTTCCGGCAGGCGTCGAGGGTACGGCGCTGTTTCGGGCAGTTATCTGCCACATCGCTTAAACTGACGCCAAAATCTTCCATCTGCTGCCGAAGCTCTTCAATTTCCTGTCTTGTCGCTTCCCGCAGGGCTCCGCTTTCAGCAAAATCCTCCGGCGAGGACAGGGTTTCGGCAAGAGACTGTTCCTCTTCCCTGTCTTTCGCGTCTATAGACAGAACGCCGCTATGTTTTTTCTCCCGCCGGCTGTAATCAATCAGGCGGCTTCGAATCAGCATGGCTGCGTAGCGCAAAAACGCGCCCCGCAGCCGGGAATACCCGTGAATCGCCTCGTGGAAAGCCATTAAGGCAATGCTCAACTCATCATCCTGCCCCTCAATGGGAGGACGCCGGAGAAATTTTGCGGTTTCCGCTTTGATAAACGGCAAATATGCCTGAATCAGCCGATCTGCCGCCCTGTCGCTTTCCTTGGCGGCTTCGACTTCATGAAGGATATCATTTTCCAAATGCATGCGGCAGACTCCCTCCACACGATAGAATACGGCACGCGTGTCCCAAAAACGGGGACGTGCATCGCTATTTTAAAAATTATTTCTGCCCTGTCTATTATAACAAAGATCGCGTGCGTAAGGAAGAGGCAAACAGCCTTTGCGGGTGCTTTTTTGTAAAAAACAGACGAAACGATAGAAAAAGAACCCTCAGGTTGCCCCGAGGGTTCTTGTATGCTTACTTTTTATACGCCGGCAACATCCAGATGAATGGTGTAGCCGTTGGTGGAATACACCGTGCGCTCGGTAGAACCGACCGTATAGGTGATATAGGAGATGGCATAAATCTCTTTATCCACATCCAAGGCACTGATACCGGTCACCCGGGCTTTGAAGGTATAATACCCGTCGTTTTCTGCCGTGGCGTTGTCGGTATAAATCTTATAGGTCACCACATTATACACATTCTCGCCATCTGCGTTATCCAGCGTTAAGGTTGTCAGACCATTCTCTTTCATGTAATTGCCGCCGGCAATCAGCGTACCTGCGCGCTTGATGGTCACATTTTCCGGGGAACCGCTGGCTACGCCGTCCGCTACGCCGAATGCAGCAGCGTATTTCTGGGAAAGCACAGTGACAAGATCAATGCAGTCCTCCTCCTGGTTCTCATAGGATTTGAGAACCAGCGCGGATTCAGATACGAAATCATCCATAAAGCTCAGCACGACAGGCAGAACCGCCGGAATAATCCTGTCTTTTCTGTCGTTCAAAGCGCCGAACAGGTTTTGGATCAGGGCTTTCAGGCTGTTGGTGCCAATTAAGGTCTCAACATTGGTCAGATACTGTGAATCAATTGTGCCGGGCAGGATGGAGTTAATCACACTCTGAACAACCGTCAGAATCGCGGTAACAGGGGTGCTGTTCAGTACATTGCCCTCGTTATCATTCTTGGCGATGACTTCGATAGCGCCCGCGACATCCAGATTGAGCATTTTGGAAATCATTTCGTTCATGGCGTATTCCATATCCACCGCGAACTCGGAGTTTTCGGAAGTGCCGCTCAGGAACTGAAGCGGTACAATATCATTGACAATCACATTCAGCTTATACCAGCCGCCGCCGTTGTCATAAACGCCTCTTTCGCCGGCCAAGTCATCGCCTGCGGCGAAAATGCCGTCCGCATAGGAGAACGCCCAGTCAACCACATCGTCCAACAGGAAGTCCGCCAATGTCACGCCGGCACTTTCAGCGGCCGCTTTGTATTCGGTCATGGTGTCGGTGTCAACATCGATATTGGTATACAGGTCGAGGTAATAAACCGCAACTTCCATACCCATATCCAGAATAATGTCCACCCACTCCTGGTCGGTCAGGTCGGCAATGGCATCGCCGTTGTAAATCTTATCGGAATAATCAATGGTCGGCGCCACCGTCTTGGCATAGTGATTCGCAACCACCGCGCCGACTTCCATAAACTCGTCGGCATCCGCCAGCTCGTCTTTGACATCGGGTACAAGCACCTGTACCAGGATATTGACAAAGTAGTTGATCAGCTCCATGGGTTCGGCGGTATCATCGAAGTTTTTAATCTGGTCAATGGTTTCCTGATCCAGGAAGCTCTCGAAGAAGCTGTCGGGGCACAGCGGCAAAATGACCTTGGCAGTGTTGGCAATGTTATTTACCAACAGCTCGTTGCCGCCGTCCTGCCAGTTGACCTGACCTTCATAGGTATCGTTCAGAACGGTTTTTACAATCATACCAATGATATTATTCAGGTTGGAAGTAATGGTACCGTCCTCGGCAACAAAATTGTATTCAGCAGGCAGCGCATAGCCGAAATCAAAGACCTGATACAGCTCATTGACTGTAGAGGTATCCAGCATAAAGTACTGACCGCCGCTGCGGAACAGATAGCCGCCGTCCACCGCCGCAAAGCCGGAGCTGGTCAGTGCGGTGGCAGGGTTCGTTTCGCTTTCCGCAACAAGAGCTTTCTGCTCATCGGTTACGGTATCGGTAATTTCGGTCTTGACCGCGCCGCAAGCATATTCCAAAAGCAGCGCTTTGATGTCATTGTTAAACGGGGTCTGCGCCAAATCCTGATAGGCAGCAGTCAGTGCGGTGGCAAGCAGGTCATATACCGAGCCGCTGTTGATATCCAATTGACCGTTCAACGAGGGCAACAGCGCCTTACCATTGAAATCGGTCGTAGCATCGGTGGTCAGATAAGCATTCAGGAAGGTATTCAGAATCTCATCCGCCGTAGAAAGCCCCGCTTCGCTCATGGTGGCGGGATAGCCGAGCTTATTGCTCAGCATGGCGTCGTACAGGAAATAACGGATCATACCGGGAATATCGGACGCCTGACCTTCGGTCAAATCGCTGATCATACCGGAAATTTCATCGTTAACATTAAATATAGCATTTACAATTGAGCCAAGGCTCAAACTGCCATCCACTGCTTTTGCAATAATACCGGCGTTCTGATCCAAAAAGTCCAAAAGCGCATAAACAACCTTTAAGTCACCATTGCTGCGCTGTACGCCTTCCAGCATTCCATATTGCAGATCTGCTGCATCACCAAGTAAACGCAAGGCAGAACGGTACTGCGTAAGAGTGGAATAAACCGTGCTCAGTGCATTGTCAATCGATGAATAATCAATTAACAAGTCAACGCTAATTAGTCCCAAACTGAGCGAATATTCCAAGCGCCCGCCATCGGAACTGGAAGCAGCGTTTTCAGCAAGCATCTCATCTACATAGTCCAGAAGCAAGGTCGCGGATTCTTCGGCGCTCAGCCGGAAATCCTTCACTTTGGAATACTCGGCGGCGCCGGCTACCGTGGCTGCGGACATAGACGACAGCAGCATGACAAAGGATAGAACCACACTGAGAATTTTTGTGGATTTCTTCATAGTTGCACCTCCAAAAGATTCGTGCCGCGCGCTGTTTTCACAACCGCCAGAGTGCTTTATGCGAATACAGCAGCATACAATGACAGCACTTTACACTAAAATGATAAAACATTCCGCGCAAAAAGTCAACAATAAATAGAATAAAAAGTTTTGGCAATCGTGTTTTGTTCAAGTTTACAAAAATTTTGCCCTTTTTTTTGACAATCTGCCGGTCTTCTTTTTTGCAGCGGTTTGACAACCTACCGGTTTTATGCTATGATACATAAGTATCTTTGCGGGCATTGCCCGCAGAAAAGGGAGAGATTCGGTTATGAAATGTCCGTATTGCGGTTTTGAGGAGAGCAAGGTCATAGATTCCCGCCCCACCGATGAATATACCCGCATTCGCCGCCGCCGGGAGTGCATGAACTGCGGCAAACGCTTTACCACCTATGAGGTAATTGAAAGCACGCCGATTATTGTAATTAAAAAGGATAACTCCCGCCAGGTCTTCGACCGCAGCAAGCTGCTGAACGGCATGATGAAAGCCTGTGAAAAACGCCAGGTGCCGCTGGAAGTGATTGAAAAAGCGGTGGATAATATCGAATTGCAGCTTCAGAACTCTCTCGAAAAAGAAGTAACCTCGCTGCAAATCGGCGAGCTGGCCATGGAGGCGCTGAAAAAAATAGACGATGTGGCCTATGTGCGCTTCGCTTCAGTCTACCGCCAGTTCAAAGACCTGCACAGCTTTATGGAAGAGCTCTCCCAAATTCTTGAAGAAAATCAACAATAAGCAAAGAGTCAACCGGTGATACTATGCCCATTAAAATCGACAGTGCGCTGCCTGCATGGCAGCTGTTGGAAAATGAAAATATATTTCTCATGAGCGAGGAACGCGCCCATACACAGGACATCCGTCCGCTGGAAATCCTGCTCTTGAACCTGATGCCCACGAAAATTACCACGGAAACCCAGTTTTTACGTCTGTTGAGCAACTCCCCGCTGCAAGTCAACATCGAACTGCTGCAAACTGCCTCTCACAAGGCGAAGCACACCCCGGCGGAGCATATGCTGAAATTTTACAAAACCTTTCAGGATATTAAAGAAAGCCGCTTTGACGGCATGATTATTACCGGCGCGCCGGTGGAACACCTGGAATATGAACAGGTGGATTACTGGCCGGAGCTGTGCCAGATTTTGGATTGGGCGGAAAGCCATGTCTATTCTGTTTTTCATGTGTGCTGGGGCGCGCAGGCAGGATTATACCACAAATACGGTATTCAAAAGCGCGCGCTGCCCCAAAAGGTGTTCGGCGTATTTGAACACACGCCGCTGGATTTGAAGCATCCGCTGCTGCGCGGATTTGACGATACCTTTTTTGCGCCCCATTCCCGCCATACGGAGGTGACAGCCTCCGATATCAGCGCTGAGCCGGATTTGACCATTCTCGCCTATTCCGAAAAAGCCGGCGTGCATCTGATTGCGGATAAGGCGTGCCGGAACTTTTACTGTCTTGGGCATTGCGAGTATGACAATAATACCCTTGCGCTGGAATATTTCCGCGACCGCAACAAGGGGCTACCCATTGCCGTGCCCTATAACTATTTTCCGGACGATGACCCCGAGAAACCGCCGCTCATTCGCTGGCGCGGCGCGGGGAGCCTGCTGTATTCCAACTGGCTGAACTATTTTGTTTACCAGAGAACACCCTATGATTTATCCACACTGTGAGGGATTTGCCATGGCAGGAAAATACGATGCCTTTCGCCAGGGCGTGGAGCCGGGCGGCATGTTCACCACTGCCGATGTCCGGCTGCTCGTCTGCTATTTGCTGCATACGCTGAAAGAACCTGTTTCCAAGCAGGTTTTGACCGATGCACTCTGCGAGGCGGGACTGGCAAATTACTTTGAAATTGCCAGCGCCGCCGATGTACTGGTTGAGCAGGGCAACGCCGTAAAAATGACGATCGGTGAAACAGAAAAATATACCATCAGCAAAACCGGTGCGCAAATCGCCGAAACCCTGAAAATGGATTTATCCAAAAGCGTGCGGGAAAAGGCGCTGAAATACACCATGTATTATGCAACGCTGGAAAAACGCCGCAGTGAAAATGAAATCACCGTTGAAAAAGCAGAAAACGGCGAGTACAAAGTGACTCTGCAAGTCGGCAAAGGGCGGGATCGCATTTTGGCGCTGACCTTTTTTGTGCCCACCTCCGACCAGGTCGAAACGCTGAAAAAAGGGTTTCTTCTTCATGTAGATGAGCTTTGTCAGGGCATTTTCGATACCCTGTTAAAAGACCCCGGCGCTCCCCCGTCCCCCGGGAAAAAGAGCCAACCATAACAAAAAAGGAAGCCCCGCAGTTCTCATTGGGAGCTGCGGGGCTTTTGTTGCAGACTGTATTCAATTAGAACGGCATATCCACATCAAAGCCGAACAGGCGGCCGATGGCGACAAAAATCATATGGATAAACTCCATCAGCGTACGGAAAAAACTGGCATCGTTCTGCTGGAGCACCTGTTCTACAGAAATGGTAATATCCGTATTGACCGAATCAATGGTATACACATTGGAATCCGGATTGGAAAACGGTTCCTGCTTAAAATACCCTTCGTCTGTGGTGGTCTGGTCGGTAATATCAGTGGGATAATAATAGACCATCACCATATCCAGAGAATAGCCCTCGTTGGGGGTGACGCGGAACTGGAAGCTCTCGCCTTTAACGACATACTGGTCATAGCCCTCACAGGGTTCGACGGTATACATATAGGAGGTGGGCAGCGTTACATAGCACACATCGGCGGGCATATCGTCATCGGCGGCATATACGCAAACCGCCAGGGGCAGAAGACACATGACCGCCGCAAGAAAGACAGACAATACTCGTTTCATTGGCAATACCTCTTTCGTCATTTTTTAAGAATCCGTTTAAATTATAACCGTTTATCCAAAAAAAAGCAATAGGTTTCACAAAAAATTCTCAAGTCTCCGCCATTTCGCCGATACAGCCCTCGTCCTGCACGGACTGTATCCGTACCCGGCGCAGCGAACCGGGCTGAATTTGTCCGGCGTCATCCCGCACACGCACCGGAAGATAGCTTGCGGTATATCCGCGCGCAAATCCATTTTTCGGCGTTTCAAACAGAACCTCCACTACCCTGCCGCATTGGGACGAAAGCCACCGGCGGCGGCTGTTTTCGCAAATTTCCGAAAGCTGGGCGCAGCGTGCTTCCTTTATTTTTTGGGGAATCTGCCCTTCATAAGCGGCAGCTCTGGTGCCCGCCCGGGGCGAGTAGGGAAAAATATGCGCCTTTTCAAAGCCGATTTTTTCAGCGAAATCCAATGTTTGGGCAAATTCTTCCTCGGTTTCCCCCGGAAAGCCGCAGATAATATCGGTGGTGATGGTGCAATCCGCAAACGAAGCGCGCAGGGTTTGCACCAAAGCGGCATATTCTTCGGCAGTATAATGGCGGTTCATACGCCGCAGCACGCCGCCACTGCCCGATTGCAGAGAAATATGAAACTGCGGGCAGAGCTTTTCACATGTTTGCAATTTTTCAATCAAGGACGGCGTAAGATGATCCGGCTCCAGCGAACCGAGCCGTACCCGCCGTATCTGGGGCGGTGCGCTGACCGCCTGTACTGCGTCTGCCAAATCCGTATCGCCGAAATCCCGCCCATAGGCGGACAGATTGATGCCTACCAGCACAATTTCATGGTACCCGTTTGCCGCCAGCGCCTCGGCCGAGGCAGCGGTTTCCGCGAGCGTCCGGGAACGGGAACGCCCCCTCGCATAGGGAATGACGCAATAGGAACAGAACCGGTTGCAGCCGTCCTGAATTTTCAAAAAAGCCCGGGTATGCCCCTCGGTAGAGGACAAAATGCCGCCGTAAAACCGCTCGTCCGTCTCGTGCGGCAGAATCGCCACCCGGCGCTCCCTTTCCCGAAAAAAGCGGTTCAGCGTGTCCAACAGCGCGCGGTTATTGCGGTTTCCCAGCACAATATCCGCCTGCAAAAAGCCTTGCGCCTCCGTGGGGAACGCCTGGGGATAGCAGCCGGTCAATACCGTAACCGCCCCGGGGTGCTCCCGCTTCAGGCGCCGGAGAAGCTGCCGGGTTTTGCGGCTGCTTTCCTCGGTAACGGTACAGGAATTGACAATATAAACATCCGCTTCATCGCCCTTTTTTACCAATTGGTACCCGGCGGCGAGCAGCTGTTCGCCGATTTCCGATGACTCGCAGGTATTCACTTTACAGCCAAGGGTATAAATGGCAGCGCGCATATGGTTCACCTTTCCGTCAGCCCCTGCACCAGCGTATCCGAAAACGGCGCGGGTTCCGAAGCAGAGAGACGGCTGCGTGCGCCCTCGGGCAAAATCACCTCGCCGTCGGCGGAAAGCACCGCCGCCGGCTCGGCAGATGCATGGACACTGCCGTCTTCTGCTGACTCAAAATATAGTTGATAACCGGAGAATATTTCAAAATCGTTTTGGGTAATCTGCCCGGCAGCGGCGTCAATAAGTGCCTGCACCTCGTCGTTGTCCGTCAGCAGCCGAAGCCCGACCACCCCGGAGGCCAGACCGCCCTCAAAGCGGGAAATTGGTGCGCTCTGCTCGGCAGCTGCTTCCAGGACCGAATCAAAATAAGAGGAAAAATCAAAATAAACATCGGCTATCACGCCCTGCGCTTCGCTGACCTGTCCTTGATAACCAATCATTTGCACACCGCGCTGGGCGGCAGTCTCATAAACGGCAGCGGAAGCAAAGTTCCCGGCAAACACATCGTACCGCGCATTCGCAAGCTCCTGCAATGCCGACACCGCGTCACTGTCCGCCTCTATCTGCCGCAGCGCAACCGATACGGAATCGTTCACCGCCTGCGCCCCCAAGGCAAAGGCATTGGCCCACAAAACGGCATCTGCGGCGTCGGTGCCCGGCTCGGTCAAAAGCGCCACCCGCCCGGTACGGCTGACCGAAGAAGCGGCGATACCCGCCAAATAAAAGCCCTGATATAAAAGCGCATGATAGGAATACAGGTTTTCCAACTGGCTCTCTTCGCCGTCCCGGCAGAAAAACAGCACATCCGGATATTCCTGCGCCAGCTCCTGCACCAAATCAAACAAACTGTCGTCAGAAGTAAACACAATGCCGCAGCCGCCCCGCAGAGCCGCGTCAAAAACCGCCCGGGCAGCGGAAAAATCCGACGCCGGTATTTGGAACTGCTTTTCCGCGCGCATCTGGCTGTATTTTTCAGAAGCCAAACACTTATCAAAGGACGCGGAAAGCGCCGCCGTATCCGCCGCGTTTCGGTCGGAAAAGAACATGGCGGCGTACAGCGATTCATATTTTCTAAAAGCCGTCAAATCTTCCGTGATATCTTCCGGCAACACAGTCGTTCCCGCCTCGGAATCGCCGGGCGGCTGCGAAGAATCACAGGCGGAAAACAGCAGCAAAAGGCTCAAAAAAAGCCCTACAAAACGCCTTGCCCGTTTCATGTGTTCTGCTCCCGCAAAATAATACGTCCGGCTTCCATTTTATCCACAATGGCCAGGGAATACAAATCAATGCCCTTCGCGCGCAGCTTGTCGCCGCCCTCCTGAAAGCCTTTTTCAATGGCAATGCCGATGCCCTGAAGGGTGGCGCCCGCCTGGGCAATAATCTGCATCATGCCCTCTGCGGCGGCGCCGTTGGCAAGAAAATCATCCACAAACAGAACCTTGTCCTTTTCGGTCAAATAGTCTTTCATAACCGTAATATCATAAGAAACACCCTTGGTAAAGGAGTAGACCTTAGCGGAATAGACATTGCTGCCCACATTTTTGTGGTACCCCTTTTTGCCGAACACCACCGGCACATCAAACAGCAGCGCCGTAAAACAGGCAATGGCAATGCCCGAAGCCTCGATGGTCAACACCTTGGTAATCGGGCGGTCCTTGAAATGCTCGTAAAAATCCACGCCCATCTGCTGAATCAGCTTCACATCAATCTGGTGGTTCAAAAACATATCCACTTTTAAAATATCCTCGCCGATTACCACGCCTTTTTCGGTAATCATCCGCTCGAGTGCATTCATCCGTTCTCATCTCCGCATCCGCATTTTTTTCATTATAAACCATCCGGGGGCGGAATACAAGATTTTTTCGCTTCCTGTCGTAAAAACAAATATATATATTTTTTTTGCTATATATATGAACAAACCCTAAATTTCCCTTTTGTTCTAAAAACAAAACCAATTACCATTCTCTTATCCTATAATATATTTGCACTCCGTGCAATTTTCATAAAAATTTTAATCGACTGGGGTTGTTTTAGACAATCTCGCGGTCAGAGCCGATCACACTGCACGAAGAACAAAAAAAACAGAAATGAGGTTATTTACAGTGACAAAAGCAAAACATTCGCTCCGGCGCGTGCTGAGTGTATTTTTGGCGGTCGTGCTGTGCTTTGGCGCCTTGCCCTTTGTCATGCCGATAGAAGCGGAAGCCGCTACGGCGGGGAGCTATAATTACCGGGTTTTCCTTGATGTAGATAACGGAGCTCAAATAGAGGATGTAACCTTAACGCTTTATTATAGAACAAACAACGGCACCGGATCTTCTACTTCCACCGTGATTATGTCCTCCGGTAAGATTTCTAGCGGTCCCATATATTCTAATAACACAACCGCTGAGTATACGGGCACGGTACCGGGATTCCCCTATCAGGTGATATTCCACTATGATATCTCTCGGCCAAGACAAATCGAATACACTATGTATTTGTATGTACAGTCTCAACAGCTTGCCAGTGGCAGTTGGAATCATGGTGGTCTTTTCGGAACTTGTGGAGTTTTTAATGACACTATAACGGTGGCGAGCAGCAACTATCCACGTGCGACCTCTATCGACACCATTAACGGGAGCACTTCCATTGCTGTGCCTACAGACGGAGCAAACGATACTTACAATTATACCGCTACCGTCAGAGATCAGTACGGCGTAAGCTGGTATCAGGATCCGACCTTTACGGTCAACAACGCCAAGGTCAGCATGAGCAGCGGCGGCACCCTGACGGTCAGCCCGACTTCAAACGCGGCGGACAACTACACCGTAACCGTTACCGCATCGAGGGGCAATGCCTCCGCCACCCGCAATGTGACCATCCGGGTATTTGACTACAATGTGGTGTTTAATAACTATGACGGCACCCAGTTGTCTGAACAGACGGTCAACTACGGCGAAAGCGCAACCCCGCCTGCCGACCCGACCAGACCGTATGACACCACCAACCACTATGTGTTCAGCGGCTGGAACGGTACATACCAGAATCTGACCAGCGGCGCGCAGGATAAAACCGTAACGGCGACCTACAACACGGTGGCGCATACCTACACCGAAACCGTTGTCACCGAGCCGGACTGCATCCATGCAGGTGAAAAGAAGTATACCTGCGAATGCGGGTATTCCTATACAGCTTCTACGCCAGCCGATCCCAGCGCCCATAACTGGAGCGCATGGGAAACGGTAACCGAAGCCGATTGTGAAAATGCAGGCAGCGAAAAACGCACCTGCTCCATCTGCGGCGACGAGCAAACCCGCGCGGTTGACGCGCTCGGGCACGATTGGGGCGAATGGGAGACCGTAACCGCAGCCACCTGTATGCAGGCCGGTTCCCAAAAGCGCGTCTGCGCGACCTGCGACACAGAGGATACCCAGACCATTCCCGTGGATCCCAACGCCCATGACTGGGGCGAATGGAATACCGTTCGCGAGGCAACCTGCAAGGTCGAGGGTCTGAAGCAGCGTGTTTGCAAAAACAACAGCCAGCATACCGACAGCGAAACCATTCCCATCGACAGCAATGCCCATACCTGGGGCGAATGGACAGTCACCAAGGAAGCGACCTGTACGACGGAGGGCAGCAGAACCCATACCTGCACTTCCTGCAGCACAACCGCTACGGAAGTAATCCCCGTTGATGAAAACGCCCATGATTGGGGCGCCTGGACAAAAACAAAAGACGCGACCTGCTCCACCCCCGGCGAAGAACAGCGCGTTTGCAGCCGTGACGCCAGCCATACCGAAACCCGCGATACCGCCATTGACCCCGATGCGCACAGCTGGGGCGAATGGGCAACGGTAAAACCGGCAACCTGCATGGAAACCGGCACCAAACAGCGTGTCTGCGCCTACAACAACCAGCATATCGACTCGGAGACAATCGCGATTGATGAAAACGCCCATGCCTGGGGCAATTGGGAAATCACCGATGAGCCCACCTGCACCGAAAAAGGCGAACAGACCCGCGTATGCGCGAACAACCCTGCGCACACCGAAACCCAGACGCTCGATGAGCTGGGACATAGCTATGAGCATATAACGATTGCGGCTACCTGCGCCGCCGCGGGCGTGGAATATGACAAATGCACCCGCTGCGATGCCATTGCCAATGAAACCCTGATTCCTGCGCTTCCGCATACCTGGGGCGAATGGACGGTTAAAACCGCCGCGACCTGCTCCGCAACAGGCGAGCAGACGCATACCTGCTCGGTTTGTGGCAAGGAAGAATCGGAAACGCTTGCCATTGACCCCGATGCGCATAAATACGATGCGGGCGTTGTAAACCCGGTGCCGAACTGCATTAACCACGGTGTAAAAACCTATACCTGCCAGTATAACAGCGAGCATACTTATACAGAAGATGTTCCGCTTGACCCCGACAACCATGTGGACGGCACTTATCTGGTGGGTGAAAAAGAGGCCACCTGTGAGGAAGACGGCTATACCGGCGATACCTATTGCAGCAGCTGTAAAACACAGCTTACGACCGGTACGACGATTACCGCTACCGGCCACGCTTGGGGCGAATGGGAAACCGTAACGCCCGCCGGTTGTGAAACCACCGGTCTGCAGCGCCGGATTTGTGCAAATGACGCATCCCATGTGGAAGAAAAGGTGCTGGAAGCTACCGGTCATACCGAGGAAACGGTGCCCGGCTATGCTGCGACCTGTACGGCAACCGGTCTGACCGATGGCATCATCTGTGCAGTTTGCGATAAAGTCCTGGCAGAACAGGAAGAAATTCCCATGCTTCCGCATACCGAGGTTACCATCCCCGGCAAGGCTGCAACCTGCACCGAAACCGGCTTGACCGAGGGCAAGAAATGCTCTGTCTGCGATACGGTTCTGGTAGAACAGGAAGAAATTCCGGCAAAGGGACATGCCGAAAAGGTTGTTCCCGGTAAGGCTGCGACCTGCACCGAAACCGGCTTGACCGAAGGGAAAGTCTGCGAGGTCTGCGGTATCGTTCTGGAAGAACAGGAAGAAATTCCCATGCTTCCGCATACCGAGGTTACCATTCCCGGCAAAGCGGCGACCTGCACCGAAACCGGTCTGACCGAGGGTAAGAAATG
>CASFEZ010000015.1 GCA_949293815.1 uncultured Eubacteriales bacterium | reverse complement strand
CCTGGGGCTGAATTCGGTCCCAAGGGTTCGGCTGTTCGCCGATTAAAGTGGTACGCGAGCTGGGTTCAGAACGTCGTGAGACAGTTCGGTCCCTATCTGCTGTGGGCGCAGGATATTTGAGGAGCGCTGTCCCTAGTACGAGAGGACCGGGATGGACGCACCGCTGGTGCATCGGTTGTCACGCCAGTGGCACGGCCGAGTAGCTATGTGCGGATTGGATAAACGCTGAAAGCATCTAAGCGTGAAGCCATCTCCAAGATTAGATATCCCATGGCGCAAGCCAGTAAGACCCCTTATGTGAGGTTGATAGGCAGCGTGTGTAAGCATAGTGATATGTTCAGCTAAGCTGTACTAATAGGTCGAGGGCTTGACCATTTCCCTTTGGTTCCTTCACTTACCCCTTTGTTCAGTTTTGAAGGTGTGTTCCAAAAAGACTTCGGTTCCCGAGGTCTTTTTTTTGTCTTCCTTTATGATAGGATATTTCTTGTTATCTGCTATGTGGCAATGTGTTTGCGAATTTTTTATGTATATTCACTTGCAGCTCTTTTTGTCTGCGATTAATTTTGTTCCAAAGAGCGATTTTGTGAAAAACTATTGACTTTTCTTTGAAAGTGTGCAATAATTGATATACAATATATGTGATATAATTACACGCTTTCTTCGGAGGGATATTATGCGTCTGATTCGCGGGCATATTTTTGATTCCAACGGGCAGCGTCATACGGTATACGGTGTTCGTGCTGCGTTTGATGATGGTGTTGTTCGCATCGAGGATATTTCACCTCGCCGTCGAGATGTACTTTTATTTTGCTTGCTGCTATTTCATTTTTCCGATATAAGCCGTTCTGACATTAAAGATTTTGCCGCCGATTATATCAACCTGCTTAGTAAGTATTCTTAATTTTTTGCTTTTCCATGCGGATGCCTGTATTTTTTCCTTTGCCTGCATGTATATGGTCGCGAATTTGCGGGAACAATAGCAATACATCATAAAAAAGGAGAGATATTCATGGCTAACATCACATCTGAAGAATTAAAGGCTTTGGAAGATCAGCTGAATTGCGAACAGCTGCTTATTAAGAAGTACAAAAGCTATGCGCAGATGGCGAGTGATCCGCAGATAAAAACAACCTGTGAACAGATTGCCGCCCAGCATAAGAACCATTTTGATACCCTGATGGGGCATTTAAGCTGAACTGTGCGAAAGGAGAAGTAAAATGCAAGCAAGTTTTATGACGGATAAGGAAATAATGGATGATATCCTCTCTTCGCAGAAAGCGATTACCGGTGTTTACAACACTTTTTCCAACGAATGCACCAACCAGTGTTTGCGTGATGATTTTTTGAATATTTTGCGTGAAGAGCACAATATTCAGTCGGATGTTTTTTCTCAGATGCAGCAGCGCGGATGGTATAATCCACCGCAGGCGCAGCAGCAAATGGTTGATCAGGTAAAAACCAAATTTCAAAATATTTCCTCCGCTTTATAAGCATATATTACTCAGCGATTGCCGATAACAGCGCCGTATCATTATGAGCGCCCTGCGCGGTCGATCCGCTTAGACGCGCCAAAGACGGGAATGATTTTCTTTTGTGTGGAAAATCGTCCCGTCTTTTTGTGCGTCGTTATGTTTTTTATAAATATATCTTGCCGAGGCATCGCGAGTATGATATGATTTATATGAAGACTGGCTGCTGATGTATGTGCAGAGGCTATGCCTGTCTGACAGAAAGGGGTAGCAACATGCAGCTTTTGTTTAAGCAGCGACTTTTTTCGTGGTTTGACAGCTACGATATTTACGATGAGGCGGGCAATACAGTATATACGGTGCAGGGGCAGCTGGCGTGGGGGCATTGTTTGAAAATATTTGATGCCGACGGCACAGAGGTTGGAACCGTAAAGGAGAAGATTCTCAGCTGGATGCCAAAGTTTGAATTGTATTTGGGCGATGCATATATCGGCTGTATCAATCGGGAGTTCGCGTTTTTCAAGCCAAAGTATCATATCGAGTGTAATGACTGGCAGGTCGAGGGAGATCTTTTTGGCTGGGATTACAGTATTTTTAATTCCCTCGGCGCCCAAGTTGCCGTTATTTCCAAACAGCTTTTAAATTGGACGGATACTTACACAATTGATGTGCCGCAGCCGCAGGACGCGCTGTTGGCGTTAATGCTGGTTTTGGCAATTGATGCGGACAAATGCTCGCATCAGGGATGATGGCTGTATGACGAATGCGGCGCAGCGATTGCTGTGCCGGGACATGATATTTATCAGGAGGATGTGCGATGAGCTTTTTTCAGCGGATTATAGCGTTTTTTATGTCAATTTTTGCTTTGCTTTCTTCTTGGCTTGGGATATCGCCAAGCGATGAAAAGAGCATCGATCTCAATCGGTTCGAACTGGTCTGGTCGGATGAGTTTGAGGGTACACAGTTGGATCCCTCCAAATGGCAGATACAAAAAACAACCCTTATGCGCCGCGGCGGCTATTGGAATACCGAACTGGCAGAGGTGCAGGACGGGTATTTGACGATTTTTGCCCGCTATTTGGAAAACGGCGTGAATCCGGGCGACCCTGCCGGATGGTATTCGGCGCGCCTGCGTACCAAGGACTTATATGAGCAAACCTATGGATATTTTGAGGTTCGCTGTATGTTGCCCGAAGGTTATGGCTTGTGGTCGGCATTTTGGATGCAGAACCTGGAGGCAACCCAGCAGGCTTATCCGGATGGGGCGAATGGATCGGAAATTGACATTATGGAATCTCCTTACTATGGCTCGGAAGCGCCGAACCGGATACAGAACGCAGTGCATTGGGGCGGATATGACGAGCATCACCAGTTTGTGGAAAATACATCAGCAGATTTGGGCGTTGACCTGTATAACACATTCCACACCTATGGCGTAGAATGGAATACGGACGCATATATCTTCTATTTTGATGGCAAGGAAATTGCCCGATTCGATAAAACGCAGCTGGTTCCCTCCCAGGCACCGGAGCATCTGCTTTTAACCGTAGAATTTAACGGCGCGGACGGCGTTCCCTCGGAGGGCTGGGCAGCGGGAACGGCGGAGGACAACGGCAGAGATTTTGTTGCCCGCTTTACGGTGGACTATGTGAGAGCCTATCAATATAAATAACAGCAAAAAAAGTTGCGGCTGGCTGCAGGAATGCAGACGGCAACTTTTTTTGGCGCGTTTTTTTGATTTGCCTATTGCGTTGCATTGTGATGAAATGTATAATATAATATTATATCTTTGTTTACAGTAGTGATTTTTTGCAGTTCTTCTTTTTTTACCCGGTGCAGCATGGGGAGTGAGAAAAACGATGGAAAAAGAGAAGATTTCCTCTTTCTTAAAAGGTTATTTTGCTGTATTTTTAGTGATTGTTTTGGTACTGGCTTATGTATTTATTCGCAACCTTGGAGAAAATGAGGCGGAAACAACCACAACGCAGGTGCAAACCGATGCGGCTGGTTCGGTGCTGCCGACCACCGAGCCGGTTGTTTTGAGTGGTGTATGTGATATTCTTTTCGGCTGTGGTGAGGGAAACACAGTGGATTTCCTTTTGCGGGCGGTATTTGATTTGGACAACCGTCAGGTTACGGTTTACGCCATTCCTGTTGATTTAACGCTTTCTTACGGCGGCGGTACTGCATCAGTGGGCGAAGTGCTGTCCTCCGGCGGCGCCGGGGCGCTGGCGGCTGCCATCGGCGGGTATTATTCCGATTCATTTGACCGCTATTATTTCTGCACGCCATCCGCGTTCCAATCGGTTACACGCCTTTTAGGCAGCGCGGATATTCAGGTTCCCCACGATGTTTCCTATGTGCGGGAGGATGTGGTTATCAATTTGCAGGCAGGCCGTCAAAGCCTTTCCGGCGAGGATTTGTATCATTATCTTACCTATGCGGACGAGGGGGACGCCCTGCTGAATATACAGGCAGAGGCGATGGCTGCGATGCTGCAATCTTACCTCAATACGCGCAATGTTGCCAAAGGGGAGGCGCTTTTTTCCGATTTAATCAATGATGCCACCAGCAATATTACCGCCTATGATTATATGAATTATCAGGCGATTTTGGCGCAAATGGCCGCTTCAACGGAAATTGTTTATCAGTCCGGCGGCATTGCGGCGCTTTCCGGCGGTGAGGACGGATGAAGCGAATCCGTGCAGCGGTTTTAGCGGTGCTTTTGCTGCTGGTTGCCGCAGTATTTATTTATTATGAAGGCGCGACCCTGCGGACGGTTTTTGCAGATACCTTTATGCAGCCGGCAACGGTTGCCGCCCGGGAACTGACGGCGTATGAGCAAAACTATTATTTTTCCCAGCTGACCGATATACAAAAACAGGCCTATGCGCTGATTTATCAGGAGATTTTTGATTTCCCGGAAGAAATCAAGGTGCCGTCCATTACCGAAGAAGATTTTAACGCCGTGCATGCCGCACTGGTTTATGACGATCCTGCACTCTTTTTTTTAGATTCGGTTTGTACCATGGTTTTTCATTGGAATTACTGTGTTTATCGCCCGGCGTATGTTTGTACCAAAGAGACATATTCTGCCATGATGGCAGCGGTGCAGACAGCGCGGACGGAAATATACGCCAGCATTCCTGATGCGGCGGATGACTATGAAAAGGAAAAAGCGGTTCATGACCGGCTGATTGCCCGCTGCCGCTATGAGGACGGCGATTGGTCGTCCGGGATATATGGTGCGCTGGTAGAGGGAAAAGCGGTTTGTTCCGGCTATGCCAGAGCCGCGCAGTTTTTGCTGGGTGGGCTGGGGATTCGCAATTATCTGGTTACCGGGCAGGCAGGCAGCGAAGACGACCGGGAAAACCATATGTGGAACACGGTGTTCATTGACGGCAATCCTTATTATTTGGATGTTACCTGGGATGACGGCGATTACGAAAACGGTTCAGCAGGGTACGCTTATTTTAATGTAACGGAAGGGGCGCTTGCGGGCACCCATGTGCCGGAAAACCCCGAAAGCAGCGGCTGCGAATATTTGGACGCCAATTATTTTGTGCGGGAGGGGCTGTATTTTTCCTCCTGCGGCGGCGCGTATGTTTCAGCTTTTACCCAAAAACTCAGTGAACGGCTGGCGGCGGGCGATACGACATTTGATACGGCATATGCCTCGGCGGAGCTGCTGGAAGAAGCGGTTGCCCTGCTGATAGACGGGCAGGGGATATATGATATTCTGCGTGACGCGCGGGAACAGACCGGGCTTTATATGCAAACCGATTATATTAACTATTCCGTAGATGAGCAGCGCTGTGTTTTGCGGCTGGATTTAACAGAGAATCTTTCATAAGGCGTGATACCAATTGGATAAAGAAAAAATACAGAGAGCGGTACGCGATATTTTAGAGGCCATCGGCGAAGACCCGGACAGGGAAGGTCTGCGGGAAACCCCGCGCCGCGTAGCCGATATGTACGGCGAAATTTTTGCGGGGCTTTCTGAAGACCCGAAGACCTGCCTGAAATTTTTTCACGAAGAGGGCAGCGATGAAATTGTTTTGGTAAAGGACATTCCCCTGTACTCCATGTGCGAGCACCATCTTTTACCCTTTGTGGGAAAGGCGCATATCGCGTATATTCCTCAAAACGGAAAAGTTATCGGGCTTTCCAAGCTGGCGCGGATTGTAAAAAATTTTGCCTCAAAGCCCCAATTGCAGGAACGGCTGACGGCGGATATCGCCGATTTTATCAACGAACAGATGCAGCCGCAGGGGGTGGCGGTGCTGATTGAGGCGGAGCATCTTTGCATGACCATGCGCGGCATCCGTGCCGCCGGCGCCAAAACCCAGACCTCCGCGCTGCGCGGGCGCTTCCGCAGCGACGCGCGCAGCCGGGCGGAAGTGATGGCGCTGCTGCAATGAGAAAACACACCAATGTCGCCCTGTTTGTGCCGCATATCGGCTGCTCTCACCGGTGCAGCTTCTGCAATCAATACGCCATTTCCGGACAAACAAAGCTTTTGACACCGGAGGATGTGCGCAAAAGCGCTCAAATTGCCTTGGCAACCGGCGGCGCGGGCGGGGAAATCGCCTTTTTCGGCGGCAGTTTTACCGCCATTGACACAGCCTACATGTGTTCGCTGTTGGAGGCGGCGCAGCCCTATTTGGGTGAGGGCGGTTTTTCAGGCATTCGCTGTTCTACCCGACCGGATGCCATTGACGACGGGCGGCTTTCATTGCTGAAAGAATACGGCGTTACCGTCATTGAGCTGGGTGCGCAGAGTATGAACGAGAGGGTGCTCCTGCTGAATGAACGCGGACATACCGCCGAAGATACCAGAATGGCCAGCGAAAAAATACACGCATACGGTTTTTCTCTCGGTCTGCAAATGATGACCGGGCTTTTGGGCGATACCGACGAGCAAACGCTGCAAACGGCGCGGGAATTGATTGCGCTTCGCCCCCAGTGCGTGCGGATTTACCCGACGGTGGTCTTAAAAAATACCCGTCTGGAAACCCTGTGGCGGGAGGGTAAGTACCGCCCGCAAACGCTTTCGGAGGCCACAGCGCTTTGCGCGAAGCTGCTTTTGCTGTTCCATGAGGCGGACATTCCGGTCATTCGGCTGGGGCTGCATTCCGGCGGCGATACCGAAGCGCAAATGGTTGCGGGACCGTACCACCCGGCGTTCCGCGAATTGTGCGAGGGGGAAATTTACCTGTCGCGTATGCAAAACGCCTTGGCGCCTCTGCCGAGCGGGGCGTATACCGTTTGGGTAGCGCCTTCGGAAATTTCTAAAGCCGTCGGGCAAAAACGAAAGAATCTCCTCCTTCTGCAAAAGAAGGGATATGTCTGCCAGGTGCTGCCGTCGCCGACGCTTCTGCCGTATCAGGTGAGGATTGAGAAGCAGGAAACAGCTGCACATTGCGGCAATCGGAAAGGTTGAAACAGATAGATGTACTTAAAAGCATTGGAAATGCAGGGGTTCAAATCCTTCCCCGATAAAACCGTGCTGACCTTTGATACGGGCATGACCGCCGTTGTCGGTCCGAACGGTTCGGGTAAAAGCAATATTTCCGACGCCGTTATGTGGGTATTGGGCGAGCAGTCGGTGAAATCTCTGCGCAGTGCGAAAATGGAAGATGTGATTTTCAGCGGCACGGAAAAGCGCCGTCCCATGGGCTATGCGGAGGTCACGCTGCGGCTCGACAATCAGGACAGGGGCTTTGCCTATGATGCCGATGAAGTCGCGGTCAGCCGCCGCTATTACCGCAGCGGCGAGAGTGAATATAAAATCAACGGTAAGCCCGCCCGCTTAAAAGATATCCATGAACTGTTCATGGATACAGGCCTCGGACGGGACGGCTATTCTATGGTCGGGCAGGGGCGGATTGAGAGCATTGTTTCGGCAAAATCCACTGACCGCCGGGAAATTTTTGAGGAAGCGGCGGGCATTTCCCATTACCGCTACCGGCGTGGCGATGCCATGAAGCGGTTAGAGCAGGCGGAGGAAAACCTGGTGCGCTTGCGGGATATTGCCGGGGAACTGGAAAGCCGGCTGGAGCCGCTGGCAAAGCAGAGCGAAAAGGCGCAGAAGTTTTTGGCGTTGTCCGGGCAGCGCAAGGAGTTGGAAATTGGTCTTTGGCTGCATACGCTGGAGCGTTCGGGGGAGCTTTTACGCCGCCAGAATGAAAAACTGGATATTACCCAAAATCAATATGACGCCGCCGTACAGGAGCTGGATGATATTTTTGCCCGTTCCCGCGCGCTGTCGGAGCAATCGCGGGATATTACCCTTGCCATTGAACAGCTGCAGCGCGGCGCGGCGGCTGAGGAGCAGTCCGCCCGGGATGTGGAAGCGGAAATCGGCTTGCAGAATACCCGCATTGCCCATAATCAGGACGGGATTCGCCGTGTCGAGCAGGATATGACCGCAGAACAGGAGATTGCCCGTTCTTTGGCGGAAAATATGCAGAAGGCCAAGGACAACCTGCGGCTTTTGGAACAGGAAACCGAAACGCTGCAAGCGGAAATTCAGCAAAATGAACAGGCAATTTCTGCCCTTACAGCCGAAGAAAACATTTTGCAGACCTCGCTTTTGGAAAAGGGCGCGGCAGCGGCGGCGCTGGAAAAAGAATTGGCGGCGCACAAAATCGCCTCCACTTCCGCCGAATCTGCCATTCGGGAGATTAACGACCGCCTGGCGAATATTCATAAAGAATCTGAAAACCGCCGGGCGGAAGTCAAACAATACGAGCAGGAACAGGCGACCTGCCAAGCGAAGCTCGAACAGCTGCGGCAGGCGTTTGCGGATGCGCAGAACGCCTTGAACGGCTGCGGTATGAAAGTACAGCTGCGCCAAAAAAAGCTGGAAGAGGCAAAGAAAAAGGTCGAGCAAAGTTCGGCTCGGCTGTCGTCCTTGCTCTCCCGCCAAAAAATGCTGGAGGAAACCGAACGCAATATGGACGGTTACCAGGGCAGCGTCAAGGCGGTGGTGCGCGAGGCGGAGAAAGGCAATTTAACCGGTATCCACGGTCCGGTCAGCAGGCTTCTGTCGGTAGAGGATAAATACGCGCAGGCGGTGGAAACGGCGCTGGGCGCGGCGGTGCAGAATATTGTAACCGCATCGGATACCGACGCCAAGCGGGCGATGGTATTTTTGAAAAATACCAACGGCGGTCGGGCGACCTTTTTGCCTCTGTCCGCCATTCGTCCCCGCTATTTGGAGGAAAAAGGACTTGAGACCTGCGTCGGTTTTGAAGCGATTGCCTCGGACATTGTGTCCTATGACGCGGCGTATCAGCCCGTCGTCGGCTATCTTTTGGGCAGAACCGTCATCGCCGATTCTATTGACAATGCGGTTGCCATTGCCAGAAAATACAGCCACCGGTTTAAAATTGTGACCTTAGACGGTCAGGTCATTCATGCGGGCGGTTCCATGACCGGCGGTTCGGGTCTCCGCACCTCCGGTTTTATGACCCGCCGCGGTGAGATTGAAAAGGCTGCCCGGCTTGCTGAGCAGCAGCGGCAGGAAAACGAACGGCTTTTGGCATCGGTGCGGGAGCTGGAAAGCGAAACGGCGCGTGTTGTTGCCGAGCAGGAAGGATTACAAGCGGAGCTTTTTCAGGTGCGAGAACAGATGGTACAGCAGGAGGGGCAGCTGCAAATTGCCGCCTCGGCGCTGCAAAGCGCGAAAAGCGCGGTGGAATCGTTCGCTGCTGAGCAGGAAAAGGCAAAAGCCCGCCTGACCGCGTTCGACCGGGATACCGGTCAGATTGCCGGGCAGATTGAACGGCTGGAAAAACAAGCGGCGGCGCTGTCCGCCGAAACGGCAGCGCTCGAAGAAAAACGCCAAACCGTGCGCGGGAAAAAAGAGCAGTTGACCGCTGCGACTGCCCAATTGCAGGTGACCTTGGCGGAAAAAACAACCGAAAAAACCGCAAAAACCGATGCGATATCCGGCTATATGCGCAGAAGCAGCGGACATCAGGAAAAAATGGACGCTTTACTGCGCGAAAAACAGGAGTTGGAAAAAGAAAATGAGGAGCTGCTGCGGAATATTGCGCAAAAGCAGCAGCAGGTCGAAACGCTGCGCGAGGCGGGAAAACGCCTTCTGGCACAGATTGATGAAAAAGTAAAGCAGCGCGAGGACTGCGAGCAGAAATCCGGCGAATTGCGGCTGTTTGAGCGGCAGAAAAACGATGAAAAGGAAAATCTCGCCGCTGAGCTGGTGCGTTTGGAGGAGAAAAAAGCGTCGCTCTTACGCGAGCGGGAGGAAACCGAGAAAAAACTGTTTGAAGAATATAACCTGTCCCGCCAGGAAGCCCGCGCCTTAGGGATTACCATCGAATCGATTTCGGATGCGACGGGCAAACTGGCGGAAATCCGGCGCAAAATCAAAGCGCTGGGTCAGGTCAATGTGGGCGCGGTGGACGAGTATAAGGAAGTGTCCGAGCGCTATGCGTTCCTGCGCGATCAGATGCAGGATGTGGAAAAATCCAAGGCAGAGCTTTTGCGCCTGATCCAGGATTTGACCGAGCGCATGAGCGAGCAGTTCCGGGAGCGCTTTGCGCAGATTCAAACCGCCTTTTCCCAGACCTTTGCCGAGCTGTTCGAGGGCGGCAAAGGGGAGCTGATTGCCGATGACGAAAGCAATATCCTCGAGTGCGGCATTGAAATCAAAGCCCAGCCGCCGGGCAAAAATGTCAAAAGCATCAGCCTTCTGTCCGGCGGCGAAAAAGGTCTTTGCGCCATTGCGCTGCTGTTTGCCATCCTGAAGGTCAATCCCGCCCCGTTTTGTATTTTTGACGAGGTGGAAGCGGCGCTGGACGATGTGAATGTGACACGCTTTGCCCAATATGTGCGCTCGATGACCGGCAGAACCCAGTTTATTTTAATTACCCACCGGCGCGGGTCGATGGAGGCGGCGGATATTTTATACGGCGTTACCATGCAGGAGCACGGCGTTTCCAAGCTGTTGGAGCTGCGCACCGCTGATATGGCGCGGCAGCTGGGGCTGGAATAAGTAAATAAAACAGGAAAGGATAAACCTATGGGTATTTTTTCAAAGTTCAGCTTTGGACTGAAAAAGACAAGGGACAAAATGAACGGCGCGTTGGACGATATGTTTGAGTCCTACGAAAATTTTGAAGATGACTTATACACCGAGCTGGAAGAAATTCTTGTTATGGGCGATGTGGGGATTCAAACCGCCGTGGAGATTACCGAGGAGTTGAAAAAACGGGTCGCCAAACAGAAAATCAAAAGCCCCTCCGAAGCCAAGCAGGAAATTCAGGAAATTGTGGCGGAGCTTTTGGACGGCGGCGAGGACATGGGGCTTGTAACCATCCCCTCAATTATCCTGGTGATTGGCGTCAACGGCGTGGGCAAAACCACCACCATCGGCAAAATGGCCGCCATGTATAAAGCCCAGGGCAAAAAGGTGATACTCGGCGCCGCCGATACCTTCCGCGCCGCCGCCATTGACCAGCTGGATGAATGGGCCAAGCGCGCCGGTGTGGATATTGTCAAGCACAAGGAGGGCGCCGACCCTGCTGCTGTGATTTTCGATACCATTGCCGCCGGCAAAGCCCGGGAGGCGGATATTATTATCTGCGATACGGCGGGGCGGCTGCATAACAAAAAGAATTTGATGGAAGAGCTTGCCAAAATTTACCGGGTGATTGACCGGGAGCTGCCCTATTCCGACCGGGAGGTACTTCTGGTGTTGGATGCGACCACCGGTCAGAACGCCGTGAACCAGGCGCGGGATTTCAAAGAGGTCGCCGATATTACCGGTATTGTGCTGACCAAGCTGGACGGCACCGCCCGGGGCGGCGTGGTGCTGGCTATTAAGAATGAATTGAAAATCCCCGTTAAATTTGTAGGCGTCGGCGAAAAACTGGATGATTTACAGCCCTTTAACCCCCGCGCTTTCGCCAAGGGACTGTTTGAAGCGAATACCGATAATCACGATGAGGAGATAGAGCAGTATGAACAGCAAGCGTTTAGCCGAAATACTTATGAAGACCTACAACCTGACGGGGCTTCTGTGGAGGAACAGGAGCTTGCTCAGCTCGTTCAAGGTTTCACGTCAGCGTTCCTACCGGACGAACCCGATGCTGACGAGAGTGGGACACAGGAAACTGACGGTGAAGCAGCAGATGCTGCGGGAGCTGACGAACTGGAACCGCAAGCGGGAGAGGGCGTAAACGAGCCTGCCGCAGAACCGGAAGCCGCTGCCGAGCCGCAGATGGTTGCCGAACCGGAAGCTGCCATAGAACCGGAGCCCGTTGCTCCGCTGGAAGATGCTTCCGCGCCGGAACCCGTTGTCGAACCGGAACCTGTTGCAGAACCGGCTGCGGATGCCGAGCCGGAAGCCATGGCTGAACCGGAACCGATTGCCGAACCCGAGCCCCAGCCCGAACCGGCGCCGGAAGAACCGAAAAAGAAAAGGAGAGGTCTCTTTGGATTTTTTAATCGCCACGCATAATATGGGCAAGCGCGATGAATTGCAGCGTATCCTAAAACCCATGGGCATTCGTGTGCTGGTGGCGGAGGAGGCGGGTGTTACCCTGCGCGACGCCGAGGAAACCGGCACGACTTTTGAAGAAAACGCCATGATTAAGGCCGTTTCCGCCGCCGAGGACAGCGGTATGCCCTGTATTGCCGATGATTCCGGTCTGGTGGTAGACGCGCTGGACGGTCGCCCGGGCATTTATACCGCCCGCTACGGCGGCGAGGAGATGCCCTATCCCGAAAAAATAAAAAAACTGGTGGAGGAGATGCAAAATGTGCCCGATGAAAAGCGAACCGCCCGCTTTGTCAGCTGTATTGCCTGCGTTTTCCCCGACGGCAGAAAATTGACTGTGCGCGGCGAATGCGAAGGAAAGATCGGTTTTGAGCCCTATGGCAAGGGCGGGTTCGGCTTTGACCCGATTTTTTACTGCGGCGAGGAGAGCTTTGCCTCCCTTTCGCCCGAAGCAAAGGACGCCATCAGCCACCGGGGCAACGCGCTGCGCCGTCTGGCGGCGGTGCTGCCCGCCTATATGAAAGAATAAGAGGTTTGCTATGACAGGAAAAGAACGAGCGGAAAAAAGAGCCGAGGCCAATGCCCTGGAGCCGGTTTTCCAGATAGGCAAAGACGGCGTTACGGATGCTGTGTATGAACAGCTGGAAGCGGTTTTCAACACCCGGGAGCTGGTAAAAATCAAGCTGCATCTGGATACCTGCCCCCAAAGCCCCCGGGAAGCGGCGGATTTGCTTTCCGAAAAAAGCGGCGCCGAGGTCATTCAGGTAATCGGCGGCGTGGTGGTGCTGTACCGCTATAACAAGGCGCTGCACGAGGAGAAGAAAAAGGCAAAAAAGAAAGCCGTTCCCCCCTCCAAACGCCGCAGCATCAAAGAGCGCACCAGGCGTTTCCGCGGCGGCAGCTGATTCATGGTTGCACCGCCGGTGAAAGTATGGTACAATACCACACCGTAAGACAAAATCAGCTAAAGAAGGGATTCGCATGAAATTAGATAAACTCGTCGGTGAGCGTTTTAAGGAAAAACCCTCCGACTGTGTGGTGGACAGCCACGCGCTGATGGTGCGCGGCGGCTATATAAAATTTGTTGCCAACGGCATTTATTCTTCCTATATGCCCCTTCGGCGCATTACCAAAAAGATAGAGCAGATTATTCGCGAGGAGATGGACCGCATCGATGGGCAGGAAGTCCAGTTCCCGGTGGTGATGCCCGCATCGCTGTGGGAGGAATCCGGGCGTTACCAGTCCATAGACAACTCCCTTTGCCGCTTCAAGGACCGCAACGGCACGCCGATGGTGCTGGGTATGACCCACGAGGAAGCCGCCGTGCAGCTGGTGCGTGAATACGGCAACACCTATACGCGCTACCCGTTTATGATTTATCAAATTCAAACCAAATTCCGCGACGAGGCACGCCCCCGCGCCGGCTTGATTCGTGTGCGCGAATTTACCATGAAAGACGCCTATTCTTTCCATACTTCGCAGGAGGATTTGGAACAATATTATGCCCGGTGCTATCATGCCTATGAGCGCATCTTTGCCCGCGCCGGTATTCCGGAAACCATTGTGGTGCAGTCCGATTCCGGTATGATGGGCGGAAAAATTTCCCATGAATATATGCTTTTGACCGCGATTGGCGAGGATTCCATTGCCATCTGCCCGGCATGCGGCTACCGCGCCAATATGGAGGCGGCGGAAAGCATTATCGAAAACACCCGGGACGCGGTTTCTGAAGAGCTGAAAAAGGTCGCGACGCCGGGTATGCACACCATTGAAGAGGTCTGCGAGTTCCTGCATGCCCCCGCCGAAAAAAGCCTGAAGGCGGTGGTCTATCAGAAGAACGCCACCGATGAATATGTTATCGTCTTTTTGCGCGGGGATTTGGATGTCAACGAAACCAAGCTGACCAATTACCTGGGCGAAAACATCCACCCGGCGGTGATTACCGAGGAGAGCGGCATTGCGGCGGGCTTTATCGGTCCTGTGAATATGAACGCCCCCAGCCGCCCGCTGATTTTGTTTGACAACTCGGTCAAAGGCTGCAACAATCTGGTCTGCGGCGCGAACGAGGTGGATTATCACTATACGGGGCTTGATATGAGCCGGGAATTCCCCGACGCCGAATACCATGATTTCGCAAAAATCATCAATGGCGGCATCTGCCCGTCCTGCGGCAAACACAGCATCACCGTTTCCAGAGGCATCGAAGTAGGCAATATCTTCCAGCTGGGCACCAAATATACCGAAACCATGGGCATGACCTATCTGGACGAGAAAGGCGAGAGCCATTACCCGATTATGGGCTGCTACGGCATCGGCGTCGGCCGTCTGGCGGCGTCGGTCTGCGAAGCGCACCACGATGAATACGGTCCGATTTGGCCCATCTCCATTGCGCCCTGGCAGGTGCACCTGTGCTGCGTCAAATCTGCGGACGAGCAAGCCCATGCTGCCGCCGACGCGTTGTACGAGAAACTGCAAAATGCCGGTCTGGAGGTCATCTACGACGACCGCAAGGTCAGCGCAGGCTTTATGTTCTCCGATGCGGATCTTTTGGGCGTTCCGGTGCGAGTCATTGTCAGCCCCCGGAACCTGAAGGAAAATGTCTGCGAAATCGTTACCCGCGATAAATCCTATAGCTCGAAAATTCCGGTAGAGCAGACGGTTCAGCAGGTGAAACAACTGGTGGATGAGCTGATGGCGCAATGTCAGGTCGCAGATTGATAGATAATCGAAGCAGATTGCCTTGGCTTTTTGCCGGGCAGTCTGCTTTTTTTCGTATGGTAAAGAGCAGAACAGGGGGAAGTTATCCATGCTGTGCAGGTCTTGTGGTGCTGAAAATCTCGGCGGAGCGCATTTCTGCGGTTCCTGCGGCGCACCGCTAACAGAGGAAAACTTGCCGGATACTGAAAAAATGCATGCACAGCGGCGGGTGCTGCTGGCGGTGATCCCGGTGCTTTTGGTGGTGATGGTTCTTCTGACAGCGGTTGTTGCGGTACTGTTGCATGGCGGCGGCAATACCCACGCCATCCCCACTGCGGTAACAGCAGCGCAAAGCAACGCGCCGACGGAAGCTGCAACGCAGCAACAGACCACCGCGCCGCCTGTACGCACTGAACCAACGGTTCCGGAAACCACGGCAGCGGAAACGACTGACCAAGCGGCAAAACCCGCCGTCCGTCCGCAAACCGAACCGCCGACCGAGGCTGAACCGCCGCCCACGGAACCGCCAACGGTTTTGCAAACGCATCCACCGGAATCCGAAACGCTGCCGACATTTGTCTATCCGGGACCGTGGGATGAAGGTATCCTTTTGCCCGAATAACCTGCCTGATCAGTCAAAAGCAGGTTGTATGGCTGTTGTCTTCTCAAAATCAATATAAAAATCAAGAAATTTTCGAAAAATAGTGAGGATTTTTTTGCCATTGGTTGTTTATAGTATGTAAGCCGGTGAAAACCGGCATTGGGAAAGAGTTTTTCCTATAGATTTTGTCGGAAACGGCAGCAGCTTCGCTGATTGGGGAAAAGTAAAATTGCGAGGCACAAGACCGGCGAGCCATCTGCGGTTTGCCGGTCTTGCTTGTTTGAAAAAGCGTTTTTTAGCACGAAAAGAAAAATAAAAAGCCTTATGTATCACGAAAAGGTTGATACATAAGGCTTTTGTGGTGGAGATAAGCGGGATCGAACCGCTGACCTCTTGACTGCCAGTCAAGCGCTCTCCCAGCTGAGCTATACCCCCACAGCGGTTGCTATTATACAACAGGGACGGGCGTTTGTCAAGGATTTTTTTATAATTTTTTTGCGGTTTTTCCTGAGGTGTGTTGGGCGGCAAAAATAATCTTGCAGGGACTTCCGGCGATTTTACAGAGGCGGCGTACAAAACAACAGGTCAGGCGGCGGCTTTTTGCACAATCTGTGCGCCGGTATAGTAATGCAGCAGAATTTCGGCAAAATCCGCGCCCTGGCGCGCCATATAGTCCGCGCCGTATTGGCTCATGCCCACGCCGTGCCCGTAGCCCTTTACGGTAAAGGTAAACTGCCCGTCCCCTTCCTCGATGGTAAACACCGCGCTGGCAAGACCGAGCGCGTCGCGTATCTCGCTGCCGGTAAAGGTCGTGCCGCAGATAACCGCTTTGGTTACGCTGCCGCTTTCCGTTGTTTTAATATCGGTAATATAGTCGGCTGTATCGCCGTTTGCATTGATTTTTCTTACCGCGCCGAGCTTTTGCAGCAGTTCCTCTGCGCTGACGGTAACGGTTGACTCAAACGCGGGGGACAGGGTGTCGCCGTCGCTGGCAACGGTGACCAGATAGGGGTACTCCTTGCCCCAAATATCCGCCGCGTTTTCCGTTCGCCCTGAACTGACGGCGAAATACGCCGCCAGGATCGGTTCGCCGTCATATTCCAGCGACAAATTCGCCACGGCTTCTACAGCTTCACGGATGCGTTCATGGTTTTCTTCATATTGCTCCCCCCAGGTCTCCTGCATTTCCTCGGTTGTCAAGTACCCCTGGGCGGTGCTGCTGTCGGCGCTGATTTGCCCGCTGCGGGCGGCGGTGTATCTGGCATAGGAGAGCGCTGCCAGCGCCTGAGCTTTCAGCGCTTCGATTTCATATTCCGCAGGCATTTCCGCCGCAACGACGCCGATGATATAGGTTTCCATGGGCATGGTTTCGGTTTTGTTGCTTTGCGGCGAAAAAACCGCAATGGTTTCGCCGGACAGCGCGGACAGCGTGCCGGCGGTTTCGGTGATATTTTCCTCTTCCGTTTCGCCTGCGCGTACAGGCAGCCCATCGCTGACGGCTTTGCGGTAGGTCAGCGCCGGCGCGGCGGCGGTAAAGATCAGCATAAGAACGGCGAGAAACAAAAAGCGTTTCATGGCAAGGCCCTTTCCTATATTTTTTTAACCATATTGACATTTGGAGTTTGGTGTAATAAAATATAACCTATATAAATAGGGTTTGTGTCAATTTTTTTGCAATGGCTGCTGTCCGGTAAATGGGCGGCAGGGAAACGGCGCTGAAGCATTTGGTCGCCGTTTGCCCGAATCCTCGGTGCAAAGGATGATTGAATGGCTTACAATGATAATGTGTTATCCCGGGATACGCTTTCCAGTTTATGCGAAAATTTAAGAAAAAATAACAGCATCGATGCGGAATTTTATGCGCGGTACGGCGTCAAGCGGGGTTTGAGAAATTCGGACGGTACCGGCGTAATGGCCGGGCTGACAAAGGTTTGCTCCGTGGAAGGGTACTATATTGATGACGGAGAAAGGATTCCCAAGGACGGTAAACTCATTTACCGCGGTGTGGATGTAGACGAAATTGTTGCGGGCTGCCGCCGGGAGAACCGGTTCGGGTTCGAGGAGGTTGCCTATCTGCTTTTATTTGGCTCCTTGCCAACTGCCAAGCGGCTTACCGGGTTTATCGATTTGCTGTCCCGGTGCCGGGAGCTGCCGCAGGATTTTATTGAGGATGTTATCATGAAAGCGCCCTCATCCAATATCATGAATAAACTGGCGCGCAGTGTGCTGGCGCTGTATTCCTTTGACCCGGAGCCGGACGATATTTCTACCGAAAATGTTGTGCGGCAGTCTATTCAGCTGATTGCCCAGCTGCCGAGCATTATGTCCTATGCTTATCAGGTCAAGAGGCGGCATTATGACCGCAAGAGCATGTATATCCACCCGATTGTCGATGGGCAGAAGACCGCCGAGGTGGTTTTGCATTCCATTCGCGCCGACCGGCAGTTTACCGATGCGGAAGCGAAACTTTTGGATCTTTGTCTTTTGCTGCACGCCGACCACGGCGGCGGCAACAACTCCACCTTTGCCACCCGGGTGCTGACCTCGTCGGGGACGGATACCTATTCCGCCATCGCCGCCGGTATCGGATCGCTGAAAGGTCCTAAGCACGGCGGCGCGAACCTGAAGGTAGCGCAAATGGTGAACTATTTCAAAGAAGGCGTGCAGAACTGGGAGGACGAAGGGCAGATTGCCGACTTCTTAACCAAAATTGTGCGCAAAGAGGCGGGAGACGGCAGCGGCTTGATATACGGTATGGGGCACGCGGTGTATACGCTTTCTGACCCGCGCGCGGTTATTTTGAAACGGGAAGCCGAAGCGTTTGCCAAAGATACGGAATTTGAAGCAGATTTCCGTTTGCTTTCTGCGATTGAAAAGCTGACGCCGGAAATTTTTGCGAGGGAGAAGAAAAATACCAAAAAGGTCTGCGCCAATGTAGATTTATATTCCGGACTGATTTACAAAATGCTCCGCATCCCGGAGGATTTATATACCCCGTTGTTTACCGTGGCTCGGGTGGCGGGCTGGTGTGCGCATCGGATAGAGGAAAATATGACCGGCGGCCGTATTATGCGCCCCGCCTACAAATCCCTTTCCCTGCCGCAGGATTACATCCCGCTGTACGAAAGGACCGAAGATACCGAAGCGCTCGGACACCGCGCCTATATCCCATCGGAAGAGAGATAACATACTGTTTTTGCATATAGTTTTGCATATACAGGAAAGGACTTGTTTGCTGTGAAAAAACTCAAAAGCTCGATCAAGGCGTTGAACCCTGATATCACTTTTGTACTCTTTGCTATCTTTACCGCAGTAGCTGTTGGCATTCGCACCTACCAGCTGCAATATATTTTTGAGCCGGATACCGGATTTTACTATATGGAAATGAAGCACAGCTTCACCATTCCGCTTCTGTATGCCGTTGTGGCGGCCAGCTGTGTGGTGTTTTTGGCGTTCAGCTACCTGAGCAAGGGGCTGGAAAAGCCGAAGCCGTTGGGAGAAAAAAATTATTTTATTGCCACCGCTTCGCTGATTTTCTCTGTGACCCTGGTCATAGACGGTATGATGCGCTTTTCTGAGCTGTTCAACGATTATGCCGACGCCGCTTCGTCCTCGCTTTCGGATTTTCTGATTTCCTCCCGGGGCTTCCCGCAGCTGTTTGAGATGATTTTTGCGCTGTTTGCGGCGCTGTACTTTATTATTGTTGCCCTTTCCTTTTACACGGGCAGACAGGCGTATGTATCTGCGCGGGTATTGTCGCTGATGCCGGTTTGCTGGCTGATGTGCCGGTTGATTAGCCGTTTTGTTCGGGCGGTCAGCTTTATTCATGTTTCCGAGCTGTTTTGGGAATTGGTGATGATTGTTTTTCTCATGCTGTTCTTCATGGGATTTGCCCGCATTATGTCGGGAATTGGTAATGAGGGAAAGCTGCCGCTGACCATGGGCGCCGGTCTTTGCGGCGCCATGGTGGCGTTTATGGTTTCCCTGTCTCGTATTATTACCTATTTTGCTGCCAGTGAGGAATATCTTTCCGCTGACTCACCGATTGAGCTCTGCGATTTCGGTGCGGCGCTGGTGGCATGTATGTTCCTGCTGTCCTGTATACATGATTTAAGTCCGAAAGAGGAACCGGAAACCCCGGCGCAGCCCGCTCCTGTAAAACCGGCAGCGGATGCCAAAACAGAAAAACAGAAAAAGGACGAAGAGGCTTTTCTGATTGCCGAGCAGTATGCCAACCGTTATATCACCGAAGATTTACCGAAAGAACCGGCGCCGGAGCCCGATGATGCACCGGCCGCTTCCGCCGGGGTTACGGTTGTGCCGCCGGTTGTATCAGCCGGATCCGCCGACGAAGCGCCGACCGAAAAAGCGCCTGCCGAACAGGAACCGGTGGAGCCGGTGCCGGATAACCAAGCCGGCGAATAAACGGTTCTTTCAGGGGGTTATGTATAGATAGGGGTTTTGCGGTTGTTCCTTGAGAATATGATGACTGCCGGTGTGCAGGTGCTGACGCTGTTTTTATTGATTGCGGTCGGTTTTGTTGCCGATAAAACCGGTATTTACACAGCAAATGCCGCCAAAGCGACAACAAATCTTCTTTTTTACGCGGTGACGCCCGCCATTATGCTGGATTCATTTCTTTCCATGTCCTATAGCCGCGAGCGGCTTATCGCTTTCGGGCTGGCGTTTGTCTGCGGGCTGAGCACCCATTTTGTCGGTATGCTGCTGACGCTTCCTTTCTTTCGCAAGGGGAACCCTCAGGCAAATGCGGTTTATAAATTTGCCGGTATTTACGGGAACATGGGCTATATGTGTCTGCCTCTGGCGGAAAAGATTACCGGTGCGGAAGGGGTTTTTCTCTGCTCCTCTGCGGTCGCCGCCTATAATGTAATGGTATTTACCCATGGCGCCTGGCTGATGGGGCAGGGCGCGGAAAAAAAGAGCAAGCTCGACTTGCGCGCGCTGATTTTGAATCCGGGCGTGATTGCCCTGATTATTGGTCTGCCGTTGTTTATTTTTTCCGTTTCGCTCCCTGCGCCGGTGACCGATGCCATAGGCTATGTGGCCAGCCTGAACTCTCCGTTGGCGATGATTATCCTCGGCACCTATATTGCAAATTCCGACTTGAAAAAGTTGTTTTTACAAAAGGAGCACTATTTGATTGTGCTGCTCAAGCAGATTTGTATGCCGCTTATCATGATTACGCTGTACCGGCTGCTTGGGATGTCCGGCTTGACCTTAACCGCCTGCGGCATCTCGGCGGCAGCGCCCACGGCGGCGAATACGGTGCTTTTTGCCGCAAAATACGATAAAGATACCGCCGCCGCTTCGCAGGTGGTTTCCTTCGGCACTCTGGCTGCGGTACTGACCATGCCGTTTATGATTGCTTATACAAAGATATGATACCTCCACTTTTTTCCATAGATTTGCCCGTCGGCGTCTGTTCCTTTGAGGCGGTTTCGGCGCATTTATTGCCTTGCCGCCGCAAGGTCTTATTGCCCAAAAATGCCAAAAGCATACTTGTGGTGCTGTTCCCCTATTATTTGGGGGAGGAAGCGTATGCGGAAGCCAATATCTCCCGCTACGCGGTTCCGGCGGATTATCACGATATCGTGGGCGCCATGCTCGCAGAAGCCTGCGCCAAGCTGCGCAAAGCATGGCCTGAACATCAATTTGTTCCGTTTTGCGACAATTCGCCGATTCCCGAAGTTTATGCCGCCGCCAAGGCGGGCTTGGGCGTTATCGGCAAAAACGGTCTGCTGATTCATCCGCGCTACGGCTCGTTTTGCTTTATTGGCGAAGTGGTCACAGACCTTGCCTTATCGCCGACCGGCGATGCGATACGTACCTGCTGCGGCTGCGGGCGGTGTGAGAACAGCTGTCCTGCCGGTGCGCTTTTGGGCGGCAGTGTCGCAAAAGCGCACTGCCTGTCTGCCGTGACCCAGCAAAAACAGGAGCTGACCGAGGCGCAGCGCCTGCAAATTCTGCAAAGCGGCTGCGTGTGGGGCTGTGATATTTGCCAAACGGTTTGTCCGCAAAACCAAAATGCGGAAAAAACGCCGATTGCGGCATTTTACCAGACGGCGATCCCTTATATTACCGCCGATACGCCCATTGAGGGTCGGGCGTTTGCCTGGCGCGGCGAGCGGGTGATTCGCCGAAATCTTGCAATTTTTGAAAAAAACGAACCCGATAAAAACGCAAACAGAAGGGAAGACTAAAAATGAAGCTTGTTTTTGCCATTATCAACAACGATGACCGAAACGCCGTGATTGATGAAGTAACGGCTGCGGGCTACAGTGTGACGCGGCTTTCTTCATCCGGCGGTTTTCTGCGCGCCGGAAATACCACTTTAATTTTTGTTGTGGAGGAAGAGCGGGTCGAGGATTTGATTTCGCTTATCGGCAAACACAGCAAACGGCGGGAACAGCTGGTGTCCGCCGTGGCGCCGCAATACGGCGAGGGCTTTATTTCCCCGGTGCCGGTTTCGGTTACGGTGGGCGGCGCAACGATTTTTGTTGTGGATGTTGAGCAGTTCCGTCAGTTGTAATCCATGCGACAGTTTCAAACCGTTCCGGAAGAAATACAAAAGAATATTACAAGCCGTATTGCCAAAAAACGGTTTCCGCAGTGTCTGCTCATTACCGGCGGCACGGCGCAGCAGCGCCAAAAAACCGCCGAGTATATCGCCGCAGCGCTGGAATGTACGGCGTCTTCCCCGCCCTGCGGGAAATGCCGCGCCTGCGTAAAAACGCTGGCACAGCGCCACCCGGATGTTTATTGCCTGGAAGCGGGCGGCAAATCGGAAAGCGTAAAATTGGAAGATGTGCGCGGCATACGCGAAACCTGCTATTTGCTGCCCAATGAGGGCAATGCAAAGGTATATTATTTCCCGCAGGCGGAGCGTATCCGACCGGAGGGACAGAATGCGCTGCTGAAAATCATGGAAGAACCGCCGCAGAATGTTTATTTTTTGTTGTGTGTGCAGGTTCGCGCAAGCATGCTGCCCACGGTTTTGTCCCGTGCGGAAGAATTGTCGCTGGGCGAGTCGGAAACGGTGGATATATCCGCTAAAACCGAACAAAAGCTACAGCAGATTTGCCCGGTCGTATGCGAAGCGCTTGCCGCCGGGGACGAATATGCGCTTATGACCGCCCTTGCGCCGCTGGAAAAGGACAGAAACGCCGTATCCCGCTGCGCGGCACAGCTGCAAACCATGTTTGCCGAGGCGCTGACAGGCTCCGGTAGGGAGCCTGCGGTTCTGCGTTTGAGAGAAAGCGTGTCCGCTGAAGAGCTGCTTGCCATGATAGAGGTGCTGCGTACCGTTATGGCCGCCTGCGAGCGCAATGCGAACGGCAATTTATTGCTTTCCCTCTTTTCTTCGGATTTAACGGGATGCAGAAAAACAAAAAATAATCAATCAAAGTGATTTTTATCGATAGAAAGGACACATTGCATGGCAGAAGTTGTTGGTGTTAAATTTCGCGAGGTCGGAAAAATATATTATTTTGATCCGATTGGTATTGCTTTTGCAAAAGGAGAGCAGGCGATTGTGGAAACCGCCCGCGGGGTGGAATGTGGCGAAATCGCCATGGAAAATACCGATATTTCCGAAAAGGAGATTGTACAGCCGCTGAAGCCGATTATTCGTAAGGCAACGGAGCAGGACAGAAAAGTTTTGGCGGAAAACGCTGAAAAAGAGAAAAAAGCCTTTGCCATTGCCGAAGAAAAAATTGCCCGCCATGGTTTGGACATGAAGCTTGTCAATGTTGAATATACATTTGACAACAGCAAAATCCTATTCTTTTATACCGCGCCTACCCGTGTGGATTTTCGCGAACTGGTCAAAGACCTTGCCGGCGTTTTCCGGGTTCGCATTGAGCTGCGCCAAATCGGCGTGCGGGACGAGTGCAAAAAATTAGGCGGCATCAGTATTTGCGGCAAACCCTTTTGTTGCAGCGAGTTTTTAAGCGATTTTCAGCCGGTATCCATTAAAATGGCAAAGGAGCAGGGACTTTCCCTCAATCCGGTAAAAATCAGCGGTGCCTGCGGCAGGCTGATGTGCTGTTTAAAATTTGAACAGGAATCCTATGAACACCTGCTGAAGGTCACGCCGAAGCTGGGCGCTGTTGTGGATACCCCGGACGGTCGCGGCGAAGTGATTGATGTTAACCTGATTACCGGTGATTTACGGGTGAGGCTGAATAAGCACCCGGATGCTGCACCGGTATCCCTGAATCGTCGTGAGGTGAAAATTATTCGCGATTCACAAATTAAAGTCGATAAAAAGGAATTGGAAGCGCTGAAAAGCATTGAATAAGCGATGTGAATTATTATGGGGTGAGAAGTATGGGCAAAAAATCCTTTTTCCTGAAAGTCCTTGTCGGTATCCTCTGTGCGGCTGTTGTATTTCTTTTTCCGCTATCTGCTTTTGCCGCGTCCGATGGCATGTATGAATACGAAGTCGTCAATGGCGAAGCCATTATTACCGCCTACCTGGGTGCCGGGAATGCGGTGGTAACGCTGCCAACCTCGCTGGGTGGCTACCCGGTGACCGGCATTGGTGAATATGCATTCGGGGCGGCAGATGACGGCAAAAAAGAACATGCGGAAGTGCAGCAGATTGTTTTTCATTCCGGTATTACCTATGTCGGCGACCGCGCCTTTGCCGGAACCAGCTGGATTGACAGCCCAGCTTCCGGCGACAGCGACGGTTTTATCATCGTCAATGGTATCCTGGTGAATTATGTCGGCAGCGATGCCGTTGTCCGTGTGCCGGATTCGGTTCGTCATGTCAATATAGCCGCGTTTGAAAAACGGGATTTTATTACGGAGGTAACGCTTCCCGCGTCGGTAACACAGATTGCGGAATATACATTCTATAAGTGTACCGCGCTGCGGCAGGTAACCGCTCTGGGAACGCTGACGGAGATCGGGCAAAGCGCCTTTTACGGCTGTCAATCATTGCAAACGGTTGCCACTGCCGATGGGGCGGATTTCCCGCAAACACTGGTTCGTATCGGCGATAATGCGTTCTATAACTGTTCATCGCTTTCCGGCGTACTGGATTTGGGAACGGACTTAGACAGCATCGGCACCTATGCGTTTGCCAATTGTCCGCTTTTACAGGGGCTTCGCGTGCCGGACACCTTGTCTCAGATTGGCAGCTATCCTTTCGGTTTTGCTTTGCAGTACCGCGACAACAGCTATTATCCGATTCAGCAGGAAGATTTTACGATATATGTATCCCATGAGCAGGCGGCAACACCACAGGAAGAGCAGGAGGTTTTGCAATCCTACTCCAAGACCGGCAGACGCATTTACCAATACGCCACCAATCCGGATGGCAGCGGGTATTTTGATGCGTTCCCGCTGGTTTGGGATCGATTGGCTTACGAATTTTGTTATGGCGATGTCAACAACGACGGGCGTGTGACTTCTGCCGATGCGCGAGAGGTGCTGCGGCATGCGGTCTCGCTGTCGTTTATTGAAAACGAGAGCGACCGGACAGCGGCGGATATGAACCAGGATGGATATATTCGTACCAACGATGCACGAAGCATCCTGCGCACCGCCGTCGGCTTGGATTCTTGAGCAGGATAACGGCGTCGCCTGACGCCGAATAACCACAATGGGTGATTAAAAAATGACGGACTGGAATCAATTGTGTTTGGGCTGTATGCGCAATATCGGCGGCGCTGAGATCTGCCCGCATTGCGGTTGGCAGCGGGGAAGCCGCCAGGAGCCGCCCCATCTGCCATTTGGCGCGGATGTCGGCGGCAGATATATTGTCGGCAAGGTTCTGTCTTCCGGCGGTGATGGCGCAACCTATATTTGCTGGGATTTGGATCGGGAAAAGCCGGTTTATCTGCGGGAATTTCTGCCCGATGCCATTGCGTCCCGGGATTCCGGCGATGCGCCCCTGCGCGTTATGGACGGCTGCGATAAGGTTTTCAGCGATTGCCAGACCGCCTTTGTTCGTTTGTGGGATAAAATAATTAAGTTGAACGGTCTGTCTGCGCTCATTCATGTGCGTGAGATGGTAAATGATTACGGAACCGTCTATGCGGTTATGGACGATGATTCCTACATAAGCTTAGATGAGTATTTAAATGGGCTGCCTGCCAGGCGAATGCGCTGGGACACGCTGCGACCGGTATTTATGCCATTGCTGTCCACTGTTGCCACTCTGCATGCGGCAGGAATTTTGCATGGCGGTATTTCGCCCCAAACCGTTTTTGTTGCGGAGAACGGCAGGTTTTATATCGGCGGCTTCAGTATCATTCAGGCGCGCTGCTCGGTCGGCGATTTGAACGCGGAGCTTTATGCCGGTTATTCTGCTGCCGAACAGCATGGCGCACGGCAAAAAATCGGCACATGGAGCGATGTTTATGCGCTGGCGGCGGTACTGTATCGTTGCCTTGTGGGGCAGGACCCGCTGCCATCCTCCCGCCGCCTGGTGCGGGATGAGTTGATGATTCCCGGCGATATCGCCCGGGCGCTGCCGCCCTATGTGCTCAATGCCATCATTGATGCGCTGCAAACCAAACCGGAAAACCGTACGGTAGATGTGGAAGAGCTGCGTGCGGGGCTCTTGAATCAGCCGTTTCAGAAGAAAACCTATCCTTTGACATTTTATAATTATAACGATGTCAGCTATGTGAACCAGGACAAAAAGCCCTATGTGGCGGAAACCGCCTATTTTACCGCCGGAAACGGCATCCCCAAGCCCGCAGACCGGGGTGGTGCCAATGTCAGCCGCCCATATAACCCCCAAACGGAAAACAAGCCGCCGCAAAAGCAACCAACCCCCGAAGAGAACAGCGGCACAAAAAAAGGATTGGCGGCATTTTTTATCATTGTTGCCCTGTTTGCCGTTGCAGTTCTGCTGTATTTGGGCTTTTTTACAGATACCTTTCAGGGTGCAGAGCCGCAAACCACGGTCAGTGAAACACAGGCAACTTACCCCGTCCCGGATTTTTCCGGCAGAACCGAGGTTTCACTGCGCTCCGATGCTACACTGCGAGAGCAGTTTTCGCTGGTGTATCAGCAGGAGTATTCCATTGAGGCGGCGGAGGGCTATGTGATTCGCCAAAGCGTAGACGCGGGAACCGTGCTGCCAGCTGGTTCGGAAATTATTATTTATATCAGTTTGGGACCCCGTGCGCTGGTTGTGCCCGATGTGGTGGGCATCGATGCCACGCAGGCCAAGACGCAGCTGGAGCAGATGGGCTTTGTGGTGCAGATTACCGAAAAAGCCAATGATGGCTCCAACCAGGCGGGTACTGTCGGGTCGGTCGTGCCGGATGTGGGTACCGAAATGCTCCAGGGAGAAACGGTGTATCTGCATGTATGGGGCGAGGTGCCCACAACAGAATCCCCCACGCTCTTTTCCTTTGGCGGCAGTTCCTCCGGCGGTAATTCCGCCAATTCCGGCAGCAGCTCCGGCGGCAATGATTTTATCGGCGGTCTGGGCGATTTATTCAACCTGTTCGGTTAAGTTTTTTCCCGCAGAAGCCATTTCTGCGGGAAATTTTCTTGCATGTGAACCATTTTTCAGGCAAATGTTCAAAAAAGTTCAGAAACAGACAGGTAATGCAAAATCTGCGCTTGCAAAGGATGGCAAATCGCGTTATAATATTTTTGTATTATTGTGCGCTGTCGCCTTATCTGTTTCGGCGCTGCGCAGCAGCCAAATAACTATCAGGAAAGGTTGTAGCAAGATGAGCAAAACCAGGCACACATTTCTCAAAGTATGGAGCATTCTTCTATGCTTTGCGCTTTGTTTTACCAGTTACATGTTCTGTCTGCCGGCACAGGCGGCGGGCAAGGAGGCGCTTGTCACCGACAACGGCGCCTCGATGCAGAGCGTAGACAACTACGGCACGCCCGTTTGGAGCGGCTCGCATGACCGCTGGGCGGAGTGGAGATACCACGACGGCGCATGGGTGCGCGTCTATTATCCGTCCCAGATTTATTTGGATGTTTCCGAAACGCTGCAGTCCGCCGGTTACACCATGCGTGTCGAGTGGAACTACGGCTCCTCCGGCTCCGGGCAGCCCTTTCGTATTATTCTGACCGGCGGTATATGGGGCGATAACGACCGCGTTTCCGAGGTGCAGCAGTGGTCGAACTGGCTGACCATGACCGATTATTTCTCTGATTATGCACCCTATGCCTCGCACTGGACTTCAACGAGCACCGCCGGTTCCGCCATTCAGGGTTCGCTTTACTATGGCGACAGCGACGCGACCAGCTATGACCTGGGCGTTTATGTCGGTAGTGCCTCTCCGTGGTCGAACAACGAGACCATCATTTGGCGCAGCGGCAGCGCGAATAACCACACCGCATATATCTATCTGCGCGGCACGCCGCTGAAGACCACCGGCGATGGTACGCAGACCAACACCTCTGTACAATATTCCACCGCGTATACCGCGCCTCAGCTCATTGCCTTCCAGAACTGGGCGAGCAACCGGTGGAATACCGAGAATAGTCGCAATAAGCCCGATACGGTCAGCCAGCAGCTGAACGGATATAATGAAGTGTTCTGGAACGTTACCATCTATGATAAATCCTCTTTAAATCGCGAAATTACCCATGCTAAAAATATTTCTGAGCAGAATGCCTCTTACCAGGCTTATCTTGTAGTAGGAAATTGGAACACCTTTACTTCCGCTTTGAATACGGCGTCAACCAGATTGACAACCCGCGCTATCACGCAGAACGAATTAAATTCTGCTGAAAATACATTGTACAACGCAGCAAACGCTCTGGTCTTTGCCGCCAGCGATACGGAATTGCAGACGAAGCTCAGCGAAGCGATGGCGATTTATAACAGCAACACCTATGCTACCGATTATACCGCCGATTCAAGAGCGAATTTTGAGCAAATCATTACCCGTGTTCGCAACTCCCAATATTCCACTACACAGTATCCCGCGTATTCAGATGCTCTGGCGGGTTCCCGTGCCGCGCAGGATCAGACAGTGATTGATTCTCTGACAGAGCAGGTGGAACTTGCCATCAATTCCCTTCAGAAGGTCGGCGCCAGTTTTGCCGCGTTTGACAGCTTTGTAGCGGCGCACATGGTTTCTCAATGCGCTACCGGCGAAGCGGTGAACGAATACAAAGCATTGGTTGAGCAGGTCAACGGCTGGAAAGACGATAATCTGACTGTCGATGACCAGGCAGATATAGATGCTGCTGTTGCCCGTTTGGCGGAGCTGTATCATGCGTTTGAATACAGCCATGCCGGTTATGACCCGCAGGTGATTTCGGAGCCGACCTGTGAGGAACCGGGTGAAATCCGCTATACCTGTTCGCGCTGCGGCGACAGCTATATTGAATATACCGACCCGCTCGGTCATGATTTCTCCGCTGAGTTTACTGTGGACAAAGCGGCAACCTGTACCGAAACCGGTTTGGAATCCCGCCACTGCTCCCGCTGTGATGCGATTGCTGAATCCCGCCCGATTGCCATGGTTCCGCATCAGTTTACCGTTGTAAATGAAGAATCCCGTGTTCCCGCAACCTGCCAGACGGAAGGCTCCGTTTTAATGGAATGCGCGGTCTGCGGTACAGTGGATGAAGAGAATCCCAAGACGCTTCCGATAGACCCCAATAACCATACGGCGATCGGCGATTGGGAAGTGCAGACTCCCGCTACCTGCGGCGAGGCAGGCGTGGAAGTACAGCTCTGCAAGGATTGCGGTAATGTCGCGAATACGCGTGAAATTCCCGCCACCGGTCAGCATACTGTGCCGGAAGAGTGGGACGAAGTTGTACAACCGGTTTGTGGAACGGACGGTTACCAGGTGAAGTATTGTACAGAATGCGGTCAGGAAGTTGCCCGTGAGGTGATCCCCGCTACGGATTCACACGATATGGTTCCGGTTGCCGGTTCCCGCGTGGAGCCGACCTGTATTGCCGACGGTTCGGAAGTATGGGTCTGCACCAAGTGCGACCACCAGGAAACCCGCGTTCTGCCCATGACGCCTGACGAGCATCAGACCGTTGAGATTATTACTGACCCGACCTGCGGTCAGGCTGGTTCGCGCGTGATTCAGTGTACGGTCTGCCAGCGCATTTTCCTGAATGAAGAAATCCCGGCTACCGGTGACCACCATTACAGCGTGGTTGAAGAAACCGTATCGACCTGTGCGACCCCCGGTCATCGTTTGTATCAATGCTCCGGCTGCCAGAATGTGATTACCGAAACCTTCTCGCTTGACCCTGAAAATCACGAAGGTCCCCAGGTGCTTTTGAACCAGAAAGACGCAACCTGCGGTGCCGATGGTTACACCGGCGATCTTGCCTGCCAGGCCTGCGGTTATGTATACGAGTACGGCGAGGTTATCCCCGCCACGGGTGAGCATACTTATGACGGCGGCAGATTCATTATTGCCGCTACCGAGAACCACGACGGCGTAAAGCGCTATACCTGCACCGGCTGCGGTATTTACTATGATGAGACGATACCGTGGACCGGCGCGCACACCCATCACGGCGGCGAGGGCAGCGCAACCTGCACCATGCGCGCCAAATGCGAGGAATGCGGCGAACCCTATGGTGAATACGACAACAGCAACCACACCGGTTTGGTCAATACCTCTGCTCAGGCGGCAACCTGTACGCAGGATGGCTGCGGCGAAGGTGTCTTCTGCGAGGATTGCCTGAAATATGTCACCGTGCCGGAAGTGATTCCCGCTCTGGGACATGTAGATGCAAACGGCGATGAAGTTTGTGACCGCTGTGGTGCGGAAGTCCCCGAAGAGGTTACATTGGATACCTTCCGCTGTTCCATGTGCGACAATTACGAAGCGAATAAGGATAAACCGCTGGTTGGCTGGATTTACAGCTTCTTCCATGCCATTATCCATTTCTTTGAATCGCTGCGCATTCGTTGAAATCCCTAAACTTTTTCATAATTATCACTCCAACGGAACTGAGGTTCGCCGAGTTAGCGGATCTCGGTTCCGTTTTTTGGGGACATGAAAAGGGAAAAGAAAAGGCTGTGCAAGATTTTCCCTGCACAGCCATACCGGTAATATTCACTTGTCAGCCTTTTCCGGTCAGTGCCGGATCATAGACCGCCCGTTCGCCCCCAATGTATTTGGGGCGGGTATAGGCGCTCAGCACAATGGCGGAGCCCAAATGGTTGTTTTCCAGCCGAAAGGGAACCGCAACCGGTTTTAGGTGCATACCAATCATGGTGCCGCCGATGTCCAAGCCTGCATCGGCCTTGATAGCTTCCAGCGCCACCGGGTTGTCCATATGCCGCCAGGCGGCGGTGGCAAAGGAGCCGCCGGCCTTTGGCTGAGGAACGACATTTACAATTTCCGCGCCGGGCACCGCGTCCCGCTCAATGGCAATGGCGCGGTTCAAATGCTCACAGCACTGCGCCGCCAGATAGACGCCCGCCGGACGAAACACCGAGTCCAGACCGGTAAAAATCGCTTCGCCCACATCCGGATGTGAAAAGGTTCCGTAATCACGCCCAAGCACCTCGCTGGTTGAGCAGCCCACTACAACGATTTGCCCCGGCTTTCCATGGGCTTTTTGTAAAAAATCTTTTGCAATGGTCTGCGCTTGAGTGTGCAGCAACTGAAGTTTTTCCAGTTCCAGTTTTTGAAACACCATAACAATCACCTGATTTTTTCAAGAAAATAACGAATTTGTTTATTTGACAGCAATGCTTCGCAGAGCAGAATGCCAAGCACAATCCCCACCACGCCCTGTACAACATTGCCCGGAATGCTTGCTGCGGCTGCCAGCCCCTGCTGTAAAAGCAGGCAGGCATAACCGAAATAGCCGAGCACCATTACACTTTCTGCCGCAATGCCGGAAATAATACGGGCGGCAATGCGCTTGCCGGTATTTTCGTGCCATTTACCAAAGAAACGGAACAGCAAACAGGCGACCAGCGCCGTGGCGGCTTTGATGATAAGCGTGCCGGGCGCATAGTGACCGTAGCCTGTGGCTAGGTCAACCAGCATGGAACCAACGCCGGCTGCTATTGTACCATAAACCGGTCCCAATGTCCAGCCGCAGAGCAGCACAACCACATCACCGGCATTAACATATCCCTGCATGGGCGAGGGAATCTGGATGACCGCCGTTGCGACTGCCGTCAGGGCAGTAAACAGCGCGGTGATAACCAGTTTCAAAAGTTTTTTGTTTTTCATGGCAAACACCTTGCTTTTTTTGTTTGTATCCATTATAATCCAAAGTGAACCTATTGCTATAGCCAAAAAATATATTTTTTATAAGACCAGTTTTCAGGGAATGGGTATGCGTTATGATTGAAAAGAAACAGGGACTGCCGCCGCTGTATGAGCAGATTTACCGGCAGCTGAAAGCGGAAATTGTCACAGGAGAGCGTCGTGCAGGGGAAAAGCTGCCTTCCAAACGGCGCATGGCGGAACGGCTTGCAGTCAGCCTGATTACCGTGGAAAATGCGTATGCGCAGCTTTTGGCGGAAGGATATATTACCTCCAAGGAGAAGAAAGGGTATTATGTTTGTACCATCGAACCGGTTCCGCAGCTGCTTTGCCAGCGCCCTGTTTATCTGGCGCCGCAGCCGGTGCAATATGAGATTGATATGCGCACCGACCGGTCAGATAACCGTCGATTCCCCACTGCGCAGTGGTGCCGCCTGTCGCGCAAGGTGATGACCGAGCAGAGCGAGGGCATTTTTCGTGCCGGCAGTGCCTGTGGTTTACGGGAGCTTCGCGGGGAAATTGCCGCCTATCTCAAGCGCAACCGCTCTCTGGATGTTTCGCCGGACTGTATCATTGTGGGTGCGGGCACAGAATATCTCTGCGATTTGCTGGTAAAGCTGTTGGGCTCGTACCGGGTTTACGGGGTGGAGAATCCGGGCTACCGCAAGGTTGCCGCGCTGTACCAGTCCTCCGGTGCCCGGTGTTTTTATCTGCCGCTGGATGACGGCGGACTTGCCATGCAGCCGCTGCGGGCAAGTCCGGTAGAGGTGCTGCACCTTTCGCCCAACCATCAATACCCCACAGGGCTTGTTACAACGGCTGCCCGCCGGTTTGAGCTGCTTTCCTGGGCGGCGGAGCGCGAGGGCAGATATATTGTCGAGGACGATTATGACAGCGAATTTCGGTTCGACACACGCCCCTGCGGCACGATGCTGGCGGAGGATAGTAATGAGCGGGTGATTTATATGAACACCTTTTCCAAAACCATTGCGCCTTCTCTGCGTATCGGCTATCTGGTTCTGCCGCCTCATTTAATGGACTTGTACCTGAAAAAATTCGATTGCTTTTCCTGTACTGTATCCAATTTAGAGCAGCTGACGCTGGCGGAATTTATCGGCAGCGGTCAGTATGAGAGGCATATCAGCCGTATGCGAAAATATTACCGGCAGCGCCGGGAGCAGTTCTTTTCGCTAATTCGCGCCGCTGCGCCGCCGCAGAAGCTGCGTATTACCGAAAACGATGCCGGCCTGCATTTTTTGTTGTCCTTTTCCTCGCCCTATTCAGACAAGCAAATTAAAGAGCAGGCGCTATCGCAGGGGATCGCGCTGTCGTTTTTGTCAGATTTCTCCTATTACCCCGATACCGCCTTTGCCCATGCGCTGGTGGTCAATTACGGCGGCATTGATGCAGCTGACTTTCAAAAGGTGCTTTCCTTCCTGCAAACGGTTTGGCAGTAGAATGGAGCGAAGCGGCGGCTGGCACCGAAATGGATTCTTTTTGATAAAAATTATTACAAAAAAAGGGTTGCTGCAAACTGCAACAACCCTCGGCGGGCGGAACCGCCGTTTCTTTTTATATGTAGACCCCAGCCGCTTTGCTCTGAGAAAAGCGTAACAGAAGAGGAAAAATATCGCCATTGGTATAATAAGGAGAAGGGCAGGCGGCTGAGGAGATTTTATAAGGTTATCCGACCCCAACGAAATTGTTGTGTTCGGAAGTTGCTTCCGGTAACTCAGAAGCTCTTCTTCAGCATTTCATTAAGAGCCAGAACCTTACCGAGCCGTTTCCAGAATCCCTTTTCTTTTTCAATGGATCTCATAAGCTCTCTTTCCGCGTCTTCGTAAACTCTGAACATTCTGTATCACTCCTTTCGTTTGTTTACACTTGTATTATACGCCGTTTGTGAGATTTGTCAAGTGATTTTCACCAAATATCTGAAAATATTTTTGTGTATTATGCACAGTACATTTCGCCGAATATCCCGAACTGCCTTTCACAATTTTTAAGGTTCGGAAAGACGCATTATGGTAATTATCACCAATTGAAATGGCAAAAATTACAGCATTATGACGAATAAACTTGGAAAAACACCGGCAAAGGTCAAAAATTTTCAGCAGTTTTTTTGAAAAAATTTGCCCAAGGCTTTCGGCGGATTTTCTATTCATGTGGGGGACGGTTCGCCAATGCGATTGATTTTCAATCAATACTTGTAAAATAATAGGGCAAAACAACCAAATATTTTTAACATGCATGATTATTCATATTTTTATGAGGATTTTGTATATTTTTTCATTCCTGTTCGACTTTGCGCGTATAAATCAAAATTCTGCCTTGTTTTGCTGCCCGGGCAAGCGCTTTGTTGTTTGTTTGTTTTATAATAGGTAAAATTATATAGAAAGCGCCCGAGGCTTCGTATGCGTACTGCTCAGTGGCGGGTTCACGCAGTTTTTTTGCCAAACCTCTTGACATTTACATAGATCACGATATAATAAATATGCAATCTTTTATGAATGTTTATTCGCAATAACTAACGGAGGATTAACATGAGCAAAAAAGTAAAAAAAGTGGTTCTCGCCTATTCCGGCGGTCTGGACACATCCATTATCATCCCCTGGCTGAAAGAGAATTACGATAATTGTGAAGTGATCGCGGTTTCCGGCGATGTAGGGCAGGGTACCGAGCTGGACGGTCTGGAGGAAAAAGCCATCAAAACCGGCGCTTCCAAATTATATATTGAGGACTTGAAAGAAGAGTTTATCAAGGATTATGTTTGGCCGACCTTAAAAGCGGGCGCTGCTTACGAGGGGTATTTGCTGGGTACGGCGTTTGCCCGCCCGGTTATTGCCAAGCGCATTGTAGAAATCGCGCTGGCAGAGGGCGCGGACGCCATTTGCCACGGCTGCACCGGCAAGGGCAACGACCAGGTGCGGTTCGAGCTGACGATTAAAGCCTTTGCGCCGGATATGAAGATTATCGCCCCCTGGCGCGAATGGGATATCAAATCCCGTGAAGAGGAGATAGAATATGCGGAAGCCCATCATATCCCGCTGAAAATCAACCGGGAAACCAACTATTCCAAGGATAAGAACCTGTGGCACCTTTCGCATGAGGGATTGGATTTGGAAGACCCCGCCAACGAGCCCCAGTACAACAAACCCGGCTTTTTGGAGCTTGGCGTATCCCCCGAGCAGGCGCCCGATAAGCCGGAATATGTAACCATTACCTTTGAAAAAGGCGAACCGGTAGCGGTCAACGGCGAAAAAATGTCTCCCGCTTCCATTGTTATGAAACTCAACGAGCTGGGCGGCAGAAACGGCATCGGTCTTTATGATGTGGTCGAAAACCGTCTGGTCGGTATGAAATCCCGCGGTGTTTATGAAACCCCCGGCGGTTCGATTCTGTACCACGCCCATGAGGTGCTCGAAACCCTCTGCCTTGACCGGGATACCCAGCATTACAAAGAGCTGGTTTCCAAAAAATTTGCCGAGCTGGTTTACTTCGGTCAGTGGTTCACGCCCCTGCGCGAGGCGCTTTCCGCCTTCGTGGATAAGACCCAGGAAACCGTTACCGGCGAAGTGAAGCTGAAACTCTATAAGGGCAATATCATCAATGCCGGCGTCACCTCGCCCTATTCGCTGTACAGCGAGGAGATTGCCACCTTCGATGAGGACAATGTTTACGACCAGTCTGACGCCAACGGCTTTATCAACCTGTTCGGTCTGCCGATTAAGGTCAAGGCCAAATACGGCAAAAAAGACTGATCCCATCCTGCAAACAGAAATATGCCGGGCAGCTCAACACGAGATGCCCGGTATCACTATCTATCATTTTACCCCTCGGAGGTTTTTATGGACAAACTTTGGACCGGCAGATTTAAAAAAGCGCTGGACAGCGAAGTCAACGATTTTAACTCATCCATTCGGTTTGACAGCAAAATGGCCGAGCAGGATATTACCGGCTCCATCGCCCACGCGGCGATGCTGGGCAAACAGGGGATTATTGCAGCCGAAGAATGCACGGCGATTCAAAAGACCCTTTCGGATATTTTAGCGGAGCTTCAGGCGGGTACGCTCGCCATTGACCCGGCCGCCGAAGATATTCACTCCTTTGTCGAGGGGGAACTGACGCGCCGCATCGGCGACACGGGCAAAAAACTGCACACTGCCCGCAGCCGCAACGACCAGGTCGCGCTGGATATCCGCCTGTATCTGCGCGAGCAGATTGACGCGGTTTTCGGCGAATTGAAAGCATTGTGCGAGACCATTTTTACCCTGGCGGAAGCGCATAAGGCGACCATTCTGCCCGGCTATACCCATTTGCAGCGGGCGCAGCCGATTACCTTTGGTCATCATTTGATGGCGTATGCCATGATGTTTTTGCGGGATATGGACCGCCTGTCGGACTGCCGCCGTCGAATGAATCAGTCGCCTTTGGGCAGCTGCGCACTGGCGGGCACCACATTTCCTATCGACCGGGACTATACCGCTTCGCTTTTGGGGTTCGACGGCGTTTGCCAGAACAGTCTGGACGGCGTTTCCGACCGGGACTTTGTGGTGGAGCTTTCGGCAGATCTGTCTGTGATTATGATGCACCTTTCCCGTTTTTCGGAGGAAATTATTCTCTGGTGCTCCTGGGAATTTAAGTTTATCGAGCTGGACGATGCCTATTCCACCGGCTCCAGTATTATGCCGCAAAAAAAGAACCCGGATATTGCCGAGCTGGTGCGCGGCAAAACCGGTCGGGTTTACGGCGATTTGATGACTATTTTAACCGTGATGAAAGGGCTGCCGCTGGCCTATAACAAAGATATGCAGGAGGACAAAGAGGGCGTGTTTGACGCGGTGGAAACCGTGTTGCAGTGCCTGTCGGTCTTTACCCCTATGCTTAAAACCATGCGTGTCCTGCCGCAAAATATGAAGCATGCCGCCGATAAGGGCTTTATCAACGCCACCGACTGCGCCGACTATCTGGTAACCCGCGGTCTTCCGTTCCGTACGGCTTATAAAATCACCGGTGAGATTGTCGGCTACTGTATAGAAAACGGCAAGACACTGGAAGCGTTGACGCTGGAAGAGTACCAGTCTTTCAGCGAGGCGTTTGATGCATCTGTTTACAGCCATATCGATATGGCTGCCTGCGTTGCCAAGCGCACCTCCAAGGGCGGCGCGGCGCCCGCCGCAGTAGAAGCGGAAATTCAGTGGGCAAAAGACCGCCTGCAAGCCCTTTGCAGCCGGCAATAAAGACACCGCTTTTTATACTTTTACATAAAAAACATCACCGCAACCGGCGAAACCTGCCGCAGCGGTGATGTTTATTTTTTGGTTTTGTCAGGCGCGCTGCCCGGGGGAGATTTCGGTATCAAAGGTCACGCAGTCTGCCAAACGGTTCAGATAGGTATCGTATACAAAAATGGTTACCCCGGTGTTTGCCCCGTAGTTTTCCTCGCCGTACAGCAGCTCGCAGCGGTAATAGGTATCGTCCACATCCCCGTAGGAGGAGGCGCGCAGGGCAATATTATTTCTGCCGTTAAAGGAGTGGTACCAGCTGAACCCGTTCTCGTTGCTGCCCAGCATTTGCAGCTGTCCGTCCTGTAAAATCCACGCGCCGCCGTGAACGGCGTCATCGGTGATATCAAACAGCGTTTGCATGGTCGCAGAGCTGAAAGTAATGTCCCTGACCTTTTGCCGGTAGGATAAAATCGACTCCTTTTCTTCGTCGCTTAAATCATCCGCATGAAAGACTGGCTCACCGTTTGCATCGGATGCGGCGGATTCCTTGGATATCAGTGTGTTTTTTACAATGATAACACAGTACTGTTCATCCAATTCGCGCAGCGCATCGGCATAGGCATAAATATCAATTTCTTTTTGCAGCTGCGCCTGATCGGTCATGCGGTAAAAAATAGCGGCGTTCTCTTCCCAGGAGGCAAACGCTTCATCCTGCCGCCGGTCGGGAAAATCAAGTTCCGATTGCAAAATCTGACCGAAGTAGGAGGTAAATTTGATGGCGCCGCTGCGGTTCAAATGCTGACTGCCGGAAAAATCGGTTGAAAAGTCCAGCCCGATTTCCTCGTAACGCTGGTTGAAATCGATGAAGCGCACATATTCGCTGTTATAGGACAGGGCGATTGTCTCCGCCGCGCGAACGGTTTTTTGTGTATCGGAAGCCACCACATAGGGGATGGACACAATATAGATGGGAATTTGATTGGCAATAGCCAGCTCAATGATGGCGCGGTAATACTGCTCGTGTTTTTCCGCCAGCGTTCTCGTGCCGGAAAAAGAAGCGACATCCGGCATTTCCTGCTCCTGTACCGTATCGTAGGTATAAAATCCTTTATAGCTGTCGCCGAAGTACGGGGAATTGCCGTTGTCCGGCAGCAAATCCTCTTCGCTCAGCTCGGCATAGCGGGTGTGGTATTGGTAAAAATTCAATAAGATTTCCGGAAAGGAATCCTCCGGAAACGCCGCCCGCATGGCATCCAGCTTGTTTTGGGACCATTTCATGCCAAAGGTGGTTTTAATGGCGTTGGCTGTGGTGTCATACTCGCTGTTGGTGTTGAGCATATATACATCGAATACCACCGCCCGGGGCGTTTGGGTTTTGAGTGCCTCTACAAAATAGTAATAGCTGTTCCACACCGCCTGCGCCGGGGCGCAAAGGTCATAGGCGGCAATGCCGTACTCCCTGTATAAAACGGCAGGGCAAAGTCCCTCATACACATGGCTGGTGCCAAGCCCCAACAGGTCTACCGTGTTGTCCTCGAGCTGGTAAAACCGGCGAATAGAGGTTATGCTGTCCGAATAGCGATAGCGCAGCAAACCGGCCATGCTGCCGAAAATCAGCGCAAAGACCAGCACCGCGCCGGTGATTTTCATAACGCTTTTTTTCATGCTGCGCACCTCCTAAAATTCCGCGTAAATAAAGGCACTTTCGCCGAAGCGGCTGCCATAGCAGCCGAAGAACAGAATTACCGTTACAAGCGCTGCGGCAATCAGCGCCCGCACCCAGAATTGCTGCGTTTTTACCAGCTGTACAAAATTTTTCTCTTTCTTATAGCGCAGATAGTCAACCAGAAAAACGACAAGCACGGCGATAAACAGCAAATTCATTTCCGTAACATCCAGACCAAGCTCATAAATCGTGCCGTTCATCACTTCCCAGAGGTTGATTTGCGTCAGCATTCGCCAAAGGTAAAGCCCCGCTTCCTGTAAGCTGTTTGCGCGGAAAAGAATCCAGGCTATGGTAGTTAGCAGGAAAGTGCACAGCGTTTGCAGCCCACGAAAGACGGGAGAGGCGGTATCAATCTTCCATTTTTGATAGAGCGCCATGCGCTTTTTGCGGGTCAGCCCGCCAATCAACTGGTAAAGGGCATGTATGGCGCCCCAGACCAGAAAGGTCCAGTTTGCGCCGTGCCAAAGACCGCATACCAGAAAGACAATGGCCATATTCAGGTATTTGCGCCCTTCGCCCCTGCGGTTACCTCCCAAGGGGATGTATAAATAATCCCGGAACCAGCTGCTCAGGGAAATATGCCAGCGGCGCCAAAATTCCTTGATGGATTTTGAAAAATAGGGCGCGTTAAAGTTGTCGATTAAATCGAAGCCCAAAATTTCGGCAAAACCCAGCGCCATATAGGAGCCGCCTGCAAAATCGCCGTATATTTGCAGCGAAAACACCACCGCGCCAATAAACAGCTCGGTAGAACCGTAATTCCAAAACCCATCGAATACCTCATTGACCAGAATGGCCGCCCGATCCGCCAGCACCAGCTTGAGAAAATAGCCCCAAAGCACCGTCAACGTACCGGAAGCCAGTCGTTTATAGCTCCATAAGCGGATTTTATCTATATTCTGTATTTGCCGCAGCAGATTGCCCGACCGCTCAATGGGACCTGCGGTCAGATTAGGGAAGAAGGCGAGAAACAGCGAAAAGGAAACCGGATTCGTTTCCGCCGGAATACTTGCGCGGTATACATCAATCAAATAGCCGGCAGCCGCAAAGGTGTAAAAGGATAAGCCCACCGGCAGCAGCAGGCTCGGGAAATCAAAGGTGATATTGCCGCCCAGCCGGTTCAGTACTTTAACGGAAGTATCCGCCGCCAGCTCCGTGTATTTCAGAATAACCAGGAAACCGAATAAAAGGCATAAAAACACCGCTAAGATGGTTTTTTTATGCTTGCTCGCGCTGCTGTGTGCCGCATGGTCCAAAAGCCTGCCGCCCAAATAGCTTACCAGAATGACACCAAGCAGCGAAAGGGCACTGTAGACATTCCAGAGGGCAACAAAAACAAGCCCCGCCGCCAATAGCCAGACCCTGCGACCCCGGGCGGGCAGCACAAAATATACCCCGGCAACCAAAAGAAAAAAGAAGAAAAATGTGAAATCTGTATATGCCATAGCAGTCCCCTTTCTGATGTTTCCTTTATATATGCAATCAGTACTCTGTTATATCCGCAAATACAGCCTCGGCGCATTTGATGCCATCCACTGCGGCGGATACAATGCCCCCCGCGTAGCCCGCGCCTTCGCCGCAGGGATAAACCCCGCGCACATTGGTTTGAAAAAATTCATCCCGCAGAATGCGCACCGGCGAAGAGCTGCGGCTTTCCGGAAAGGTCATCACCGCGTCCGGCAGGGCAAACCCGCGCAATTTCCGGTCAAAAGCCAAAAGCGCGTCTGTAATGGTATTTGTTACCTGTTCGGGCAGCACCAGACGCATATCCGATCCCTTGACGCCGGTCGGGCAGGTTGGCTTGACCGCGCCAAGCTTTTTGGTCGGTTGGTTTTTCAAAAAATCGCCCACTGTCTGGCAGGGAGCCGTGTAATCCCCGCCGCCCAACGAGAAAGCCTTTCGCTCCAACTCCCGCTGAAAGGCAAAACCCGCCAGCGGATGGTCGCCTGCAAAATAGTCCGGTTCAATCCCAACCAGAATGGCTGCATTGGCGTTTTCGCCGTCCCGGGCGTATTCGCTCATGCCGTTGGTGACCACCATCCCCTCTTCGGAGGAGGCGCAGACCACCGTGCCGCCGGGGCACATACAAAAGGTATAGCCGCCCCGCCCGTGCAGCGGATGGTTCGACAGCTTATAATCCGCCGCCCCGAGGCGCGCATCGTTCCAGAATTTCCCGTATTGGGCTTTGTTGATAAGCTCCTGCGGGTGCTCAATGCGTGTACCGACCGAAAAGGCCTTCTGCTGCATTTTCAGCCCCTTTTGGTAGAGCATTTCCACCGTGTCCCGGGCGGAATGACCGATGCAAAGCACCAGACAGTCGGTCTCCACATCTTTTTTGCCCTCCCGCTCATCTTCATAGCCAATGCCCTGAATAAAGTCGTTGGCAATATATAAATCGGTCAGGCGGCAGCCGAATTTGACCTCGCCGCCCAGACGGATGATTTCCTTTCGGATTTGCTTTACCACTTCTCCTAGGCGATCCGTGCCGATATGCGGTCGGGCGGAATATAAAATTTCTTCCGGCGCGCCGAAGGCTTTCAGCTCCAAAAAAACCTGACGAACCCGGGCGTCTTTAATGCCGGTGGTCAGCTTGCCATCAGAAAATGTCCCGGCGCCGCCCTCGCCGAATTGCACATTGGACTGCACGTTCAGCATTCGGTCGTTCCAAAAGGTCTTGACATCCCGGGTTCGGGTGTCCACATCGTGTCCGCGTTCCAGAATCAGCGGACGCAGCCCCTGCCGCGCCAGCCAAAGACCGCAGAACATCCCCGCCGGACCAAAGCCCGCAATTACCGGACGAAAAGGGGAGCTGCGCCGTACCGGCGGGCACTGGTAATGATAGGTTTCGCATAGCTGCACCCGGTTTTGGGGAAAACGCGCCGCCAGCTGCTCTTCCATACTGTCCAACCGGACGTCGGCGGCATATACCATACAAATACGGTCTTTTTTGCGGCTGTCAATGGATTCTCTGACGATTTCAAAGCTCAAAAAATCCTGTGCGTGAACGCCGAGCAGTTCTGCTGTTTTTTGCCGGATTTCTTCCGTAGCTGCCCCAAGGGGCACTTTGATTTCATTGACTCGAAGCATAGTATTTCCTTAACATTAGTAAAATATTCCATTCTTTATGCCAGCGACTGCGCCGCGCTTTGACCGCAAAGACGACCGCTGGTAAACGCCCACATTAAATTATAGCCCCCGCAAAACCCCTGTACATTCACCAGTTCCCCGGCCACATACAGCCCGGGGTGTTTTTTACTCTCCAGCTGTTCACTCAGCGCACTTGCCATGGCGCCGCCGCCGTAAATTTGCGCCGGTTCCGCGGTGCCGCAAACAGACCAGGCGGCGTATTTCATATGCTGCATCAGCGGCAGCAGCTGCTTTTTTCCCGTGGGCAGCGGGTCGGCGGGCGACAGCCCACATTGTCGGAGCGCGTACAGCCACAGCGGTTTGGGTAAGTAGCCGGTGAAGAGCCTCTCTGCCGCAAAACCCTGCATTTGCGCCGAGCGGTTTTTCAGCGCCGTATAAAGGCTTTCTTCGCCTACTGCGGGCAGCAAATCGAGCAGCACGGACATTCTATGCCCCTTTTGCAGCAGGGGACTTGCCAACAGAGAGCTTTGCAGCACCGGAATGCCGGAAATGCCGGTTTCGTTAAACTGCACTTCGCCGGTATCGGTAAAAATTTCTTTTTCGCCCAGCCGCAGGGAAAGGCGGCAGATTTGCCGTACTCCCTTGAGCGCGCGCGGATATTTCCTGTCCAATTGCAGTCCGCACAGGCAGGGGTAGGGCTCTTTGACGGCAATTCCCATCTCTCGCAGCATTTGGTAGGCGTGCATATCCCCATTTTTGCTGCCGGCGGGACTTCCGGCAGCCAGGATCAGCCGCTTTGTCTCATAGCTGCCGTTGATAAGAAATCCGTTTTCAACGGCGGTGATGGTTTGAACGGTGCAATCATTTTGTATTTGTACGCCCAGCTGTTCCGCCTGTAAAATCAGCGCGTCCGCCACCGCGCTGGCGCGCCGGGACAGCGGATACAGCCGCCCGCTGCCGTCGTTTACCGTTGGTATGCCGATTTGCAGAAAAAACGCCAATGTTTCCGCCGGTGGAATTTGTGCGTAAACTTTTTCCGCCAGCATCGTTTCCCCTCGATAATAATCTGGTGTTATCTTTTGATTCGCTAAATTACAGCGACCGTTTCCGGTGGCAAGAATCTTTTTAGCGGGGAATTTTTCCCGTTCCAAAACCAGCACCGAAAGCGCCCGGTTGTACTGTGCGGCGCAGCGTTTTGCTTCTATTGCGGCGCACAGCCCGGCCGCGCCGCCGCCGATGATTAAAATATCTGTCTTCATATGCCGCCCCTGTTTGATAGAGTCCTTTGGTTAAATTTTACAATACCTGCTGATATCTGTCAAGGTAAGAACAGGTTGTCTGCCGTGTCGCCAGGGGAGTGGTTGTGAAAAAAGCGTAAAAAAAGAGTACCTCAATTGCTTGAAATACCCTTTTTTTCCTGAGTGAATGTTTTTTTATTTTTCTTCGTCGTGAAGGCTTTTGTTAATAAAATCAAGAATCTGCGGTTTGTTCTTGCTCAAACGGTAAAGCAAAAGCAGCTGCCGCTCATCGGGGGTCATATAGCCGATCGCCTGCGGGTCGTCGCGCAGCAAGGCGGCGCGTTCATCTGTAATCTTTTCGGCAAGGCTTTCTTCGTCTGAGAAATAGTCCATCAGACTGTCTAATGAAACGCCGAAAATTTTGGCCAACTTGCATAGCACATCAATACTGGGAGTTGCATGCCCTAACTCATAATTTGCGTATGCGGTGCGGTCAATTCCTAATGCGTCGGCAATTTGCTGCTGCGTAAAATTGTTTGCCAGCCGACAATTTTTTATGTTTTCTTTCAGCGGCATATTAAACTCCTCCTATAATATGCACATATCGACTGTCAACAGGCAGGACACCCCACGGTGCCCGGGGGCATCGCCGTGCAATGCACCCCGGAAGAGGTGGGATCAGTCTTCTTTACCGAGAAGCCAATTGATGGTAACGCCCAATGTTTCGGCGATGGCAACCAGCTCGTAATCGTTGACGGAACGAAGCTGACCTTCCAGCTTGGACAGACCGGAAGCGTTCAGATCGATGCCCTTGATTTGCAGCTGCGTAAGCAAATCTTTCTGCTTCATGCCGATGGCTTTTCTGCGCTGTTCAATTTTTGCTCCGCAAATGTTTCTGGTTCCGAGTGCTTGTTTTCTGATTCTCATTATGTTTCTCCTTTCAATCTACTCAGTGACATTATTTTAACATGAATTGTTGGAAATATCAATTCATTTTTTCAAATTTTTTCAACTTTTAAGATAATTTCATTTCCTATTTGCTGTTTCTTCAATTACTATTCATACTTATACGAAAAAATAGCTTGTGTCCGGCGGAAAACTTCAAAATATCCCAAAAAAATAGATAATTTCTTTGAACTTTGTTACATATACGGTTTGAAAAGGAATGCCCCTTATGCTAAAATAATAGAGAGAACAGGCGAACTGCCTGATATGGGAGTGAATCGTGCAATGAATGCCCTGGCAAGTTTTGATAAATTATCGATGATGATGGATTTTTATTCTTCTGCGGCCACGGCCAACGCCTTTCGCGGCGAGGGCGCGGACGAGGCTATATGCTGGTTCGATTTGTCCTTCCGTAAAACCCCCGAACTGGGCGGCTTTTGTATTACGGCCGGGCTGCAGCAGGTGGCTGATATTTTAGAGAACCTGCATTTTACCGAAGAGGAGCTGTCGTATCTTGCGTCGCAGGGCTGCCCGAAATCCTTTTTGGATTATCTTGGCACCTTCCGTTTTTCCTGCGATATTTGGGCGGTGCCCGAGGGAACGCCGGTATTTGCCGGAGAGCCGGTGCTCAAGGTGCGCGGTCCCGCGGTACAGGCGCAGCTGATTGAAACCATTTTAATGCAGACCATGAACCACGAAACCCTGATTGCCACCAAGGCCAACCGCATTGTGCGTGCCGCGCAGGGCAGACGGGTGGTGGAATTCGGCGCGCGCCGCGCCCAGGGAGCCACTGCCGCCATGCAAGGCGCGCGGGCGGCGTATATCGGCGGGTGCAGCGCCACCACCTGCGCCAAAAGCGCCATGGCATACGGCATTCCCCATTTCGGCTCCATGACCCATAACTATATCCAGATGTTTGACAGCGAATATGAAGCCTTTCGCGCCTATGCCGAAGCCTTTCCCGACAACTGTGTGCTGCTTATAGATACCTACAGTACCCTGCATTCCGGTTTGCCGAATGCCATTCGTGTGTTCAACGAGGTGCTGCTGCCCCGGGGCAAACGCCCGGTAGGCGTGCGGCTGGACAGCGGCGATTTGGCGTATCTGTCTAAAAAAGTACGGCGTATTTTGAATGAAGCAGGGTTCCCGGACTGTGATATTATTGCCTCCAACTCTCTGGATGAGCAAATCATTCGCGAAATGGTGCAGCACGGCGCCCGGGTGGATACCTTCCTTGTTGGGGAAAAGCTGATTACCTCCAGCACCGCCCCGGTGTTCCCCGGCGTATACAAGCTGACTGCAACGGAAAAAAGCGGGGAAATCAAACCGGTGATTCGCCTGTCGGAGAATGTGGAAAAAATAACTACCCCCTGCCCGAAGCTGCTGTGGCGTCTGTTTGATATGGAAACGGGCAAGGCCATCGCCGATTTGATGACCACCGAGGACGAAGATATTTCCGCCTGCCGCTCCTACCGGCTGTTCGACCCGGATTATACCTGGAAGCAGAAGGAAGTGGAAAACTTTGTCGCCCGGCAGCTTTTGACGCCGTTTTTTAAGGATGGTAAATGCGTCTACCGCTTCCCGGCGCTCAAAGAGGTGCGCGATTATTGTATGCAGCAGGTGGATTCCCTGTGGGAAGAGGTTCTGCGCTTTGAATATCCGCATAACTACTATGTGGATCTTTCGCAGAAGCTATGGGATATTAAAAATAATCTGATTCAAACCATGCGCGGGAGGAATGCGGAATGAGTATACAGACAGCGATTGCCCAATTAAAACAGGAAAAAGATTTTTTCATCATGGCGCACACCTATCAGCCGCCCGAAATTATCGAACTTTCGGACCGCACCGGCGACAGCTTTGCGCTGGCCAAGGCAGCGCGTGAGGTCAAACAGCAGAATATTCTTTTGTGCGGGGTGCGGTTCATGGCGGAATCCGTCAAAATTTTAGCGCCGGAAAAAAATGTCTGGTTGCCCGCGCCCGATGCGACCTGTCCCATGGCGGAGCAAATCAGCCCCGAGCGGGTGCGTGCGTACAAACAGAGCCATCCCGATGCGGTTGTGGTGGCGTATATCAACACCACCGCCGCCTTAAAAGCGGAGTGCGATATTTGCGTGACCTCCTCCAGTGCACTGAAGATTGTATCGCAGATTGACGCGCCCGAGATTTTGTTCATCCCCGATAAAAATTTGGGCGGCTGGGTCAAACAGCAGCTGCCGGATAAAAATATTGTTTTATGGGACGGCTATTGCCCGATTCATAACGCATTGACCGAGGCGGATGTTTTAGCCGCGAAGCAGGCGCACCCGCAGGCGAAAGTCGCCATGCACCCCGAATGCCCGGCAGAATGCCTGAAGCACGCCGACGCCATCGGCTCTACCGCCGCCATTATTCAATATGCCCTGAAAAGCAAAGAGCCGGTGATTATCGGCACGGAGCGGGGCGTGGCGGATACGCTGATTCCTGCCCATCCGGACAAGACCTTTTACTATTTGGCAAAGGAAAAGCTTGTTTGCCCGGATATGAAAAAAATCACCCCCGCAACCGTTCTTTCCGTTCTGGAGGGGAATGCGGGGGAGAATGTGCAGTTAGAGGAAAGCCTTCGTCTTCGCGCGAAAAAAAGCATTGATGCCATGCTGCGGTTGGGCGAATAAAAGGGGTGCGTGATGATGAAAACAAAACAGGAAATTTATGATGTGCTGATTGTCGGCTGCGGCGCGGCGGGCTGCTACGGCGCACTGCAATTTTCCCCGGATGTACAGGTGCTGATGCTCTCGAAATACGACCGCACCACCTCCAACAGCAATCTGGCGCAGGGCGGCGTTGCGGCGGTTCTCAGCTTCGATGACGACAGCTATGAATTGCATATCAATGATACCATGATTGCCGGTCACCACGCCAACAATATCGAAACCGTGGAAGCGCTGGTGCACGAGGGACCGGACGATGTGCGCCGCCTGATGGAATACGGCGTGCAATTTGACCGGGATGCCAACGGCGAGCTGAACAAAACCATGGAGGGCGGTCACAGCCGCCGCCGTATCGTACACCATAAGGACACCACCGGCGCGGAGATTGTGCGCGGTCTGCAAGCGGAGTTAAAAACGCGCCAAAACATTGAGCTGGCGGAAAATGCCACCCTTTGCTCCCTGTCGCGGGTCAACAGCGGCTTTCGGGCGGATTTATTGATTGACGGCGAGGCGTGCAGCGTCTTTTGCAGCTACTGTATTCTGGCCAGCGGCGGCATCGGCCGCATCTACCGCTATACCACCAATCCCAAAACCGCCACCGGCGACGGGATCCGCATTGCGTATGAGCTGGGGGCGTCCATTAAAAATTTGAGCTATGTGCAGTTCCATCCCACGGCCTTCAATTCCAAGGACGGCGAGCAGTTCTTAATCAGCGAGTCGGTACGCGGCGAGGGCGCCTATCTTTTGAATAACAACAAAGAGCGCTTTATGGACCGGTATGACAGCCGGCTGGAGCTGGCGCCCCGAGATGTTGTATCCAAGGCCATTATTCTGGAGAGCCGCCGCACCGGCAGCGACAACTTTTATCTGGATATTACCTATAAGCCCGCCGATTATCTGTTGAACCGTTTCCCCGGCATTGCGGAGGGCTGTAGGAAATATGGTGTCGATATTACGAAGGATTTGATTCCCATCTTCCCCTGTCAGCATTACCTGATGGGCGGCATTGAGGTAGATATGGATTCGCGCACCACTGTGCCCCGGCTGTATGCCGCCGGGGAATGCGCCAATACCGGCGTGCACGGCAAAAACCGGCTGGCCAGCAATTCCCTGTTGGAGGCATTGGTTTTCTCCCGCCACGCCGCCGAGGACATTATGCGCTGTATGCGCGCGGGCTTTGCCAAGGTCAGCGCCCACCCCTACCACCGGGATATCACCGGCGCGCCCATGCCCGGCAATATCAAAAGCGAAATCCAAAGCATTATGCAACGCGCCTATTTTGTGTTCGCCGATGAAAGCGCGGTACGCACCGGCATTAAGCAGCTGGAAAATATCCTGAAACGGCTCAAAGGCTCCAAATACGCGGTAACCACCGAATATTGCGAAGCGCTGAGCATGGCGACCGCCGCATATATTATCTTAAAAGAGGTAGATGAACAATGAGATTGCCCCAGTTTTATATAGACGATATCATTAAAAGAGCGCTGTCGGAGGATATTAACTATATTGATGTATCCACCGTCTATCTGTTTGATGAAGAAAAACGGGCGGATGCCTATTTTGTTGCCAAGGCAGACGGTGTGCTTTGCGGCATTGAGGTAGCGATGCGCGTTTTTGAACTGTTGGACCCGACCTTCCGTGCCGAGCTGTACAAGCACGACGGCGATGTCATATGCAAGGGCGACCGGATTGCCGATTTCAACGGCAAAGCCTGTTATCTTTTGCAGGGCGAACGCACGGCGCTGAACTTATTGCAGCATATGTCCGGCGTGGCCACCGCCACGGCGGAAGCGGTCAAGCGGATTGACGGCACTCATGCCAGCGTGGCAGAAACCCGCAAAACCCTGCCCGGTCTGCGGGGCTTGCAAAAATACGCGGTGACCTGCGGCGGCGGCAAGAACCACCGCTATAACCTCTCCGATGCGGCCATGCTCAAGGACAACCACATCGACGCCGGCGGCGGCATTGCAGCAACCGTAGAGAAGCTGCGCCAAAAGGCGGGGCATACGATTAAAATCGAAGTGGAAACCCGCAATCTTGAAGAAGTGCGCGAAGCCTTGCGCGCCAAGGCGGATATTATTATGCTGGACAACATGAGCATTGACGAAATGCGCGAGGCGGTGAAGCTCATAGACGGCGCGGCGCTGACGGAAGCGTCGGGCAATATTACCGCCGAAACCATTCGCCCGGTTGCCGAATGCGGCGTTGATATTATCTCCATCGGCGCCATTACCCATTCGGTCAAAGCCATGGACATTTCCATGAAAATCCAGCTGTAATAGAAAAGTTAATAGAAAAGTTTAGATAGCTGAGCAAAAACAGGCAGAGATCGCACTGCCTGTTTTTTGTCGGCTTCTCTGCGAAACAGCATGCGGGCTTCCGCCATGCCTTTGGGGAAAGAACTATGCCTTTTGTGCATATTACGCGATAAAAAGAAAGTATTTGCTATTTTACATCCTTTCGCATACAATAGGAGATGGAAGAAGAGACGCGGCGCAAACGGGCGCCTGCGGTGTTGTTGAAAAACAGCAGCACGAAAAATCAAAGGAGCATGATGTATTATGATAACCATAGAAAACCAACAATTTGACCAGGAGCGTGCCCTGTACGGCAGTGATGGAATTATCCTGCGTTTCTGCCGGTTCGACGGACCTGCGGACGGAGAGAGCGCTCTGAAAGAAAGCCGGAACATTATCGCGGAAAACTGCTTTTTTCATTTGCGCTATCCGTTCTGGCACGATACAAACCTCACGATTCGCGGCGGGGATATGACCGAGCTGTGCAGGGCGGCGCTCTGGTATTCCCGGAATATCCATATTGCCGATACCAAGCTGCACGGAATCAAAGCGCTGCGGGAATGCCGGGATGTAGAAATGGTGAACTGCGACATTCGCTCGCCGGAATTCGGCTGGTCTACCGTCGGTATCACCATGGAACACTGCACCGCCGAAAGCGAATATTTTATGATGCGCGCCCGGGATTTGCACTTTACCGATGTAACCTTCCGGGGCAAATATTCCTTCCAGTACATCGAGAACGCGGTCTTTGAAAACTGCCGGTTCGATACCAAGGACGCCTTTTGGCACGCAAAAAATGTAACCGTGAAAAACAGCGTGGTCAAGGGCGAATATCTGGCCTGGTATTCCGAAAACCTGACGCTGGAGCACTGTAAGATTATCGGCACCCAGCCCCTTTGCTACTGTAAGAATCTGCAATTGATTGACTGTGAAATGATAGACGCGGATCTTTGCTTTGAAAAATCCGAGGTACACGCTTCGCTGACTGCGCCGGTCATCAGCATCAAAAATCCCAGCAGCGGCATCATCTATGTGCCGGAGGTACAGCAGTTGATTTTAGACGACCCGCAGGCGGCCATTCAAATCATTCGTCCCGCCAAACACGCCTGTGCCTGATGTTGAAAGGCAAACCGACAAAAAGGAGCTGACGGCATGAAACCTTCTCGCCGGTGTGCGATGGCTATTATAATGGGGGTGCTGCTGTTTTTCGTTTTGACCGGCTGCAATGGGCAGGGCAGTGGAGAACTTGTCCCCCTGGGTGAGACGGGCAGTACGGAAACGACGGTTCAAAATCATACTGTCCCGCCTGCCGAATCCGGCACCGAAAGACAACAGGAGGAGCAAAGCATAAAAAAAGAAATCCAGGTCGGCAATGCGCACTTTACCGCCGTATTATACGACAACGAAACCGCCCGCGCCCTTGCCGCGCGGCTTCCGCTCGAGCTTTCCATGCGCGAATGAAACGGCAATGAAAAATATATCTATCTGCCCGAATCTCTCCCGACCGATGCCGCGGCGCAAACTACCATTCACGCCGGGGACCTGATGCTCTACGGCTCGGATTGTCTGGTGCTGTTCTACGAAACCTTTACCACCTCGTATCGCTATACCCCCATCGGCCGTATCGAAAACCCCGCCACTCTGGCCGAAGAGCTCGGCTCCGGTTCTGTCACGGTGCGTATGCAGCAAACAGCATAGTCTGTTTCTTTTATGCTTTTCTGCACGCATTTTTCTACGCGTAATTGCCTTTCGGTCTTTTTTGAAAACCCCCACTGCTTTTGCTTTTAAAAAAGTCAAAACAGGGGGGATTTTGTAAATCTCGTTTATTTTTTTCTGTCCTTTGGCGGCTGTCCTCTTCTTTTTTTTATCCACCGTGAGTATTTATACCCCGGCTTGGAACTCCAAAATAGCAATTTTATAATAAGCCAAAAAATAGTGTCA